>CAVSHN010000001.1:0-8692 GCA_963727755.1 uncultured Chloroflexia bacterium
GCATTGTAGTGTCGCATCCACTCCACCAGTTCTCGATTGGCATCGAGTCGGCCAAAGCCATGACTGAAGCCGCTGTCCTGCACGACCTCATAGGATGTCGGGCCACGACCAGCCAGATACTCATTGACAAGGTGGCCCCGAGGGAAACTGCTCTCGATAGCAATGGCGCTGTAGCCATGTGCCTCGACCAGATATTGAAAGAGTCGGTTACGCAGGATGAGAATATCTTCACCTCCATGAAGTGCTTCTGCCAAACCGAGCAATTCTACTGAGTCGCCAAGTGAGGCGACGACCTTGTCAACAGCTGTGCCGAAGACACTGGAAGAATCAAAAAAGAACGGGATTGCGTGCGAAGCAATCCCGTCATCGAGCGTTGCATATGTGGGAGTGGGATGAGCCATCCGCTCAACCTCCGTTGCTTTCACTCTAGACACCCAAACGGTTTGTTAGAGATTGCTGGGCCACTGTTTGTGATAATCAGTCCTTTGTTCAAATGCATCAGCGACGTGCAGAATACTATCTTCCTTGAAGACGTTTCCCAGCAGTTGTAGTCCGACAGGAAGTCCTTCGCTAAAGCCACCAGGAATCGAAACACCGCAAATACCTGCCAAATTAGCAGGGATAGTGAAGACATCTTGCAGGTACATCTGGTAGGGATCGGAGATCTCTCCTATCTTGAATGCAACCGTTGGACAAGCAGGACTGACTAGGACGTCAAAGTGTTCAAACGCTTTCTCGAAGTCTTGCGCGATTAAGGCACGAATTTTTTGCGCACGTACATAATAGGCATCATAGTACCCGGCAGAAAGCGCATAGGTGCCAAGCATGATGCGGCGTTTGACTTCAGCTCCAAAACCAAACTCGCGTGTCTTTTCCATGGCCTCCCACATTTCGCTGGTATCACGGTAGGAGTAGCCATACTTGACTCCATCGTAGCGTGCCAAATTGGCACTTGCTTCAGCCGGAGCGATGATATAGTAAGCTGTAACGCCATATTTCGTATGAGGCAGGGAAACTGGACTGATTTCTGCTCCCATCTCGCGCAGGCATTCAATGGCTTGGCGGACGACCTTGACGACGGCAGGTTGTGTTCCCTCGACCCAATATTCCTCGGGCACGCCAATACGCAAGCCCTTGATATTACCTGTCAAAGCTGCGCTATAGTCTTGAACTGGCTGAGAAGAACTGGTTGCATCACGTGAGTCATGTCCGGCAATAGCTTGTAGCAGAATGGAGGCATCGCGTGCGCTACGAGCAAAGGGGCCGATCTGATCAAGAGAGGACCCAAATGCAATTAATCCGAAGCGTGAAACGCGACCATATGTTGGCTTGAGACCTACAAGGTTACAGAGAGATCCTGGCTGGCGGATAGAGCCCCCGGTATCACTGCCATAAGAGCCCATTGCCATACCAGCGGCTACTGCTGCTGCTGAACCACCACTGCTCCCGCCGGGGATGCGTTCTAGGTCCCAGGGATTGCGCGTGGGGAAAAATGCAGAATGTTCTGTCGAGGAGCCCATTGCGAACTCGTCCATGTTCGTTTTGCCGACCATCACAATCCCCGCTGCATGAAGACGCTCCATCACAGCGGCATCGTATGGCGGCTTGAAATTTTCGAGTATACGCGAACCTGCCGTTGTGGTGATGTCTTTTGTGCAAATCACGTCTTTAATCGCTATAGGAATACCCGTCAGTGGGTGAATGTTCTCTCCACTCGCTAGCCGTCGGTCCGCTTCTCTGGCCTGTTTCATTGCAAGGTCATCAGTTACCAAGGTAAAGGCTTTGACTTTGGGTTCTACTGCACGAATGCGGTCGAGGTGGGCCTGAGTCAGTTCGACAGCGGAAATTTTGCGCTGCCGCAATAACTCTCCCGCCTCATGAATACTCAATGTATATAGTTCGGTCATCTATGCCTCCTCCAGCACAGCATTGACTTTCAAATAGTTGTCTTCCTGATCGGGAGCATTTGCTAGCAAAACTTCTGGCGGATAGGAAGCCTGTGAGATGTCCTCACGGGTAATGTTGGTCAGGCGTGAGGCGTGCGCTATTGGGGAGACACCGCTCACATCGGCCTCCTGTAGAATTTGCATATGCCCTAGGATGCTGGAAAGTTGGTTTTTAAAGGTTTCAATCTCCTCTTCGCTTAGACCCAATCTGGCGAGTCTGGCTACATTCTGTACTGTCTCTCGATCAATCATCGACATGATCCTTTTCTCAAATGTCTGGTAGCAAATAGGCAATCCGCTAGTAACGGATGTGGAAGCCGCTGATATGTGTCGTCGGTTGTCCCCAAATTGTATGAACCTCGTAGACCTCGGCTGCTGATGGCCCTTGCCGCAGCAATACGAGGAGGTTTTCGAGTGCAGGCCGCATCCCTTGAGCGACTACTTCAACATCGCCATCTGCTCGATTGCGAACATATCCGCGCAGGCCCAGACGTTGGGCTTTTTCCACGACAAAATAGCGAAAGCCTACGCCCTGGACATACCCAACTACAGTTGCGTATAACTCCTCTATGGGTTTCTGATCGCTCTGATCCATGGTAGCAATAATATCATAGACTGTACTTGACGGATAGTCCCCTTATCGCACTGACGTTTTGATAGAAGAGATCCTCTCAACTTGCCAGCGAGGGAAGAAGTTGATAGGCTAGGGAAAAGCAGGAAGAGAAGCTTTCCCTCTCGCAAACCTACTCAGTAACCCATCCTAGCTAGCAATTATGATATGGATATTTTGCACACAGACCAAGATAGAACAATTTGAGAACACTTGACATACTTTGCCTCGTAAAGTTATTTTAAATATATCGATTCTAAATTGGTACATCCGCATTAAATGGCGATGGTATCTCGATGAGGACTTAATGTACTCAAAATCTTGAGTGCATTTGCCAGATAGTGCAGCTCTAACTTCTAGTTTCTCTTATGTAGAAACTTTTCGATGTTTTATAAAGGAGAAAATATGCCAACCAAAGAAATATCACAGTCCCGCGAAGGGAGAGATCAAGGACCTGATTTACCAACAAAAGGTGCTGCTAGCTCTAATAGGGGAATACGTGATTTCGCTACCCGTCAGGAGACTTATCCGTATGCAGCTAACAATGAGTTGTCGCAACAAAAAGTGGGGGAGCAAGCATATGAACAAGAACATAGAGATGACGGCCATTCTGTCCTGCGCTTGCGGGGAGGGGGGAATGATCCATTCACTGGGCTCTATAAACTAATAAAGTGTTTTTATGGATGTTATAAAAACAACAAAAATCAGAAACGCTTTAGTGAATACAATAGGTATATTGCTGAACTTAGAGCGGAACGTAGTACGCTCAATCAGCTCTCTTTTGGTGACTTTAAAAGAGAAAATCCTGACCTTAGCAAATCTGCTTTTGAGAGTTACAAAAAGTCTCGGATACAAGAAAACCAGAATGAGATCGACGAGACGCTTGTGTTAGGTTGGAAAGGCTGGCATCAAATGAGGAAGAGTGAGACGCGTCTTGCTCAGTACTCCGATGGAGCTAGCACTAGTAGAAATTAAAAGATTGGAGTGAAACAATTGCATAAAAAGGATCTGGCCCACAGGCCAGATCCTTTTACGTCTCAAGTTATATCATCTTTATTATACTTTGATTTTCCTTTATCCATCTCCCACGGTCTAGTCTTGCTCACAAACCAATTGTGTATTCTCTCTTCATCTGATTTACTTGAAGAGATGGATGGTGAACTCGCTTCTTCTGTTTGAAGAGAAGACGTTTCACTAGAATTCGCTTGCTTCAGTTGATTAGCCAACTCTTCGATCTTCCGATTAGCCTGCTCCAATTGATTAGCCAGCTGTTCCTTTCCCCAAAGAGCTTCCTTCAATCTACTACCCAACGTATTCTTCAGGTTATCTCTCTCTTGAGTCAACTCTAGAATTTTTTGGTTAGCTTGCTTCAATTGATCTGCCGTATCCTGTTCCTTACGCATGATCGTTTGCATTAAATTGAGCATATGTTTATCATATTGTAATCCAGAACCATCACTTGTACTGGCTCGATCATCTGGCCTCACTCCTCTGCCCGAGCCAAGACTTTTGGGCGTAGATTTATCCGACAGTTTGGCACGATCCCGAGCAGGTTGATTTGAACTTGGAGTCGTTTTTTCCGTGCTATTCTTTGGGATACCTGAATGTTGGTTCGACGATCCGCCCGTCTCTCTGGCGTGCATAGTATTTCTTCCTCCTGAAGTAAGTATCGAGAACATCTCACTCAAAAATCACATGAAACAGGGTATCGAGTCCTCTAGGTGAGGACCTCTTTGACAACCCATTGGTTTGAGTATACCACAAAGAACGATCAAAAATCTATATGTGTCATAACTATTTATCAGCAGGGAAAATGTACACTGCTCATCCGTTACTCCATTTGCCTATTCATACTGATAGCCGTACTATCAACTTATAATTAGTAATTATGGATAAAATAACCACTCGACAAAATAGACAAAAATCTATCATAATCTCTTTATGAAGGATAAATCAAAAGGGCTCATATCTCCCCACTTTTTGCAGCCATCTCTGAATGCCTCTAGGAAAAAGGCATGTTGTCACTGCATGTCATATTTTCTTGAAAGGTTGCTTGTGCCATGCGGCTAGTGAAAGGCTCTGTGCACAAGAGCTTGAAGATATCGTGACAGAGCATGGCCGGCGTGGCTGTGCGCGAGCATGCCTGCTTGTTCCCCCAAATAGGGGGAAGCTTCTTTTACTAATCATTGATGTTATTACATCTTATGTGAACTGGCCCATTATGGTCAGTTAGATGAATGCATCTTCAGACGTTTCTAATCTTATAACAGTTTCTAATCAGTATTCTCACTGTGAGAAGAAAAGGACAGGATGTCATGTCAGATAATGGAGACTGGATAGGAGGAGGAAATGGAGGGTGGTCATCAGGGGGAGACGGAGGGTGGTCACCAGGAAGAGATGGAGGGTGGTCACCAGGAGGTGGCGGAGGTGGCGGTGGCGGTGGCTGGTTGTTAGGCAGACACCGTCATGGGGGAGGAAACCGTAGCGAGTCGCCAGAGGCAGATAGTGGCAGGTCAGCATATCAAGCGTCAGACCGAGGTAGCCGGAGCCAATCCGAGGAAAGGAGGGAGTATTCAAATCGCTCAGGAGGAGCATCGCCAGCGCGTGCCAGGAATTCTCATAGGGATGGGTCTGAACCCACGGGAATGGTCAGATGGGGATGGAGGCATAGGAGACAGATCTCCAGGTGAGAGGGAACAGCTCACAGAGAGCAGAATGGAAGAGGTAAGGGAGTGGATGGAAGAGAGAGGAGAATGGAATGTCTTTGAAAATCGGCTAGGGGAGCAGTTAGGGGACGAACTAGCAACGGCGCGAGAGGCTGGTGTTCGGCCTCTGCATGTGGATGATGCGGAATTTAGGCAAGTGGCTAATGGAGCAGGACAATTGAACTGGGCGGTAACAGAAGAGGGAGAGCTGCTGTTCGCTCCGCAGTGGGTGGGGGGAGATGCAATAGCGCATACGGTATTGACAGAGGGAAGCCCGGTGGTAGCAGCAGGAGAAGCAGAAATTATTGTCAACGGAGATGAACGTCTGTGCATTGATATAACACGCTTGAGTGGTCACTATCAGCCAGATGAACGGAGTCTTGATATCGGGGTGCAAGCGTTTAAAACCTTTGGCATAACTTTTGTGAACGAACCACGAGAGTTTGGGGATGGAGGTGAAGACCCGTGCCACTTCGAGTGTGCAGAAGAGTATGATGGTGGTGAATATGATGGAGATGGCAATATAGATGCAAGAGAAGAGTTAATGAGATTGATGAGGATGTGGGAGAGCAGAGAGGCAGTGGAGCAAGATGGATTGGAAGATATGAGGCAATATGATGGTAGTGAATATGACGGCGGATATAGTGAAGTAAATAATGATATTGATGATTCTGATGCGATAGCCCAGGAAGGCCCAATCAAATGGGTCGTACTTGAGCGCAGTCAACTGCTCACAGATCCTAGTCTCGTAGCCAATACTGTGTTGACAGCGAGTGAAGCGGTTATTGCAGCAGGAGATTATATTGATGTCGTAGAAGGCAATGAGCGTTTTTGCATTGAGGTTGCAGCCGACAGTGGCAATTCTCACGTAGAGGTGGTGCAGGAGACAGAGGTACGAGAAGCAGCAGATGGCAATGGTGGAGATCATGATGGTGATGATGAGCCTAGTAACAATATAAATGAAGAGATTGACGAGAGTGACAGAGATAGAGATAGAGAGAAAGGGATTTTTGCAAAGTTACAAGAAGAGACGATGGGCTGGTGGCAGATGTTGGCAAGTAGAAAGCAAGATGGGGATGAGGGAACATCGCAGGGAGGTGGTGTCCAGGTAGAGCATGGGCAAGGAGACTCTCAAGCACAATTATCAGAGGTTGAGGTATGGCACGAAACGGAGGAGGGTGAGGTCGGCGCACATGACGACGGGCATGGTGATGGCAATGGTGGTGATGATGGTGGCCGTCATGTCGGGTATGATGGGTATAGTAACGATAGTGATGAGGATGACAAAAATGGTGAGGATGCATCTAGATTACTAGGATTATTACCAGCTAATTATCGCGATTCCTGGTATACAAGCGGAAACTTCCAGCAATGGTCAGATGATTTCGGTGGCACAAGCGGCACGAACTATGCGGACATCGCATCCTGGGGTACAAGCGGAAACCAACAGCAATGGTCGGAGGGATTCAGCAGCACGGGCGGCACAGCCTACGTGGACATTGCGTCCTGGGGTACAAGCGAAAACCAACAGCAATGGTCGGGGTTCTGCATCACAAGCGGCACAAACTACGGTGATAGCCATCAAGAACCAACAGACTCCACCACCAATCAGGCTGAGCTTGAGAAGGCTAGTAAAGAAACTAGAATATATAAAGAGGTGGAAATTATTAATAATTTAGGAAACCCATTAGGAGAATTTGATGAAATAGATTTAACCGAAAAAATTTTCTATGAGGACAAATCTGCTCAAGGTCTTAGTACTGTAAATCCATCAACCGGATTACCTGCCCAAACAGTTGAGCAATGGGCAACTAAACAAATATTTGACAAAACTGTTACGAGAATAAATAATATTAATATAGCATCAGCAACTAGAACAACAGTTAACGGTACCCAAGTTATACCGGAGTTAGGTGAAATAAGGGATATTAAAAAATTTGTGTTCAGGATTGATGCAAACACACCAGAAGTAAGGCAGAGTGTTGAAAATGCTTTAAGTCAATTAAATAATAGATTTCCTGGTTATACCTTTAAGGCGACGTTTGGAGGATAGAAAATGTCTATAGCTGCTTTTATTCAAAAACCAAAGAATGTTTTTCCTGGAGATTTATACACTCCTATAGCAACAGAAAAATTCTTTGAGAAATGTTGGATTCCAGCGATTTAAGTACTTGATCTTCAATGGATTCGAGTTTTTTCAGTAGGACTTGATTTAACAAAAGAAAAACTACCAAATGTAACAAGCGAGCTTAACCAACTTAAAGAATGGGCAGAAAGAAAGTTAAATAACGAGGAGCAGAAGCACTTATTGGATAGGGTATCTAATTTAGAATCAATGCTTGAAAAAGCGTTTACAATAGAAGATGCAGTTGTCTTTATCGGTTAAATATACAAATGGAATATTTTCGGTATAGTTGACATACGTGTAAAAATAACCAAAAGGGCATCAGGAGATTTTGGGATAGTGGGAGCATCCAGATGCTGATACTACTCCCTATTCGTCAATCGTTTTTATCATCGTAACTATTCAGGTCTCCTGGAGAAGCCAGTTTACAAGCGGCTTCAGCATTGCAATAGCGTTACACTGACCGTCAATATATAGTGGAATATTGCCTTTCATCCAGCCTGGAAGGCCGAATGAAAAATTCTAGCCCCCCCTGAATAGTTACACACAGGGATATACTATCAATTTTTCAACAGAATACGGTAACGCCAATACTTTGTGGAATGGTAATAAACCAAAAATAAATAATGAGTACTTTGCTGAGTTTGAAATTCCAGATGTCCTTTGCTGGCAAAAAGACATTGTTTCTACTAAAGATAAGTATAGTATTGGGACAGAAAATAATAAGTTTTGTTTAATAGGGTTACTAGAATCTATCGAAGATGATGGATATGCGATTATAAGGCTTGGTGATAGTATTGTACCTATAGTGACACAAGGAGAGCCGCCTGCTTTAGGTACTTTTGTAAAACTTACTACTAATACTTTATTGCTATATGAAGTAAGCTATTAATTATTCCATAAAACAAAAGGTTACATATTTTTAACTGATGCCCACAAACAGCAATCAACGAGCTTCTCTACTATACAGAGAAATTCATGCTTGAAGAGAGGACCACGTTTTCAGGACTTCAGGTGGTCTAGTAGAGGTACCTGCTCATATTGCTGTGACCGTATAGGTACAAGCTAGCGATCCGAGCCAACATAGCGAGGAGGTAATACTCCAGTTGACACCGCAAGCGCTGGTAGACTAGTTGGCACGTGCCCACGCACAACAGCTTCCAGAAGGATATGTCCCTGTATTGGACACTTTACATATGTACTACACGCGAGCACGTCTTCTGGAGCATCAGGAACCCTATGCAGAATTGGCCTAGGGCTCAGAAACGTATGCTATTCCGGCGTCTCTCGATGCTCAATGATCGGT
>CAVSHN010000002.1:0-11735 GCA_963727755.1 uncultured Chloroflexia bacterium
CTTTGTACAAAAATGGGGAAAGGCGAAGCATGAAGACCTCTTGAGGTAAGATAGAAGCTGACAAAAGCATCATCTGACCAAAGGAGAAAGTTCATGCCACTTCCTGATCCTATTATAGAAGTATCTGGCCGTTCTTTCGGCCACCTGTTTACATGCGCTCCCACCTGGAGAAAACTGATGACCTTATTAACGGGCACGCTCCTAGCCCGAGGCCGCCCGCACAGTTGCAGCAGCACTGCGTGCGAGCGGCAACGACCAAACAGGCAACTTGGCAGCCTCTTTCACGAAGTACTCAACCGAGCCCGATGGTCACCTTTAGCGGTGAGTCGCCAGTTGCTCTTGCTCATCGTCGAAACCTTTGTCCCCGCTGGGGCTTGTGTGGATCTGGTCATCGACGAGACGTTGGAGCGGGCGGTGGGGCCCCAAGATTAGCAAACGAGGGCATTATCGCGTAGCAAGCGCTCTCTCCAGTAAAGAGCGGTCGGTTAGCAGCCCTGGTCTACGATGGATCGTGATGTCAGTAGTCGTGATGCTCCCTTGGACGAAACAATGCTGGGCTTTGCCATTTTTGTGTGTCTTGACTACAGAGTCCTGAAGTCAGTGAACGGTTAGGCAAACGACACAAGACCGTCGGGATGTGGGCGCATCGACTGATCAGTCTCGTCCGCCGATGGCTTCCAGACCGCCAAATCAAGCTGATGGGCGATACGGCCTACACGATCCTCGAACTGGGACTGCACGCAAATGCGCAGCAAGTGAGCCTGATAACGACTGGCCGGTTGGACGCGGTCCTCCATGAGCCGCCTCCAGAGCGGACAAAGCATACCATTGGTCCGCCCCGTGTTGTCGGCAAGCGCCTGCCTTCCTCTGGAACAGGTCTTACAGGACCCACAAACCGTCTGGCAGAACCTCACCTTGGATTGGTATGGCCAAGGTGCGCGGACTGTGGAGGTCTGTACGGCAACAGCACTGTGGTATCGCTCTGGCTTCTCACCCTTTGCCCATCCGATGGGTGCTGACTCGTGATCGATCAGGCAAGCATCCTCCAAAAGCGCTCTTTTCCACTGATCCCACCCAAACCGCAGAGCAGATCATCAGAGATTTCATGAAACGTTGGAGCTTGGAGGTCACTTTTGAGGAAAGTCGGGCACTGTTGGGCATCGAAACCCAACGCCAGTGGTCTGATCGCGCCATCGAGCGCACCACGCCGATGCTCTTTGGCCTCTACAGCTTGGTGGCTCTCTTTGGACAAGCGTTTCATCCAGATGGGCACATTCCTGTCACGCAAGCTGCTTGGTATCACAAACAGACTCCAACCTTTCGCGACGTCTTGGCCGAGGTTCGCAGGCACCTGTGGGGCGATTTTTCTTTTTCAACATCAGCCGACTCTCCTGATGTTGTTTTAGTCCTTGTCCCACACTTGACCAACTGGCTTATGCCGTCTGTTATTGAATTGGAAATGTACAAAGTCGAGCTAAAGATCTGAGTAGTAGTTACATTTGCCCTTTGACTTCCTGCAGGCTTTCCCAGAATGTTCTTAGTCGAATGCCTAGCTGGCATGCTTTCTCAATGCTCATAGTTAGGTTAGAAGGTCTGGGAGCACGGTTCCTAAAGTATTCGGCGCAGCTAATCGGTTCTATCAATGACCTGTCCAAGTTAAATGCTTCAACAATAGCCAATCCTGCTTCATATGGGATAATCGGTTGGCTTCCAGCTAGATGATATATGCCTACTACCTGTTGCTGGATCAGAGTATCAAGGGCAAAAGCGATATCGTCGATGAATGTCGGATTATTATATGGTCTGCCACCAGCCTCAGTGGTTTTCCCTGTTGCAGAAGCATTAAAAATGTTCGGGCAAAAATCGCTTTTGGAGTACTGGGCCCGATAAGGGTAAGCAATCCTTACGATCAGCCATGGTGCTCTCATCTGTTGAACAATCTTCTCTGCCTCATATTTGGTTTGACCATACCAATTCATTGGGCAGGGTACATCTTGCTCCGAAAAACCACCTTCAGGATTCACTTGATTGCCAAAGACGAAGTCAGTTGAAATATAGATCAGTTGTTTGCCGCTTCTCTCACAAGCATTTACAACATTTCTGACTCCTTCGACATTGACCATCCAGGCCTCTCCCCTGTGGCCCAATACTCTATCTTGCTCGCATCCCTCGACGTCGGTTTTAGCTGCCATGTGCAGAACTATAGAACTCTGCGAGACAACTATCTTTTCTTGTGTGGCTTTCGCGTCTGTTATGTCAAAGCCAGTGCGGCGGCTGTGGTTTTCGAATGTAAAAGAGTCGGCAAGCAGTTCGACTACACGCGAGCCTACTAAACCATGCCCTCCTGTGATTAGAATGCCTCTTTTTTCGTTCATCAATGTTTGGTAATCTCCTTAGAGAGTGTTGATAGGCTCAAAGTGTTACTCAGGGAAATAGTATTGAAAGGGTTTCACAAAACAACCGAATTGATTGTCATTGTGAAGGGACCATTGGCATATTACATCTGTGATACTCAAATAATGCGATATCATTATTCTGCATGGGGCAAGCCCATAGCTTGTAATTCTGATCTACGCAACAAGGGATAAAACCTTTCTGGTCACGATATTCTGACAGCCATCGCTTCTCTGCTACTTTATAGACAGTCGTAAGCGGATCTTCATTTGGATCATATAAGCCCTCTCTTTCCAACCATTGCTTGAAATCTTCTCTGCATTTTTTCTCTCCTACTTTTTCAAAATTTCCTTCCGCGTCCACAAGAATACCTTCAGTCTTTCCTCCCAAGTGGTCTATGGAGATTCCTAGAGTTGCGACACGATATCCAGCTTCAATAGTTTTGCAAGGCCAGATTTTGTCGTGGAAATGGTTGGGAGGAATGTGTTCGTTAATCCCAAGTGAAGGAATAACCGCAGGACGAAATGCCATGAATAAAGAATCAAGTAAAACCGAAGGTTGTAGGTTGGTAACTCTTGTACCATGCAATTCCATAGGTGGACCTTGAATTCCTGCAAAGTTTCCCATGGTTCCTGATCCTCTGCCTCCGAAGTAATCTGCTTGATTTGAACCAATAAATCCAATTAAACCTAAAAGTGGGTCGTGTGAAAATTCAGTATTTAATCGCGCATCCCAGCCTTTTTCGTGAAAAATAACATCGTTATGTACTAGCGCGATAATATCCTGCGGATACTGATTGTGATATAGATCGTAGACTTGTTTGAGTGGATAGTAATAGCCTACGTTAAAACTATTTCTTAGTACAGCAATATGAAGCTTTTCCTGTTTGGGGAAGTCAGTTTTTTTTGCTGCTTCTAGCCCGTCTGTAAAGTCAGTAGGTGTATAGGCAGGGTCAGAACCATTGTCGACAACAATAATCTGGAAGTGCTTTCTATCCTCAACAGTGTCTTCAAGGCTCTGCACCACCTGTTTTGTAAGTTCTTTTTGGTTGACTACTGGTATTACGATAATCATGTTTTATATCCACTTTCTAGTATCTCGCAAAGTGGCACAATTTATCTTTGTGCCATTCCTAAGTTCCTATCATTACTAGGAGTGAGTATGCCAGCCAATCGCTGGCGTGCTGTAAGGCACACATCAGTGGCTACTCCTTGGTCAGTGAGCATCTGGCGCCCTAGTTCAGCTGCCATCAGGGGATCAGGCTTTGCTAGACTCAAGTTGGGCCAGAGCCAGACCTGCTCTTGCTGTTGGGCTAGCCCAATACAGGGAACACCTAGTTTGGCTGCTTCAACGGGCAGTTGAGGATCGAAGTTGTCCATATCAAGGGCTAATGTGCTTAGTGCTAAGTTAGGTCGGTATTCAGGGCTCTTTGCTTGCACCACTTTTACCTCAAGAGGTTTACCATTCGATAAACTGGAGCCAAAGTCAAGTTGGACAGTCGACCAGACTTTCAGCCCTGGAAAAATACGCTGCAAGGCTAGCACACCAAGCACATCGCATTGGCTTGCCGCATAGACATAGCCAGGGATGCGCTGCTTAGATTTGGCTAGAGGCAAGGTCACCGGAATCCTGAGGATACGTTCAGGTTGCATATCTTGACGTAGTTTTGCCTCCAACTCTCCAGCTTTGTGTTCTGAGCGTGCAAAGTTGGACATACCTTCTTCTGTATGGGCATCATCAGGGATGCCAGATACATTCGTAGAGAAGTGCAGGCTTGTTCTTCTACACGCGACTTCGCGTTGGAGCAATTCTTCCCACTGTGAAAGAATACGTCCCCAATCGTAGGAGAGGGCAAACTCACGAGCACGTTGTGCTTTGCGAGTGAGCAACTGCCGATCTCGGTAAAGCTTTTCTAGTTTGCTGACCGCATCGTCGATATCGACAAGTGCACGACGCAGACCGAACTGATCAAGCAAGCACTGACGAACGTGGATGGCTTCTCCGTGGTTCTTGACGAATTCCTGACTGGCTGTATAGTCTGAAGCCAGTGGAGCCACTCCCGCTGCTGCAGCTTGCAGGGTTGACAGGCCAAACCCTTCTCCCCATGATATAGATAGATGAACATCAGCGGCTTGGTAGATATGTGCTAGTTGTTCAAGTGGAGGCCCTGTGAGGATGGGCATGTTTTTGGTCAGACAGACTTTCTCGGTAAGATTGAGGAAGGCAATGTCCGATCGGAGGTCATAGTAATACTCAGGAGAACGAGCAATTGGATCATCTGGGTCACAATGCAGGTGGAGGATCACATCATCCTTATCGGCAGCAAAGCGCTGGAAAATTTCCAAAGTTCGGGGTAACAAACTGTGGAGCTGATTGCGTGCATCAGAGAGCACCACGAACTTGCCTTCATAGCCAAGGGCTTGTTTAGCAAGGTCTTTATCAGCTGGTGGTTGAAACACTTTGGTATCGATGCCAAGGGGGATATGCGCTGGTTCTACGCCGTTGGCTTGTGTCACGTCACGACTGTAGCGATTCATGGCAATGGGCAGATCAACGCTCTTTAGGATACGTACCCAACTTGGCGGGAGATGCTTTTCTCCTGTATCACCATCAATCGGATAATAGAGGATCTGAGGAATATTCGCAGTATGCAGGAACTCGGTGATGACTGGATGGTTAAAGTACGCCAGCCACCATACGTCAGCCGCTATTACTAGTACATCTGGCTGGAGCTGACGTAGATAATCCAACAACTCATTGGCACTAGAGACATGATAGAACAACACTCGGTGATAGAAGGGTACTGGTTGACTTGGCATTTGTCTACCCAAGATTGACACATGATGTCCACAGTCAGTCAGGCCAGCGCACACATATTGGGTGATGTATCCGTAACCGGATGGCATGACGGGAGTATCTGACATCCATAAAATTCTCATAGTGATAACTCCTTAAGAAGACGATAAAACTCTCAGCAAATCTGAGGTTCATACATTACAAGATTACAATTAGACAGTGAGTGTCATAGCGCTTTTGTGAGGTTTCTTGAGCTAACGGCCAACTAATGATATTGTCGGCGAAGCCTGAAAATGTGTTCGCTATTGAGCATGAACATTATCTAGAAATCAAGCTCGAATAACTATTTCACCAAAATACTCTAATTTGATCGTCTTCTCAATTTTATCTTAGCAAGCGCTCCAAAAGAACATTTTAGATCTACAGATTTATGCCTTCGGCAAACAAGAGAGCGTACAGTATGGCAAGAGTAACCACTGTTGCATTGCTGAAAGAATCATCTTTCTCATATATAAATATTTAAAGTTATATTTTTGATCAATAATTTAATGTTATAAGCATAAGCATAAGCATGTTTTTTTTGATATATTTATCACTATCAGCGGTTTCAAGTAAAAAGTAGGTTTGCTACCCAAAGGGCAATTCAAGTTCATTATCTGCTGAATGAGTAGGAATACAACTAACCAAACGTGGTTTTGCTTGACCACCTGTTCTAGTGATGAAAGGAGCATTGAAGACCTCATGGAAGATCGACCTTCTCTGGTAGGGGCGACTACGATGGTTCGCCAAAGTCTTGATACCTCAGAACAAAGTGGGTTCTCGGAAGAGAAACGTGCAGCTAATCTTTCCAATAGCAGTTGTCAGGCCAGTCAGTATGCTATAGCTGATGTAGCATTCTTTCCATCTGGCCATCGACGCGTCCTGGCCTGTGCAAGGGGGGATACCGAAGTCAGGCATCTCTTACATGAGCCAGTGGCGGATCTGCTTTCCCAGTGCCAAACGTTTAAAACCATTGATGAGCATGTCGAGACCTATTGCCAGGAGCGGCAGTTGAGTGAGGCTATCCGCTCCAAGCTCCAGTACCAGTTGCAGCAATTGGCTCAGGAGGGCTATCTCATCTCGTCAAGCCAGCTTGACCAGCTTTTTCAAGCTGCAAGTCAGGAGATTTCTCCTTCTCCTATCACGTCCATGGTCTTTCCGACTTGCAACCATGTGGAGGAATTGCAACGTGGCATGATCAGTTATATTGAGCACTGCCAGCGCTTTGGACATGACATTGACTTCGTAGTAGGAGACGACTCAAAGACGCCTGCTATGCGAGAAGCATATCGAGACATGTTGCGCACCTTGAAGCAGCGCTATGGTGTGAGGATTGCCTATGCTGGGTTGGAAGAAAAGACGGCGTTTGCTAAGAAATTAAGTGAGGTGGGGGAGATCCCAGAGGAGATTGTGTTTTGGACATGTATTGGTGACAAAGAGTATGGCGTGGGCACCTATGGAGCCAACCGTAATGCACTTCTACTCCATACCGTAGGGGAATGTATCTTCACCTCGGACGATGATGTCATCTGTCAGATTGCCGCCTCTCCTGGTTTCAAGCAAGGGCTTGCCTTGAGTTCTGGTGGATGGCCTGCAGAGTTCTGGTTTTATCCGGATCGGGACAGCGCTTTGGAGTCTGCCCAGTTCGTTGAGCAAGATATGCTTGCACTGCATGAGCAATGGCTCGGACAAGACCCGAGAGTAGGTGCCGCTAGCTATAGTCGTGATGGCCTGCTCGAACGAGAGCAGGCGACAGCTGGTTTCCTCCATCGCTTAGCCACGCGACCGAGCACGATTGCCATGACGGGGCATGGCATGATTGGTGATGCGAGTTGGCGAACAAGAGATGTTCTTCTTCTTATAGCAGGCGAAAGCTTCAAGCGGTTAACAAGTTCCGAGCAAGCTTATCGCTCGGCATATGCGAGCCACGAAATGGCTCAAGCGGTAAATCATATCACTGTCGTGGAGAGAGCTTACCCTCTCGTTGGTATGTGTATAGGAGGCTTGGATAACCGTAATCTATTACCTCCGTTCTCGCCCGTTGGATGGTGTGAAGATTTTGTATTTGGCCTTGTGCTCACAAAATGTTTTCCCAACACTTACGCTGTCCACCTCCCTTGGACCTTAGTTCACTCGCCCCTTGAAGCACGATCGTACGCAGAACCTACCTTCGGCGTTCCGTTTTATGACTGGATGCAAGTATACATTGGGCTCTTTGATCCCGGATTTGCTAACACTCCGACTGACCGTCTATCCAAATTGGGGCAGTTCCTCGACGAAATTGGTCATCTTCCCACGGATTCATTTGTGAGTTTCACGTGTGAGAAGATCCGGCAGTCCTGGGGGATAGGATTCACACGAAAAGAACAACAGTTCCGTAGGTGTCAAGAGTCCCTCCCTGCTTTCTATCGACGAGATGTCGAATCGTATTGTGAGTGGATGCGACAAAGAATATCGTTGCCCGTTGAGCAGATCTTTGACAGTGGACCGGAGATAGTTCAACGCTCGTTGATTCAATTCGCGCAAATCCTCAAATGGTGGCCTGTGATGGTAGAAACCGCAAGACGTCTCCGTGCGGAAGGCTATCGCTTAGCGCAACCCATTTAAGAGGCGTGATGGTGGGGTAGGGTGCGCGGAACGTTTTTGCCATGCCTCGGCGGGTGCAATAATGATCTTTGACAAAATAGTGCGGCGAGAGCAAAAGAGCCTTATAAGATCTTTGAGTAGTTCGCCCCAGTTGTGAGAGCGTGTTTGGTTATGGTCGCCATGCGATTCTTAGCAAGAAGGGCACCGTCATGGGATACTAATAACATTATTTGCTCTTAAATCACTTAATGCATGTTGATGTGAGCTGAGAGAGTGTTTGGTTAGCACTCTCTGAGAAGGTTGCTCTATTTTCTAGAATAGAGTTTGTGGTCGGGATCAAGCCAGATGATGTAGAACACATTTCCAATAAAGAAACCATGTATTCTGCCATGCTCATTTGCAGATAGGCTTATTTGTATCGGTTCCTCAACTATTGTCTCTTCATTCTGAATACCAAAACAGTGTTCTGTTGTGGCGTCCCATTCTATGGGGTGGTGACGCAACGTCTTGCTTCTATTGGCGAATAGTTCTTTTTTCTCCATACCACAGACAAGTCTCAAGCGATCCATGAGTGTCTGAAAATAAGCAAAACCTTTGCCCTTCATCGTGAATTTATCGTGATCAAGCTGCAAAAAATGGAAGGAGAAAGATATCTTTTGTGAAAACCCATCCCTTGCTTGATTAGCCGCATCAGATGGAAGAGAACTGGTGGTGTGCTTTGCTTTAGCAAGTTTCGGAGGTTTATTCATCTACCAACTTCTTTGCATAATAGGCTTTCATAGTGTCATGGGGAATAATGTTGTTGGACGGTTCGTAGGGAGCAAGTCCTTCACGCGCAAAGATCCATGGGTCCTCACTGTGCGTTAATTGCTCTAATGCGTAACCCGTCTCAGGGAGATAAATCTCAGTAATATCATCGAGAAGAACCTGTTGCTCAGGAGTAAATTGCTGCTTTATTTCCTCTAGGTTGAGAGCACCCGCATCGATCGGTTTCCATTTAAATTGCTTATAGCTACAATAGATGGTAGGCAGTACAGGGCCGTGTACCCAAGCTTCAATCTCTTCCTCAAAAAGAGGACTATTGAACATTGCCAAGTGCCAAGCCTGCGCATAGTACACAAGCTTGTTTAGCTTCAAGTTTGTTATTGGTTCCTCAGAATTCCTGTGCCTGTGCAAGGAAGTAATTAGCAACTGCACTAGCGGTAATCATTATAATCTCCTAGGTATTCTCTCCCTTATAAAGCATACCCCAAATCTACCTGCTTGGCAAGCAGTATCATATTGCTAAGGGATGTGTCAAATGAGCAGGGCTTCGGGTTGAGAGTGTCACCTTGACGAAGTTACTTAGCTAAGGTATGCTATTTGTGTTGGCAAATTCTGCCAGCACAAATACAAAAAGGAGCAACAAATGAAGCAAGAATGGATACCAGCTGGTGTTGCTGCAAAGATTTTGGAAGAGAGATATAAAAGACCTGTCAGGGTGGACTATGTAACCAAGCTTGGAGCACTCAACCGACTGCGCACGCAGCATATAGGTAGCAGGATGGTACTCTACAATCGTCGTGATGTAGAAGAAGTTCAAATTAATTTCAGGACTCCCAAAAGTGAGCAAACAACCGCATGAAGGGTAAACACATGGTAACCGATCAGCTCAAATTAGTTGTAGAGCGAGCAGGTAAACTTGCTCCTGACAGACAAGACAATATAGCCGAGAGATCTTGCAAAAAATCGAAGCTGCAGAATGGGATGAGAAATGGGAAGAGACACTGGCAAGTCCTGCTTCAATTGCGTATGAGGAGCGCATGCGTGCTAAAAGAAATGCCAATAACAATACTGATTGTTTGACGCTAGACGAACTTGGAAAGCTCTTTCCATCCTGATTTCACGCCTTTTTTTGCAAATCTTCCTCCTCACATTCGCAAAAAGGCAATCAAGCAATTTGAGATATTTGAACGTTTCGATAGGCAAAATATGCCCCTAGGACTGGACTATAAGCCAGTCAAAGGACACAAAATCCTGCGTAGTATACGTATCGATGATTGCTATCGAGCTTTGGGGGACAAAATAGGTGACGGTGTGCAATAGCACTGGATAGGTCATCATGATGAATATATGCGACGGATAAAAGGATAGTTCCACACAGGCCCGTCAATTTTTGCTGACGGGCTTTTTCTTTGTACACAGGGATGCGCTGTACTGCGATTTTAAGGCCTATCAGCAAGGCCTATCTAGCACTCAGTCTCATAGCGCTTTTGTGTCATTTCTTAACCTGACCACCAACTCGTGTGTTTCTCCCCTTAACCTTAGCAATCGCTCCAAAAGAACATTTTAGATCTACCGATCTTTGGCGATCAATCAAGGCAGCTCTTATAGAGATCTATGAATTTTTGGATTTGTGTCATAGGTACAATAATTACTAGGTGATAGGTTTACGATATGGAAAGATAGAAGCTGTATGATCTATTGTAAATCTTCCTTTTTAAAGGGGAGGTATTTGTAGTGAGCAAGATTATCCGTATATGGAAAAATGAAATCCATTGTCATGATATCTATGCAGGGGAACAGACCCTATTACCTCAAAGTTTCTCTGGCGAATGCGAGTTAACGGATGGGGAGCTAAAAGCTGTTTGTGGTGCATATAGTTCTGGTTTTGCGCCAGTTTCTCCCACTTGTTTGCAGTCGATCCTGCTTGGAAACGGGAATTGTAACTGGCAGAAAATTGCAGGCGAGGATCGTTTTTCTGCAACTGCTAACGCAACTTTTGGTCATCCCAGTCCCAGGGGTCCAGGCAATGATCTTTGAGGTCCTATTAATTTCTTGGCATTTTGAATGCCAAGAGATTAATTTTTGTGTGCTTAGAATCACTATATAAATAATTGTAAATACTTGTTAAGGTATTGTTAAAAAAAGCTTTTGTACTATTCCATTTGTGTTTTCTACTTTTTTTGGTATCATATATATAAAGAGTGAAGGGAAGTGGATAGCAGTTCTTCTGTTAAAGTGGGGGGGATATTTGGCTGCCAGACAATGCCATTTTTCCCTTCCTAGTCTACGGCCATAGGTGACCATCGGAGCAGTCATCATTTGGCTACATCTTGAAAGGCAGGATTTCAAATGAACAAACGTACTTTGCACATAAATAATGATAAAACGTGCCACCAGGATATCTATGCTGAAAGGAAAGTATCACTTTCTATGCATTGCAGTGGTGAAATTGAGTTGACAGAAACAGTTCTAGCGGCTATCTATGGCGGTTTAGCATCTCCAAGTGGAGCTTCTCAAAATGTCCATCCTCAAACTATAGGTTATCGAAGTGCCACTCCTCAAACGGGAGCTTCTCAAAATGCCACTCCTCAAACAGGAGCTTCTCAAAATCCTGATGCTCTCCCACAAATGCAAGAGAAACTGGAAGAAGAATTCCAAGGAGGTCTTCTACAACAGCTTCTAGGAAGTCAGGAATTAGACCAGCTTTTCTCTTTTTAACTGTTTGACTATTGCCTACCCAGACTTTGTGGGCATTGTTAAGTCATTCTGGGGCAGCCATAGGCATGAACCCACCTGCTGAGAAGTAGGACTTGTAGCGATCGGGTATGGCTGTTCTGTAAGCAAAAGCGGCAAATCCTCCCTACGCTTGAGCATAGGGAGGATTTGCCGGCTTTGTCTTTCTTAAGAGATGGTCGTCGTGATTCCTACTTTGAGAAAGAAGCTCTCTTGCTTTTTTCATCCCATTGACTCTTGGCATACATCCCCCCAAAATAGAACTAGTGAGGTCTGTCATGTCTCTAGTATGTTAGGGGAAGAGAAATTAATCTCTTCAATTTTGAGACTTCCTAGTCACCAATTTTGAGTATTCCCCTCTTCTTTGGGGTGTTTTGATGACTTCAGTTTGGGGTACAGCGGGGGTTTGGCTTTATTCAGTT
>CAVSHN010000003.1:0-231878 GCA_963727755.1 uncultured Chloroflexia bacterium
CATTTCCAATTCAATAACAGACGGCATAAGCCAGTTGGTCAAGTGTGGACGAGGGACTAAAACAACATCAGGAGAGTCGGCTGATGTTGAAAAAGAAAAATCGCCCCACAGGTGCCTGCGAACCTCGGCCAAGACGTCGCGAAAGGTTGGAGTCTGTTTGTGATACCAAGCAGCTTGCGTGACAGGAATGTGCCCATCTGGATGAAACGCTTGTCCAAAGAGAGCCACCAAGCTGTAGAGGCCAAAGAGCATCGGCGTCATGCGCTCGATGGCGCGATCAGACCACTGGCGTTGGGTTTCGATGCCCAACAGTGCCCGACTTTCCTCAAAGTGACCTCCAAGCTCCAACGTTTCATGAAATCTCTGATGATCTGCTCTGCGGTTTGGGTGGGATCAGTGGAAAAGAGCGCTTTTGGAGGATGCTTGCCTGATCGATCACAAGTAGCACCCATCGGATGGGCAAAGGGTCAAGGCAAAGCGATACCACAGTGCTGTTGCCGTACAGACCTCCACAGTCCGCGCACCTTGGCCATACCAATCCAAGGTGGGTCTGCCAGACGGTTTGTGGGTCCTGTAAGACCTGTTCCAAGGAAGGCAGGCGCTTGCCGACAACACGGGGCCAACCAATGGTATGCTTTGTCCGCTCTGGAGGCGGCTCATGGAGGACCAGGCGTCCAACCGGCCAGTCGTTATCAGGCTCACTTGCTGCGCATTTGCGTGCAGTCCCAGTTCGAGGATCGTGTAGCCATCGCCCATCGGCTTGATTTGGCGGTCTGGAAGCCATCGGCGGACGAGACTGATAATCTGATGCGCCCACATCCCGACGGTCTTGTGTCGTTTGCCTAACCGTTCACTGACTTCAGGACTCGTAGTCAAGACACACAAAAATGGCAAAGCCCAGCATTGTTTCGTCCAAGGGACATCACGACTACTGACATCACGATCCATCGTAGACCAGGGCTGCTAACCGACCGCTCTTTACTGGAGAGAGCACTATCGCGATAATGCCCTCGTTTGCTAATCTTGGGGCCCCACCGCCGCTCCAACGTCTCGTCGATGACCAGATCCACACAAGCCCCAGCGGGGACAAAGGTTTCGACAATAAGCAAGAGCAACTGGCGACTCACCGCTAAAGGTGACCATCGGGCTCGGTTGAGTACTTGGTGAAAGAGGCTCCAGTTGCCTGTTTGGTCGTTGCCGCTCGCACGCAGTGCTGCTGCAACTGTGCGGCGGCCTCGGGCTAGGAGCGTGCCCGTTAATAAGGTCATCAGTTTTCTCCAGGTGAGAGCGTATAAACGGTGGCAAAAAACAGCCAATACTTCTATAATAGGATCAGGAAGTGGCATGAACTTTCTCCTTTGGTCAGATGATGCTTTTGTCAGCTTCTATCTTACCTCAAGAGGTCTTCATGCTTCGCCTTTCCCCATTTTTGTACAAAGTCGAGCTAAGAGCAAAGAAAGAGACGATCTATAGCAGGATCGTCTCTTTTCTTGTGTGGTGAGGTATGTGCATAATTCACACACACATATACTTTTGCTGTGCACTTTATCTATAATTTACCAACAGAGCAACTCTACCATTGACAGATAGAAACACATTAAGTATAGTTGAGAATAGATAATCGTTTTGTTGTTTTTTACCACTCACTCTTGCGGTGCTTTTCTCTTGCACGCGACCTGCAAGGTTTTCCCGGGTAGGTATTAGGCTAAGGCGGCTTGGGAAGCGACGCGAGAGCCTGATCGTCAGCTAATATAGTGGACACAGCCAATGATTGAGCCAGAGCAGCAGAGGCGCGGCGAGTCATCCGTTGGAGCTGGCGAGCCAAGCGTTGTTCGCGTTCGCGCTTGATCTCTTCATGCCACTGTAAACGCCACAAGCGCTCTTGCTCGCGTTCTTGGCGGGCACGCAGACGGCGCTCACGCTTTTGTTCCAAATCCAGTTTCCGCTCCTCTCGCTCCCGTTGTCTTTGAATTCGCTGCTCTTCTTGTTCGTGCTTGCGCTCTTCTCGCTTCTGTTGAGAAATCCTCCGTTTAGCCTCCCGTTCTTGCTCGGCTTGCTCCCGCGAGCGCCCGTGTTTGGCAGGTTTGGCCTGCTGCTCTTGCTCCTTGCTCTCCTTAGCAGTGTTACCAGCTTCCTCTTTCTCTGCTTGACAAATTCGCGCCCGCTTGTTCTTTTGATACCGTTGTTTGGCCTCCTTCTCTCTGCTCTTCTTGACCCAGCTCTTGGTCGGCTTGCGCACCGCATAGGTCTGCTTGGGCCACTCTTCTGTCACCACGTGTCCGATGGGTACCTCCTCCCCTCGTAGCACTGCCGCGTGCATCGCTTGCTGGCCGCGCACGAGCACGCTTTGTTCGCGTCCTCGTGGTCGACAGACAGGCTTGGGCGGTCTTCCTACCCGTCCTTTCCCCTTGCGTTGTTTGGATCGTCGACGTTGGCGTTTTTGTTCTTCGGCTTCCTCCTGCCCTCCACCAGCACGGCCATTTGCATCGCCACGGCGTGTGCGAGCCATTGTCTTTCTGCTCGCTCGGGGTCCGTCATCTTCGTCTGCTCCCATCCCCCATCCTCCGCTCTTGCGATCTTTGTACTCGTCTTCGATCCAAAACCTCATTTGGTACCAGGCCGCATTGGCCTCCTTTTCATCCAGATCGGTGACCACCACGAGCTTTTCCTCATATCCTTTTTCCCATCGCATCAGTACCGTTCCTTCCATACGCTCCCCATGTTCACTCCACTCTCCCTTTCCACTCCAACCACGACCACGCCTCTTCACCCGCTGCCCCATCGGACTGAAGCTCTCTTCTCCCTCCGCCCTAAAACTCAGCTCCTCTTTCACCCGCAGCATCGGGTGCCATCCCAAGCGTTGGATCGCTAGATAGAGCCACGCCGCATAGAGACCCCTGTCGGCCATCACGATCACCTTCCAATCTGGCGGCACTACCCCATCCAAGGTTGCTAGCAGTCCTTCCCAATGCGGACGCCATGCTCCTTCTTGCTGTGCCTCTAGTATTTTCCAGGCGATTGGGATACCACATCCCCGGTACATCATACTGACCGAGAGAGCCGTGAACCGCTCTCCTAGCGTCATCGCATCCATGGCTAAGGCCAGTTCCTTTTCTCCCTCCCAGTCTCGTAGTACACTGCCCAACAGCTCTGGAAAGCAGCGCTGCACATTCACTTCTCGCCGTTTCTGGCCACGCTTGGCTTCTGCTTCGTAGTAAAATTCTCGCAGTCGTTGTCTCAGTCGCTCCGCTGGCACTTGCTCAATTTTCGCTAGTCCATGGCTCAGCTTCGTTAATCCGCATTTGTCCAAGATCACTATCCCATAACTGAGCATTCCCAGCACCTCTGTCTCTGCCTGCGAGAGGCTGGGAAGCATTTCTCCTACCCGCTTTTGAAAGAGGGCTATACTGGTTACAGAAGAAGACATCGCATCCTCCTTTGAGGAACTTGTAGACAACGATCTCTTCTTTTTCTTCGGCACTTTGTGGCTTTCGGTTCAGGATATTCTTGCTAGACTACCCCCTCAGCCCTCTTCTCAAGCCATCTCACATCAAAACCTACCCGGGAAAAGGGTCTATGCCCATAGCCCAGAGATTGCGGTAACGAGCTGGTGATGTATTTGATGAGCGACTTGAACGATTTCCTGTTTCCTTTGATTGGCTGCGGTCACTTCTGTCTGAAGCCTGAGATGATGATCTGCTACGGCTTCTGTCCGAAGTTCGAGATGATGACCCGCTGTGACTTCTGTCTGATGATCCATCACGACTTCCATCTGGTGACCCACCGTGGTCTCCACCGTGTCCACCGTGGTCTCCACCATGGCCTCCCCAGTCATCGCAATCTGAACCCATGAGGTTTTATCCTTTTACTTGTAAATTTAAAAACGCAATACTTCAGTAAGCAATTATAAAAGTAAAAAAACCACAAAAGATGTATATCTCTTGCTGACAATCTCGCGTATCAATGAGGGAGCGCTATTTGCGCCTCCATATATCCTTGACATACTAGACGGCACCAACTGCAAGGGCCGTGCCAGTCGCCCTTATTTGCAGGACAAAGAACAAAGGCACGCGAGAAACGTCCTATGAAGATACTTGAAGATCTTATGGACATAGAAATTCCCTTGAGCATTGAATAAGCAAATATTCAAGCCAAGACTATATTCAGAAACAACTCTTGTTTTTCTACGAGGAATTCAGAGATGGCTGCAAAAAATGGGGAGATAGGATCGTTTCTAATTCCTCCTTCATAGAGTGATTATGATAGATTTTTATCAACTTTGTCAAGTGGTTATTCTATACATAATTACTAACTATAAGTTGATAGTACGGTTATCAGTATGAATAGGCAAATGGAGGAACGGATGAGCGGTGGGTCTTTCCCCTGCTTATGATTAGTTATGACATATCTAGATTTTTGATCGTTCTTTGTGGTATATTCTCACCAATGGGTTGTCAAAGAGATCCTCAACTGTGAGGACTTGATACCCTGTTTCATGTGATTTTTGAGTGAGATATTCTCGATACTTACTTCAGGAGGAAGAAAGACTATGCACCCCAGAGAGACGGGCAGATCGTCGAACCAACATTCAGATGTCCCAAAGCAGAGCATGGAAAAAACGACTCAAAGTTCAAGTCAACCCGCTTGGGATCGTGCTAAACAGTCGGATAAACCTACTCTCAAAAACCCCGGCTTGTATGAAGGGATGCAGGTAGGTAGTGACGGAGCAAGTACAAGTGATGGTTCTAAATCACGACTTAATAAAATGCTAGACTTAATGCAAGAGACGATTAATGATAAAAAGAAACTAGCTAATGAATTGAATGAAGCTAACCAAAAGATTCAAGAGTTGAATAACAGATTGAAGCAAGCTTTTCGAGAGAAAGAAGAGCTGGCTAATCAATTGAAGGAAGTTCGTCTTGGCGAAACATCTTCTCTTCAGAAAGGAGATGCGAGTTCATTATTAGCTGATTGGGAAAAAACTTGGAAAAAATTAACTAGTTGGACAAAGTACTTTGATGAACCACATCACTTCGCACAAACTACAGTAGGAGAAGTTTGGTTTGATAAATATATGCATGACTGGGTTTTTACCAAGGAAGGCAGAAGTTATATGAAAGAGAAAGCACATCTGCTTATTGAAACTGCTGCAGGGGCAAGATGGTTTGAAAAACATGGTGATGACTGGATTAATAAGAGTCCTGAAGGCAGAAGTTATATGAAAGAGAAGCCACTTCTGCTTATTGAAACTGTTGCAGGGGCAAGATGGTTTGAAAAACATGGTGATGATTGGGTCAAGAGTCCTGAAGGCAGAAGTTATATGAGAGAGAATGTACACCTGCTTATTAAAACTGCTGCAGGGGCAAGATGGTTTGAAAAACATGGTGATGACTGGATTAAGAGTCCTGAAGGCAGAAGTTATATGAGAGAGAAGGCACATCTGCTTATTGGAACTGCCGCAGGAGCAAAATGGTTTGAAGAACATGGTGATGATTGGGTCAAGAGTCCTGAAGGCAGAAGTTATATGAAAGAGAAGCCACTTCTGCTTATTGGAACTGCCGCAGGAGCAAAATGGTTTGAAGAACATGGTGATGATTGGGTCAAGAGTCCTGAAGGCAGAAGTTATATAAAAGAGAATGTACTCCTGATTATTGGAACTGCCGTAGAAGCAAAATGGTTTGAAGAACATGGTGATGATTGGGTCAAGAGTCCTGAAGGCAGACGTTATATGAAAGAGAATGTACACCTACTTATTAAAACTGCCGCAGGAGCAAGATGGTTTGAAGAACATGGTGATGATTGGGTCAAGAGTCCTGAAGGCAGACGTTATATAAAAGAGAATGTACACCTACTTATTAAAACTGCCGCAGGAGCAAGATGGTTTGAAGAACATGGTGATGATTGGGTCAAGAGTCCTGAAGGCAGAAGTTATATGGGAAGGAATGCACATCTGCTTATTGAAACTGCCGCAGGAGCAAAATGGTTTGAAGAACATGGTGATGATTGGGTCAAGAGTCCTGAAGGCAGAAGTTATATGGGAAGGAATGCACATCTGCTTATTGAAACTGCATCAGGAGCAAAATGGTTTGAAAAACATGGTGATCAATGGATTGAGAGTCCTGATGGCACTGAGTTTATGAAGCGTCATGCACATAAATTTTTTGAAACTGCACCAGGCAGAAGATGGTTTGAAAGAAAAGGTGTGCAATGGCTCGAAGGTTCTAGTGGCAAACAATTCCGAAAACAATTCCGTAAAGGGGAGCAATATGGTAGCGGTACGGCAAGGAAGCTAAACGACTGGTATAGAGAAGAAACTGAAGGATATCTCGATTGGGGTGATAATGTTAAATAAATTCGTCTGGCTCAACCTGGGAAGCTGTTTGAGCCATATTTTAATAAAATGGAGCAAACCTGCTCCGCACGCGGCTCGAAGCCAAATTAATCTAACCATCAAATCTAATTGACGTTTGGACAAACCAGCACAAAATGGCCCTGAGGCTTGCTGAGGAGAGCTTGAAGGGGGTAAAGTTTCGAAAAAATGGACAAGAACTTTCTCCAGATGAACCTTTACCACATTACGACACTTTCACCAAGAGATCTCCACCTGTTTTGAGCGAGCAGGAGATACGTTGTTCAATACCAAGGTATTAGTTATGACAACAGGAGATTTCAATCACACAAAGTCTCAACAAGAGGAAGAGCGCCAACTAACACACCTGGATGAGCATGGCAATATTCATATAGTAGATGTGACCGAGCGACCAGAGACTACACGGGAAGCTATCGCACGCGGACGCATTCGTATGGCTCCAGAGACGGTACGCACAGTCTATAGTCCTGAGTAGTGGTACCGAGAAGTAAACGTTCAGGCAATTGTAAGGTCAGGTCCAACTCTTGCAAGGGCAATATCAGGCACGACAACGAAAATAGAATCCATCGAACTACCTCCTTAAAATTCACTCAACAGGGAGAGTCCATTGATGGATTTCATAAGGCGTTTCGAAGGAGCGGCGTCGCAAAAGCTGATCCACCGTCTCGCATGGATAACGGTTGCATTTACCTATTTTCTTGTCGCACTCGGCGCTACAGTGCGCGTCAATAACGCAGGCTTAAGCTGCCCAGACTGGCCCCTGTGTTATGGCAGCATATTTTCCATGGAAAGCATCGGCGCACTGTTAGAGGAATCACACCGTTATACCGCCTCCATCGTCAGTGTTTTGGTTGTGGCCCTCGCACTCAGTATCTTGCTATGGGCACGTCACGATAAACGCCTGCTCATTCCTGCCATCATTACCCCCTGTCTGCTAGTTATTCAGATCATCCTAGGTGGCTTGACCGTGCTGATGAAGCTGGAAGGCGCTATTATCACATTACATCTGGCCACAGCAGAGGCTCTCTTCGCCTCCATCCTTTTCATTGCGATCATGGCAGGCAACAAAGTACCAAACCAAGAATCCGCCGAAAAGACTCACCAATTTGCACGTTTGGCAGTGCTCAACGCTCTACTCGTCTATCTCTTACTATTAAGTGGCTCCTATGTTTTCAATACTGGAGCATCTCTGGCATGTCCAGGTTGGCCTCTTTGTGGAGACGCACCTAATTGGGCAGTGCAATTTCACCTCGATGATATCAATATGCTGCACCGCTATATCGCTGCAATTATCGGTCTAGTAATAATCTGGACACTGTTAGCAGCATGGCGTCGTAGAAATGTTGCCCCTGGACAAGCTCGTATGGCTATTGCTACTGGCATACTCTTCATCATACAGAGTGGAGTTGGTGCACTGGTGGTGCTTTGGAAAAAGCCTATCTATATTGCTGATTTGCATCTTGCCATAGCTACAGCAGTGTGGGCTTGTATAGTCCTTCTTGCCACAATGGCTGTACGCCAAAGCCTTATTACTTCGCAAGTTGTTATCGCTGAAAGTGAGCCTATAAATGAGTATCACGCCGCAAGCTATTGATAGTACAAGTGAACGATTTATTAGACCAAAGGCTCCGAAAGAGGCCTGTATTTCGCGACAGACTATTGCCAACTATGTTGATCTGATCAAGCCGCATGTGACAGTCTTGCTCTTGGGAATAACAGTTGCGACAATGGCTATTGCTCGCAAGGGACTGCCAGATCTTGGTCTGGTCGTGGCAACATTGCTAGGTGGTGCTATGGCTGCTGGAAGCGCAAACTGCTTGAACTGCTATCTTGATCGCGACATTGACCGGATCATGGGCCGTACCCAAAGACGTTCATTGCCATCAGGGAAAGTGCAACCCACACATGCGCTGATCTTTGGCATCATACTTGGGATTGTCTCCTTTCTGGTGCTGATTGCCTTTGTCAACCTGCTCAGCGCTGTCCTAGCCTTCTCGGCCATCCTCTTTTACATCTTTGTCTACACACTTGGTCTGAAACGTACAACTGCTCAAAATATCGTTATTGGTGGTGCTGCTGGTGCTATGCCCGTGCTAGTCGGCTGGGCTGCCATTACCAATAATATCTCGCTCCCGGCCATCTGGCTATTTGCAATCATTTTCTACTGGACGCCGCCCCACTTCTGGGCTCTCTCCCTGCTCATCCAGAAAGATTATGAGAAAGCCTGTGTGCCTATGTTACCTGTCTTGATGGGCGAAGGTGAGGCACGCCGTCAGATCTTCCTGTATTCACTGTTGCTAGTAGCTGTCACTCTGATTCTCTTTGCCATGCGCGTCATGGGTTACTTCTATCTTGTATTTGCGCTAATTCTGGGAGGTATCCAGATCTACATGTCGCTTCGCCTCATGCGTGATAAGACAAAGCATTGGGCTCGTACTATCTTCTGGTACTCGAACTGTTATCTAGCAGCTATTTTTGCTGTCATGGTTATCGATAGGGTTCTTCAGTAGTCAAGAGGAGCAATAGAGTTAGACGGGCGCGATAAATCGGGCCCCTACAACTTGGGCGATAAATCGCGTTAGTTGGCTAGATTAGTATTTTGAGTATATTCGAAAAGAATGAGCAATAATGAAAAATGAGATGCAATCCATGAAAACAGGCATGAATTGGCGACTAGCCTCACGGCTATCTGTTATCACGTTGGCTATTCTAGTCATCATCGTGGTAACAGTCATGCGGCAATATCATTCGGCGAACGTGCCTAGTGAGTCGAGATTTACAGGGAACTGATCTTGGAAGAACACCC
Organism: uncultured Chloroflexia bacterium; assembly: GCA_963727755.1. Classification (GTDB taxonomy): domain Bacteria; phylum Chloroflexota; class Ktedonobacteria; order Ktedonobacterales; family Ktedonobacteraceae; genus DASYAN01. Next base: position 9,177 of record CAVSHN010000003.1, read on the forward strand.
GCTCCTAATTTCCGTCTAACTGATCAGTTTGGTCATCAAATCTCCCTCCAGCAGTTTAGAGGAAAGCCAGTTGTGCTGACTTTTCTTTACACGCACTGTCCGGATATCTGCCCATTGACTGCCGAGCGCTTACACAGTACGATGCTCGAACTTAGTAAAGATGCTCATAATGTTGCAGTATTGGCTGTAACTACAGATCCAAAAGGGATGATGCTGCGGCTGCGATGCGCTTCTCGCAGCATCATCAAATGACGGATTATTGGCACTACCTTATAGGTACTCAGCAGCAGTTAGCGCCAGTCTGGTCAATCTATAGCATTTACGCGCAGGCGCAGCAGCAAAACATTAATCATAGCATGGCCATTTTTGTTATTGACAAGCAGGGGCGTGAGCGTGTCTTCCTCAGTAGTAGCGATTTTACTCCTGCGCAATTAACGGCTGATCTCAGAGTTCTGTTGAGAGAGTAAGAGAAATCGGCTTTCCGTTTGCTAACAGCCTCCTAGGTGTGATAACATTTAACAAGCGCCACTTTGGTATGATACCAAGCAATTTTGGTGTAGAAGATGACGGTGGTAGTATAAATCAGTTTATAATCGTGGCAGTTTCAGAGGAGCTTTCTGCTATGAAGACAGCTGCCTTTTTTGAGAAAGCACGGCAAGAAGCAAATCTTGATGCGTTTTGGCGAATCCTTAACCGAAAAGGTGGTGAGCTTCCCTGCGAAGGTGACGCGTTATAATAGAGTTGCGCGAAGCCAACATCTTTGCTATGCTACAGTAGAAGGATAACTTATGGCAACCAATTAAGAGTCCTCGCCAATCATAGACTATTCTCAAAGGGGAAGCTGCTGATATGGAAACATCTACTCATAATGCAGATATAGCAGTGAATAATATATCTAGCCCTTTGCAAATACATGAGATACACCAAGGGGTTGAAGAGGGAGAGCATCATATTCATTTGCCTAGCCCAAGTTACTGGCCTTTGCTGCTGAGCGCGGCTATTCTGGTAGCTGTGGCCGGATTACTTTTCATTCCCGACAATCCCTGGGTAGTTATTCTTGCAGCGCCGTTTGTTCTGATCGGCATTCTGGGCTGGGGGCTGGAAGATCCTATGGCTGTAACAACCCCACACCAAGAAGCTACCGATAAAGTTAAAAGACCTGCCCCACCGGCTCAACAAGTACTGGACAAGGCTCGTGAGGTCGTAGAGCGCATCGTCACGTGCGGCAGTATTGCTTATAGCACTCATCCTATCAAGGTCGAACTCGAAAGCGACCAGGGCAGCAATGGCATTATTCTAGCCTTGTATGGTAAGATGGAGTTGCAAGCTCAGCGTCAGGAACTGGAAGAAGCGTTGCGCTCAGTGGATGGCGTGATCGACGTTAAGAACTTTGTAATCGCCGAAGATGAAATTCTGCCCATGGCTTATAAACGTCTCGAAAATCTCAAAGCTCAGGGCAAGTTGGGTGGCGTACAGAATATCTTGATGCTGGTCGAGAACTATATCCTGCATCTATATGGTGACGTGCCAAACTCTAAGATGAAGTATGCTCTTGAGCGCGAGATGATAGGAATTCCAGGCGTTAAGGTTATTGTTAACCATATCGGCCTGAATAAAGACATTCCTGGCAATCTGGGAAAAACTGCTAATAAGATTGGCGCTTAGCACTTGTCCGGAAACCTCACACCAGAGCTGGCTTAGAAATGCCTGAATGAGGTAGCAGGATGAGTTTTTGCTATCCCGACCAATTTAAAGGTGCGTATAACAACCGTAATAAGAGTAATGCGAGTATATATGTTGTTTACTTATGCAACCGGAGATCCAACAGCCCCTGCAATAGTATTTTTACACGGAGGCGGACTCAGCGGACGCCAATGGCAACCGCAGATGGAGCGCCTTCCAGATTACTATTGCCTAGCGCCTGACCTGCCAGAGCAGGGTAAAAGTCTCCATATCAGTCCATTTCGTCTCAAAGATGCTGCTAAACGTGTGATTGATCTCATTGATGAGCGAGTTCCTAGTAAACGGGCTCATTTGGTTGGACTTTCCTTGGGAGCCGATCTTGCACTCGCTATAACGCGGATGGCACCAGCTTCCGTTGATCATGTGATGGTAAGTGCTGCTGCTCCTCTGGGCAAGATCCTTGGGAAATTCATCCTAGCGCTCTCTACCTTGCCAATTAACTTTCTGTACCCCGAAAAACAATGCAAACTAGCTGCCGAGAAGCTTGGTGTTCCAGAAGTCTATCAAGCGATGTTTTGTGAAGATTTCCTGCTTGCTGTCAACCCCACGTCGACACGGCACTTTATTGAAGCATTAATTGAACTTCCCCAATGGCTTCCTTATGAAGCGGAAGTACCAATCTTAGTAGCCGTCGGTGAACAAGAAAGTCTTGTTGTCAAACGGGCAGCCAAAAAAGTCCTAGCCTCTCTCAAGCATGCACAAGGCATTATGGTACCGGGTGTCAACCATGTGTGGAATCTACAAGTCCCCGATTTGTTCACAGAGACAGTACGAGCCTGGATTGAGGATCGCCCTTTACCGCCTGTCTTATTAGTGTAGTCTTACCACCGCTTCTATGCAGTTAAGTCAAGCAAACTTTGTTGTGTTGCCTCATCAGTATGAGGAACCTTTTGTACGTGCTTAAAGGTCCTATAGTGAAGAGGCACCTTCACTTCGCTTCTCTTTGATTTATCTAGGAAATTTGCTATTGTTAGTATTTGTATGATCGGATAACTTTGACCCCAACTGGGCGCTTGTATCCTTCTAAACTTCTGCTAACGCTTCCGCAAGAACGCTGGAATATCTATAGCATCTCCAGGGGAGCCATTGCGGTTGATACGCGCCCCATCAGATGCAGCACCACGATCCAGACGGCGGACATGGCGCTGTGGACCGCCCGGACGTTGGGGAGATGCCTGTGGTTCTGGTTCAGGCGCAGGCAAGCGCTGGTGTGAAGTCTGGATCATCGAAGCCTCTTTTTCCGATGTGTATTCTTGCTCATCCTCATCCATATCAACCATTGGTTCAGGCAACGGCGGAGTAGTAAATGCACGATGATGGCTCGTCTCCATTAATGAGGGAGGAACTTGTCCAGCTACCAGCCCGTTCTGGTTACGTTGGGCAGGTGGCTCAGCTGATAGTGATCCCGTTGGATGGTTGGCTATGCTGACAGGTGGCGTCACGGGAGGAAGATTATAAGCCCCTTGTGACTGTGCTGAACGTACTGGAACGTTGCCATTGTTCATACTACCAGATCCTGATGCAGATACATTATAGAGCTTACTCCGATCATAATCGGGGGTTGTTGGTCGCGAGATCGTATACGGTACTGACTGTGGACGACCAGTTCCACTTTCAAAACCAGTTGCAATCACTGTGATCTTGACGTGTCCATCGAAACTGGAGTCTTGTACAGCACCAAAGATAATATTGGCATCTGGATGCGCTGCCTGACTGATAATATCAGCAGCCTCGTTGACCTCGAAGAGCGTCATGTCCATTCCCCCGGTAATATTGAAGAGCACACCACGAGCACCACTAATATCAATATCCAACAATGGGCTAGCAATAGCCATTTGTGCAGCATCTGCTGCACGTGTCTCGCCATTTGCCTCTCCGATGGCCATCAGTGCTGAGCCAGCAGCCGACATAATTGTCTTGACATCAGCGAAGTCTAGGTTAATGAGGCCAGGTACCGTAATCAAATCACTAATACCCTGGATGCCTTGGCGGAGAACATCATCGGCAAGCCTGAATGCATCGGAAAGGGAAGTCCGTTTATCTGCAATTTGTAACAGACGATCGTTGGGTACTGTAATCAGTGTATCCACATGTTGCTTCAGATTATTAATGCCTTCTTCTGCAGCGAGCAGGCGCTTCTTGCCCTCAAATGTGAAAGGCTTGGTAACAACCCCTACGGTAAGAGCACCAACCTCACGCGCAATCTGGGCAACTACCGGGCTTGCCCCAGTGCCAGTGCCACCTCCCATACCAGCGGTAATAAACACCATATCAGAGCCTTTGAGAGCCTCATAGATCTCTTCTGCATTCTCTTCAGCGGCCTTTGCGCCAACGCTGGGGTTCCCACCCGCACCAAGGCCACGAGTAAGCTTGTCGCCGATGCGGATACGATGTGGTGCCTCCGTGAGGACCAGGGCCTGAGCATCAGTATTCATCGCAATGAATTCGATCCCCATCATATTGGCCTAAATCATGCGATTAACTGCATTACTTCCCCCTCCCCCAACACCGATCACACGGATTTGGGCAAAACCTTCAAGTTGATGATTTCCCATTGGTAACATTTTCGTGGCCCCTTTCTAAGTCTCTTCTTATCTATTAAGAACGAACAACTTCCTCTTATTAACATCTGAGGGATCATTGCGTTTCTTCATAGGCAAGCCACTGTTGGTCTAAGGAATAAATGCACGCAACCAGCGGCCAAAACGAGCGACAGCATTATCCATTGTTCCGACTTCCTCCCTGTCTTCTTCCTCAACCATGAGTGCAGTATGCTGCAATCCCCATAGTAATAGGCCAACAGATGTAGCATAAGCTGGTCTGTTAATAGAATCGGCCAAACCATGTAAACCAAGTGGGGAGCCGATGCGTACAGGCAAATCAAGAATTGAACCTGCTACTTCCAAAATACCTGGTAGCTCTGCTGTTCCACCTGTAATAACCACACCCGCAGGTAGTAATCCCTCATAGCCGGATTTCTTAATCTCTTCATGCACCATAGAGAAAAGTTCCTCTACGCGGGCCTGGATAATCTCTGCGAGCAGTTTGCGTGGAACGAGATCGTCGCAATCAGACATGAATTGTGATAGATCAATCATGTCATCTTCGTCAATGGCTGAAGGATCACAATGCCCATATGTTACTTTGAGTTCTTCTGCTACTCCCATGGGCAGGCGTAGACCGATGGCAATATCACTGGTGATCATATTGCCTCCAATAGGTAGGACTACGGTATGCCAGATCGCTCCGTCTGTATAGACTGCAACATCTGTCGTACCGCCTCCAATATCGATCAGCGCTACCCCTAGATCGGTCTCTCCATCCTCTAATACTGCCAAGCCAGAAGCCAGTGGCTCTAGCACAATATCTTCAATATCGACATGGGCTTTATCTACACACTTAATCAAGTTATGTAACGAGGATACTGAACCTGTAATTATATGTGCCTCGACTTCTAACCGAAAACCAGACATGCCTATCGGGTTCTTAATACCCTCTTGACCATCGACAACATATCCGCGCGGGATCACATGGATTATCTCGCGATTGGCCGGGATGGCAATAGCTTGTGCTACCTCAACTGCTCAACTGATATCATTAGGGGTAATATCACGATGATTGGGTGAAATGGCGACAAAGCCTTTGCTATTCTCCGAAGCAATATGGCTGCCAGCTATACCTACATATGATGAGGTAATTTTCTTTCCAGAAAGGCGTTCTGCACGATCTAGCGCCGCTGCGATTGAAGTGACAGTCTCTTCAATGTTCACCACCACACCACGGCGCAACCCTTGTGAAGGACAGGTACCAACACCAACAATATTCAGCTTCCCGTCACGATCCAGTTCGCCGACCAGGACACAGACTTTTGTTGTTCCAACGTCGATCCCGACGATCACCCGCTCTTGCACGATCTAGGCTCCTAATTGGTCGGTACACTTTTGAGACGCAATACAAGCACAATGGTTGATATTGATCATATGTTTTTTCATATACCTATGATTTTAAAGTAAACACTGGATGCACGCCATAACGCAGGTCAATAGTTGCTACATTGAGTTGCTGTCTTTGAGTAAGGGTAAGGATCTCGTGCAGTTCAATGAGCTTATTGCTCAACGGATTGGTGTCATCGGGACCGCCAAGATAGGCCTTCCAACCACTTGGACTTTCAACGATATATGATCCCCTACTATTTGGTCCCTCTCCCCATTGGCGACGAATACCATCAGTATACATTGTACCATCATAGTACAGCTTGAATGTCAAAACACCAACCATCTGGGGGAGGAGTTTCAATGTGTTCGCAGCGAAGGTGATAATGTTCCTATTTAGCTGCATGCCTGGGCGCAAGGTAGACGCTTGTGTTATCTGCTGCCTTGGCCGCCTCTGTTGCGTTTTCACTTGCTGGCTCCTCTGCGATGTTAGATCAACCACAGTATTCACTCCGGTTGATTCACTTACTGGAGCAATAACGACACCTTGGTCATCAACGCTATACGTGCCCTGTGGAGTCTGCCAGAGCAGTACTGGAACGCGCTCTACGATATGGATCACAACCACATTTGGCCATTGCTTACTCAAATCACTTGAGGCAACTTGGGGTAGTGCGTCAATACGCTTAGTGATTCCCGTTACATCGAGCAGAAAGATGTTCTGTTCCTGCATACCCATATGCTGAATACTTTGGATAACTTTACTATCATGCGTACCTACTATATCTACCTGATTGATACGAAAAGCTTGGCTTGTCAGTGCAAAAATTATCGCGACGATCATTACGCTACCCAGTCCAAATGTCGCTAGTACTCTCCAGATAAGACCTTTGTGTCCGTTGCGCTGACTACTGCGCCTGGGGATAGATTTGTTATCGGGCAGTGGACGGTTTGGTATTCTGGCACGTCCATGTGTAGCAGGTGCCCCGGTCTGAGCCAGTGTGCGTGGCACGGACTTCACTTTCTGCTCTGATTTTGCATGTTCCCGACTTTGTGCTCGCTTACGCTGAGCAAAAGTACCCCAGGCTGTTACGGGGTCCGCATCTGGATTGGTGACGACACGCTGTATTGTATGGGGAATTCCGGCATCTTTGCGCACTTGGTTCCCTCTTCTAGAGGGTTCATACTTCTTGTGTGAGGAAAAGTTTTGGGGAGAGATTTCTTCCTCAGTTACAGCCCAATAGTCTTGCAAAGACATTCGTTCTGACCGCTTTTTCTGTTCCGTCATGTTTCTGGTACCTTCCATGCTCCACGTAATTCTATTTCCAGTTCCAGTTCCACACCGAACTGTGCATATACGCGGCTACGCGCTTCCTTGATCAACGTTGCTACATCTGCGGCAGTTGCATTACCTATATTGACAATAAAGTTAGCATGACGCTCCGAAATTTGTGCTCCTCCATGAGTTATACCTTTCAAGCCTACAGCCTCGATGAGTCGACCTGCATAATCACCCGGTCGATTCTTGAATACCGATCCTGCGCTCTGTTGTGGTGGTTGCGTCCGCTTCCGATAGAGTTTGTATTCATCAATAGCCATACGTAGTTTCTGAGGGTCCTCACGATGGAGGCGCACGCCTAATTGCATAATGATTTCGGGAGGTTCTATCCCAGAAGAACCTTTTGATTCACAGGGAGCCGGAATTGGATAATCCTGCTTATCAAACTGTACGCGTCGTTGCGCCCGAAAACGGCTATGCCGATAACCCAGGTCGAAGTTCATCATGCTGATAGCGCACAATTTTTGGAGCTACCCTCTCGTCCCCAGATTGACGTGCATCTACGACATCAACCCATTCCAATACCTCTCCCAAGTCATGACCGTGTACACCTGCATTACTAATCACACCCCCTCCCAATGTTCCTGGTATGCCCAGTCCAAACTCCAGTCCTCCCCAACCTAGAGGTACTAACTCATTTAATAGGCGTGGCCAGCTCATTCCCGCCCCGGCCAGTAATAATGCCGTTCCGTCTCCACAATCTTGGATTGTATAGCTATTTAGGGCTATACGAGCCACTATTCCACGGACACCTTCATCAGCATACAAAACATTTGTACCGTTGCCAGTAATGAGCAGAGGCCAGTGGTGCTCAGCGCACAGTGTTACTAGCCCAATCAGACTACTCTGCGTATCGAGAGAGACCCAGATATCAGCTGGACCACCTACGCCGAAGGTGCCATGACGCGCCAATGGCTCAGCACGACGTACATGTTCTCCAAACTGTGAGCGAAGTTCTGTATAGACAGTCTCAACATCGAATGTCATATTGCTTTCCTCTGGCTCTCTTCTGCAGGATGCAACAGTTGTTCAGTAACGTCGTAGATATCGCCTGCTCCCATAATCACCGCCAAATCTCCTGATTGCAACTGACTTCCCAGCACTTGTGCAGTCTCGTTAACATCTCCACCGTGATAGATCTGTGCTCCTCCCTGCGCAAAGCGAGGACGTTCTGCAAGGCCTGCCACGAGATCACGTGAATGGATAAGACCAGTATCTCGCTCACGAGCTGGAAAGATGTCTGCAATGATGACAAGATCAGCGGCATCGAAAGCCTCTAAGAATTGTTCAAAAAAGACTTTTGTGCGACTGTACATATGTGGCTGATAGACGGCCACTAGGCGACGATTAGGATAGCGACGATGTGCTCCCTCCAAGGTTGCAGCAATGGCTGTTGGATGATGTGCATAGTCATCGACCAGCATCACATTATCTATCTGGCCATGCTTTAGCTGTAACGGTCCCTCATGCCGTATATCAAAACGGCGTCTGGTGCCACCAAAGTTCTCCAGTGTATTGATAATCGAGTCGGCAGGAATACCAATACAGTGGGCAGCCGCCAGAGCTGAAAGAGCATTCTCAACGTTGAAGATACCTGGTAGGCGCAAACGAATAACACGATCGGGAAACGAGGACAAACGGGCGCAACTACCAATTGGCAATAAATCGTTGGGCAATTCATTGCCCGTGGTGTAGGGACCCTGAAATGCATTCGCTTCCCCATCCTTAAAGGTTGGATGGGAACCGAATGCATTTTTATCGCGTCCGCCTGATTTATCACATACCCTGACACGGAAACTTGTTTCACCATCTAGGTTGATATCGTATGCCTCGAACGTTGGTGGTTCGGCGGGCGACGGACGGGCGCAACATCTTGATAGTAACTCGGGGCCCCTACCAATTGGCAATAAATCGTTGGGCAATTCATTGCCTGTGGTGTAGGGACCCGATTTATCGTGTCCCTCGATCGAGAACGTCAAGACGCGTCCTGGCCAGTCTCGCAAACGTTCGAGCAATTCTAGGCATCCAGTATTATCAGCATTTAAAAGCAATGTTGGAGGCAAAGGCCAATCGCCTTTCATATCCATCCCGCGAATAAAGTGCTCAAAGGCAGTCAGAAAATACCTCATAGTTAGCAAAAAACTCTGGATGCTCGTACTCTATCGACTTCACAATTGCCAGACGTGGATGATAGTGCCAGAAGTTGTGGTTAAATTCATCTGCTTCATTGACAAAGTACTGGCTCTTCCCTAGGCGATAATTCGCTCCAAATCGTGGTACTACGGCCCCAATCATGCATGTTGGATCCAAGCCTGCATCTGTTAATATCAGCGACAGCATCGAAGTCGTCGTACTTTTCCCATGCACTCCCGAAGCGGAGAGAACACATTTGCCATCCATGAACTGCCCAAGCAACTCCTGCCATGTCATAATCTGTACACCCGAGGCTTTTGCAGCTAGCAACTCAGGATTCTGTGGATCTAGTGCTGGAACGGCTGGACTGATGACAAGTGTATCGACACCATCCAGATGATCAGCCCGATGACCAATCTCCACCCTAATTCCCTGTTGCTGCAACTCTTTGACCGTTGCAGATATGCTCCGATCGCAGCCTGTTACCGTCTCGCCAGAGCGTAGCGCCATTTGTGCTACTGCCGAGATGCCTTGTCCACCGATACCCATGAAATGCAAATGTGTCTTCTTCAAGTGCCTACCCCTTTCTACAATTCGATAGTAAATATATCCTCCATGACCATTCTTCACACACTCAAGTCAGGCAAGTCAGGTTTATAGATAATAGATAGTCTTAAGCTGTTTAAATATTTTTTCTTCCCAGTTAGCATAGCGTTCTGGATATGTAAATAGAATTTTTGTTCCCCTATTGAGCATCTCTTCAAGTGACATCTCTTCAGTTATACACTCAAGTTCCTCATCGCAAGGTAATATAGTACTATAGTACTGAGCATTGGGAAGCAACTCCCCAGTACAGCAGATCGACGCATCTACCAAACAATCCAACAATAATTCAGAACTGGAGACGGACAACCAGTGGATAGTGCTCAGGATGTTGCAACTCAACATCCTGAAGTTCCTGCTCAATCCAAGACAGCATAATGGCATAATCAACCATTTTAGCTCTTATATATTCTAACACAATAAACGCACCTTAACGATCACATAAACGACGAAGGTCTTGAGTAAACTCTGCCTCAAGAATCCGCTGTACATCTTCCAAGATTGAAAAATTCTCGTCTGTGACTGGCACTTTCAATTGGAGTTCGGCTGCTACTGCATCAAGATCTTTGCGCCAATCTTCCATTGATTTTTTACCTTTCTTCATACGGCAAAGGAGTGGTTGAAAATCTATCTTAGGAAGCTTTTGATCTAGTGCTTCTCGTAGACGAACAACAAAATCAAGGAGCGTTTCCCTGCTTTCCTCAAAATCCTTGTCTTGTAAACTAAGCTTTGTTGCGTGGCCACGAGCTTGGGCCCTTAAGGCAATGAGGGCGAGAGTAAACTTGAGGAACTGTGGTTTTTCACGCGCAAGCTTTCCAGAAATAGCTGACAATGTACTCATAATTCTCGTTTCTCCTTTCAAAGCCTTAACGATAAGGATTACGCAAACGATTAAGGTGATAAGCAAACTCCGCATCCAGAATCCGCAGTACATCATCTAAGGCTGCAAAGATCTCGTCTGTGACTGGCTCCTTCAGTTGGAGTTGGGTAGCTACCAAGTCAAGATCTTTGCGCCAGTCCTCCATTGACTTCTCATCTTTCTTCATGCGACAAACGAGCGGTCGCAAGTCTCTGTGGGGAAATTCTTGATCTAGTGCTTCCCGAAGAGAAACAATGACACCCAAGAGCGTTTCCCGACTTTCCTCAAAATCTTTCTCCTGCAAACCGAACTTCGTTGCCTGCCCACGAGCCTGAGCTTTTAAGTTAAGAAGTGCAGACACAAACCTGCCATGCTCTTTAATCACAAACCTTCCAGAAACAGAAGACAGTGTACTCATAATTTTCGTATCTCCTCTCAAGGTAAAAGATCCCACTAATTGTCAATAGCTACCTTCCCTCTCAATCGTACCATATTTCGTAGGCATAGCTGAGAAACTATTACTGCACTCCCTTTGCTAGACTAACGATTGTTTCTACAATATCTAACGTTGCTGTCGGCTTGGCAAAACTTCTGGCACCTTCTGCCATTGAGCGTAAATATGCAGGTGATGTAGTGATAAATTTCACACGCTCGACTAATTGTTCTGGTTTTAAATCAACGTTATGAATTACTTCAGCGGCCCGTTTGCTACTAAAGACCTTGGCGTTAACCTCTTGTGGAGATCCACCAATTCCAGGCGGCAATGGCACCAAAATACTTGGTTTCCCCAATACTGCCAATTCGCTTAACGTGGCTGCCCCTGCTCGACAGACCACCAATTCAGCCGCTTGCAGTGCCATAGGCATCTCATCGGACATATAAGGTACCAGACGATAGCGCTGTTTGTCTATAGCATCTACATTAGCCAGTATCTCATCAGAGGCTAATTGAGTCTCAGAGAAAAGCTTATTCCCACTGATCTGCAAGACCTGACAGCTCTTCAGTAGCTCGGGCAAGGCTTTCACTATGACTTGGTTGAGATAGCGAGCCCCCTGGCTCCCACCCGTCACAAGTAAAAGAGGAATCTCAGGAGCAAAGCCAAGTTCATGACGCGCTTGCTGTGGTGTGATCTGGCACACATCCAGAATCTCTTGGCGTACAGGATTGCCCAGATGAAGTGTCTTGCGTGACGGGAAAAATCGCACTAAATCTGCAAAGGCAACCGATATGTGTGTTGCTAAAGGTGCAATGAGTCTATTTGACAAATTTGGTGGCACATCCTGTTGATGCATCAGCAATGGCACACCATTCAGTCTGGCCGCTAGACCAGATGGCACTGCCACATACCCACCACTGGTGAAAGTGACATGCGGGCGAAACTTGCGCACAATCCCAACCGCTTGTGCTATCCCAACAGGGACACGCCCGATCCCTTTCAAGGTCTTCCAGGAGACATAGCGCCGTAACTTGCCAGCCTTCACCACCTCCATCTGGAAACCTGCCGCAGGAACGAGATCAGCCTCCAGACCATCGTCGCTTCCCAGATAAAGAATGTCAGCGTTATACTTGTCTCGTAGCAGGGTCGCAACTGCTAGGGCCGGATAAATATGACCGCCAGTGCCACCGCCTGATATGACAATTCTCATACGATCTATCACACGCCTTCAACGGGCGCCGCCGCTGGACTAAGTTGTCAAAGAGCATTATCGCGCCCGCCTCCTTTTAATAGTTTTTGTAATTGAATATCGAGAGAACGCGGGATCCTCCGGTTCCTGGATATAGCGAGAAATATTGAGTAATACCCCTACAGCCGCCATTGAGACTACTAGCGAAGAGCCCCCGTAGCTAATAAATGGCAAAGGAACTCCCGTGTATGGAATTGCAGCAGCGGTCGACCCAATGTTTACGACCATTTGCAAGACCAGCCAGGTAGTAATACCAGTTGCTAAAAGAGCGCCATAAACATCCTGCGCTCGCCTTGCTAGGCGAAAACCACGAAACGCTAGTAACAGGAATAGCAGGATAACAATGGTACATCCGATAAACCCAAGTTCTTCACCGATAATAGCAAATATCGAAATCAATATGGGGTAGAGGTAAATAGCCCGTTTTCTGGCGGCTTGCTCCTAGCCCGAGACCTAACCATCCTCCAGATCCCAATGCTAATAACGACTGGTATAACTGCAAATTATACCCGGTGATATTACTAAAAGGATTGATAAAGCCCAGCAGACGATAATAGCGATAGCCTCGGAAGGCCTGAGCGATAAATATCAGACAACCGCCGCCTATCGAAAGACCAAACTGCAAGGCGTCCGCACCAGCAGTAAAGAACATAGCCGCAGCTAGGCCAGCAATCACGATAGCAGTTCCCAAATCATTCTCAAGTAGGACCAACCCCAGAACTGCGCCAAGCAGTATCACAAAGGGAGCTAATCCATAGAGAAACGTCCCAACTTGATTGCCTTTACGTGCTAGCCAATCGGCAATATAGAGAGCCAAGACCAATTTAGCCAATTCGCTCGGCTGGAACGACCAAAAAGAGCCAAAACTTAGCCAGCGCGAAGCACCGTAAGCAGTTGTACCAAACTTCAATACAATCACCAGCAAGGGGAAAACAATCGCAAGGCCTAGAATAGAGAACCTGCGCCATTGCCGATAATCTACCCGTATCGTCACTAGCATCGCAGCCAGACCTAGCACTGCTCCCAATAGCTGCTTCTGAAAGAAGTAAGATGCATCATTGTAGTCGCTAACTGCAACAAAAGCACTTGCACTATAGACCATCACTAGGCCGATGCATACTAAAGCTAGCACGACTACGAGCAGCATTGAGTCCATTTTGCCTGCAACACGCGGCAACCGCATTTCTAATTCTGCCAGCTTTCTTTCTTCTTCTTCACTAATTGCCTGTGCAGATGGCGATCCAGAATGCAATCTCTGCTCGTTTTGTAGTGGATGGTTTACTTTTCGCGCTGCCACCATTTGTGGAACCCCCGCAGGAGGTACGGCAGGCAAGCTAGCGTTGGAAACTCTACTGCGCAGATCTGGCAAGCTCTTGCGTGGTGGCACAGTGCCAAGCCTATCCTCAGCTGCCATCGTTTTGGCTACACGCCTCGTACTTGCAGATCGGCGCGGTGAGGTTCTGCTGGACTCATGTGCTGGCTTAGCCTGAACTTTCTGAAGCTTTGCGGACTCCAGTGCAGGAGAACGGAAGATGGGGAGTGATAAATCCTCTCCTTGCTGCCGATTTTCCCCTCCTCCAAGCGGTGGGCGACGGCTAGCAGATTTTTCTTCTGCTTTTTTTTGTTGCCTGAGATGATCTGATTGCATTCCAAGTCCCTGCATTTTTCTCTAAGGGCACAGTATCTTATTGCTTGGTATCTTTGCCGTCGTTGGGACCTTGAGTAGTTTGCTCCTGCATAAGCTCAAGCATCTGCTCTACTTCCCCTTCACTGACAGGTATGTGCACTTGCTGAAGATCCACAAGTTCAATATTTTCCGCCTCTAATAACTTCTGCCAGGGGTCGCCTTCCAGCGTTGGAATAGCCTGCTGGTCAGGATCGCCTGCCGATTTGGAGTTTTCATCCTGACTGAGGCCTAGCAATTCCCGCCAAACATTGCTTAGTTCAGCTTGGTTTCCCTCGCAATGTCTTGCATTCTTCAGTTTATCATCATCTTTTTGCATGTTGTGCATCCTAGTCATGACTGCTGCTGATCCGGTACAATATTATAGTGTAACACTAGCTCCTGTGCGATGCTTCTCCAGAGAGGACCAGCCGCCGTGGAGCCATAAATCGTTTTCTGTGGTCGATCGACCTTTACCAGAATCACAAATTGTGGACTCGATGCTGGTAGGAAGCCTGCCATAGAAGCTTCTGTCTGATCCATCGAGAGACCTTGTGTTGTTGCCGTACCAGTTTTAATCGCCACGCTATAGTAGCGCAGCCGGATATTGCCATACTCAGCGGTGCTGACAAGCATCCCTGTGAGTGTTTGTGCTGCCTGGGCACTGATCACACGGCGCAGCATTTGCGGTTGTGTCGTGACGACATGTCCATTATCATTCATTGAAGCCACGATATAGGGTTGCATCATCACTCCACCATTGGCGATGGCCTGATAAGCACGGGCTACCTGGAGTGGCGAAGCTGTGATACTCTGACCAAAGGCCTGTCGCGTCAAATCACTATTTGTCCAGCCGACAGAAGTATTTGTGCGATACCCTCCTGCATCTTCTGGATCGAACAGCCGGATCGGTTGACCAAAACCAAAGCGTTCTAGATAGGGATAGAAGCGCTTTGGTCCCAGCCATGTAGCGACAGTGGCTGCACCGACATTAGCGGAATGTTGCAACACTTGCGTCATTGTCTCGTTCCCATAGGCATTGTCATTCCAGTTATGCACAGTAGGTGTACCATCACTAAAGTTCAGATAACCCGGGTCATTAATCGAGGTATCTGGTGTAATGACATGTTGATCAAGTGCTGCCGCCATAGTTATTGCCTTCATTGTTGAGCCTGGCTCATAGTCACAGAATAAGGCAGAATTCAGATAAACATCTTCAGTTCCGATGCAACCTTTTTGATCGGCAAAATTGCTGTAATGATTAGGGTCAAAGGTGGGATAACCTGCCATGGCGATAATGGCCCCGGTACGTGTATTCAGCACAACTACCGTCCCACTTGTAGCATCCATCTGCTTAACAGCATCTTGCAGGGCATTCTGTACAAAGTATTGCATAAAACTATCAACGGTCAGGGTCAGGTCCGCTCCTCTGATCGCATCTTGCTCAGAACTGGCTCCAACGGTCAATGGATTGCCATTTAGATCGGTTTCAGCTCTAAAACTGCCAGCTTTTCCTGCCAGAAGTTTATCGTATTTCGCTTCAATACCATAGATGCCTTTGCCATTCTGTGTATAGCCTAGGATCTGGCTAGCCAGATCATCGTTAGGATAGGTACGCCAAGTCTCAGGCTCAAGAAAGACATCTGGCAAATGCCGGTTGCGTAATTTCTGGCTCTGTGAGGGGTCAATCTGCTCGGCAATACGCATGGCCTGAAGACTGAGGCCAAAGTCGTGGTTGAGTTGATCCTCTGACACTGATGGCAACACCTGATGCAATGCTTGGATTTCGGTAAACAGTTGGGCTGGGTCATTGCCAAAGTCCGAGGCAAATTGGAGTGGCGCGATATAGACGTCGTCGCGTACCACATTAGTAGCTAGCAGATGTCCTTCTGCATCGTAGATCAATCCGCGAGGAGCATTAAGTATTTGATTTGCTATATGTTCGCTGTTCGCCTGTTGTGTGAGAGGGCCAGACTGCCATACCTGCCAGTAATACAGTCGGCCCAGCAGGATTATCATCCCACCACAGCCCAGTAGGAAGATGACCATCTGCCGACTTCGTGCTCTGCGCAGTTCAGTACTCAATCAACGACCTGCCTTTCAAAATGCGAGCGAATGTGCTCACACTGTTGATTTCTGCACTCAGGCGACTCGAGCAGGCCTCATACCTACTACTTCAAGACCGTCTTTCTGCAGCACACCGCACTCGTCATGAGTGTGTGGCCCTAGCCGGGCAAGATACCTCACGAGAATGTTGATCGCGCTGTTTTCGTCGCGATCCATTACGAGCCCACATGTTGGGCATCGATAGGTTCTCTTCCAGAGCGGCATATCTTGCTTGCGCTCACAGCCACTACGGGTTTTAGAAGTATCACGTTCATCTAACATCACGAGTTCTTTTCCGTACAACTGGCACTTGTAGGTCAGCATCATGATGAAGGTGTAGAGTCCCCAATCATTGTAGACTGCCCGATTGCGAGCCTTATTCTTCTCATGATGTTCTTTTATCACCTTTCGATAAGACCGCAATCCGTGGAAACGAGCTGAGAAGACGGTAACAATGGCAAGCAGATCCTCGACCATTTCTTTTTCAGGGGAAAGCTTGTCACCATTGATCACGATGATCCTCCAAATAGGCCTAATCTTTGCTAGAACCCCTAATTAGGGTTGGATAGGTTCATTTTCTCTGCCGATCTTCTGCAGATGAGCAACCGAGATGATCCAGACTTTTTGTGGATCAACAGGGCCTAACCCCATCTTTTGGGTCTGCCCAATGATATAAGCAGGTGATTGCTCTCGCGTAATGCTCGCAGCCAAATCTTGATTTTGGCGCTCCAGTACAGTCTGTTCGTTGCGTAGGTCCTGCAACTGGTGATTGGCAGCTACCCCCTGACCTACTTGACTGAGATAGAGTACTGCCGTAAAGCCTACCAGCAACATACACGTAATAGATAATGTGGTAGGCCCCATACGAAAGAAAGGTGGACGTATGTATCGCCGACGTTGAGGAAGCGGATTGGCTTCCGACCTCGCCTTTGAGGAGGCTGTCCCTAAAAAGGGCGCGGCCCATGCTTTCGGGCTGTACATATACCAGAATCCTTTCCTAATCCTAAAAAAAAGCGTGACTGCTTAGGAGTACGGCGGATGCGATGATATCAAAGCTTCAGCGGCTCGCAATTTGGCACTGCGAGCACGAGGATTATGTTCAACCTCCTCAGGCGTTGCCGTTATAGGCTTCTTGGTCAAGAGACGCAGCCGAGCCTTGTGATCACAGATACAGATAGGTGTCTGTGGTGGACAAAGGCAATCGGTAGCCTCACGCCGCATGAACTCTTTTACAATGCGATCCTCCAGAGAATGGAATGCAATAATCACCATTCTCCCGGGGCTCCAACCCCTCTCACTACAGTGGTTGCCTTGCCCATCCTCCAAAGGGCGTACAGCGGTTGTTGCAAGAACATCTACAATCTGCGGAAGCACCGCTTCCAATCGTTCCAGTTCGTGATTAACGGCAATACGCAATGCCTGAAAAGTGCGCGTTGCTGGATGAATACTACCCGGTCGATGAGGGACACCAGCTGCGGCAAGCTCAGCTAACTGTCTGGTACGCGTAATAGGAGCAATTGCCCGTTTGTGCACAATACGTCGGGCAATTTGACGTGAGCGTGTTTCCTCGCCATAGCGCCAAAAGATATCTGCCAGCTCCTGTTCGCTAGCCATATTAATCAGGTCGGCAGCTGATACAGGCAATGATTGGTCAAGTCGCATATCCAGAGGGCCATCAGCACTAAAAGAGAAACCGCGCTCAGGATCATCCATCTGATCCGATGAGAAGCCCAGATCAAGCAAAACGCCCTGAACTTCATTGAACCCTGTCTGAGCTGCAACATGGGCTAGATCAGCAAAATTTGCATGTACCAGTACTAAGCGACCGCTGTCAACATATTGTGCAAGTCTTGCTCTAACACGTGCTAGTGCATGAACATCGGTATCAATTCCCAGCACTCTTCCATTGGGAGATGAATGTTCTAACAATGTAGCCGTATGCCCACCTCCACCTACTGTGCCATCGATGTAGGAGCCGCCGGTCTCGGGCTGAAGGAAATGAAGTGTCTCCTCTAACATCACCGATCTATGTTGTGAATGTTCATTATAACCCATCGCTGCTCCATTGTAACACGTCTTAGCATGCAGGAAAAGAGTGTTATCTACTAATTTTTGGTTGTAAAGTGGATAATTGGTGGCGAATTGGCTTATGTCAGTTGCCAATCAAGACTTTCTATTGTTACCTCTTCTCTCCCTGCTTCTTTTAACTTCACATTCAAAGCAGTAACTATCGCATAGGCGGTGATGAGTCGGGGTTTTGCCCTCCCTTTTTCAATGGCTATCACCGCCGCTTTTGATCTCCCTGCTAAATCTGCAAGTTGTTTTTGCGTAAGTCCTAACGAGGCTCGAAGATGCCTCAAGCTTAGCTTATCCATAGTTGACATAATTTTACACGTGTTAGAAAAAGAAATCAAGGTACTCATGGCAGTTGTGAAACGCCCTCGCAAATGATATTGCCCCTCCCAATTTTCACAAGACTGCGCTTCGACAACATTTCGCTATTGTAGAATTTAGAGGTAGAATCATACAAGCAGAGCTGTTAAGACCCATTGTCGATTTCATCTAGAGAAAAGAAAACTGGGAAGCGAGACGGCTTGAGAGGCCGGTTTTCGCTCTAGTGGGTAGGCATAAAGTGGCTTGAGAGGCCGTTTGACTCTAGATGCAGCCTTGTAACGGGCTGTACGGCGCTTGTGTTTCTCAGAATCGCGTGCTATACTCCTTATCGGCAGCGAGGTTATAAAGCCGCTCCACAAGCCCAACCGCCTTATGTTGGGCTTCAAAGGAGAGCATGTTGACAGTTGCACAGTAAATAGGAGGTTTTCGAACCTATGGCCGAAGAAAATATAGCCACAATCCAAACTGTTGGTCGGCAAGAGCTTTCTAAGCGTATTGCCAAAGAGGCACAACTTTCCCAGAAACAGGCAGCTGAGGTGTTAGAGGCAACCCTCACAGCCATTCGTGAGGCTCTTCAGAATGGTGAGGAAGTCCGTTTAGTAGGCTTTGGCTCCTTCAAAGTGCGTCAAAGCGCCGCTCGCAGGGGAGTAAATCCTCGCAACCGGGAGCCCATTCAAGTTCCCTCAAAAGAGCGTGTACGGTTTTCCCCCGGCAAGGAACTTGCAGAGGCCGTTCTCAAGAAATAGTCTATCGAGGTCTAATCCTTGCTGCCACACATTATTTCTTGTTAATATATGATTCGTCGCTATTTTTCCTCATACTATCCTACTATGGTGGAACATTTCGATGTTACAGATTGGAATGTGCTTCGTTCTAGATAGCAGAGCACCTTAGCTATTTTGCGCTACGAAGGTACGGGTAACCATGTTCCAAACTGGCAATACAGCTTACAAGGAGGGGAAATCGTTTTTCATTTGTAGAGCACGGATAAATATGCTGATTCTGCATAATAGTCAAAGGAGATAAAATATGCAAATGCATGCTAGTACACGAGGAAAATCATCTGAGCTTCGAGATTGGCCGCTGGTGGCATGGTGGATCAGGATCACTTCTCCAGCTCCAAATTCTCCCCGGTATGGTCGCAATCCACAGTGGAGAGAGGAGGTTACTAGCTTATTTTTTCCGATTGTACTCTTGTTGGTGTTGCTGCCAATCCCTGCAGCTCTCAGCAATCCTGCACAACTAATCATAATTTGCATAGTCTTTTGTATTGATGTGGGTGCGCTATTCCTCAAGCGTGCTGGGATGATCCATATAGCAGGAATAATTCTCACAATTACCATTGAGTTCGGACTGTGCTCAGCCATACTAGCCACTGGTCGTTTGGATGGAGTGAATTTGCCCATTCTCGACCTACTCTTGCAATCGAGTATCGTGGCAATAGCTTTCTTCCCTCCAATAGCTGTTTTCCTAATTGCATTCTTGAATTGCTTTATCGTTCTCAGTGTCCTAAACTTTCAGCCACATACACCAGCCCTTGACCAACAACTTGCTCAGAATTTTGCAAATATTGCGACCACTCCTATCCTGTTACAGATTTTTGTTGCTGGTGTCTCGTTTATTATCATACGCGCTCTGATAAAAGAGATTAGACGTGCTGATAGTGCTGAAGAACTCGCACTGCTAAGACAATCAGAAGCTGAGCTGCGAAAGAGAGAAGTAGAGCAAGCACAGCAACTGGAAGAAGGTATTCAGCTCATTCTGCAAGCGCTTAATACAGCCGCTGCTAGAGGTGACTTTTCCATTCGTGTTCCCCTAGCACAAGAGAATATTCTCTGGCGTGTTAGCTACTCCATCAATAATCTCCTAGCTCGATTGCAAGGGTTTAGGCAAGAAAAGGCGGAATTCGATAAATCCCGTGTAGTAGTTAATCAGCTCATCGAATGTATCAGACGAAAACAACCCTTTTCCATGAACCAGTGGACTGGCACGATCCTCGACCCACTCATCGTGGAACTGAATAAGCAATATCAAGGATCTGCAAAACCGTTAGGTCAATCAGGCCCACATGCAGTCCCTCATCTAGGTCAATCAGGCCCACATGTAGTCCCTCATCACCCAAAGTAAGATGTGGTTCTTTGATACAGCTTGCACTATTCCTAATGTTTGGGATACTGCAAGCTGCTTTTGAGGCAATCTAACCTAGGGTGGTCCGTTGACCAGTCACTTTTTCTTGTGGGTTGGGATCACCGAGGTTGGTTATATCTATGTTCATCTTCGATCGATGATCTTCGTTTTTTTTCTCTCACTCACTGAGGATTTGATCTTCAGAATTTCGGTCGGGTTGGAGAGCGTTAATTCTGGAGAGATCTTTAGCTGTCCTTTTAGTCGCTCTTTTACCATAGCTGTTAGATCATGCGCTGATCGAAAACACAATAGTATTTCGATATGATCACTCATATCGTATGCCGACGTAATAATGACTACATAATCCTCTACTTCTGCCATTTCATCCATAACATTTAGTACGGCTTGCAGATAGAGAGTCGTCCCCTTGATTTTCAACTTTTGTTTTTTTCTCCCAAGAATTGGACCAAGGCGGGGTGTTTTTAAGCCGCAACCACATGCTTTGGTTTCCAAAAAGAGATATCTCCGGTTTTGTAGCGAATTAAAGGCATGCCCTCTATACCAAATGTTGTGACTACTACCTCACCGATCTCTCCAGGTCCTACAGGTAGCCCATTGTCGTCAATGATCTCAACATGAACTAGATCAGGATGGAGATGGCCTCCTTGTCCTTCATCGCATTCACAGAATGAAGTTTGTATTTCTGTTAATCCATAAGTCGAAGAGAGGGAACACCCCCAGGCTTCTTTTAGTTGTGTGCCCAGGGCATTAAGAGCAAAATTTTGGTTGCGAATCGGCTCTCCAATCAAGACTAGCTTCCCAATACCTAGACTCTTCAATGGAGTATGTATTGCTTTTGCGTAATCGCTCACTCGCAGCAAATAAGAGGGTACACCTACGATCGCATTTGCGCCGACTTTCCTGGCCATAGACAAGAGCATTTCTGGACTTGTGGGACCCACTCGAACCACTGTAGCACCTATTCTCTGTAATCCGCTAAAATATGCTAATCCAGCGACAAAACACTTATCCAGCGTTACCGCCAACAACACTCGATCCTGAGAAGTGAGTCCTGCGTTCGAAAAGCTCAAAAATTCATTGTATGCCAGCCGCTTTAGATCATTCTGGGTCAGTTTGACAATGAGCGGAGCGCCAGTTGAGCCGCTAGTAGTGGATATGTCCACTACTTTCTCTTCTGGAACACAAAGGAAAGCATCCTGGTTCTGCGAAAGCGTATCCTTCTCTGTGAAAGGGAGTGATCTACTTTCATCTAGATCATTCAATAGTGCGACTCCATGAAGATGATCTTTGTAATAGGGAGATCGCCTTTTGCAAAAATCCAGGCTCGTGTTAAAGTTATCTAGCTGTATTTTTTTGATTTGCTCGTAAGAAAATAACGTATTTATTGATATTGACAAGTGGACCTCCCTCACTGAATTGCTTAAGATAACTCTGCACCCGAGATCCTGGTGCTCACGGCATCCATCCGCCTTGTGGCACTGTCAGAGCGCATGCCCCACAGCTAAAGCTCAGGCCAAAAGCAATCATCAGAGCCTCGCCTTCGCTACGATGCACTGGATCTGCAAGCATAAGCGGGACTGAACATCCTATCGTATTTCCATACTTGCGCAGGATGGCATAGGAGGACGCGACTGCTGGGCTGTTAGGGGAAATGCGGAATTGTTCGCATAGACCATCGAGTATCCTCCAACTCCCTGTGTGCATCAGCAACATGGTGGCGTCTCTGGGATCTTTGAGCATGCAATCCTCGCTCGCGAGCAACTGCTTCACTGTGTAGGTGGCGTAGAATGTCCCTCTGGGCGTGACTTGTGGGCTGAGCGTGTATTCTCTGCGTCCGTAAACGACTGGAATGTCGGAGCCTCCATCTGGTACCGTTCCCAGTTCGGCATCTTCAGCAAGCTCATTGGTCAGGTGTATGACTGGACCAAACTTTGGTCCCTTCCCGTCGGCACTCAGAATCATTGCCACTGTCGCATCACCAAAGAGAAAACCATGCATCGCGTTGATGGTTGATTGTCTTTCGTCTGAAGGAACTTCACTGAAGTGCGCAAATTTCCCAGGTAGAGGAGGGGAAAGTGGCGTGATAGCATCCATAAAACAGACGAGTACATGCTTCTCGGGATAACAGGTCAAAAACCATCGGGCTGTGTCCACAACCTTGGAGATAGCAGAACAGCCCATGAAAGAGATACTTAAATTCATCGTGTCTCGACGGAATTCCGGCATTTGGGCAAACATATCGCAGACCAAGCTCGGTAGCAATCGAGATGGGCTGTTAGTGACTCCCAGGACAAGCCCTATCTCATCTGGATGGATGTTCTCTTTCTCGATACACATCCGAGCTGCCTGGACAGCAAGCGTACTCCCCGAAATTGCAAGTTCCGGCTCTGCACCTTCAAAGAGAACCGATGGATAGTTCGCAAGGACAGAATGCCGTTTTTCCACCCCAAGCCGGGTTAACATGTCACGAAGCTTATCCGAGAGACGATCTCCCGCAGCATTTAGAAGTTCATCGGTTGTCCAGGAGTGTTCTGGAAGCTTAGCGGCAATTGAACGTATAGTAGGTAGGACAGTACTGATCCGCTTCATGAGATCTACCTTTCAAAAAGTCGTAAAACAGATTGATTTCTGCACTCAGACGACTTGAGCAGGTCCTTGTCTGTGTTGGATGGCCTCACAGGCCCCAATTGACTGCAATGGTGTCCCCTGTCCGAGCCAGTTCAACAATACGCGGAAGCTCATCGACCAATACTCTATCTTCAATGATGGATGCCATTTGTTGGCGTATTGCTGCATACAGTTGCTGAGATTCTGTTGAAAGCCACTCCTCGACGTGAAGGAGATCTGTAGCCTGTGCCAACGTGATCATTTCAATGGCCTGCAAGATATAGGCATTTTCGATCACTTTCATGGTCATCAGGACAGAATCGCTTCCCATGCTAACAACATCCTGGTTATCTGCATTTGTCGGGATGGAGTGAACTCGATGAGGGAATGCGAGGGTTTGGCCCTGAGCCGTGGTTGATGTGGCAACAAACTGCAAACCTTGGAGTGCCAACGTAAGACCTGGTTTATTTCTATTTAAAAATGGTGCAAACCGCTTGTTAATCTTATTATTTAAGAAGAAGTTAATGCGTCGTTCCGTCAGCATCATCAATTTGGCGAGGTTGGCCCGCAGTTGGTCAGATATCATAGCAATATATTCACCGTGAAAATGACCTCCATGCCAGAATTGTTCATGCTCCACATCAACGATCGGATTGTCAGTGACCGAATTGATCTCAGTTTCAACAATGCTACGGGCTTGCACAAGTGATTCCAGCATCGGCCCCAATATCTGTGGGATACAGCGGAATGAGTAAATTTCTTGGATCTCTTCGTCTATCAGGTGTGTTTCTTCTGTGATGCTGTGCTTGGCTTGGAACTCTTGGCGTTGCTTTGTCATCCTAGAGCTTGCTATCAGTCCTCGCAGCGACCTCGCTACAGCTATCTGTCCAGCATGGGGGCGAAATTCATGAAATCGTTGGGCAATCCCATCCTCAAAGCCGCCGATAAGCTCCAGGGCCCAAGCTCCAGTCCGCGTTGCCAATGACAGCAGACGATCGACATCTGAACACATGAGAGCTGCAATACCGGACATGAATGATGTGCCGTTGATCAAAGACAATCCTTCTTTCGGTTTCAGCGAATAGGGTGTCATGTGAGCCAAAGATAAGGCTTGTTGTGCTGCCATGTGTTTGTGTTGGAACCAGACCATACCTTTGCCGATGAGACCAAGCGCAATATGTGCTAACTGAACCAAGTCTCCGCTGGTCCCAACTGCACCATGCTCAGGTACAACCGGAATAATCCGATGATTGATGGCTGATCGCAGTTGCTCAAGCAGTGCAAACGATACGCCAGACTCCCCCTTGGCCAATGTGTTCAACCGCACAAGCATGGCCGCAAGTACGAACGAATAGGGAACAGGTTGTCCCATTCCAACAGCGTGACTATTGATGAGATTATATTGGAGTTCTACGAGATTTCCTTTGCCAATCAGGTGAGAGGCCATTGGGCCAAACCCGGTATTCACACCATAGATGACCTTTGATTCGAGATGCTTGTCTAAAAACGTTCGCGATTGTGTTACAGTTGATTTCACACGCTCATCGAATACAACCTTTACTTCTTGGTTGTGTATGAGAGCAGAGACCTGGGCAATCGTCAGATTATCCCCTGTGAGCATAATGCTCGGTTTCGTAGGGTCATGTTGTACTGTCTCGGTTAAATCGCATTCGAAGTTCTTGTGAAGGTATGCCTCTGGATGAACACATTCCTCCTTGATATCCCATCCAGGCAAATCCTTACCTATTGGTCCAAGTATCATTTTCACCACCTTGTGCCTTTAATGCTACATAGCAGAAACAAATAGAAGGATACGTAGGCCTTCAAGAAGTCCCGTAACAGGTTCAGGTTGAGTTTTGACTAATGTGGCAAGAGTAGTTGCGGTGAGAGAGGTGGGTAAAGATCTGCAACTGTACAGCCGCCACTGACATAGCTGTCTGTGCAAATGCATAGTTCAGGTCCGGGATTGGCTTAGGACTGCTATTTGCCACACCAGGATAGTGAGCAGCATGACTCATCCGCTATAACTCCCGATGAGATGAAATAAAAAGCACTGCGAAGCCCACAAAATACAAAGTAGCTGCCTACAGACAAAAACGACAAATACTATTTGATGAGACCTCCAAATAACTCATCTATATGGGGCTAAAAAAAATTCGCTGTGTC
Organism: uncultured Chloroflexia bacterium; assembly: GCA_963727755.1. Classification (GTDB taxonomy): domain Bacteria; phylum Chloroflexota; class Ktedonobacteria; order Ktedonobacterales; family Ktedonobacteraceae; genus DASYAN01. Next base: position 34,555 of record CAVSHN010000003.1, read on the forward strand.
GCTTCTCTGTATACCCATCCTAACAGATGTGTCGAAAACCGGAAAGGTTGATAGGTGAAAGGTCCTGTGTAACGCCACCCCATCTACAGCGGTTCACTTGCCTTGATCTAGCACATCAAAAGCATAGCACTCCCATCCCTCAGCACAGGTGCCTACGGTTACCCGGTGATGCAAGCCGCACTGATTGCACTCAAGACAGTGATAGCCCATATCAAGAAACCCCCCCGTCTCCAACAGGTTATGTTTGTCCTGTTTAGCCAAGACGTCTATGTGGCCTACGAGCAGGCTTTGACAAAACTGCTGGGGCTGTAGGACAGATACTAGCCTTTAATGGCTATGAGAGCCAACTGAAAGATATACCTCTTCCTTAAAATTCTATTAATGTTTTTCTTAAGATTGCATAAGTATTTGTCAAAAATTATTAGTAAGACAAAGCAACTTTATCTCATTAGGAGTTTCTTTGCTTCAAATATCACGGTTAATCATACATAAATAGCCCCTTTGAGCTAGCCTACCTTTGTTATGGCCAAGAATCTTAATGGCCACTGGCCACATTGACAATCTCCCCACTGTCTGCTACTTTTTCTAAAGATAGATATGCACCTATCTTCCGTTGTGCCGTTCCTAGACCCGAGCACTTTTACATTTCGGTGTAAATAAGGCATTTTATGCTATACGATCATCATAGTCTGTACGACCCATCTTAACCGTCCGTCCTTTTAATATTGAGGAGGTACTTGATGCGCTCTCATTTCCGCATAGTCCTTAGATCAGTCATTGGTATAAGCATATTAGAGGTTCTCCTGCTTCTTTTATCAACCTTCAATGTGGGAGGCCATACCATACTCGAAGCAGCGAGGTATTCCCTACTCATTTTACCCCTCGCTGCTGGCGCTTTGAGTCTTGTTTCTGTGAACAGCCCATTCCGTCAAGAGGGAGACGTAGAGCCGTGGGCCAAGCGTGAACGGCAAGTTTGGATCCTGATTGGATGTGGATACATCGGATGGGCCATTGGGGAGGCTTTCTGGCGTTATTATGTGGAAATTGGACAAGCTCCCTTTCCCTCTTTGGCCGATGTTGGTTTCTCTAGTTTTCCCCCTCTAGTTTTTGCGGGGTTGATTTTGCAGCCATCCTCCAAGAATGCCCAGAAGCGTGTATTCTTGATATTGGATAGCCTGATTGTTATGGGAGCTCTACTGAGCATTGCTTGGTTCCTGCTGTTAGGTCATCTGGCACAGGCCTCAAACGAAACAGCGCTCGCTAAATTTCTTGGCCTCTATTACCCTGTTACAGATATAGTTCTGTTGAGTTGCATTGCTTTCTTGCTCCTCCGAGGATCTAGTCAGCTCTATCGAACTCCTGCTCGTCGCATCAGTTTGCTGCTGCTAGGAATTGGTTTATGTCTGTTCTCGGCTGGTGACTTTGTCTTTAACGTGTTAGAAAACTTGGGAGCGTATCACGATGGGACTTGGCTTGACCTGTCTTGGCCGCTTGGCATGGTAATAATGGCCACGGGCGCGTATGTGCGTCGCTTTCTGCCTAACGACAGCAGCACAAGGCGTATTTCAGAGAAAGAAGGCATAGAAGACAATTCTGTGCGGCTTAGCTTTGGACCAGCACAGCTTTTGCCATATCTCCTCTTAATTATCCTATTTGTTGTGTTAGGCATTAATATTCTTTCTACTGACAATGACCAGCAGAGCATCCGTCCCGTATTGCTTATTGTAACACTCATAGTAATCGGCTTGGTAATTGTACGTCAGATTATAACCATGCAGGAGAATGAGACCCTCATGAAGGAGCAGGAGGGTATCCTCAAAAAACTGGAAAAAGTGTATCATGAGGTTGAATGTCGTAAAATAGAATTAGAATCGGGAATAGGGCACCTCAAGGAAATACAAACTCGTTTGGCTAATGGAGATGTACGTGCTCGTGCTCAGATCATGGGTGGTGACCTCTGGCCACTGGCTACTGGCTTGAATCTCATGGCAGATCGAATGATGCGCTCCGAACACAGTCAAAAGTATGCACAAAAGTTAGTGCGAGCGGTAAATGATTTAAGCTTGGTATTAGAGAATAGTAGGGGAAGCCGAGGTCCGATAGTTATTCCTACTTCTTGTCTCGATGTTCCAGAGTTACATCATCTCTTAACAGCTTTGGGTTTGAGATCACCAGTTGGGGCTGCTCCTCAAGTGACTCCTCCCTCCCCTCCTATGTTCCAGCGCCAGCCGTCGGCTTCGCCAGGGACACAGAACAGCTTTCCTCGCCCTGCTCAGAGAGCAACTCCATACCACATATAGCAATGTCAATTGCTGCTTACATAAAACAGTCATATACAGACATTTCGGAGGAAGTAATGAGAATTGTATTCATGGGCTTTCAGACATGGGGATATGTAGCTCTTAAGGCGCTACTAGGTTCTAAGCATTGTGTTCCTTTGGTATTTACTCATCCAGAAAGCTGTCATCCGTATGAGACGATTTGGAATGACTCTGTTAAAGAACTCGCTCAAGCTCATGGAATCCCTGTACTTGAGCAGCGCTATGCTAATGAAGAAAGTACAGCCAGAATAATAGCAGAGGTGCAGCCAGATATAATCGTTTTATCCGACTGGCGGACATGGTTAAGTCCACAGATATACGCTATTCCCGAATTTGGTACTATCAACATTCATGATGCATTATTGCCTAAGTATGGAGGATTTGCTCCTATAAACTGGGCCATTATTAACGGGGAAACGGAAACAGGGGTAACAGTTCACTTTGTGGAAGAGGATTTTGATTTGGGTGATATCATCCTCCAGCAAAAGATCTCAATCGCACACACAGATACGGCGACAGATGTCTTTTACAAGACGCTTCCGGTTATCTCAAGGTTGACCCTAGAAGCTATAGACTTGATTGAATATAGACGAGTCGAACCTATTCAGCAAGACAGAAGTCAAGCTACATTCTTTCACAAACGTTCTGAACGTGATAGTTTGATCGACTGGAAACAAAGTAACAGGGCTATTTACAATCTGATCCGTGCCCAGTCTGATCCTTATCCGAATGCTTATACATACTACAAGGGGAAAAAGCTTAGGATTAAGAAGGCCTCCTCTTTACCTCACAAATGCTATTGTGGCACACCTGGCAGGATGTTTTGTCGAGAGGAAACAGGCATAGTAGTAGTTTGTGGCCCAGATCAAGCAAGTCCAAATCAAGGTATCATTATTGAGCTTGTACAAGAGGAAAATGGAGATGTAATAAGCGCAAATCGCTATTTTGATAGGATGGGTTACTCTCTAGGGGAGTAGATTATCGATTGGTTGAGCTTGCTCCGGTGGTGTTAGGGTGCCCCGGTTTCGTAGAGTTTACCAGATTTCCCTTCCCTAACTTTGCGAAACTGGGGGCAATAATCCCGCTAAGATACGAGGTTTCTTACGGGCGTAGGTAAGCAAGCCATGCTACTCCAGCTATCACCATAACAATACCAAATATCTGGTTAGCGACTAGCCGCTCTCCAAGAACAAAAATACCAAATATGATACATACCACCGTATAGTTAGACGTAATGACACTAAGAACTCCAGGCGGCATAAGCTGAGTTGCTAGACCAAAGCTGCTAAGAGCAACGCCATCTAAAATACCTGCGGCTAGAGCTAGGAGGATGCCTCTCTGCTGCTCTGACAAACTGACGGCCTTCTTTAAAAGAGCAAGCATGCCTTTTACTCCTCTTTTTCTTATAATACAAAAGATGCTAGCACAAAAAGGCAGCACGCTAAACGTATGTTTCATGTAGGCAGGTGCAATCAAACCAGTGTTAGGTGTTCTTGCCTCAAGGCTCATTTGTCCTTTCTGCTGCTCTGACAAACTGACGGCCTTCTTTAAAAGAGCAAGCATGCCTTTTGCTCCTCTTTTTCTTATCATATAAAAAGTGCTAGTACAAAAAAGCAGCACGCTAAACATATGTGTCCTGTAGGCAGATGCAACCCAACCAGTGTTAGGTGTTCTTGCCTCAAGGCTCATTTGTCCTTTCTGCTGCTCTGACAAACTGACGACCCTCTTTAAAAGAGCTAGAGTGCCTTTGGGCCCTCTTTTTCTTATCATATAAAAAGTGCTAGTACAAAAAAGCAGCACGCTAAACATATGTGTCCTGTAGGCAGATGCAACCCAACCAGTGTTAGGTGTTCTTGCATCAAGGCTCATTTGTCCTTTCTGCTGTTCTGACAAACTGACGGCCCTCTTTAAAAGAGCTAGAGTGCCTTTGGGCCCTCTTTTTCTTATCATATAAAAAGTGCTAGTACAAAAAAGCAGCATGCTAAACATATGTGTCCTGTAGGCAGATGCAACCCAACCAGTGTTAGGTGTTCTTGCATCAAGGCTCATTTGTCCTTTCTGCTGTTCTGACAAACTGACGGCCCTCTTTAAAAGAGCTAGAGTGCCTTTGGGTCCTCTTTTTCTTATCATATAAAAAGTGCTAGTACAAAAAAGCAGCACGCTAAACATATGTGTCCTGTAGGCAGATGCAACCCAACCAGTGTTAGGTGTTCTTGCATCAAGGCTCATTTGTCCTTTCTGCTGTTCTGACAAACTGACGGCCCTCTTTAAAAGAGCTAGAGTGCCTTTGGGCCCTCTTTTTCTTATCATATAAAAAGTGCTAGTACAAAAAAGCAGCACGCTAAACATATGTGTCCTGTAGGCAGATGCAACCCAACCAGTGTTAGGTGTTCTTGCATCAAGGCTCATTTGTCCTTTCTGCTGTTCTGACAAACTGACGGCCCTCTTTAAAAGAGCTAGAGTGCCTTTGGGCCCTCTTTTTCTTATCATATAAAAAGTGCTAGTACAAAAAAGCAGCACGCTAAACATATGTGTCCTGTAGGCAGATGCAACCCAACCAGTGTTAGGTGTTCTTGCATCAAGGCTCATTTGTCCTTTCTGCTGTTCTGACAAACTGACGGCCCTCTTTAAAAGAGCTAGAGTGCCTTTGGGCCCTCTTTTTCTTATCATATAAAAAGTGCTAGTACAAAAAAGCAGCACGCTAAACATATGTGTCCTGTAGGCAGATGCAACCCAACCAGTGTTAGGTGTTCTTGCATCAAGGCTCATTTGTCCTTTCTGCTGTTCTGACAAACTGACGGCCCTCTTTAAAAGAGCTAGAGTGCCTTTTGCTCCTCTTTTTTCTTATCATATAAAAAGTGCTAGTACAAAAAAGCAGCACGCTAAACATATGTGTCCTGTAGGCAGATGCAACCCAACCAGTGTTAGGTATTCTTGCATCAAGGCTCATTTGTCCTTTCTGCTGCTCTGACAAACTGACGGCCCTCTTTAAAAGAGCTAGAGTGCCTTTGGGTCCTCTTTTTCTTATCATATAAAAAGTGCTAGTACAAAAAAGCAGCACGCTAAATATATGTGTCCTGTAGGCAGATGCAACCCAACCAGTGTTAGGTATTCTTGCATCAAGGCTCATTTGTCCTTTCTGCTGCTCTGACAAACTGACGACCCTCTTTAAAAGAGCTAGAGTGCCTTTGGGTCCTCTTTTTCTTATCATATAAAAAGTACTAGTACAAAAAAGCAGCACACTAAACATATGTGTCCTGTAGGCAGATGCAACCCAACCAGTGTTAGGTATTCTTGCATCAAGGCTCATTTGTCCTTTCTGCTGCTCTGACAAACTGACGACCCTCTTTAAAAGAGCTAGAGTGCCTTTGGGTCCTCTTTTTCTTATCATATAAAAAGTACTAGTACAAAAAAGCAGCACACTAAACATATGTGTCCTGTAGGCAGATGCAACCCAACCAGTGTTAGGTATTCTTGCATCAAGGCTCATTTGTCCTTTCTGCTGCTCTGACAAACTGACGACCCTCTTTAAAAGAGCTAGAGTGCCTTTGGGTCCTCTTTTTCTTATCATATAAAAAGTACTAGTACAAAAAAGCAGCACGCTAAACATATGTGTCCTGTAGGCAGATGCAACCCAACCAGTGTTAGGTATTCTTGCATCAAGGCTCATTTGTCCTTTCTGCTGCTCTGACAAACTGACGACCCTCTTTAAAAGAGCTAGAGTGCCTTTGGGTCCTCTTTTTCTTATCATATAAAAAGTACTAGTACAAAAAAGCAGCACACTAAACATATGTGTCCTGTAGGCAGGTGCAACCCAACCAGTGTTAGGTGTTCTCGCCTCAAGGCTCATTTGTCCTTTTCGTCTTGCAGTACAAAAAGCGGTAAGACAAAGAAGAAACACACTGAACGTACGTGCCCAATAGATAGGCACGAACCAACCGGCGACAGGTGTTCTCGCACCAAGGCCAAAGAACACACAGCCCAGAGAAAGCATTGCTACATATGCCCAAAACATCCCTTTACTAACAGAAAACCCTGATGATTTTTTCTGTAGAAGATTCAAGATATCATGGTAGTTGGTAGAAACCAGTATAATACCTAGCATTACCGCTATGAGTGCTATTGCCTCTAATGAACTGACATGCTCATGTAAAATGAACATAGAAAGTAATAGCGTTACAATTGCACTTGCAGAAGAAAGAGGGCTAGTAATTGCTACAGGCCCGATTTCTAAAGCTCGGTAAATAGAGAGATATGCAACAAAGGTAAATATGCCTGTTAGTATACCTGCCCCCACATTTCCTGGTGAAGGATCTATGGTGACCGATGGGTTAAATGTATGTATAAATATGAATAAGACATTCAGAACGAGCAGACTCGCAATTTGGGAGACGAGTGTGGTTTTAAAGGTTGTTAGACGACGTACTGATAACGTAGCCAGAGAGTCTGCGAAACCCCAGAAGAGAGCAGCGCAGATACCCAGTGCAATAGCAACGAGTTGCATGTGTTACTCACCGCATTTCTGTTTGGTCATTCAGCGCTAAGGAGAGACCATCAGGGCAAAAGTCCCATACAATTGAGCATGAAGAGTAATCACGATTGGGTGCTTGCAGTATGTTATTATTGCCCTTACGGTTTCAACAAAGTGTTGATACGTTGACAAATGCCCTTCAGCCAGCTCCTGGAAATGCTGGAGGCTGTCAATACGAAGCATTGACAGGTTTCTCATTAGTCCAACTATTAGGGGGCGGCCTTCACTCTACAGCTGCTCGCCAAAGTCTTGATCCCTCAGAACAAAGGAACTTAGGCAAGCGTCAAGTTGAGGGTAGATTGAGTTGACAGTTTGAAGAGTCACAGATATCTCTAAAGCCTCTTGGCAAGGCACTTTCTGCAATTCAGTTTGTCAGAAACTGTCAACCAGGTTTGACGCATGCCTTACAAGAAAATACAGGGATCAATCTTTCTGACGACATCTGTACGCACAGACTAGTATAGAGAGATGATTACCCTGGAGCGTAGATCATCAGCTATACCCAGCTTCCGGCAGATCAACTACAATTCGGTTGACGATACGCAAAGACAACTATAAGGGTGAAGCACACAAAGACAACATAAGAGAAGGAAATACGCAAGGAAGAACATAAGAGGTAAAAAATAAGAGGCACATTATGTTCCATCAAAAATAGCCAAGCAATTTGCCCCTCTCCTTTTTCTACGAACCAGGGTTATACGACTAACAGCATGAAAAATATGGATTAACTAAAAATAAACTGAAAAACATTCTATACAGATTATGTTACTTCCCTAATTTTTTTAATTAGCTCTAACAGATCCTGCTTTGACGTCAATGGATTAATAATAGTGCAGCGCAAATACAAATTCTCCCCAAATACTGTTTTTACAATATAAAATTCCTCACTTTCTGCAATCTTATTATGAATTTGCATTTGAATAAAATTCAAATCACCCTCTTTGCCTGTAAATCGAAAACAAATAATGTTGCATTCAGGCTCCACTGCCAATTGGAAAACGCCTGTGTTTTCAAGCTCACGAGCAAACCATTTTGTCAAATCATAGACATGGTCGATATAACTTGCGAAGAATTCTTTACCTTTTGACTTTAATGTGGTATAAAACTTGAAGCCCATCATGGATTTTGTGCACTCCATTGTCCTTAGTCCAAGCTGCGACCATTTATTCTCATTATCTTTTGAGAGAAGATAAGAGGCCTTTTGTGAGAATGTTTCATATGAGCATTGTCCATTTTTGAAGATAAGTGCCGTAATCAGTGCAGGCATCATCATTTTATGGGTATCCCAGATGATTGAATCAGCTCTATGTGCACCTTTCAAAAGATGTTTATACTTGTCGGACAAAAGAGCCGATGCACCATGTGCTCCATCTATATGTAACCATATGTTATTTTCCTCACAAAAATCAGAAATTGCATCTATATTGTCATAAGATCCAGATGCCGTTGTACAATCACTTGCAACAATAGCAAAAACATCAATTTCATTTTTTCTTGCTTTTATATATTTTTCTTTAAGCGCATCTATATCCATTTTAAAATTTTTGTCGGATGGCACAAGAATTGCACCTTTCTCTCCGAGACCCATCATTTGCACCGCCTTTTTTATACTGTAATGTGCTTGTTCAGAAACCATCACCGCTAAACTTCGGTTGGGTTTTAAGCCTTCTTTCCAGATATCATATGTAGTCTTCGCCTGTCTGGCGGCAAGCAATGCTGTTAAATTACCCAAGGACCCGCCAGAAGTAAAAAAACCATCAGCACGTGAACCATAACCAATCTGATTAGCCATCCAACGGATGCATATCTTTTCCATGGCCGTATTGACTGGTCCCACCTCAAAAATAGCACTACCATTATTCATCATGGCAGAAACCGTATCTGCTAATACTGATTCTGGCAGAGGAGCTGCAAGCTGATGACCTATACATTTAGGATGATGAATATGATTGGATTTACTTATTACTTCTTTTATAAATTCTATTAAATCAAAGCTATGTATATCATCATTAAAATCTGTATCCCATTTTTCCAAAACCTTCTCAGGTGTATCTGACGCTAAAACGCAAGGATTGTCACGATGCATACAGCTGCTTAAGTAATCTGCCAAAGTATCAATTATTTTGTAACCTTGTTCCCTGAAATTTTCAGCATCATAAGCACTTTCAAGGCTACTCCTTTGTTCTTCAGACATATAAAATTTACCTCCTAATAAGCCATGGTGGTACCTATTGTCTCTGGAACCATTAATGAACAACTATTCCCTTTGTGAAGTCCACAATATACAAAGTAACTGTATACAGGCTAAAACGACAGCACTACACTGACAGAATCTCCAAATCTATCTCAGCATGACTAGATCAAAAAGGCCAATGTATAGAAATTGGCAACCCATTTGATCGAGAACGTTGGAGCAACCCTATCCTATTAGCAAATTTTGTCACAATGCTATACAGGCGAGATCGAAGCTGCTTGTGTAATAGAACAAGCACAATCTCTCCCCCTCAACAAACTTTGGGCCTGGAACAGAGGCTGTTAGTAGAGAACCATGGAGACGATAATGTTACATCCCTCCAAAGTTTCATGTTTGTAAATGCAGTGGTGAAACGAAATGCACTCCCTTGGAAGACACAACCAAGGCCTCATAGCTAGCGCCAGCCCTGACTTGATAGGCATTTTTGGATGTACAATTCCTCATTGTATAGCAAAGTATCGCAGAGGAATATTGGATCACCAGATCTAGCAAATCAATCTGAGAAAGGCGCGAAATACCCTCTGTTCCATGATAAACAGAACCTATGAAGCTATGAGATGGCGAACAGCATTCGATGATCCACTATTGATGCAGGAAAACGGCTATGCCTCTAACCCCCTCAAGAGGCTTTTTAGTAGATATCGCTGCATACCATCTTAATCCAAGAGATACTTCCATGTATCGGGAATTGCTGCTCTTTCATTACCAGTTGAACTAAAATATAATCTCTACTATAATAATACCACAGGATGATATAGAAGTCAAGTATACTAATAGTAGCTAGCAGGGCTCGATGAGCTTAGGATGAAATTAAAATTTTATAAAAATCTTCAGATTAGAATATCTTAATCTTTTCAAAATGGGAAAAATGTACTAACTTTGTGACTCGGTACTAGTACCATCTCCCCAATTTGAACTGATCTTTTGCTATAAGGATTTTCTGTCGATTCAAGACCCTACATGTAGTAGGCATTAGGCTAATTACCACAATATGTTGTGCCTTGTAGGCTTATATCAACATTTCTGCAAATTCTCTGTTGTACTGGACTTAGCTATTATTCTTGTGTTATTCTTAAGGTAACCAATCATATTTTAGTTTGGCTTGGTTTATTTATTTGAGCACATCCACCTGTTAATGTAGCTAGACACACTTTTTGTACTCGCTTGCCAATGTTTCGCTTTTCCTTGAGGCACCACCATACCACTATGGCAGTAATATTGTTGGATTATTTGGCTTGGTTGGGGTTGCGGGTGCCTGCGCCGCCTCGTTTGTGGGAAAGTTTACAGACCACAAAGACCCACGATATATCTATGCGATCGCATTGCCGCTTACACTACTCTCCTTTGTGGTAATGTGGCTTACTGGTCAATGTCTTATCGGCTTGATCATTGGTACTGTCTTGCTTGACCTGGGGGTCCAAAGCAATCACGTAGCTAACGAGACCAGAGTCTACACTCTCGATCCAGAGACTTGGAACCGCGCTAACACTATCTATATCTTTATGTTCTGTATTGGCGGCTCTCTGGGCTCAGTGCTAGGGACCATTGGATGGGGTATTGCCAAATGGGATGGTGTCTGTTGCGCGGGGCGTTTAATGCTTGGTCTCGCGTTTAGCTTCTATACACTCAATGGCAAATGCATATGCCAGCGGAAACAAAGCCATGATCCAGAGCAATCCATTCCAAATTGCTTTGCCCGCAGGAGCGTAATTTAGCCAAGCGATTGCAATGCTTCTCTGAGATTGTCTGAGCTATACACAGTTATAGATATCTGTTGCGGGTCACTCAGAAACTCTCAATAACCATAACCATATGTCCTATCAGGCGGCCTCTGCATATCAGTTTAGCACTGCCATGCGTTATACTCACTGATAGGTTTTCGATCTGTGTAGATTTTCTTGGTTGCTCTTGTGCTTTTGATAGGCAAGTCTTCAAATTTTTGCTATTATGAAGTCGTATAATTAGGAAGTTCATTAAACAGAGATCCAGTACACAGGGTCTCCACTATCTTTGGAGTATCGTTAGGAAGGTACGTTTGCCGTGAATCGTCAATTTATGCCTATGCAGCAGGGAAAGAAAAATTCGGGGCATGCACAGCCTAATATCGCCTCTGAGCCTGAGGAGTCCCCAACATACCCAAATAAGAATAGATCAGGGCTATTATCAGGTTATAACAGCAACATCCAGTGTCCTGAACCAATCTTCCAGCCCAAAGCACCTTGCTTGTCTGGTCAGCTAGCACGCTCTACGCAAGCACTTGGAACGGCAATGGACAAACATAATCCCAACCCTGCGAAGTTCTGTATTAGAAGGAAAGAACTCTCTAGCTTTACGTGTAGCGCCATTTGACTCTCAGGTACCTGTCCAGCAACCACCTAACGCGTTTGCTCTCTCCAATGCTCCGCAAAACCCTGCTCAACAACCATACCTGCCAATGACCTCTCCAATTCGTTCAGCACCAAACTTTCAGAACCGTGCAGCAGCCCCATCTCCAACAACGGGAGTTGCTAACAATCCTAGTAACCACGGTTTTGCCCCGCCTGTACAGGCAATGCCTAATGGCTATCCAAATACAGGTAATCTTGCTAATACCGGCAACCTTGTGAATACAGATGGCCTCCCTTTCGCTCATGCCCCGGCCCAGATGAATCCACCGATAGTTCCAAACTATCCAGCGGGATTTACCCCCTATACTGGTTTTCCCCCCATGCAGTCAATGCCTGGAATGTATCCTCCCTATGCTCAGTTTGGTCCTCCACCGATTAAGGGCAAACCTCGACGGCGCTTCCCACTCTGGGCACGTGTCGCTACAGGCTTCGTAGCTTTTGTCTTACTCATTGCAGGTGGTTTCTTCACCTACTATGAGGTCAAGATCGCCCCGACTCTCAATCGCATCATCGGAAAGGAAGCGATACACCGTTCTGGTAGTACCAGTAAAAATGGAACGCCAGCCCCGGTGCAAGATGCAGGAACTAGCAATCTCAGTGGCCAGAACCGGATCAACATTTTATTGCTCGGGAGTGATACTGACGGGAAAAATGGGGCTCCTCTTGCGCAGAGCGATATTGTTGTCACGATTGATCAGCAAACACATTATGTTGGTATGCTTTCTATTCCTCGTGACTTGCAGGTAAGTTTTCCAGGAGGTGGAGAGGGAAAAATGGACTTTGCATTTAGCTACGGTTGGCAAAACCAGCGTAGCAATGATACAACAGTGGATGCAGAGTCGGGTGCAGGTCTGGCAGAGGATACAATTCAACAAAATTTTGGTATCCATATCGACCGCTATGCGTGGGTAGGTTTAACAGGCTTTATCAAAGTAATTGATACTGCAGGCGGTGTCGATGTTGACGTTACACATCCAATGGTCGATGATGACTACCCGGATGATGTTGCTAATTCAGGCGGGAGTGTCTATGACTACCAACGCCTCTATATAGCGCCAGGACCACAACATTTGAATGGTACGCAAGCACTCAACTATGTACGCACACGCCACTCTGATTTGATAGGTGACTTTGGGCGCTCAGCTAGGCAGCAGCAAGTGCTCAGTGCGCTTAAAACGAAGCTGGCGAACCCAGATACTATTTCTCAAACATCGCAGTTGCTTAATGATTTGAATGGCTATCTCTTGACTGATATGCAACTTAGCGATCTGGTCTACTTGGGCAATCTTGCACGCAGTGTCGATCTCAACACTGTGCAACATGTTACGCTGAGTCCGCCCTACTCATCACCAAGTAGCCAGAATACAAACTACCTGCCAAACTGCTCTCAAATTACAGGAGTTATCTCTCAGATGTTTGGCATTCAAGGAAGCTGCATACCGCAGGGTGACAGTAGTGCAGCAGACCATATTGTGCCATCATTACCCAATGCTGAGATACGGACAGGCACAACCAGTTTGCACGGAGGCACACACAACTCACAACCGTCAACAAGTCGGCAGATTGCAGGTCCAAGCTTCGACAGTATGGATGTCGTTGGAGGTGTTCATGCCCTCCTCGACATCATGTTCATGACAGTCTTTCAATCATTCAATGCCGCCCAGGTATAGTGTAGGGATAGCCAAAATTTAACTTCGGATCTTCGTCAGGGTACTAGTTTGCAGAGTTTGGGAGATTATTCCTCGGCCATCCCTAGCTGCGCTAACGCTACTGGCAAGGATCTATCAATTTCCATCTAGCGATTGAACGGAAAGATGAAAAGATATAAGTGGTACACAGTTTTTTTACTGGCCGCTCTGACACTTAGCTTGCAGAGTTGTCTGGACATAGGGAGTGATAATCCATTCCAGAGTAAAAACACTGGTAAAAATGGACAGATAGGCGTCAATAGCACGCAACAAGCAGAGTTCAGTGGTAAAATTTACTTTACACTCAATCGTAATCTTTATATGCTAGACGGCCATCTCAATCTCAAAAAGCTAACGCAGGGTATGGATGTGCGTAATCCTGCCATCTCTCCCGATGGTAAATGGATTGCATTTGCTAACTTTTTCCATAACTACTCTGATCTGATGCTGATGCCCACTAGCGGTGGAGCGCCGCAAACACTGATCTCAGGCAATGGTAAATATCTTCCCAACCCGGCTTCTCCGATGGGCGCACCTAAGAGCACATTCTTATGGCTTGCGCAACCTGCTTGGAACGCCGATAGCAACCACTTGCTCTTTGTGAGTGATATGGACAAATTAAGCATTGGGCCATGCAATGTTGATGATTTTCTGCTTGACCCATTGATTCTTTCTACGTCTATCACTAATCCAACGCAACAATTACAAACTATTGCTTATAGTACCTTTGGCGATGGGGGGTTACGCGATCCAAGCTATCGTCAGGGTCATAGTGATCAAGTTATCTATACTTCCTACAGTTATGGTCCTAATCAGAGCCAGAACATTCAGCTCGATCTGATAGACCCTAATGCTATTGCTAACCATCCTGGCCTTTATCAGCCTGGTAGCACAAACTGTGAAAGTGATCCTGGGGTTCCAATCACACAATCTGGGGACCAGGACCTTGAGCCATCTTTCTCCCCTGATGGCAATACAGTTCTCTATGTACGACGAGAAAATGTCACTCACATGGGCCTGTATACAATGCCAGTTCCTGAGGGTATTACAGGCGATCCAAACAACCCTGCATTCAACCCGAACTCACCGACTAATCTGACCAAGGGTCTATCAATGTACAGCCTATCCCACAAACTTTTTGATGGGCTGTATGTCAGCCAGCCGATCTGGTCACCGGACGGTACGCATATTCTCTACTACAGCTTCGCGAACAATAGCTTTGATATCTGGATAGCAGCTATCACTAAAAACGCCAAAACGGGAGTAATTTCCATCAAGCCCAATAGTCAAGTGCAACTGACAAACGCTCAGGGACAACTCGACGCCGACTCACGGGCTTGCTGGACACCGTAGTAGGATGGATAAAACTAGGCTAAAAGAACCAATTAGCTGATACATGAAGCAGGGGTGCCAGCTTCTCTGCGATCTCTTTGCTCAAGGAGCCATCGCCGTTGAGGACATCTGATAATTCGCTTTGGGATATACAGTCTGCAAGATCTTCTTGCTTGAGTCCCTGCTGATCCATCAGGAAGAGCAGCATCGCTCTTGGTGACGGTTCTGGTATTGGATAGTGCTCATCCTCATATCGTTCCATTTGGTCGCCAAAGTAGTGAAGAACATCGGCAAGAGGATGGTCTTCGTCATCGCGAACTATATCAAGCAGGTAGTTAACCATAGTACTGGCTTGCTCGTAGTCCTCTTTTGTCCTTATCGAAGTTACTCCAACTAGATTCTTAAACGATAGCCATGCCTGAGATATGGCTTGCGGGTCTGGTAATGCTCTATATGTTTGTGTCATTTTCCTTTCCTTTTCCAGCTGTTTCGGTCATACTCTGCATGAGTAAGCACATCAAGGATATACACTTGACCTACGTTATAATGGATAGATGCTATCAACCTATATTTATTGCCCCCTATATCAAATACCGTCAGGCCATCAACATAATCAGCATTACGAAAAGTCTGCTTCAGTTGAACGAAATCCCGAAATTTCCCTTTCTTCATGGTACTAAACCATGTTTGTAACGGTTCCTCTGAATTTGGATGCTTCGTCCAAAATTTTACAAGTGCTGGTTTAGCTATAACGTGCATATATCAAAGTATATACCATTTTGATACATTGTCAAGGGACACCACGGAGCCTATTTTTTTTGTCGTCGTGCCCATTGACACATAAACAATATTGTTTTATACTAAATAAAAGTGAATATTCTCATTTGGAGAACTCTTTCATCCACCGCGTAGTGTAAGTCATATCCGTAAAGTATATAAGCTTAGTAAAAAAGTATCCTAGATGTTACAAGCGTCACAAATGTTACATCAGTCACATTCTCATACATAGCATCCAAGGTATAACAAAGTATTATAAGCGTCCCACGTATCACAAAGGTCTCATTAGTCATATTTTAGTGCATAGCATCCATAACGCAACCGAGGTCAAAAACCATAATCACACCTGTTAAGCAATTCATTGCAAAAGAAGTAGGGGCCCGATTTATCGCGCCCGTTAAGCCTGATTTGCCGCTACTATGGGACTAGCAGTAGCTCATTTGCAAATTTTCTCCCGCGCAGTATCATAAATAGCAGAGGAATCGTTAGGCAACCAATTGAGTTTGTGAGATAGGTTTGGGGGTGGAAGTAGTGATGAAATGCTCTCAGCGGTGGTACAGCTTACTTTTGTCAATAATCCTGATGCTTAGTCTCCAAAGTTGCATGAGCGTTGACGAGAATAGCAACTCATTCCAAAACAGAGGAATAGATAAGAATAGTAGTCAGATCCAAATCAATCCAGCTCATCAGGCCAAGTTTACAGGAAAAATTTACTTCACACTCAACCGCAACCTCTACGTACTGGACGGTAATCTCAAACTTACCCAGCTAACACAGGGAATGGATGTGCGTGATCCTACCGTCTCTCCCAATGGCAAGTGGATTGCCTTTATCCGACGTTATAGAAACTATTCCGACCTCGTGTACATGTCAACAAATCCCCTGGACCATACAATTCACACAATTGTCACAGGCAAGGGGCAGTATATCCCACAGGGCAATGGAGTAAATACCTACTACTGGTTCGCACAACCAGCTTGGTCAGCAGATAGCTCGCATCTCTTATTCCTAAGTGACTTACAGAAGAATTTTTACTGGAATAGTCTAGGTGGAGTATATGCCAGTGCCTATTTTCTTGATATGCAAGTATTTTCGCTTCCGCGAGATGTCTGCCTCACAGCCCAACAGGCTATAAATCAGGCCCAGACGATTGGCTATGCTGTTTTCGGTGATGGCGGAGATCGTGATCCAAGCTACCGACCTCACCATCCAGAGCAGGTGGTGTATACTACATTCGCGTATGATCCAATTAGTAGCCAACAAATTGTGCAAATTGTGCTGGAAGATACCACATTCGTGACCAATGCAAGTGGTCAACACTATCATCCAGGTAAAGATCCATCTGTCCCTCTGACCCCCGATACGCCAAATCTGGTTAACTTTCAACCTGCGTTTTCCCCTGATGGCAATACAATTGCTTATGTAAGACGAGCAAATGATGATAATATGGGTATTTATGCAATGCCAGCTGCGGAAGGGGTAGCCAATAATCGCAACAATCCTGCCTTTAATCCAACGGACCCTGCAAATCTACGCAAAGCTCTGGTACCTTACAGGAGACACTCTATAAAACTGCTCTCAGGCTACTTTGTGAGTCAACCTGTCTGGTCACCCAGCGGCAAACAGCTTCTCTATTATAGTTATCAGAATAATAACTTTGATATCTGGTTGGCAACGCTCGACAAGAATGGTAAAACGGGCACAGCTAGTATGAAGCTCGGGAGTCAGGTTCAGTTAACACAGTGCAATGGACAACTCAACGCCGACTCACGAGCATCCTGGGCTCCGTGAGTTACTGTCTCGTATGCGCATTACCAAGGAGGGCCAAGGAGGGCTACTGGTAGACTCTACAAGTCATAGATGATATACTACTCACTACAACTGTAAAATTTCTTATCCTAACCGCTTGTAGTGTTAGCCTGTGGTGTATTGGCAAAACTTGGAAGATAGAAAAGGTGTGAGGGCTCAGTTGAGATTGAAACAAGATTGAAACAAGAGTGAAATAAAAGAGGTAAAACCTTGAATTAATTTGAGGGTACATTGATTGCTGGTCGGTACGAAATTCGTGAGCATATCGCTACGGGCGGTATGGCGAGTGTCTTCAAGACCTGGGATCATCGCGTAGAGCGCATCGTAGCGATCAAAGTACTACGATCTCTGGATAAGAACGATCAACGTGCAGTTGAACGCTTCCGTCGTGAGGCTCGCGCTGCGGCTGCGCTCGCTCATCCAAATGCTGTCACTATCTACGATTTTGTTGAAGAAATGGGACAGTATTTTCTTGTGATGGAATATATTCATGGCCCCACATTGAAGCAGCTTATTGGGCAAAGACGGCAATTACAAGCACGTGAAGCAATAGAGGTTGCTCTTCAGGTCTGTGCAGTACTCCAGATAGCACACGCCCGTGGCTTTATCCATCGAGACATTAAGCCACAAAATATCATGCTAGCTTGGGGTGGAGGTAGCGGAAGTCTCATCGATGGAGGCGCATGGGTGAAATTAACGGACTTTGGTATTGTACGCGTAGCAGAGGATGCAGGTTTGACCAATAGTGGCATTGTGCTGGGTACTGCCGATTATCTCTCCCCAGAGCAAGCCCGTGGTGAGCCTTTGACAGGTTCGTCTGATCTCTACTCGCTTGGTGTAGTGATGTTCGAAATGCTTGCTGGTCGGCCTCCGTTTGTTGGTCCGACAGCCGTCTCGATTGCTATGCAACATGCCTCATCCAACCCACCACCATTGCGGCAGTTCAACCCAACGGTTCCCTTTGTCCTGGAACAGTTCACCAACCGGGCGCTACAAAAGGAGCCAAAAGATCGCTTTAGTTCGGCGGCAGAGATGCAACAGGCATTGCGTACCTGTGCACGTGACCTTTTGCGGGGTAATTCACCGCTCCGGCCTTACTTATCTAATAAATCAATCGGGTAGCAGTAGAAATCCCACAGTAGAGTAGAAAACAGGTGTCAGGAACCCAATCCCACCCTATAATATAAAGAGGGAATGGGTCCTCAGAAAGGTTTTTTATGGAAAAGATAGAGCCTGTGCGTATTGCAACACTAGAAGCACCTGCAGCAATTGGCCCTTATAGTCAGGCCATTCGTTGTGGACAGTTTGTATACACCTCGGGTCAGATCGCTCTGGACCCAGCCACAGGGGAAATGGTCGCTGGGGATATACAAGCACAAACTCATCGTGTCTTACAAAATTTGCAGGCAGTACTCAGCAGTGCAGGCAGTTCACTGAAAAGTGTGATCAAAACGACTGTCTTCTTGGCACACATGAGCGATTTTCAGGCTATGAATGCCGTCTATGCAAGCTATTTTGGTAGCCCAGCTCCGGCGCGTTCGACGGTAGCTGTCGCCGAGCTACCGCGCAAGGCACTGGTCGAAATTGAGTGTGTTGCGCTGGTTGAGGCGTAATCATGGGGGAATTTGGGTGAATACTGCTGACTCGTTGGAAGATTGGGCAAATGAGCAACATGCTAGTGTCCTCATGCACAATCGTCTGAACGCACGCTACACATTTGACGCTTTTATTGTTGGCAACAGTAATCGTTTGGCGCATGCTGCTTCCCTTGCCGTCGCTGAGGCTCCTGGCGATTCGTACAATCCACTTTTTCTTTATGGTGGTGTGGGTCTGGGCAAGACGCATCTCTTGCATGCCATTGGTCATCAGGGTGTAGAAACAGGGTTGGCAGTACTCTATGTCTCGTCTGAGCAATTTACCAATGAAATAGTGAATGCCATTCGCTATCGTGCTACTGAGGAGTTTCGTGCTAAATATCGTTCTGTGGATATTTTACTTGTTGACGATATCCAGTTCATTGCTGGCAAAGAATCGACCGAGGAAGAGTTTTTCCACACTTTCAATAGTTTGTATGAGATGAGCAAACAGATCGTGATCTCGTAGTGATCGTCCCCCAAAGGCTATTGTCAGTTTGGAAGAGCGCTTGCGTTCACGTTTTGAATGGGGACTGATCGCAGACATTCAGCCACCGGACTTAGAGACCAGAATGGCAATTCTGCGCGTCAAAGCGGATCTGCTGGATTATCGTGTGCCAAACGAAATTGTTGCCTATATCGCAGGACGTGTGCAAACAAACATCCGTGAGCTAGAGGGTTGTCTCAATCGGCTTATGGCTTACCAGCAGCTCCACCGTACGGATCTGACGATGGATGTCGCACGAGCCGCTATGTCTTCCTTAGGCAATGATACACGAGAGCCGCGCTTGAATAGCCAACAAATCACCCAGGCTGTGGCTGAATATTATCACGTCTCTCTTGAAAACATCTGTGGTAAACAGAGAGACAAACATATTGTGATGCCACGCCAAATTGCCATGTACCTGATTCGCCAGGAGACACAGATTCCGCTAGTAGAAATCGGACAACTGTTCGGCGGACGTGATCACAGTACAGTGTTGCATGCCTGTGAGAAGATTGATCGCGCAATGACTCTAGACTCTACCCTACGCAATGAAATTGTAGCTATTCGTGAACAACTCATGTCGCAATGAGCCCAATAGAGATATATGCAATGCAACCACACATAGAACAATTTACAACCTACCTGATTGATCTTGATGGTGTTGTCTACCGGGGAGAAGACTTGCTTGCAGGTGCAAAAGAGTTCGTCGATTGGCTCAACAGCAATCGCAAAAAATTTTTTTTTGTTACCAACAATTCTTTTGCTAGCGAAACCCAGGTCGCGGCGAAGTTAACGCGCATGGGTATTGCCACCGATGAATCCCATGTGCTAGGTGCAGCTCAGGCCGCCGTTATCCATATTGCCCATCGCTTTCCTGGTGCTCACGTCTATGTCGTCGGGGAACAACCACTCTTCGATTTGGTCCGTGCGAACGGTTTACAGATCGCTAATGCTAATAGTCACAAAGTCGATGTCGTTCTGGTAGGTTTGGATCGCTCTTTTGACTATCAGAAATTGACGGAGGCGATGCTGGCTGTGCGGGCAGGAGCCACGTTTATCGCGATCAATCGAGATGTTATTTTGCCCGTTGAGGGTCATTTCATCCCTGGTTGTGGAGCGATAGTAGCTGCCATCGAAGCTGGTAGCGGTGTTAGACCAGAAGTCGTTGGAAAGCCACAGCCAACGTTACTCCAAGAAGCTATGCGCTTGCTTGGTAGCCAATCCCAAGAGACGGTGATGATCGGCGATGGTCTTGAAACTGATATTCTGGCTGGCAAGGCCGCAGGAACTTATACGCTGTTGGTATTCTCCGGAAAAGCTTCACGCGAGACTCTGGAGGAAACAACTATTAAGCCGGATTATGTGTATGAAAATCTAGCAGCGCTCATCAAGGAGATGGAGGGCGATCGACGATAGCGACAGTACAACGTGAAACGCAGATCAGTTTGTCATTCTCGTCAGTAATACGGATATCCCAGACATGCGTAGTGCGCCCAAGATGCAGTGGGGTGGCAACAGCCGTTAATACGCCTTCACGTTTTGGGCGCAGATGATTAGCATTGATTTCCTGGCCAAA
Organism: uncultured Chloroflexia bacterium; assembly: GCA_963727755.1. Lineage (GTDB taxonomy): Bacteria > Chloroflexota > Ktedonobacteria > Ktedonobacterales > Ktedonobacteraceae > DASYAN01. The sequence continues at coordinate 55,351 of CAVSHN010000003.1, forward strand.
AGCCATCTGCCGATCTGTATCGATATTGAGCATACTTCCCCATGAGGCGACCGATTCCGCTAGCAGTACCGATACTCCCCCATGTAAATAACCCATCGGCTGGTGATGGTGAGGTGTGATCGGCATTGTTGCGACAACTCGGTCTTTCGTGGCCTTGCTCAGCTTGATGCCCATCAAGCTCAAGGCCGTATCCTTGTTCGTCTCGTTGAGGTTCGCAATGAACTCTTGTCTGAGAAAACTCCACAGACTATTCCTCCTATTGTAGGTTTACATAGCAGATGCTAATTTTTACCTGTTAATCCTGCCTAGCAACTGGTTCATTTGACTCATCCTGCACAATATCAGGCCTAATATGGCCAGCCATGCGCCAGAATAGCCAGAAACCTCCATAGAATGCCACGACCCACATCACAATTGTGACTAGCGTGTCAACTGGTCCATTCTGCCACTCCTGATCCGCAGTGTGAGTAAGCCCACCCAAAATATCGCGGACAATGCAGAACAGCGGAACCCCGATCAGCAGCAGGAAGGAAAACCAGCGCGATCGACCATGTCCAAAACGCCAGATCAAGAGATATGCCAGACTACCAAAAATCAGAACTGGGGAGATATAAAACGGCAAGGGCACATGCAAGATCAGCTCTTGAAGGTTATAATACCACCAGTGGGCATAGTATGCTGCCATATCAACCAGCATATTAACCAGACCCACGATGATCCCGCCAAGCAGAGAGGCCAGCAAGACCCTCTTTGGAGGGCGGATAAATAAGAGGAAACCTAGGTAAATTACAAGCAGAAGAGGGACTGCTAGCAATAAAAAAGCTCCAACCGTGGACTGTCTAGGAAGAAGATATTGCATACAAACGAACTCCTATTGAAAACTGCGATTGTACATGATGAATCGCGCACGCTCTTTCACAGGAAAGGACCTATTTTATGAATATCATCCCGCTACGTATCGCGCTTGCCCAGGTCAATATGACTGTAGGTGATCTCGTAGGCAACACGCGCAAGATTATCAACTCTATGCAGCAAGCCTATGCAGCTGGAGCACATATCGTCTGTTTTCCTGAGCTAGCTCTGTCTGGCTATCCCCCTGAAGACTCATTACTCAAACCGGGATTTGTGGCCGCGAATTTGCGCAAGCTGGACGAAATCATTGATGCTAGCAACAATTTCGCGGGGCTCACAGCTATCATCGGTTTTGTTGATCGTGACCAGGATATCTATAATGCAGCGGCAGTTGTCCACGAAGGGAAACTAGCAGGGGTTTACCACAAACATTACTTACCGAACTATGGAGTATTCGACGAATACCGCTATTTCCAGGCAGGAAACAAAGCACCTATTTTTCTTATTCACGGCATTCATATCGGTATTAATATCTGTGAAGATATCTGGTATCCTACTGGCCCACTTCCACGACAAGCTCATGCTGGCGCAGAGGTCATTATCAATATCAACGGCTCACCATACTATAGCGGAAAAGGAGCCGTTCGTGAAGAGATGATAGCCACACGTGCCGCCGACAATGGTTTGATCATTGCCTATCTGAACATGGTAGGTGGACAAGATGAACTGGTCTTCGATGGTGGGAGTATGGTCTTCAACGAGCAAGGGCTCTTGATTGCACGCGGCAAGCGCTTCGCAGAAGATATGCTCATCGCGGATCTAGATACCTCTTCTGTCTTCCGTTCACGTCTGCATGATCCTCGTCGTCGTCAAGAGCGCTGGCGCATCAATATTGATGATGTACCAATCATCACCGTTGACACGAAGCCACTCAAGCCACTTAACAATATCGCTCCGGTCGTGCTTGCTGCGCCTCAACGGATCGAATCACGCTTGGAGCAGCCTGAAGAGATTTACACGGCTCTGGTACTAGGAACGCGTGATTATGTACACAAAAATGGATTTAAAGAAGTCATCATCGGACTCTCCGGTGGCATCGACTCGTCACTAGTAGCAGTCATTGCAGCGGATGCGTTGGGATCGGAGAACGTTACAGGTATTTCCATGCCTTCTGGCTATTCATCAGAGCACAGCAAAAGTGACGCGCAGCAACTGGCAGAAAATCTTGGTATTCGTTACTTAACGATCCCTATTGAAGAGACATTCCGCATGTCACTGCACATGATGGAGCCTGCTCTGGGCAAGGAATATCCCGGTCTAGCAGCTGAGAACTTGCAAGCTCGCATTCGTGGCAATATTTTAATGACCATTTCTAATAAATCTGGCTCACTTGTGCTCACCACAGGCAATAAGTCAGAGATGGCGGTCGGCTATAGCACACTCTATGGTGATATGGCTGGTGGTTTCGCTGTGCTGAAGGATGTTCTGAAAACGCTGGTTTACGAACTGGCTACGTATCGCAATACTCTTGGAGACAAACCCGTCATTCCGCAAGCGGTCATCACCAAAGCCCCTCTGCCGAGTTACGTCCAGATCAGCAAGATACAGATAGCTTACCACCTTACGACGAATTAGACCCGATTCTGCAAGCTTATGTTGAGGATGATCGCAGCTTTGATGAGATGCTAGCAATGGGTTTCCGACGTGAGACCGTTGAACGTGTCATGCGGCTGGTTGATATCAGTGAATATAAACGTCGTCAGGCCCCTCCGGGAGTAAAAATTACTCCTCGTGCCTTTGGCCGTGATCGTCGCTTGCCAATTACCAATTGGTACCGAGATGGGAAATAGAGCAGAGAGGGACGAGGAAAATGTCCCTTTTTTCCCGCAAAATGTTCCTTTTTCCACTTGAACAAGTCCTCGTGGATCAGGTATAATATTGGGGAAGAGAAGTTCTGCTTGGAGATGTGTAAAGATAGAGACTATAGTATTCTATTCTACTTTAGAAAGAGAGAAGGAGAGTATACGTATGAGAGAAATAAGGGATGTACCAGCAGGTCAGGATAGGGATAGTGCAAAAACAAGAAAAGAAGATGCAAAAACATTTGATCTTTATCAGACACACTCCCGCCGGTCAGGTAGTGGTGGTGAGAACCAGCACTCACGAGAGGCTGGTTCATCGAGTGAAGCACCACACCTTGGGGAGACTACCATGATTTGGGATAATTCACAGAAGTTAGGTCTCCCAGAGGAAGTGGTACGTGGGATGCTTAGACTATATAATGAAGTGGCACAAGAATATGCTGATTTCACAAAAAGCAAGTTGTGTAGTATCTTGTTAGAAGATAAAGAATTTTCTTCCCGACTTGAAGATATCTATAAACATGTTGAGGATTGTCATGCTAGGTGCATAGAAGCTGGGGGCGAGAAGCGTTCTCTCGTTAAGCCTTATGCAGAGCTTTCAGGTGCTCTTAGCAAATATTATGATAAGTTGAGGACTCAGGTGAATGCAACGTTAGAAGTGTTAACACCATCAGAAGAATTAGCATCAGAAAAGGTGTTACATATACCTTTGCTGGATTGTTCAAAGAGTGTTGAGACATATATATGCAAAAATATTGAAAAGGTAATTTCTAATGAAAATATTGATAATGAAGATGTCTTACGCCGATTTAGAATTATTGATGCCATTGTAGAATTAAATGATCGAAAAATTGTACCGGATCTAATGAAAGTGCTTCTCAATGAGCAGGTTTGTATATATGTGCGTAGAGAGGTATGTAAAGCTATTGGAGCATTAGGAAAAGAAGAAGATGTACCGCAGTTATTCCAGATATTTCATGATAAGCGGATTAGTCGGTATGTGCGTGGAGGTATAGCTAAAGCTATTGCAGTATTAGGAAAAGAAGAAGATGCTCGAGAATTATTCCAGATGATTCCAGATGAGCAGATTGATCTATCTATGCGTGGCTATATAATTGAAGCTATTGGAGTATCAGGTAAAAAAGAGTTTTTACCAGAATTGTTCGATATCCTTGGCAACAAGGAGATTGGTAGCGATTTGCGTGATGAGATACCTGATGCCGTTTTAGCATTAGGCGGCAAAGAGGTGGTCCCGGAGTTGTTCAACATGCTTCGCAATGAGTCTCACTTATTTGTGTGTTGCCGCATAGCCATGGCAATTCTAGGATCACATGATAAAGATTCTGCATTAAAATTAGTAACTATGCTTCAAGAGAAAGAGATTGATGTAGATAAGAAATGTTATATAGCCGATGCATTTAAGCATTTTGAAGTGCCTAATGTGAGAGATGGTGAAGAAGTTATAATAGCATTAGAAAAAGTGCGTACTGATAAGCAGACTGATAAATATTTGCACATGCGTATAAATAAAGCATTTGAAGAGTTAAAGAGGAAAAAATGGATATATGCAGAAATCGGTACAAGTGCTTCGCAGTAAGTAGATTGCAACTTCTGGGCTTTGTGATACGATTGATGTAGTTGTGATTTACATAGGATTGGCTTTTATCTAATCCCATGCAAACGCTTAAAAGCCTGTATCTCATCGGCTGCTGCTTGGCATCCCCCAGCGGTACGTAGTGACTCGCCTACTTTCGCGACAGCCTGACTGTAAGCTGGATTGGAAAGAACTTCCTCGACGACACGGCGCAAATTTCTGACCGTGACTTTCTTGGGGGGGAGTATTTTGCCGACACCCAATTCGACAATCCGTTTAGCAATCCAGGGATGATCTGCTCCACTTTGTGGCATTACCACCAGTGGAACATTATAATATAAAGCTTCGCTGACACTATTCATCCCACCATGCGTAATAAACAGGGTAGTTCGCTGCAATATCTCCAACTGTGGGACAAATCTGTGTATGATGAAGTTGGCTGGTATGGGTCCTAACGAATCTCGGTTCACACTGTATCCAATTGCCATCACAATCTGCCAATCTTTGTCTGCAAAAGCCTCAAAGCATGAGCGGTAGAATGCCTCTCTCTTATTGAAGATTGTTCCCAGGGAAATGTAGATCAGCGGCTTCCTTTCCAGGGACTTGAAAGGGAACGAAGTGGTCTTCGGGCAAGGAAGGATGGGTGGGCCAACAAATTTAAAACGCCTGTGATCAAAAGAATTAGCTAGGGGCTGAAAAAGCTTTGAGGTGTAAACGATATTAAGCATACCTTTATTGGATAAGACTTCGGCGAGATGTGGTTTCTTGAAACAATACTTTTTGCTCAATGTATGTGCAAGAGCGCGGCTGCGCACAATATGTTTATATCCGGGCCCGGTTAGTATAGGATGTACAGCTTCTAAGGTAGCGGAAGGAACACTAACAGCAATCCTCGTATTCATCAGTAGCCCGGACACGATAGAGACGGTTGGTACTTGCAGAACCTGGGCCACATAACGGCCCCAAGGGCAGAAGGCTTCATAGGCAATATAGTCTGGATTAATTGCTCTGACCTCCTGAAGCAGGTTGTCAAGCACCCACTGACTTGCTTGTAACAGGCCATGGACAGTCATTGCCGTATCTAATTCGGCATTGGTAAGGTGAGAAGGGAAATCCTGGCCGTAGCTGTGGAAGGTTGCTCCAGTATCTTCAATAGCAGCTTGAAAATCTTCTAAGGCATAATAGATAACTCGTTCACCACGATGTACTAGTTCTCTAACAAGCGGCAAGGTTGAAGTAATGTGAGCATATGCCAAATAGTTGAAAAATACTACAGTAGACAATGTGCATGTTCTCCTATACGCGTTATCTGCTTGAATAGGCGAAAATAATATATCTATTTTTGTCTTCTTGACCCTGAGACAAATCAAGGGACAGTCTGGAGTGACTGTAGCAATGTTCTCGTACTCTCTGCAACAGGCTCTAATAGATCTGGATCTTTATCGGCTTTTGTCATAGATATATCTTTCAGAAAAAAAGTTGCTACCATTGCCCCTATACTAAAGACAAGCACCGCAATAAACCCATCACGGAGGGCAAGAGCCAGAGCAGGTTTGAGTGCCTCAAACACCTGATTGAGATGATCTTGTGTTTGTTGCATAACATGAGTAGCTACTGCACTAGCAATCTGATCATGCCGAGGACTAGCTGGGACATGTGCTAGAGCGTTATTGGCTGCGAAGTGTTGTGACTTTTGGACTATCGTATCACGGTACACAGGATTTATCAATATCTGTGGATCGGTTGCTGCCTTCAAATCTGCTGGTCCAATTTGCTTCACAAGTGCTGAGGGGAGACGCCTGCTGATATCACTAGCAAAGCTAAAATGCACCATAGCACCGATAATTGCCACACCCAGCGTCTGACCCAATTGACGCAGATAGTTTACCGCACCAGTGCCTACACCCAGTTGTGTGGGTAGTAGTGCATTCTGTGCTACTATCGTCAGCACTGGGAAAAGTGAACCTATACCAATACCCGTGATTGACATGGAAATAGCAGCATCCAGCAGGTTTGTCGTGGGAGTCATCCGTGTCAACAAAAATGTCCCGATAGTCATGACAAAGGTGCCCAGTATCATCGCAACCTGATAACGCTTACTCCAAGCAACCACACCTCCAAAAAGAACAGCACCAACAATAATACTCACTAACAGTGCCATCATTTCTAACCCAGTATCGGTTGCTGAAAGCCCAAGTACTCCCTGAAAAAAGAATGGTAGGTAGATTGCCAGTCCCATCAAGATCATCCCAAGTAACAACGAGAGAGCTAAATCTGCGGCAAAGACCCGATTGCGGAAAAGTGAGAGTGGCAGAATGGGTTCAATAGCAAATTGCTCAGCAATCAAGAACCATATGTAGAGAATACCAGCCGCAACCAGCATGGCAATTACTAGTGGTGTATGCCAGCCAATGGACTGATCAGAGCCCCATGTGAGCCCTAGCAGAAGGCAGATAGTAGCAGCTGCGACCAGTAATGAGCCAATCAAGTCGATACGACGCATAGCAGCCCAACTAGTAAGACGATTGGAACGAACTGAGATGCCAGAGGGAAGGCAGATCAACAAGGCAGTCATGGTAACGATTCCCAGCGGAAAGTTGATGTAGAAAACCCATCGCCAGCGTGTAGAGTCGCTCACCAGAGGCTCTAGTAGCGGCCCATGATCAGCGAGCCAGCCGCCGACAGATGGACCGATAAGACTTGAAAAACCGTAGACACCACCAAAAATGCCCTGCCATTTCACCCGCTCTGCTGGCGGAAAGATATCTGCGATCACAGTTCCAACCAATGCCATGCCAATTCCAGAACCGCAACCCTGTATTGCACGAAAGATGATGAGTTGACCCATTGTCTGAGAAGCACCAGCGAGCACCGAACCCAGCAGGAAAATCGCAGTGCCAGCGAGCAAAAACCGTTTGCGCCCAAACTGGTCAGAGAGTTTTCCCACAATGGGGATAATCGTGATTGCTCCCAGCAGGTAAGCGTTGACTACCCATGTATAGAGGTCAAAGCCATGCAACGAACTGACAATCTTTGGCATAGCAGTGCCAACCACAGTCTGATCCAGAGCTTCCAACAAAAGTGTCAATATCAGTGTAACTACCACACTAAAAAGTACCATGCCTCGCAAACGGTAACTACATTCCTGCACTTCTAGAATTGGTTGTGTATTCAAGTACTTGCCTCTTGGGAACTGTTGAGCCTACAACTTCTAAAGATCAACGATGAGCCTTGGTTAAACAAGTGATTGCTAGGTCCTGCTCTATTAATCATACTCAGCAAAGCATACCTTAATGTCAGGGGTTTTTGCTAGGGGAAAATGGGGACAATTTGACAAGGGAAAGCGCAATTTCTTGGACATCGATCCTTCTAAAAGTAGAGTTTTAAGCGACTAGGGATCTCTATTGTTGTATAGTTAATTTCTCCTATGTTTCATTGTGCGTCAGGGGATTTCATAAATAGATGTGATACTATTCTGATCAGCTTCGATCGATGCGGTTTACAGACATTGTCATATCAAATCTTGATGGCGAGTGCACATTTAGAGGTCGGCTCTGCTTGATCGAATGTGCAGGGCTCTTCAGGATTTGACATCAGAGACAAAACGGATTTTGAGGCCTTTCTGAGAATAAGTTGAAATATCATGCTGTGGATCAAATCCCAAATTAGATGATCGCTTTATTGGCGGAAGGCCCCTTATAAAAGGAGAAGCTACTTTGTTTAAACTTTCTAACCAGCGCATCATGCAAAATTATCAGCAGAATCGTGTAGTCAGTATCATCACTGGACATATCGTTGTGATGACAATTCTTACGATTGCTTTGTTCAGTAGTTCCTTAGGCACAAAACTCGGTGGTGTTTTTGCATGGGCATCATGCCCTGCGGGTGATCAGACATACCGTATTATGAGTGGTGATAGCTTGAGTGGCATTGCAGCAAGCCACGGTACAACTTGGCAAGAATTAGCGCAACATAATAAGATATCCAATCCCTCTCTGATCTATACTGGTCGAACTATTTGCCTGCCGGGTGCTCATGGAGTTCAAGCAACCTCGGCTCTTGCGTCGACGACATACAAGACTCTTGCATTGACAATGTCGACTGCTGATTCGCCAACAAGCATAATTAACGAGGTTTTTGGCTCGGATGCGCCATCTGCTCAACGCATTGCTATGTGTGAGTCTACTCTAAATCCCAACGCAGTCAATTCGACTCCCATTGGTGGTAGCCATGCAGAAGGACTTTTCCAGATTCTTTATCCAAGTACTTGGAGTACAACGTCACAAGCTGGGGCATCTCCCTTTAATGCCAGGGCGAATGCTATTGCTGCACACGAAATTTTTATGAGAGACGGCCATAGCTGGAGAGAGTGGGCGTGTCAAGCCTGAGACCCTCCCCAGACCTTAGACTAGGGCGATGAATGGATTGCCAATTCGCTAGATCGTAGCATGCCCTTAGTCATCCTTGTATCAGAAGACCCCCAAGGCTCTTGCCAGGGGTCTTCTGATTCTTGAAGACCCTGTCAATAAGCAAGCACAAGGAGATATAATAATCTCAGCAAATTAGTGCTACTCTGCTGGGGAATACCGTCAGGAACCCCATGGCTAATGAACTTTAAATTTTAAAGAGGGTATATACGATGCTTGTCATTTACCCTGTTAATTTCTGGCATGCGTCAAAAGTGGACGACTCTGCTTGACAGTTTTGCTCTCATACAAGGTCAATATTGTCAAGTTGATTTGACGCATGCCTTAAAGTGCATAAGCCAGGGGCTTGTGAGTAGCTGAAAGGCCGCTTTGCAAGCCCTCCTGACCAGACTCAGTCCGAGCAATCGGGCTACGTTATCAGGAAGTGTTCAAGTTCTGACCTACGGGTGCGACGCCAGCCTGTAGCTCTCAAATCTCTCGGTTAAACATCTGTACAAGGGTTAAGGAAGTGCTGAGAGAAGATGCCGCCTGATAACATTGTCGAGGCGAACATCACCTGTGAAAAATGCATTCGGTTCCCATACAACCTTTAAGGATGGGGAAGCGAATGCATTTCAAGGGGCTCGAAAAGAGCAGTTTACAAGGGTTTAGCCGTTCCCACCAAAAACGGCTTCCCGCAAGGGACTCCCGACAGAAAGGAGAGCAAGAGAGTGCGATCGCACAAGTCTAGCCTTCCCCTCCGCCCATGCGTACAGGGAGCAATTCCTCCCCATGGCTCAAGCCAGGGGTTTCCTTGCACAAATCTGATGAAACGTTTTGCAGAATTTCTAGGGCCTCTGGTCTGTCTGGGAGTCCTTCTCTCGGCGGAACTGTTCCTTTATCAACCAGTCATGTCAGCGGGGGCGGCAGACAATACGATCAGTGCAGACTTTCGCATTGGAGCGGACGAGCCTCTCATCAAGACCAAATTTAACCTCTTTAACGTCTCCAAACGCACGACTGCGGATTTTGATCGGGATATCCGCCTGTTGAAAGAACTGAGCGCACAGACCGTGCGCACCGATCTGTGGCTTGGAGAAGGCGGTGAGCGGACAGCTGGGGCTGTTGGCGGCACGGTCGATCATCTTACCTACGATTACTCGCAAATTGATCGGCAGTACAAAGCGTTAATGCGTTATGGGATCACGCCCTATGTAGGTTTTTCCTACAATCCCTATCCTTTACAAGTTCTCTCTCCGTCGTGCGCGAATGGCTCTTACAGTTGCACTTCCGATCTACCAGCACGACTGGATGTCTGGCAAAAGATTGTCAAAACGATAGCCGCACATCTCAAAGCCGTTGGGATTCCGCTCTGGGTGGGAGAAGTCTGGAATGAGCCAGATGGGGGGATCTTCTTCCACGGGTCGCAGAGTGACTACGATAAATTGTATGCTGCCACGGTCGCTGGCATCCATGAAGGGAATCCCGATTTTCCGGTGGGAGGACCTGTGATTGCTTGGAATCCAGGCTTTAACGAGTCTTTTCTTCAGTATGTCAACGATCATCATCTTCCCTTGAATGTCAATTCTTTTCATGGCTGCTGTTCAGGCTGGCCTAACACGGTGAAGACTATTGCCTCACAATTGTCACACTATCCAGCGTTTAATACAACCACGACGAGCATGGATGAATACAGCTCTTACCCATGTTGTGCCTTTCCGCTTGGAGGACCACAGGATCACTATGGGGCAGCGGCCCAATTACTGCATGATTTCGACCAGATGCTGAACCATCCAGAATTGACATCGATCAGTTGGTCACAGTTTCAAGACGAATGCGCCACCTGTTATGATCCCAGCATTGGTCTGATCACGATCGAGGGACATCGCAAAGCGAGCTTCAATGCTTTCAAGATTTATAGCATGATGCCTGTGGATCGCAAGCAAGTGACGGTTTCTGGGGCGTCCCTAGAAGCCATAGCCTCCTCAGATCAGCACCGTGCTAGTCTGGTCGTCATCAATCAGACAGGCAGTGATCAATCGACCACGGTCACCCTCAAACATGTTCCCTTCGCTAAGGGCACGGTCACGGTGTATCGTATCGATGCCACACATGCCAGCTACTTTGACAACAATGCCAGTGAGAATCTGACTCCGGTCGAGAGGCATTCGCACGTCAAGACGGCCAATTGGTCTTGGACTGGCACCATCCCCAATAATGGGACGCTCTACTTCCAAGTCGATGATGGCTCCGGTCTCTCCGCACTCACGCCCAAGCATGTCGCACGAGTAATCAATGTCAACCACTACTACCAGTCACGCACTACAGACGCCTATTCCGATTTTGATCCACACACTTGGATTGCGCGGCAGGGCATGGGTAATAATCGGTCGGCAGACCAGGAAGTCGGTGTGACTGCTGAGCGGTTGCCCTCTTCCCTGAATTTTCAGGCGCAGATCGATGGTACGCTGGTCCACAATGATCGAAATAGTTGTGCTTGTGTGCGCATTGACTATGTGGTCAACGGTGCTTACACCAAGAGCGTCCTCTTCCACGGGCCATATGGCAAGAGTGCCGATCCCTATCGTGGCGGTCGTAACAACCCATTCCCCTTTGGGACGAAAAAGCAGGCCAATCAGGTTGTTGTTGTGCCCAATCTGGCGCACTTTCAGGTCAATCTCAGCCAATACGCGCCCAGCGGCTGGAGCAGTCGCGTACAAATCACGTATATTTTCCAGAATGTGGGAAATCATACGCGTTGGGTAGTGACGACGCGGGCCGCATCATCCGTCAAATAGTTCATGCCCTTTGGGATCTTGCTAAGGGGGAATACCGTGAAACGTTTTGCAGAATTTCTAGGGCCTCTGGTCTGTCTGGGAGTCCTTCTCTCGGCGGAACTGTTCCTTTATCAACCAGTCATGTCAGCGGGGGCGGCAGACAATACGATTGGTGCAGACTTTCGCATTGGAGCGGACGAGCCTCTCATCAAGACCAAATTTAACCTCTTTAATGTCTCCAAACGCACGACTGCGGATTTTGATCGAGACATGGCCCTGCTGAAAGAACTGAGTGCACAGACTATGCGCACCGATCTGTGGCTTGGTGAAGCCAATGAGCGGACGGCTGGCGCCGTTAGCGGCACAGTAGATCATCTGGTCTACGATTACTCGCAAATTGATCGCCAGTACAAAGCAATACTCCGTTATGGTATCACGCCCTACGTGGGTTTCTCCTACAATCCCTATCCTTTACAAGCTATCACCCCGCCGTGTAGCACCAATGGCTCTCATGATTGCGCCTTCTCTCCACCCCCACGACTGGATGTCTGGCAAAAGATTGTCAAAACGATAGCCGCACATCTCAAAGCTGTTGGGATTCCGCTCAGTCTGGCAATAGTCTGGAATGAGCCAGATGGGATGTTCCTCCACGGGTCGTCGACGAGTGACTACAATCCTTTGTATGCGGCCACGGTAGCTGGCATCCATGCAGGGAATCCCGATTTTATGGTAGGAGGACCAGTGCTTGCTGGGAATCCTGCCTTTAACGAGTCTTTCCTCCAGTATGTCAACGCCAATCATCTTCCCTTGAATGTCAATACTTTTCATGGCTACGGTCCAGGCTGGTCTGGCATGGTGAAAACGATAGCCTCACAATTATCACAATATCCAGCGTTTAATACAACTGCCATGAGCATGGATGAATTCGGATCTTACTCATGTTGTTACTATCCACCTGGAGGAATACAGGATCACTACGGGGCAGCCGCCCAGTTACTGCACGATTTCGACCAAGTATTGAATTATCCAGAACTGACATCGGTCAGTTGGGCACAGTTTCAAGATGAATGCTCATCCACCCAACCCTGGTGTTATGACCCAAGTATTGGTCTGATCACATTCGATGGACATCGCAAAGCGAGCTTCAATGCCTTCAAGATTTATAGCATGATGCCTGTGGATCGCAAGCAAGTGACGGTTTCTGGAGCCTCCCTGGAGGCTATGGCCTCCTCAGATCAGCACCGTGCTAGTCTGGTCGTCATCAATCAGACAGGCAGTGATCAATCGACCACGGTCACCCTCAAACATGTTCCCTTCGCTAAGGGTACGGTCACAGTGTATCGTATCGATGCCACACATGCCAGCTACTTTGACAACAATGCCAGTGAGAATTCTGACTCCGGTCGAGAGGCATTCGCACGTCAAGACGGCCAATTGGTCTTGGACTGGCACCATCCCCAATAATGGGACGCTCTACTTCCAAGTCGATGATGGCTCCGGTCTCTCCGCACTTACGCCTAAGCATGTCGCACGAGTGATCAATGTCAACCACTACTACCAGTCACGCACGACAGATGCCTATTCCGATTTTGATCCACACACTTGGATTGTGCGGCAGGGCATGGGTAACAATCGGTCGGCAGACCAGGAAGTCGGTGTGACCGCTGAGAAGTTGCCTTCTTCCCTGAATTTTCAGGCCCAGATCGATGGCACACTAGTCCACAACGATGCGAACAGTTGTGCCTGTGTGCGCATCGATTATGTGGTCCACGGAGCTTACACCAAGAGCGTTCTCTTCCATGGGCCATATGGCAAGAGTGCCGATCCCTATCGTGGAGGTCGTAACAATCCATTCCCCTTTGGGACGAAAAAGCAGGCCAATCAGGTTGTTGTTGTGCCCAATCTGGGGCACTTTCAGGTCAATCTCAGCCAATACGCGCCCAGCGGCTGGAGCGGTCGCGTACAAATCACGTATATTTTCCAGAATGTGGGAAATCATACGCGTTGGGTAGTGACAACGCGGGCCGCATAACCCTCCCAATCGTCAATGCCCGATAACAGCTTTTTTCACTGCATACAGACTTACTTATCAATGTGGCAACAGTCGGCGGCCCAGAAATTCTCCTGCTTTTAAGTAGGAGATTAATGGACATTTCTTGAAATAAGCGAAAAGCGGGTGGCACTCTTCCACGGGCCGTCTGGGAAGAGCGCCGACCCGTATCGTGGGATTTTACTACGCGACTGTCTTGCCATCTTGTTTTTGTCTTTTTTGCGCATTTCTGCCTCGCTTTCCATTGTGTTTCGCCTCTAGCGTTGTGGGGATAAAATATCTACTAAGTTCCATAGAGGTTGGCCTGATTCTATTAACAAAGTCTCGCGAAGCTCATAAATACCACCATTTGCATATTCTTCTGCAATATTCAGAATATCAGTTTGATGGAGTAGGATATTTATATCTCCGCTTTCTACAATGGCAATAGCATTTAATAACGGAATGTCTATTTGAGCATCAAGTTGAGTCCATTTGAAAATAGTAGTCTTTTTTGATGTAAGTGGTCTTCTTTTGCCCTGTTGGACTCCAAGACAAACAGCCCACATAAATACATCTTTCATTGTACGAAAGGGAACAGTATGTATGTTATTCCCTTCTGTAAGTGTCTTATAGATCTTATGCGCTAGATCTTCAACTAAAACTGTATCTCTTTCAATTACATCGTTTATCATTACTTCTACCTCAGCACTTAACAATTGTAGTATAATTTGCCTTTTGATCGAACTCTAAACGGTACTCATTGCCAATGTATGGCTCTAAGTTTACACGAGCTTGATCATGTAATTCCTCATCAGTGACGAGAAGCACAAGTTGATCAGACAAAGCAGGCAAATGTTCGGTAATATTACTTCTGTGGTCAGCTGAAAGACGTCCAAAGGGGGTATCCATAACCAATGGAGCCTCTTCCTCACTTATACGTGCCATAGCAGTAATAAAGGAAAGACTTAATACTTGACGTTCACCTGCTGAAAGCTCAGGACGAGCTTGTTTACCATATTGATCTATTATTTCAAGGCTAAAATCTTTATCTATTTTTATATTCTGGAAATAATTATTTTTCCATGCTAGGTGTCTGAATATTTCTCTTGTTTTTGCTTCAACCTCTTGCCGAATCGCATTAGAATAAACTTGGTGAGCTTCTTTTATTGTATCTGCACCTTGCTGTGCTAGATGCAATTTTGTGGTTAGTAACTTTTCTTTTCGATCGTTCTTTTGTGCTTGAAGTAACTCTTTTCCCAACTGAGTAAGGTCTTTGTTAAGCGTTTTAATACGGTCATCGAGAGCACCTAGCTTCATGGTGTAGTTATCTGCATCGGCTTGTAATGATTGAAGCTGTTTCTCCAAGCCACTTACACCTTCTCGTGGCGAAGCTGTTAACTGACGTTCCACGTCGTCCTCTTCAGCATCCAGTTCACTAATCAGATTCACTAATTCAATGCGTCGTCTCATCTGCTGTGTTAGATTGGTTGATTGATTGTTAGGGATCACCCACAAATAACTCCGTCATCTACACCTGTGGTCTGACAGTATAGTTCCACTCTGGATGAAACGCATCTCCCTGGATATTGATACTCTGCCACTGCTCGTCAGGAACCTTTTGCTTGGTGGCATAGTCATGGGTATCGAGTACGGCCTCGATCTTGAGCCCTCCCTTGGTCATGGTATGCCTGATGTACTCCAGGACAACCTCATAGGCTATGAGTGGCTTCGCTCGCCAGTTGATGTTGATGAAGGAGAACATCTCATGCTCAATGGCGTTCCACTTGCTGGTACCTGGTGGGTAGTGACACACGTGGATGGTTAATCCTGTCTGGTTGGCGAATTGTTGGAGACACCACTTCCAGAGCCTATTGTTTGATGCATTACTGCTCCCACTATCACAGAAGAGCTGGATGTCGGTTGCACCGGGGTAATCGTTGCTCCCCCTGGTCTGCCACCAGTTGTCCAGGGAGACGACGGCAAATTCGGCAGTATTGTGGTCAATCCCGACGTTCACGAACCCTTGTTTCTTGAGGATATCATAGACACCGTAGGGAATGGCCTTCATGATGCGCCCCTTTTTGATAGGATCGGTCTTTCCAAAGTCATAGACATCTACCTTTGTGTCTTCACCAGGAGCGGTCCATTCCTTTCCTGCATTCTTCATATTCCCTATCTTTTCGGTTTTCTTCGCATCTATGGACAGAATGGGAAAGCCTTGGAGTTGGGCCTTGAGACCTTGCATGTTGATATGATTGAACTGGGCGTCTCGGTCCGGATGATTCTTGCCACCCTCCAGGTCTTTCTTGTTCGCTTTGAGGGCAAAGCCCTGCTCATGAAGGATGTGGCGGATGGTCTCTAACCCTACTGTAAAGCCCCGTTTGGTTACCTCTGCGGCGATGTGAGCAATGGAATGACTCGTCCATTTGACGAGGACTTTGTGGTCCGTTTTGGGGTTGGCAGCGGTTTCGATTGTCTCGGTCAGGCCTGGTTGGTGCTGTTCCTGTTTTTTTCGGCCACCACCGGGACGGCGGATACGGTCGCCTTGGAGCGTGTTGCCTGATTCCAGCTCCTTGATACCTTGGTTGATCGTATCACGGTTCATGCCCGTGGCACGGGAGAAGGCAGCGACTTCACCGAAGCCGTAGGCCTTGGCCTCACGGGCGGCGTAGTAGCGTTTCTGTTTCTCATTGAGTTCTGGCAGGGTGTCCCGCCATTTTTCTTCTATGCTTAGTTGTTTTCTGGTCATGGTACCTAATACGATACCATACTCAGGCTAGATGACGGAGTTATTTATGGTTGGCCCCTTAGAGCGTTCCTCGAACATACGCAATGCTGCGCTTAGGTTTAGTACATCATCCTCCAGTGAATCTGGAGGAGCTGCAGTAATTAAGCTAAATAGTTGCATACACTCTGGACTATTTTCTGTGAGTGCTCTTCCACAGATGCATTGTTTTTGGTTAATGAGATCTTGCACGAATTGCCGCTTAATATTAGTAGGCATTCCACCTTTTCCTCTCTTTAATTCTAAAATCTCTAATGCGCTCTTTATGGTAGTACGTATGATTGAAGAATAAGCACACGTTGATATATCTCTAATAAGGCTAGTGATTTTTTCTAGCTCTGTTCGCCGCTGTTTTATATCTCTAGTAATTCTATTGCGTTTTTCTTGTAGCATGCTTGTGTATTGTAATTTACGTAATTGCTCTTCAATATCTTTAATTTTTTTACGCGCTGACTCTATTTCTACCAGGGTCTCTTGTTTTTCATTCTCGCAGCATTCCAGCTCTGTACGTGCTTGTTGTTCTTGATCCGCAACTTTGCTTAGTTCTCCACTGGATAGATTCTTTAGCTCTCGACGATAGTCACTTGCAACGGCTTCCAAACGCTGTTTAGCACGACCAAGCGTTTCTAATTTAAAGACGTGACAAATAGCATATTTTACCTGTTCAGATGATTCTGGTTTAGCGAATTCGTCTATTTTTTCTCCATCGAATAAAAAGTAAGAGCGAATATTGGAAGGAAGAATAGAATTAATTGTGCCTATAGGGTTTTTTATCTGCTCTGATTGGCCATCTGTACCTATATGGACGATAATGAATTCATCGGTAAGGTCAGTTTGTACGCTCGCGTCTATCATTTTTATACCTCGTAATGATCGTTTTACTACATATCTTTCTCCATTATGAAGAAATGATAACTCGACGAACATTGTGACACTTTCACTGACTTTAATTCTGCTAATAGCTTCTTTGCTAATCAATTCCCCTATGTTGTCAATATATTCGCCTCCATAAAGGCACCAGTTAATAGCTAGGAAAAAAGAGGTTTTCCCTGCTCCGTTAACTCCATGAATAATAGTAACCTTGCGTTGTCTATCCTTAGCAAATTCTAGTCGTTGACGATCAAAGTATTGACGAAAATTTGCCAATGTTATACGTTCGAATATCATAAGAGTTTCCTCGTTTCCACCCAGTTTTTCTCTATCTTGTCAATCTCTTTGCTTGCCAAGCGAGAAACGATTTCATCTACTTTCTCTTTGGTCTGAGGTCTACTCATGGATATGTTGGCTTGTTCTAGCATTATCACTTCTATGATGAGAGTTTTAATACTAGAATTGCAGTTTGTAAATAACTTGTTTATTCTATCATAAAACATAACTTTTCTCCTAAAAATCCAGCAACCCATATTGCTTTGCAATATCCCAGATAACGTCAATCGCCTTTTGTTTGTTTTTTGCCAAGTTAGCAAATTCTTTAAAGCGCTGCAGTTCTCTACGGATAATATGGCGTTCTAACCTGAAGGTGGGCGAGTCTCGCAAATTGGCGTCTACCACAGGAGGTACTGTTATCAAGTCATGGATGGAGGAGTACTCTTTGCCTGGGGCTTTACGTAGTACGCGCCCACGCCTTTGGATAAATTCACGAGGATTACCGCTACTGGCTAAAATATAAGCTGTGTTGGTACTAGGTACGTCAACGCCTTCATCAAGGCATTTCATTGCTAATAGAGCTTGTAACTGTCCATTAGCAAAGGCTGTTAGCAATTGCTGCCTCTTTTGAGTATTTTCTTCTGCTGTAAACCTATGTATGAGTAAACCTTTTTCCCAGCCAAGCAATCGTGATACTTTTTCAATTTGCTCGGGAGCACAGTAAAACAATGTGTGGGTGATATCGCTTTGATTATTTATTAGGTCAGATAGTATTAGTAATTTATTTTCTGCATTATTCATTAGTTTAGTACGACGTATAAGTAACATTTCCACTAGTTGGAATTTCTTTTCATCCTGGATATTTGCTAATTGTGCAATTTTTCTGGAAAGTTCGTAATATTGATCAAGTTCTTCATCTGTTAATGAGACTAAGTGTGGGTAATAGTAATAAGGCGTAAGACTGATCCCGATGGCATTTTCCAATGGGAAGCTGAAAACTGTTTTGCCAAAGTAACTTCTTAATGCCAATGTACCGATATCATCAAACCAGCGATCAGGTGTAGCTGATAGGGCTAGCCGAAAAAGGATGTGTTCTGGATAATTTTGCCGATGACTTTTGGCTCCTAAATGGTGAGCTTCATCTGCTATCAAAAGCGAAGAACCTTTTAAGCGTGCAATACATCCTTGAAATTCTGGTTTGCTAAATGTGGTATGAGTCGTGATAACTGCAATGGTTTGACGATAGCCTCCATTGTACTCCATGATTTGGTGGTTGAGATTTTGCAGCCAGCTGGTCTTGCTCTTATAGATTAGTATTGGCCAATAGCCAAATTCTCTTGCTTCTTGTTCCCATTGATCAACTAAATGCTGATAAGGTACTGTAATAATAACTGCTAGCCTATTTTCTTGCTTGTACAGATAAACAGATGCTGCAAGTGCTGTTATCGTCTTGCCTGTCCCTGTCGCCATTTCTAGCAGGCCTTGGCATTTGTGAGCGAACCATGCTTCGATAGCATCGTTTTGATAGTTACGTAAGGTTATATTGGAGGGAGTATTAAGTGAGGTGCCAGTCACTGACTGCAAGTTTAAATCGCGAAACAATCCCATCCCCTGCTTTCTACCACCATCGGATTGTGCATTAGAAAGATCCAATGCACCTTCTTTCTTTGCATACAGTTCTGTAAAGACAATTATACTATAGACGAGAAAAAATTTAAAGAGGAAAATGGCGGAATTTTGGTTCTGTATAGAATTCACAAATCTATTACTCGCTACTTCCAAGATTGTGAAGGATATCATCTGGCCAAATCAGACTAGGCTCCAGTACCCATAGGTACCCCTTTCGTTACCCAATCTATTTATAAACAGTCTCTATTTCTATAGAACTATTCCTCAAATGCCACCTAATCTATACGAGAGGGTGTACCGTCACGATTTGTTTGGGTGAGGTCTCATTAAAAAACTGACAACAAAGATGTTGTCAGTTGAATCTCATGAAGACGGAGAATAATGTATGCAAAAAAAGTTTCGCCAGTATCGTCTTTTGATGGAATTATCCAGTAAATATACACATGTGGCCTACTTAGCTTCTATGATCGAGGACTCTGAGCATCAAGTAGTTGTCGTCGTATTTTCATCATCACTTTTCTCTTTTCCATATGAGCGCGAGAATTTGCTACGGAAGGTTCAGCATATCAAAAATCTCGGAAATCAATATTTCGTGCCTATCCTGGATATGGGGATAGAAGAAGGTCAGCCTTTTGTTGTCTATGAGTATCTGCCCAATGGTTCATTACGCAGTCGTTTGCAGAACATTTCTCCTCGGCGGTTAGAGCTTCAAGAGGCCCTCACTATTGTGTTACAGGTTGGAGAGGCTCTGGATTATGCCCATGAATACAATATTATCCATAACAATCTGAAACCAGAGAACATCCTCTTCGATTCCAATGGTCAGGCTGTATTGGCTGATTTCTATATTGTAAATAGCAAGTATGCTATCATTCATAATCAAACGGACGAGGAATATGCTTTCTGTTATATGGCACCAGAGCTATTAGTTGGTGTCTATGGTGCCAGAGGTGATCAATATGCTCTGGGTTGTTTGGCCTACGAACTGATTACTGGACGACTTCCTTTTGCCAAGCAGAGTCTTGAGGCTATAATGAGACGTCCACGTGAGGCCAAACCTGCTCCACTCTCTGAAAGTGTGGCTGACCTGCCGCCTTCTCTTGAAGCAGCAGTGTTTAGGGCTCTGGCCAAAGATCCTGATGAGCGCTTTTTTGACTGCTCGCTGTTCTTGGATGGCGTCCGATCCGCTTTGCGAATGGCAAAGGAGACGAAAGCAGCATCTCTTCCCAACTCACAAGAACCAGTCTTGTCATCATCATTCGCGTTTTTTGCTGGTCCTCTAGGACTAACAGAGCCAGAAGATATGGTACGTCCTAAAATGGATGGTGCTGTTCCACCATCATCTACTTCTAATAAAGACCGAGAAATATCTTCCATCCTGAAAATTGCGGAAGATGCAGGAATAGGAGAAAAATCTCCTAAGCAGGGCACTGAAACTTTTTGGGTCTCTAAATCTTTGGTGGGACAAGAAGCAAGTAAGTTGCCTATCCTGAAGGCCAATGAAAATGCAGAGGAGGTAGAAAATTTCTCATCTGCTAAACAGACTAATGAGACTTCCTATGCTCCTCAACCTTTATTAGAAAAAGAAGAAAATACGCTTATTGCAGAAGAAGCAGCAGATCCAATGCATCAGATGAATGAAGCTGAAACAAGTGAGATGATCTCTCTGTTCGAGACGAATGGGGAAAGTATGGAATACACTTGGGAGATACCTGAGCACCCTCTGCGAAAAGACTCTCCATTCGAGGTGAAGGGGAGTAGTGTGAACAGCCCATTGACGAGACCAGTACGACATGGTAGGAGAAAAGGGCGGGCGTTATTATTGGTCATGTCTTTGGTAATTTCTTTGATAATTTCTTTAGGAATTATCGTTGTCTGGGATGCTCATGTTAATTTTTTACCTAATCAAGACAATCGTCCTAATCAATCTAATACGTCCGTTCATCCAACCCCAGTTGTAACACGAGCCATTGTTTCATTAATTGGACAGCTTCCTACTCCTACAGTATCATTTGCTCCGACACCCACTCCGATACCCATTTCGAGGCCTGCTCCGATACCATTCCTCTCGTTCTCGCTGACTGCATATATGAATAACGAGGGCATTGGCAGTGCTCCTGGGCAGGCTAACTTCGATGGCTCAGGATATGCTTATCCAGCAGGTCAACTTCCATTAGCAGGCCAGAGGACCTTCAATGGTGTACCTTACCTGTTCCCGGGGAGCAAATCAGGGGTTAATGATAATGTTGTTGCACTGGGACAAACCATTAAATTCCCTCAGGGAAACTACCAGCAAGCATTCCTGTTGGTCGCTGCGAGTTGGGGTCAGGCTAGTGGCACGGTGACCATACACTATACTGACGGTTCAACATCTTCGGCATTAGTGAGTGCTCCTGACTGGGACACAGGCGGTTCTTCTGGTAGTGTGGTGCAAACGGCTTGTCGCTACTCATCAACAGGTAATGATCAAGCAGCAGTCCATATTTATGCTGTGCAGATTACAATAAATTCGGGCAAGATTGCGAGTTCGCTGACTTTACCCTCAATTGCGAAACCTGCTCCAAGTCAACCTAGTTTACATGTGTTTGCCTTGACTTTGCACCATGCATAGTGAGGTGATAGGGATGAGTATAAAATAGGACAGGGCCTCTTCTCACTGGTTGGAGTCCTATGCTATAGTAGGTGAGAGGGTTTTCTGGAAAGGTTGTAGGAGATGCGTCCGGATGTCGGACTGAATTTCTGGCTCACGCAGTGGAACTGGCAGCCGTCGATTATTCTTGGTACGTTTGCTGTTATTGCTCTCTATCTCTATGCAGTTGGGCCGTTGCGCGTAAAATATCATCTTGGCGAGCCGATAAAGACGAGTCAAGCGGTTGCATTTTTTCTCGGTGTCAATAGTATCTTTCTCGTGCTATTTTCGCCATTAGATAAACTTGGCGACGATTATCTCTTCAGTGCCCATATGCTCCAGCATCTTGTCTTAACGATTGTTGGTCCCCCGCTGATGCTTGTAGGCACGCCGGACTGGCTGATCAAGCCTCTGCTGCGTAATCGTTTCATCTTTCGGGTCGCCAAATTTCTGACCAATCCCTTTGTAGCTTTTACACTGTATAATGTGGACTTCTGGCTCTGGCATGCTCCATCTTTGTATGATGCCACGCTGGTCAACGAGATGCTGCATGCTCAAGAACACATGACCTTTATAATCTTCTCTCTGATCTACTGGTGGCCTATATTTAGTCCTTTGAAGGAAGGCTTGCCACGTCTTCCCATTGGGGGCCAGATTCTCTATATCTTTCTTGGGGGCATGCCGACAGTAGCTCTGGGAGCTGGCTTGACTTTTGCTCCACCGTTGTACACTCCTTATCTGTATGCCCCCCGCGTATGGGGCATTTCCGCTGCGATGGATCAGCAGTTGGGTGGGCTGATTATGTGGGTGCCTGCTAATATTGCCTATATCGTTGTGGCGAGTGTGCTGTTTATCCGGTGGATGCAGGCTCAGGAGACTAAGCAACGGGCGGCTGAAGCAGAGATGTATGGTTAGTTGCCTGCAACTTTCGGAATAGCTTGACCTCTTTCAGACTTGTAGATGGCTAGTCTGGGGAAGAATATGTCTTGTTCTTCTCTATATCATCAGAAATAGAAAAATTCGTTTGTAACTCGTCTCCACTGGCAAATAGAGCAAGATATTGTGTGTAGACAAAGCGCCTGTTACGCAAAATGTGGTCGATTTCGCGCAAAATACCATATTCCTGGAATTTTGTAACCAGTTTGTTGGCATTTGCATAACTTATGCCAGTAGCTTTGATGGCGCTATTGATCGTGATAATGGGTCTTTGATAGAGATACTCAAGCAGCTGATAGGCATGGCCAGACGAGCGAGAAAAGTTCTTTGCGATAATATCACGGTGAAACTCTCTCAGCTGAACAATCCTTTGAGCTGTTATTGTTGCCTCTTGCGCAACTTCATATATACCGCGCAGAAAAAACTTTAACCAAGCTTCCCAATCGCCTTCATCATGTACTTTCCGTAAATGTTGATAATATTCTAGCCGATTCAACTTGAAAAAATAGGAGAGATAGAGCAACGGTTTACTGAGAATACGCCCATAGCAGAGGATAAGTATGATCAGTAATCTCCCAATACGTCCATTGCCATCCAGAAATGGATGTATAATCTCGAATTGAGCATGTACTACACCGACTTTTAGGAGTATCGGCATCGTATTGGTGTGAAGAAAGGCTTCAAGGTTGTTGAGCGCTGTATGCATATCCGAGACAGGTGGAGGGACGAAGCGGGCTGTCTGGATGCTACATCCGAGATGTCCAATCCAATTTTGCGAAGGTTCGGAAATCTCCTGGATGGCGGTCGGAACCTCTTACTCCTGCTAGCAATTGTGCGTGAATTTCGCGGATCAGACGAAGAGAAAGCGGAAGTGTGTCGAACCGTTGCAATCCGTAATTGAGTGCCCGAATATAGTTAACTACCTCTTCGATATCCTGCGGATTTTCTGGCAACGCTGCATCTGCTTCAAATGCTAAAACATCGATCAAAGAAGCTTGAGTTCCCTCAATTTGGCTTGAAAGAACTGCTTCCTTGTGAATATACATAGCGACAAAAAGGTCTGGATTAGGCAAAATTTCGCTAGTGCCGCTGAGTCTCCCCAATGCAATATCTGCTTGTGAATGGAGTTGAAGCAGTTCTTCATCTATCTTGATTGGTGGATCAGGTGGCAATTGTTTGGGGATAAATGCTTTGTATCCGCCAATCTGAACAATATATTTACCTGCGCGATCTGCATTATCGTTAGAGATCATGTCAACCTCTCTTATTATCGTTTCGTGGCTCCAAACGATAACAAGAAGCTCCCTTATTATCGTTTGAGGCCTTGAAACGATAATAACATGAGGGTCAACCCACCCTTATTATTGTTAACGATAATAAGGACCTAGCTTATTATCGTTTGAGGCCTTGAAACGATAATAAGGTGGTAAAATGGAGGGAAAGTTGATCTTTGGCACACTCGTAATGATATCGGTGCCCATTGGCCTCGGCATACGCGATATTCGTCAATTGTCATGAATGGAATGGCTGAGATCTACTGCTCCTTAAAGAGTTGCAACCTCAAGATGTACTGGCCTATTTATCTCGGGAAGCAAAGCACCAGTATCCTGCCAATAGACGATGTACAATGTACTTGAAATGTGTTGAGTCGCGTAACGAGACACGACCGAAGAAAGTTCATTATTATCGCAGAGACTAACTGAAAGGTAATCGTAACCCCTATCGGACCAGTCTATGCACACTTGGTGCAGCAGCTCTGCAAAAACAGGGGCGTTTCCGCTCAAAACTGCTCCATACAAGATAGTGATATTTGCTCCAGCCCGTGGCAAGCGCGGAGTTCCACGCAGGGATGCGAGCAGGTTGTACAATGGGCGTATGAGCTGCATTTTTCTCGAGTACGCCGTCACGACGGTCTGTTTGAACGATTGTTGATCCCAGACTCCCAACGTTCCCCTGCACGTATCATGCTCTCGATACACATAGAGATTCTCCCAAGAGAAATGGGGGAGCAGATTGCTTTGACCAAGCATGTCTTGCAGCGTGTACACGGGGGCGAATTGATAGCCGCTGTTCCATTGCTGGAGACATGCGACGGCGTGCGGGAGTTGATCGCGATCAACCTTGCTCACCAGAGGATTGACTCTTGCTCTTCTTCGTTTGCTGCTAAGCGGAATAAGATAGGTGGTGAGCTGTGCTACTGGTTTGTAATATGGAAGTCCTGCACGCCCGCTGGTCAAAAGAGCCTTTGTCCCCGTATTGTCATTCAGAATGGTCGTGAAGTAGTAAGGAACAGCTCCGTCTGCATGCAGAGTCTGGAGGTATCTATAACCGCGTGCCAGTCCAATATTCCTACGAGCTTCTGGAAGACATCTCAGCATGCTCAGATACCCTATACGTGCAGGCTGACCATCGATGTAGACACAGCGTATGCTCCTGCTACCCATTCCGACCAGCCGACTTTGCTGGCGATCTCTGCACACAATTACTGGCTCGTAATGCTCCCAGCCTGCTCGGCGAGAAAGAACGACGGTTCTCGGAGAAACGAGAGGGTAATATTCCCCGGCATTGCTATCTGGCGGAGCAGGACACGAAGCTCATCGTCGTCCGCCTCCGTTGCTAGGGCAAACTCTGAATCGACGCGGCCCTGTCATATAGGCTCCTCCTTTCTAGCACAAGCATTTCAGGTCCTGTTATCAGTATAAAGAGGCAGAGGACGCACCGGGTGATTCCCCAGAGGAAGCCCGTCCTTCTGCTCGACCTCCTTACGCATGAGCACATTGAGGCTCCAAAATACTCCCGCTTTTTTTAGCGTCGTAGCGTTTCCTTTGAGGTTTGTGGCACGCTTGATCATCGCAGGTAGACTATAGAACTTTTTGCGTGCTTTTACACATAAATCATGCAATTCTTGAGCAGATATATTCTTTGGATTAAATGGTACATTCCCAAGGCGGAAAGTTGGCGACAACCACCATTGTTCATCGGTGAGCCTCCCGTCGCTGCGAAACTGCTCGATACAGCGGTGTCCCGGGGAAAGGGATGAGATGATTGAACGCTGTGATGAAGAGGCCGAAATCGATGGCGGCCTCAGCCGTCTGCTGTATGTCGATAGCTGACTCAGAATCGTAGCCGAAGACGAAGGCCCCGTACAGCCCGATGCCGTAGTGATGAAGACGATCAATGAGTTTCTCATAATCGCCCATGGCGACGTTGAGATCTTTATCCATCATTTGCAAGGTGTCATGTCTGAGCGACTCAAAGCCGATCAGCATCCCTGTACAACCACTCTCTGCCATGATTTCCAGCAGTTTCTCATCTCTTGCCATATTGAGTGCACCTTGACTCATCCAGGTAATCTTGAGCGGGGTAATTGCGCGGCAGAGATCTCGCGCATGTGTTAGAAACGTTCGTAAGAAATATTCCCAAATGTTGACAGATATGCCCGTTTATGCTATACTGTATCCATGAAGTTAAGCCAGTATGCCAAACAACAAGGGATCAGCTACAAAACGGCTTTCCGCTGGTGGAAGGCTGGTGAGATTAAGGGCTATCAAGCAGCATCAGGCACCATCATTGTCACTGAGAATGAGCCTGCAAGACAAGCTGAAAAAGTCGCTATCTATGCACGGGTATCCACGGCTGCGCATAAAGCAAATCTGGAAAGACAGACCGAACGTCTTTCTCAATATTGCGAGGCAAGAGGATATCAAGTAACTAAGGTGGTAAAGGAGATAGCATCAGGACTCAACGATAGCCGTCCTAAGCTTGTCACATTGCTCAAGGACACAAGCATCACCCGCATTGTGGTAGAGCATAAGGATCGTCTTACTCGCTTTGGCTTCAACTATATCGAGACGCTTTTTGAAATTGCTGGGCGTACAATCGAAGTAGTAAATGTAGCTGAGAACGATAAAGAGGACCTACTTGCTGATCTCTCGTCGGTAATCGACAGCTTTTGTGCAAGGCTGTATGGGCAGCGAAGAGCAAAACGCAAAACTGAGAAAATAGTCGAAGAACTAAAATCAAAGGAAGAAGACTCATGCAATTAGTTGAGCAACATGTAATCAAGCGCGGCGATCCGCGTTGGCGAAAGATTGATGAAGCTGCTTTTGCTTCTAAAAATCTCTACAATGCTGCCAACTATATGGTACGTCAATCGTTCATCTTCGATCATATCTATATGGACAATGTGAAGGTTTTCCCTTCTTATCAAGCACACGCCAGCATATAAAGCTCTTCCTGCAAAAGTGTCCAACGATATCCTTAGACAGCTCCACAAGAATTGGAAGTCCTACTTTGCGGCGGTAAAAGCCTACAACGAAGCTTCATCCAAGTTTTTGGGGCATCCTAAGCTACCAAAGTACAAAGACAAGCAGAAAGGGCGGAATATTCTGATCTACGATATTCAGGCACTTAGCAAGAAGGAATTGCGCAAAGGCATTGTCAAGCCGTCTCAGCTTGGTATCAACGTTCCGACAAAACAAACAAACATTTCTCAGGCACGCATAGTACCACGCAATGGATACTATGTCGTGGAAGTTGTTTACGAGCGAGAAGAAGTGCAGAAGCTAGTTGATAAGTCTCTTTTTGCATCAATAGATATTGGGGTCAATAACTTAGTCGCGCTAACATCAAACAAAGCAGGATTTACTCCTAGGCTGGTCTACGGGTGTCCGATTAAGCATGTGAACCAATTCGATAACAAGCAGAGAGAGCATTTTCAAAAGAAGATGAAAAAGCAATACAACTCGCACAAGCTTGATCGCATCACTAACAAACGCACTAGATGCATGGATAACTACCTGCATACGGTCTCCAGATGCTTGATTGATCTCTTGGTTGCAGAAGGAATAGGCACGCTGGTCATCGGCAAAAATCCATTCTGAAGCAAGATCCCAACATGAGCAGAAAGAACGCTCAGCAATTTGTGCAAATTCCGCACGCCCGCTTCATCAATATGCTCGGCTATAAGGCTCAACTTGTGGGCATACAGGTAATCGTTTCCGAAGAGAGCTATACAAGCAAGGCTAGCTTTCTGGATCTAGACGATATTCCAACCTATGGTAAAGAAGAGAAAGAGCCTGTCTTTAGTGGAAAGCGCACAAAGAGAGGAATGTATAGGTTGAGCACTGGACGTAAGATCAATGCGGATATCAACGGAAGCTACAACATTATGCGTAAAGTAGTCCCAAACGTCTTTACCGACAATGGGATAGAGGGTGCAGCAGTTCACCCCATACGTCTCGTCGTATAAAAGAGGGATGGGATATTTGTCCACATTCCCTCATACTGTGAGGTTCCCAACGAAATTGTCATCGACAAAGAAGACGTTCCGATTCTTGAGTCCAGCTATTTCTGCAACGATACTGTCGATGGGCCGCTCGTTGTAGCGAGAAGAGGTGGCAGCGGCAATTGAGCAGAAGTTGCAATGATGCGGACAGCCGCGCCCAGTCTCCACACAACTCAGCTTTAAGTAGGGTTTTCCCTTAAAGATATCATGGCGCGGCATGCCAAACTCTGTACGGTTGTGCTTTGTTCTGAACATAGCGGCGTTGCAGCGCCCCTTTCTCAGCGTCGCGAATGATTTGCGTCCATAACGGTTCTGCGTATCCTACCACAATGCTATCAGCATACATCTGTGCCTCATTTGGCATCATAATCACGTGAAATCCTCCAAGCAGTGTCTTCACTCCTCTTGCATGATACTCGGCAGCTATTTCGTAAGCACGCTTCGCTGTATAGGTTTCGACGGTGATGGCTGCTAGATCGGTCGGCTCATCAAAATTGATAGATTCCACTTGCCATCGTAATACGTCAACTCTGACATCAGGGGGTGTCAGGCCCGCCAGCGTAGCGATAGTTAATGACTCCATCTGCCAGGTATGAATGTATTTCTTGCTGTTCTTTCTGCCTATATGTGGGGTGATAAACGTGATCTTCATGAAAGCTTCCTTCCTGTCATTGCTGTAATCTTTACGCTTGCGAGAGCCAGGGTTCGACCTCGCATGGTACAGGGACATAGTCAGGCAGTATCCTGGCATATTTTGTGTAGCCAAAATTTGCTAGAACTGAAGTCTTAAATACAAGGCCAGAACGCGAAGCCGCAGAACCAGCAACACGCCGGACAATGGACGGAAAGCTATATACTTGCCGCCATGTCCACTGAAGACCCTTTTGTAGCTCTCCAACCGTCATATTTTTAGGTTGGAAAACGACGTTCTGCCCGCCATAGTAGGCCCAGTCCTTTATCAGAATTCTTCCCTCTGTATTGAGCTGGTGATAGAGCGGGGTGCAGGGGAAAGGCGTAGCCACTGAGAAACGTGGTAGATCAATAGCTGCCTTATTGACGAACTCCACAGTACGTTCAAAGATACCCTTATCGTCGCCATCAAGCCCGAACACGAAACATCCGTTGATTGCGATGCCGTGATCATGGATAATCTTGATCGCTTCACTGTATTGCTCAGGCTTATTAAAGCCTTTCTTCATTTGTTTGATGGCTGTTGCAGAGACCGATTTAAAGCCAATCAACAATCCTCCGCAGCCGCTTTGAGACATCAGTTTGAGCAACTCGCGGTCCTGTGCAATGCGGATAGTTGAAAGGCCTCCCCAACGTTTTTTCAGGGGGATCAGTTCTCGATAGAGCTGCTTGATGTATACAGGGTCTTCCATGGGGCTAAGATCAAGAAAGACGAAGGAATTTCCTTCGAGGCGTTCAATTTCACTGATGACCTCACGCACTGGTCGATGAAGATACCCTGGCCAAGCGATGGGCACGACACAGAAGTTGCATTTGTAGGGACAGCCTCGCACCGCTTGGACCGTATTGATTGTGATATAGCCATCTTTCTTCAACAAATCGCGTCGTGGTTTGGGAACATTGGCGAAGCGATATCCAGGACCCTCATCGTAGCGCGATTGCATCTTTCTGGCGGCAAAATCACGCAAAAGCTGAGGCCATGACTGCTCGGCATAGCCAACCACAATCGCATCCGCGTGCGGTTGTACCTCATCAGGAACCAGCGTAGGATGCACCCCACCGATGACAACAGTCACCCCCATCTCACGCAATTTAGATGCAAGCTCATAGACGCGAGGAGCATTCACAGTGATACAGGTGATGCCAACAATGTCAGCGTCAACCGCTTCAATGTTGAAATCTTCAACGCCTTCATCGATAATACAGATCTCGGCATGCAGTTCCTCTGGCACGAGGGCTGCTAGAGTGGTCAAGGTCAGGGGAGCATATCTGAGTGCTTTGCTAAAGATCCCACATTTTCGGTACATCACAGACTGTGGCATGAGAAGAGTTATCTTCACGCTTACCTCCTACTTCTTCTCAATCAAGGAAAACAGTGAGCAGGCTAGTGAACGTTTCCAACACAACAATCGCGAGCATACAAATTGAGTTCACTACAGGTTTGTTATATCATTAAGAACGCAATCGCCGACAGTAATTGCAATTATTGTACCCCAGCAATGTAACAGACCGCAAGGAGATGATGCTAGCATGATACATATCGTGAGCCAGACAAAAAAGGTGATCGCCTGTTCTGAACAGGAAAAGGAAGTTTTTTACCAGCTGCTTTGTCAGTGTTTCCTTGGAGTGACCTGGCATGATTTTATGCGTGATTTCCAGGAAAAAGATGCAGTGATGATTCTGAGGAAAGAGCATAGCGAAGGAGAAATCGTCGGTTGGTCTACATTGATGGTACTTACGCTAACGCTGCCAGATATCGAGGTCAAGGCCATCTTCTCTGGCGATACCGCCGTTTTACCAGCATATAGAAGTAGCACAGGTCTGGGCGTTGAGCTGAGTCGTTACTTCTTGCAGATGCGTGAGCAATTCCCTCAGTACACCGTCTACTACATCCTTATCTCAAAAGGATGGCGAACGTACAAGATTATGCCTTTCTTTTTCAAAGAGTTTCCCCCCCGTTACGATAAGCTTAACTCTCCTTACGACAAAGCCGTTATGGATGCCTTTGGCAAGAAGAAGTATCCGCATCATTACAACCCGGCTACGGGCGTTGTGACTTTCAGCTCTCAAAAGCTGAAAACTGAAAGCGTTGACGCGATACCACTGAAGAGAGATGCCCATACAGAGTTTTTCCTGCACAGCAATCCAGGGTACCTGAACGGAAACGAACTTGTATGCGTAGCCCGAATAGTGCCCGACAATTTTACACATGCTCTACAACGCATGTTGAACCTTAAAAAGCACGGGTAAGAGGAGAAATATGCCTGATCTGCAAAACGTCAAAGCTAGTGCCGCTAATCTTCTCTGGTTTTTATATTCCGCAGGTATGGCGCGTAAGTGGCAGCATGCCACCTTTGATGTTGCAGGTGCACAGCAGGCTGTGCTCAAACGCATACTCTCCAGTAATGCCGCTACAGTGTTCGGGCAAGAACATCATTTTGCCCGGATCGACTCGGTCGAGGCATACCAGAATCTGGTACCGCTTCGCACGTATGAGGAGTTTAAGCCGTATATAGACCGTATCGCCGAAGGTGAACTGCAGGTGTTAACCTCCGAGCCTTCACGACAGTTCGCCCTCACCAGTGGCTCAACACAGGCGGCCAAACTGATTCCTTGTACTAAGGCGATGGTGAATGAATTTCAGGAAGGTATCGATCCGTGGGTCAATTATCTTTTCCGTAGCTTTCCTCGCCTGCTTTTTGGCAAAGCATACTGGTCTGTAACCCCCGTTGGAGAGCGGAAGAGTCGCACGAGCGGAGGCATCTCGATAGGCTTTGACGATGAAAAGCAATATTTCAGCCCTTTAACTAGGTGGGTACTTCGACTCTATCATGGCCGTCCCATCTCAGCTTGCACAATTGC
Organism: uncultured Chloroflexia bacterium; assembly: GCA_963727755.1. Lineage (GTDB taxonomy): Bacteria > Chloroflexota > Ktedonobacteria > Ktedonobacterales > Ktedonobacteraceae > DASYAN01. Next base: position 86,838 of record CAVSHN010000003.1, read on the forward strand.
GGGATATGGACACATTTCGTTATGTCACTCTGCGCCTGCTGCTTCAGGAGCAACTATTATCGTGGGTATCGATCTGGAATCCCAGTTTTTTGACTCTGTTGCTTGACCCGCTCTCTACCCGGTTCTCTCAGCTCATCGATGATATTCAACATGGCACGCTCTCAGTGCCCTCAGAGATAGAACCAGCGCTCAAGCAAACTATACTGCCTCTTTGCAAAAAAAATAGGAAGCGTGCACAAGAACTGGCCTCGCTCCATGCTGCTTGGCAAGGGCAACCATTTACCACAACAAATATCGTTGGTCGAACACTCTATGAAGCAATTTGGCCCAATATGAGGCTCATCAGTTGCTGGGCGCATGGGAATGCAACTCTGCGCCTTACTACACCTTCAAGCGTACTTCCCTCATGCGATTATCCAACCAAAGGGGGTGCTGGCTACAGAAGCCTTTGTCTCCTTTCCCTTTAAAAACGATGTGTCGGCTCTCTCCTTACGCTCTCACTTCCTTGAATTCGTAGCAGTAGACGAGGCCGTGCCGACTATCAAGCTAGCCCATGAACTACAAGCGGGTCACAGATATGCGGTGATTGTCACCACGGGTGCAGGTCTCTACCGTTATCAGTTGAATGATATGATTGAGGTTGCGGACTTTTACCGTCAGTGTCCTCTGATCAGGTTTGTCGGTAGACAATCTAAAGTTGTGGACATCTGCGGAGAGAAGTTGAACGAAGAATATGTTTACGCTATCGTCACGAATATACTCGCAAAGTATACTCTGAACACGACTTTTTGGATGATGGCTCCCGAGTGGCCTGATGAAAATCGACCATTCTATACGCTCTTCATACAGTTCACCCCTGATACCTTGTCAAACGAGGATCAGCTTCATGATGTTGCATCCGAGATCGACAATGCCATGCAGCACAGTTATCATTACGAGTATAGCAGGAGATTGGGGCAGCTTGATCACTGCCGTCTATTCGTCATTGCTCCAGATAGTGATGCCCTCCAGACCTATCTGACAGTCTGCACTGATCTAGGACAACGCCTAGGCGATATCAAATCAACTGTTTTGCACGCCTATCAAGGATGGTCGCGTTACTTTATGGGCAAGTTCGTAGATGGCTTATAGATGAGAATATAAGTCATCATAGGTATAATCCTCATTCGTTCAGGTCCCTGTAAGGTCGATAATAAAAATTGCAAGTTACCTGTCAGGCTTAATCGTTACACTACGTGAGTATTCTTAGGTCGAATATGGCCTGGATTCTGAGGTTTTCATCTATCGTAGAACAACTTTTTGAGGAGATCGAGACGTGAAGATGCCTGTATTTCACAGGACAAAGCGTTGGCTGCTCTTGTTAAGTTGCCTGCTGTTGTTCTCTATTCTTTTTTCTGCATGTGGTGAAAACTCACCTTCTATTTTAGATATTCATGGTCCAATTGCTGGTAGTGAGGGTACTGTCTTTTGGGTCACTTTTGGTATTGCCACATTCGTCTTTCTGGCAGTTGAGGGAGCGCTGATCTTCTCGATTATTCGTTACCGTGAACAGCCCAATATGGGTCATCCGCGGCAGATTCATGGTAACGCGAAGCTGGAATTGCTCTGGACAATCGTTCCTACTATTTTCCTGGTCGTCATTCTGGTCTTCACGATTCGTGGGTTGCTGGAAGTAGCGCCAGAAGCTGAGCCTGCTGATGGCAATAAAGTGACGGTGACAGCAATTGGTCACCAGTGGTGGTGGGAATTCTCACTATCCAAAGTACAACTTTACTACTGCTGATACGCTTGAGATACCAACCAAAACGGTTATCCATGTTAATCTCTTCTCTAACAATGTGATCCATAGTTTCTGGGTTCCGCAACTGACTGGTAAGACCGATGTTGTGCCTGGACATAGTAACTCCAAGTGGTTTGTTGCTAATGATCCTGGGACATATGAGGGATTATGCGCGGAATTTTGTGGTATGCAGCATGCCAACATGAAATTTAATGTCAAGGCGGTAGATCCCAATACCTATATGACCTGGATTCACAAGCAGGAAGAGGCGGCAGTGGCACCAGCTAAGAGCAATGCTCAATATTCTGCTGCCGATGGCTTGGAGGTCTTCCAGCAGAACTGTACGAGCTGTCATGGAATTGTTGGCGTTGATGAGACGAAGTACAATGATATAGCGGCCAACTGTAACACAAACCATGATAATGCTTCAGATTGTCCGTTGGGTCCAAATCTGACGCACTTTGGGAGCCGCAATCTGATTGCAGGTGGAGTATTGACGAATAACAAGGATCAGTGCAATCCCAATGATCCCAATATTCTTCAGGATTGCAATCTTGCCAAGTGGTTGCATGATCCCATGGGCATCAAACCTGGCAATGACATGGCTATTGGCCAGCTTTCTGACACACAAATTCGTGAATTGGTGGCTTATCTGGAGAGTCTGAAATAGAAGTTAATCTGGGAGAAAATAGGTTATGGCAACTCCAGCTATTGGTGAAGCGACGACAGTTGTGCGCCGACGAAGTTTTAGTGGGACTTACATCGGTGAATGGATCACAACAACCGATCACAAGAAAATCGGTCTGATGTACATTTTCACCGGTTTGCTCTTCTTCCTCGTAGGTGGTATGGAGGCTCTCCTCATCCGGACCCAGTTGGCGCAACCGAACGGCAAGGTACTTGATCCGGAAACGTATAACCAGATCTTTACCATGCATGGCGTGACGATGATCTTCTTATTCGCGATGCCAACGCTAGCCGGTTTTGGGAACTATCTTGTGCCTCTCATGCTAGGGGCACGCGATATGGCCTACCCACGTCTGAATGCCTTTGGTTACTGGCTATTGCTGTTTGGCGGTATCTTCATCCAGTCCAGTTTTTTGCTAGGTCAAGCTCCTGATGCTGGCTGGTTTAACTATGTGCCTCTGAGCACAGCAGGTAGTTCGTATTCACCGACTCATGCCATAGCGACGCCGGGCATGAATATTGACTTCTGGGTCTTGGGCACGACGCTGCTAGGTATCTCGTCAATTGCTGGTTCGTTGAATTTCGTGGTAACCATTTTGAAGTTGCGTGCCCCTGGTATGAGCGTGAACCGTATGCCCCTGTTTTGCTGGATGATCCTGGTCATGGCGTTTCTGCTGCTCTTTGCCTTGCCGAGCTTGACCGCTACCAGCTTCTTGCTATTGCTGGATCGTCACCTGGGCACTCACTTCTTCGACTATACCGCGAAAGGTGATCCTCTGCTCTGGCAGCATCTTTTCTGGTCCTTTGGGCATCCAGAGGTATATGTCCTGATTCTGCCAGCTTTTGGAATGATCTCCGAAATCATTCCAGTTTTCTACGCAAACCGATCTTTGGATATACTTTTATCGCTTGGTCTGGTGTGGCAATTGGCTTCCTCAGCTTTACGGTATGGGCGCACCACATGTTTGCTGTAGGTCTGCCTTCGATTGCTCAGGCCTTTTTTGCAACGAGTACGACACTGATTGCTATTCCAACAGCGGTGAAGATCTTTAACTGGATTGCGACAATGGTGGGAGGTAGAATTAGCTTTAAGCCGCCGATGCTGTTCGCAGTCGGTTTTGTGGCATTGTTCTTGATTGGTGGCCTGAATGGTGTAGCGCTAGCTGTTGTGCCTTTTGACTATCAAATAACGGACAGCTACTTTGTGGTTGCTCACATTCACTATGTACTTTTCGGTGGAACTGTCTTCGCCGTCTTTGCAGGTATGTATTACTGGTTCCCCAAGTTTACTGGTAAGATGCTCAATGAGCGTCTGGGCCAGTGGCATTTCTGGTTAGCGCTGATTGGGATGAACCTGACCTTCTTCCCTATGCACCTGTTGGGAATTCTTGGGATGCCACGCCGTGTCTATACCTTCCCCAGCAATCTGGGTTGGACTGACTTGAACTTGATTGCTTCTATTGGAGCTTTCTTGATTGGCCTATCGGTGATGCTGTTTTTCTACAATATCGTCGCTTCCCTCAAAAATGGACAAAAGGCTAGCGATTATCCGTGGGATGCCTTTACTCTGGAGTGGGATACCACTTCTCCTCCTAAGAAGTATAACTTCTTAGAGATCCCCATTGTACGCAGTCGTCGCCCATTCTACGATAAGAAGTATCCTGAGGTAGCTGACTGGAAACAGGTCACGCATTAATGAGCATTGCACTCGTAGATGTGTCGGTGGCGCATTCAATGGTAGATTATTGAAATTGAGGTAGAAAATGTCTCAAGAGCAGCAAGATCCAGTAGAGCAACGAGTATCGTCCCTAGAGGATCTTGCTTCATCATCTTTTACACTTGATACTTCGCAGCCTGAGACTCCTGAGGGAATAGAGGAGTCTCAGCCTCCTCTCGTTGCTTATGATAAGAAGCGTGGGAAGAAAAAAGGGCGTCTTGTTAGTACGGAAGAGGTTATGCCCAAGCCGAGCTATTGGCCGCTTGCCCTAGCTGTATCGTTTGTTGTATTGTCGATGGGCATTATAATAAGTTGGGTTGTGATAGTGGTTGGGGCTATTCTAATGATTGCCTCCGCAATCGGTTGGTCTTTGGAACGTCGGTAGAGAAATAGGGAGATGTTGATTATGAGTGCTACTCATGGTGAGCAGGTATTGCTGCTTGAAGAGCATAGTCAGGAAGGAGAGCGAAGTATCAACTGGTGGGGTATGATGTTCTTCATCGCCTCTGAGGCTCTGATCTTTGCCAACCTTATTGCTGCTTATCTCTATTTGGAGATCCGTGATGGTAGTCATATTTGGTCAGTCAAGAATCTGATTGATACTTGGTGGCTTTCTGGGATTAATACGGGTATTCTCCTTATAAGTAGTGCTTTTATGCACATGGCTGGTTCTGGCATTCGTAAAGGTAACCAGAAGCAGGCTCTCTGGGGTCTAGTCGCGACTATTACTCTGGGCGTGATTTTCCTGAGTGGGCAGGCTTTCGAATATAGCGAGTTGGTTAACCGAAGTTTTACTCTTCAGACAGGAACCTTTGGCTCGTCCTTCTTCACATTGACAGGTTTTCACGGCCTACACGTGACGATTGGTGTCATCTTTTTGCTCATCTGCTTAATCCGTACTATTCGGGGTGATTTTACTCGGAAGAAGCATTTTGCACTGGAAGCTGGTGAGATGTATTGGCACTTTGTTGATGTAGTGTGGGTCTTTGTCTTCACGGTTGTCTACCTCGTGCCACTTCTGCGTGGCTAACCGAATGAGCTTGGTGGTCTAGTACGAGAAGAGGAGAAACAATTCCCCTCTTCTCATTACTTTTTTGACGCTCTTGGCCCAGAAAAAGTTCCCTTCGGAGTGGCCGTTTCAGGTCTAACGGGGTCGCACGCCAAAACAGTCCCTCTTTCCCTCTGGAAAATATCTCTTGCATTGAGTATCCTGAGAATAGAACTCAGGTTTGCAAATTGTATCTTCTCAATATCTTGGGGTAATTTGGCGGATGATGAGCTTTTGTCATGGCGCTTCTATCCTAGATTCGCCAATGGATGAGACCCAGATTTTTGAGATGATGCTTAGCAAAGCTTTTTGAGAGTTATGAAACGCTCTCAAGAGTAGTTCACTTGAAAATGTGCAAGGTACGGTATCGCTTCAAAGCGGTCAATTGCTGGTATCCCACAAAAGGGAGGGACTTTTCAATGAAGCAGAAGAAAAATAATGGTGTCTGGAGACTCATAGCGTTAGTTTTTGTCTTTTCTATAGGCATAAGTCTCCTTGCCACGTCATCAATGCAGGCTCTTGCCGTAATGTCAAGGAATAGTGATCTTCCAGCCGCTCTCTACATTTGGAAAACACCCGGCTCAGGTGTTATGTCAGTGATGGTTAAGAATTTAAGTGGAGGTTCTAGCCCTAGTCACGGTTCTGTCTCTAGTCACGGTTCTTCCTCTAGTCACGGTTCTTCCTCTAGTCACGGTTATGTCCCTAGTCAAGGATCTTCATGTGTAGCGCTTGGATACTCCGCGATGTTAGCTTCTGCTAATCTGAGCTTACAGAAGAAAGATAGCGTGGAGATAATTTCTTATCTGGCACCAAATTGTGTAGGCTCCAAAGGTAGCTATACTCAGTACGTCAATCACGTCTCTGACTTGCCTCCCTGTTCCTCTGACAGAGGTTGTAGGGTCTACACGATATACACCATGGCGAAGCCGCCGTCGTATTAGAATTTACCGATAAGGTCGAGCCACATTCTCTGGTGGTTGAACACAAACACTTGGTTGAGTTGGGCTTAAATGACTGTGCCTTCACCAAACCGAAGCAGGAAGCTCCTGGCAAAAGCTTAGGGGAGGAATGCGAGTCCTTGTTTGGAGCTTGGGCAAGGGGTCATGATGGTTGTAATCCATACCGTGGAGGGGCCAGAAGGGTTGCAAGAGGAGAGAAGAGGTATAACCACATGAAATGGTGGAGGCACAATTTTGATCATGTTATTGCACTCAACCAACAGAAAATCTGACTCTGCCCTCTAGGACTACTCAACAGTTATAAGGTGAGAAAGAATTAGCCTTTGGGAGAAAGATGATCAAGTAATTGCTGCACTGTCACAAGGCAGAAGCCACGCTTCTGGAGTTGCTCAATTATTATCGGTAGAGCTGCTACTGTCTGCGAACGATCACCACCGCCGTCATGCATCAGAATAATTGAACCGTTTTTGGTCCCCTGTAGCACCTTCGAAACAATCGCATTTGTTCCAGGTCGTTCCCAATCGAGTCCAACCACATCCCAAGTTACGATGATCATATGAAGATTTTTTGCTGTATTTAACACATCTGTATTATATGCTCCATAGGGAGGGCGAAACAGTTTTGGCAAGAGATGGTTTGTTTAGTCATTTTATCAAAACATCCTTGCAGTTCTTAATATATTTATTATATTCAATGCTAGAGAGATTTTCCAGGACATCTAGGGAGGCTGATCAAGTGAACGAGGGATTTGGCTTTGCAGAAGATGCCAAATCCCTCTTTGATGCAAGGATGCCTTATCCACGAAGGGGGCGATGAGGAAACTGAGTGTAAAACAAGCAGCTTACCTCATGCCGAAAGGTGGTGAGTGGGCAGTTGCAGAATACTAATGTTGGGCACAGAACACCTGTCTGAGTCTGGGACGGTAACGTTGCTTACATGACAGATAATTTGTCATGTGAGAGTCCTTTGAGTATTGGGTCTGTCGTGCCATTACAACCACTAACATTACTACGTGAGATATCAAACCAGCATTCTGGTGTATTGATAAACTGCGAGGGTATGACTGCTCCTGCCCACCCAAGGGAATCAACATTATCAAACTGATTATTATGACAGTTATTGTCACTGAAGGCAGTAACAACAATTAGTTCCCCTGCATGCCCTGTAAAGCCAAGCTTATGATATCCACCCTCTGATACGGGGGTGCAGTCGAATTCTATCATACTGGCCCGTCCTAGGGAGAACCGCTACGCGAATACTCTGGGTATCCGTGGGAGCCCAATAGCGTATAAAGGGTTGTGTACCGAGAGTGTCTGATCCATTGCTAGTCGTTGGGTCTGTCGCGCCATTACAACCACTAACGTTACTACGTGGTATATCAAACCAGCATTCTGATGTATTGATAAACTGCGAGGGTATGGTTGTTCCTGCCCACCCAAGGGGATTACTACTACAGTTTTTGTCACTGTAGGCAGTAAGAGTAATTAGATCCCCAACAGATCCTGTAAGGCCAAGATCATGATATCCACCCGCTGATGCGGGGATGCAGTATTCGGTCTTATATAAAATCAGTACATCAAGACTTTGGGTATCCGTAGGTGCCCAATAGCTTATCAAGGGTTGTGTACCGAGGTCTTGCCGATGGTGGGCCGATGCCAACGATGGGGAGGTGAGTGCCAAGAGTATCGCAATGACAGGAAGCCACACTTTCAGGTATCTTCGTAGGATCGACAATAGGAAAACGGTTTGTGTGTTCATGTTGTTCAAGTTCCTTTCGTGCTTGGGCTAGAGCATCATGCTTAAACCTGCGTAAGGTGATTACCAAGATGGAAAATTCAGGTTGTCAGGAAACGATCCGCTCATGTAATCTGTCTCTTTGATGGCTCTTTGCATTGATAGAAATGTGCAGTTATCGTCACGTCCGCAAGTTCTCATTCGAGCTTCAGTTGCATCGACGCGACAGGAAAATTCTGCCATTTGCTTTTTTGACGCTCTTGGCTGAGAAAAAGTTCCCTTCGGAAGCTATTCCGGAAAGTTCTTTAGACTGTAGCTCAACCTCATCTGATTAATATATCGCTGAGATTGCAAAAGTGTTACAGCATTCGGGGAGGACCAATTGGATCAAACTGCCAACCTCATAAATATAGGGAACAGCCTTCGCAGCTGATCAAGTGAACGAGGGATTTGGCTTTGCGGAAGATGCCAAATCCCTTTTTGAAGCAAGGATGCCTTATCCACGAAGGGGGCGATGAGGGAACTGAGTGTAAAACAAGCATTTTCCCTCATGCCGAATGGTGGTCAGTGAGCAGGAGCAGAACACCACTGGTGGGCACAGAACAGTCTGGAACGGGGTAGCGTTGCTTACCCGGCATTTGGGTCTGTCTTGCCAGTACAAGGACCACTAACGGACCCATCCGGTATATCAAACCAGCAATCTCCAGTATGGCTTATGTAGTCACTTGCAACCCAGTTCGTGTAACCCGCCGCGGCACAGTGTGGTGCGGTGTATGCACGAATGTTCAGCAGATTGTGAACCCATCCTTGCCAGCCAATATCAGTGTATCCACCCGCTGATACGGCTCTGCACCAAGAATATACGATACCATTACAGCCAGAAGCATCACAACTCTGCGTCGTTATTCTAATACTTCGGGTAGTCGTGGGGCTCCAAACGCGTGCATAGACCTGCATCTGTGGACAAGTACCGTACTGATTGGTAGGGCAACCATGAGGGAGATGATTATCAGCCAATGCCAACGATGGGGAGAGAAGTGCCAAGAGTATCGCTGTAACAGGGATACACACTTTCACGTATCTTCGCAAGATGGACAAAAAGAAAGTGGCTTGTGTGTTCATGTAGGTAAAGTTCCTTTCGTATGTTGTATAGATCATCTTGCTTCGATTTGCGCAAGATGATCATCATGCAGGAAAAGTCAAGCTGTCAGGAAGATGCCATCCGTGTCATCTCCCTCTTTGGGAACTTTGTGCACAGATGCACGCGTGTAGTCATCGTCATGTCTGTAAGTCATCCTGTTTGATCGACAATTTGTATGCTCATGATGTTCTGCCTCTTGGCCCATTTCCAGCTAGAACTGCTCTTCAGAAAGAGGATACCTGATCAATGAGGTTGTGGTACAGCCATATGAAAAGGACCTCTTGAAGATGAAAGCGCTCGCTTTTCTGTCTCTTCAATGGATAGAGAGACAACTGAGCCTCTACTTAATATATCGCTGAGATTGTAAAAGTGTTACATGGCTATCAGCCGCCTCACAGCAGTGGAGATACAAGGTTCATCTCGAAGAATGTGTTACAATTACACAGTGAGGGGTGTGTTCCGTTCTGGAATGCACGTGATTTGAGGAGATATTTATGAGGGGCGCAATGAACAGAGGTGGCCCTGTCGTTGCGATTAAAAGGCGTAAGCAGAAACGGGGTCTCACAACTTCCTGCTCAGTTTGTACAAGGCGCATCTGGTTTGATCCTATTTATCTTCAGGAACCTGAAGGTATACCTGTACCAAGGAACTCCTGGGTGTTATGTAAGGAATGCCATGGGCTACTCATGACAGAATTTCGTCGTTCTCCGGTGCGCTCCCCTTTACGTTTACGTATTGCAATAGGCCTAATTGCCGCTGAGCGTTCTCCGTATGCCTATCCTACCAAAGTGAATGAGCGTGTCAGCGATCACAGATGGATCGTCTTTATCGCTCTTGGAACCTTTATTGCTATGCTTCTTCACCTCGCATTGATTGTCATGATTGCTGGAGTTAAATAATCTCCTTTATCTTGTGCTTGACCCTCTTTGCTAGAATACGAGTAATCTCTCTGACACTGTGTTGTGAAATGGGGAAGAGTGGGTTGTTTATGGATTTCTGTGCTGAGGATTACAAATATCAGGCTAATGGTGGTTTGTGGATCGAAGAAAATGCGTTCTCGTTAGCACAATCCCCTCCTAATAAAGATAAGATACCCGCAGGTTTTACACACGAATATCGTGTGCTGACAGAAGTCTGTGCCAGTATGAGCAGTGGCTTTCTGTTGCTTAACCAGCATGAGCGTGTTACATATTCAAATCCCAGCGCTCTGCGTTTATTGCGCGTCAATAAGTGTGATCCTGCCATATTACAGCATTTCGATGTACGTAAGCATTTGCTCTCAATGGCGACTGACCATCAGAAAGTGCGAGTGGAACTGGATCAGCTCTGGCAGCATCCTGACCAAGAGTACACTGCTGATTTATCACTAGCTGATGCAGCAGCATATTGGTTGCGCATGCGAAGTTTCCCGGTGCGCGATAACCGTGGCTATCTGCTTGGTCGTGGTGTACTGCTCAATGATATTACTCTGGAGCGGTCAATGGCGGAGTCGCGTGCTGAGACGTTAGCTATGGCGGCTCATGAATTGAAGACACCACTAGCAATCATCAAGGGATGTGCAACAACGCTACTGGGTGGCTCGGCCCGCTGGGAGCCTGCTATGCAGCGTGAGATGTTGCAGATGATTGATGTGCAATCGGATCATCTCTATGACGTGCTCAATACATTGCTGGATGTCTGGCGCTTCGATGCAGGAACTCAGCCTCTCCGTCTGGCCCAGATCCAACTCTCTGCACTTCTTCTCCAAACTGTCAAGCGCTGGCAGAATCAGGCTCCAGATTTCCAGTTTATCCTAGATCTACCTCCCGATGTTCCACCTATAGTATGTGATGCACTGCGCATCGAGCATGTTTTGAACCATTTGTTGAATAATGCAGTGGCTTATTCTCCTACCAATAAGGATCATCCGTCTGCAATTAGAGGCAAATGAGAGTGAGATCCGTGTCAGTGTGACTGATGAGGGAATTGGCATTGCGTCAGAGCATTTAGATCGCATCTTTGATCGCTTTTATCGGGTTCAGTTAGACGAGGAGAGCACGACCGATGCAAGCTATCATAGTGGCTTAGGAGCTCGCTGCTGCTCGTGCGACAATTGAAGCTCATGAAGGCAAAATTTGGGCTGATTCGCTTGGTTTGGGTCTGGGTTCTACCTTCTGTTTTACACTACCTTTTGCGCCTCGTACATCAATCCAGGTACGACGATTGCCAGTTGCAAATGATCAGGCTGCAATGCAACAGAGCACGACATGTTCGGTCTCTCTAAAACAGGACCGTCGTACATGCATATTGGTAGCGGAAAATGATTCTCGCTTTGCTCGCTATATTCGTGCAAATCTGGAGGAGCAACAATATCGAGTACAGACAGTCACACATGGTATCCAGCTTTTACGCCAGATAGACCTGGAAGAACCTGATATGCTAGTTCTGTCGACCCATCTTGCTGATATGAGAGGTGTAGAGTTGCTCCAGCGTGTGCGTGAGTTCTCGCAGATGCCTGTGATGATGCTTTGTAATGACTGTAATGAGGATGAACGGGTGCAATTCTTTGATCTGGGCTGCGATGACCTGCTAGTCAAGCCATTTGGTATACAAGAGCTGCTGGCTCGGGTGCGTGCTCTCCTGCGTCGTCAGGTGGCACCGTCTGAACGTGCTACAAAACAGTCTATTTTCGTGACGGGCGAGCTGTTGATTGATTATGCCCAGCATCTAGTAACGTTAGGCGGTAAGCCTGTCCAGTTGAGCCGTACCGAATATAAGTTACTCAGTGTCTTAGCTCAGAATGTGGGTATGGTGATGACGCACGAACTCTTGTTGGAGAAAGTCTGGGGACCGGAATATAATCGTGACGTCGACTTCATCTGGGTCTATATCAGCCGTCTGCGTCGTAAAATAGAGGTCGATGCTCGCTCTCCTAAGTATATTCTGACAGTTCCTAATGTGGGCTATAAACTAGCTAAGCTGTGACATGAAGATAACCTCTTGAAGATATTTAGGTTGCTGTAAGGTTTTTGACCTGGGGATCAAGTATGTTGTAATCCGTAGCCAGTATCTTCTAAGGCAGGGTCAGGAGTCTGTCTCTATAAGGTGTACTCTGAAAATCTCCCCTATCACTTATAGCAGCGGAGAAAGGTGTGTTTATGCTCAGCGAGCAATCATTACCCACATCGACAATCTTGCTGATTGAAGCTGATCCTTATTTGCGACGCTTGATGACATTAGGTTTGCAACATAATGGTATGCATGTCGTTGAATCCTGTTCTCTAAAATCTCTTGTTTCAATGACGGCCCAATCTTTCGATTTGGTTGTACTAGATGTTGACTGTGGTATGACAAGTGATTGGTCTCTGCTTGAGAAAATTCGCTCCAATGCTGATCTCGCTTCCTTGCCAATGATTGTGCTTACCTGGGATCATCGAGACGCTCCATCTACTCCCACACTTTTATCTTCCACATCTATAAATTCGGTAGCAGTATCAACTATGATATGGCTAGATAAACCTTTTGATGCGCGTGTCCTGCATCGCATTATTCAGCATCTTCTGACCTCTCGTGCTGCGCAAAAGGCTGCTATGGAAGCACTCGCTGAAGCTAGGCTGCTCGCTCTGTACTCGCAACATGCGGCTCCAAGTATCTGGCCTGTGGTCACGGCAGCTGGCTTGCTGCTAGCATTCATAGGTTTGCTGTTCCACGTTGCGCTTGTGATCTTGGGATTTCTTATAGTCATGATTGCATTGCTATGGTGGACGTTGGGGGCAAAGCCGGAGGTTGCTCCAGTGGGGATTGCGGTGGGTAGTCAATAATGCCTAAGCGAGCAGATCTAGAGGCACATTGAGGGCAACTGCAATTGCCTTCATTATTTTAACGCTTCCTTCCCGCATCCCGCTTTCAAGCTGGCTGAGGTAGGCAGGAGAAATGTTGGTCATATGAGCAAGCTGAGCTTGCTTTAACCCGCGATATTCACGAAAGGTTTTAATAGGATTTTGTCCAGCTTCAATAGCATCAAGCAGAGTAATGGGGAATGCTTCTTCACCACGATCCATTGCAGCATCAAAAGCAACAATATCAGCAATATCTTCGTTGTGCCGAGCCATGCGCTCAAAATCTGCAAGTGGGACAAGTACGAAGGTTTCTCCATTCTCTGTAAGGGTTCTCATGTTTCTTCTCCCTCCGTTTTTAGTAAATTTCTCTCCTGTGTCCTATAGCTATAACTTCTACTATCAGTTCGTTGTTATTGAGCCGATAAATAGCCCTGTAGTCGCCGATACGCAATCTGTAACCTTCACGTCCCTGGAGTTTCTTCACATCAAAGGCATTACTATACGGATTTACACATAGATCCTCAAGTTTGTTGCGAATCATACATTGCACATCAGAATTCCAGTTTCTTCAACTGGCGATAAGCAGCTGGGGTGATGTGCAGTGTATATCCCATACAACTATATTAGCTAATAGCAAACATTTTGTCAACAATTCAACAAGTTTCTTTGTAAATGTTCAGGCCATTGTAAGGTGTACCCATTTGCCTGCAAGTTATCTATCAGTCTCAGGCACCATAATCGATTTGATATTATCGATCATGCTGAGATTGTAGGTTTATGGATACAAAGGCTATCACAAGCGAAAAAGTAGGAAGCCAGCAAAAAGAGGATACAAAACCACGCTCATGTAAGCGTAGTATCATCATTTTCGTGGTAGTTAGTCTTTTGAATGTAGGGCTCCTCATCGTGCTCTGGACTCAGCTGCTTACCCCTCGCTCAGGTTTGTCTCAGACCGATAGCTCTTCTATTGTTGGTTTTGTGTCTAGCCCACTTATTGGTAAGCCTGCACCTGACTTTATCTTGCCTGTTTTAAATGGGAATGGAACAAAACTTCATCTGGCGGCGAAGTCTTAAGGGAAAGGTCGTCATGGTCAACTTTTGGGCTTCATGGTGCCAGCCCTGTCAGCAAGAGGCATCCGTCTTGCAACGGGTATGGGCAAAGTGGCAATCAAAAGATGTGGTCCTGCTTGGAGTTGATGGGGCCGAAGCAGAGAGAGATGCGCTCAACTTTGTGCATCAGCATGGCATTACCTATCAGAATGTGCGTGATACGATTGATGGCGGGACAGCGATTAGTTACGGTGCAACCGCTAATCCTGAGACGTTCTTTATCAATGGGGATGGCATTATTGTTGCTCGCTGGATTGGTCCAATCGATGAGCAGAGCGTACAAGCTGAACTGGCAAAACTGCATATCGCGTGAGGCTTGTGGCTAATGATAGACTTTAGCTGGCTGGTGCGCTCAATTCATATTCTGGCAGCTGCGGTTTGGGTAGGTGGAAGTTTTATATATCTAGTGGTTATCATTCCTGCCTTGCGCAAAGGGGAGGCTATACCTGGAGTATCTTCGCAGATAGCGGTTTTGTTCAAGCGCGTGGTCAACTACTGTATAGGTATCTTGCTACTAAGCGGTGTCTATCTGACATTTGATCGCCTGACACAAACGATGCTTGGATGGTTGTACCTGATAATTCTGGGACTGAAGATAGTTGTTGCAGTCAGTATGTTTGTACTAGCGCTCTATTTAGATCAAAGTAACATTCGGCGGTTGGCAAGACGCTTGACGCGTCTTTCGAAAGTTGTGCCGCAACTACTGCTAGCCCTGGGCATACTGGTATTTATCTTGGGTGCATTCCTTCAACCATTTGTTTGAGATGGCAATAGTGCCGCATTGATGGAGGGTCATATTGTGCAGCCAGCTTTAACGACGTCAACAGAGCAATCGTTGGAGGGACGTCCGCGAAAACGGCGATTCCCACTGAGGTTTCTGCTTGCAGGAATAGCGATTCTCGGAGCTGTCCTCTATCTAGTCTATGTCAACACGCAAGCAAACGCGGTCTACTATATGACTGTGCCCGAATTGAAGCATTGCATGACCTGTACTACGCAGTCTGTTCGTGTTGCTGGCTATGTGCAGGCAGGTTCTATTAAGCGTGACAACCGGACCCAAAGTATCTCGTTTGTGATTGAAGATAGCCAGCAGACATTGCCTGTCGTGTATAGTGGTGTGGTGCCTGATATTTTTCGTGCAGGTGTGCAGGTTGTTGTTGAAGGACACTATAGCAATGCAACTGGGGGAACGCAACCTTTCCAGGCGCAGACATTGTTAGCAAAGTGCCCATCAAAGTTCCAATCATCTTCTGCATGAAAACAATATCAGTCATGAATAGATTGAAATAATAATTGGCAATTTATTGCCTGTAAAGGTAGGTGCCCGATTTATCGCGCCCGCTGTATATTCTATCACATCTGTTGCACAATTTATCACGCCCGTTACATAGTCATCAGTCCAAAGGGAGGGAGACGACCGTGTATTTTTCAGATCTATTATTGCAGTATCCTCCAACGGATCGATGGAATGAAGAAAATCTGACGTCGCTCCCCATACCCCTGTGGTGGGAATTGCTAACGGAGCAATGCCAACATGTCAACGGATTTTGCAGCACTAGGTAATATCGCACTGATCCTCGCCTTAGGATTTGCGCTTTGCACTATACTTATGGCTATTCTTGGTGCAACTCGTGGATTGCCTCAGATGGTAGTCTGTGCAAAGCGTAGTCTGCTAGTTGTGACCACTTTCCTTCTGCTGGCTTCGGCAGCACTAGTAACTTCCTTCTTGATCCATGACTTCGGAGTGAAATATGTAGCCCAGCAATCTAGCCGTGCCATGCCGTGGTATTTTACGACGGCAGCATTCTACGGTGGACAACAAGGATCACTCCTCTATTGGGCGCTAGTACTTTCCCTCTTCTCTGCTCTCTTCGTCCTGACGTCTAGGCGTGCACCTGTAGCGTTAGTACCCTATGTCATGGCGACCTTGATGGGTATTGAAACATTCTTTTTAATCGTGCTTACCAGCGTTTCCAATCCCTTTGTCCGCTCAACTGTGGCTCCTCTCGATGGGATAGGATTGAATCCGTTGCTTATGGACCCTGGTATGCTAGTACACCCTCCAATGCTGTTGATGGGCTATGTAAGTTTTTCAGTCCCCTTTGCTTTTGTTGTAGCAGTGATGGTCACCGGGAGACTTAATAATGAATGGTTACGTGCCATTCGTCGGTGGACACTAGCAGCCTGGACCATTCAGACGGCTGGTTTGATTCTCGGGGGCTTGGTGGGCATATCATGTGCTAGGTTGGGGAGGCTATTGGGGTTGGGACCCGGTAGAGAATGCGGCCTTGCTCCCATGGTTAACAGCGACTGCATTTTTGCACTCGACAATGGTGCAGGAACGGCGAGGAATGCTCAATGTCTGGAATTTATTCTTGCCCATTGCCTGCTTTGCCCTCTCAATCTTTGGGACCTTCGAAGTGCGCAGCGGTGTGATTAGTTCGGTCCATTCATTTGCCTATTCTGATATTGGAGCCTATTTCCTAACTTTCCTGGCCATTATCATTGTCTTTTCAACTGGCCTTTTTCTATTCCATTTGCCCAAGGTGCAGCCAGATCAGCAATTTGACTCGATGGTCTCGCGCGAGGGCGTTTTCCTGCTCAACAATCTATTGCTGATCGGTATGGCTTTTGCAACTTTATGGGGAACGCTTTTCCCACTTATTTCGGCATTGATGCGAGGTCAGACGATGACCGTGGGTGCACCTTTCTACGATAACGTCATGGGACCTTTAATGGTCGTTCTGATACTGGCAATGGGCATTGGTCCATTGCTAGCTTGGCGGCGCACTTCGCTCACGGCTTTATGGCGTAATCTGAGCGTTCCTATAGTCATAGCTGCACTCTGTGCTGTGATACTTCCGCTGTTTGGCGTGATTGATCTTGCGGCCAATATTGGCTTTACCGTCTGCACTTTTACCGCTGCTGCAATGCTATATGAACTATGGCGTGGTATGCGTGTTCGTCATGAGCATGGCGAATTATATTTAATAGCGTTGGTGATGCTTTTTAAACGCTATCGTCAGCGCTACGGTGGCTATATGGTGCATCTCGGTTTGGTATTGCTCGTCGTTGGGGTCATTGGATCGCACTATTTTCAACTCCAGAGTGATGCATTACTCAATCAAGGGCAAAATACGCATTTGGCGAGTTACCAGCTGACATACCTAGGAAATATTGATACGAAAGAGCCTGATAAAGAGACAATTACTGCCCAAATACAAATTTGGCGTAATGGACAGTTGCAGGGCTATATCTATCCTGGCCGTGTCATTTATCGCAATTATAATAACCTGCCAGCCAGTTTGATCTCGATCACCACCTTTGGTGCCACTGATCTCTATATTTATCTAGAGAATTGGAGTGGCCTATCGCAGGCAGATATTCACATGTTTGTGAATCCTCTGGTGCCATTTGTCTGGTATGGGGCTCTGCTTATGGTCATTGGTGGTGTGTTTTGTTGGTGCCCTGTCGGTTTGCAGAGGGGGTCGAGGAAAAGCGCTGGAATCGTGCCTGTATTGGCAAACTGATCTTTTGATATAATGCCCTCATGGAAGGGACTCCACCATCCTGAATGAAAAGGAATGTCCCATTTTTCAGAGAAGGGATTGGGCCCATTCAAGATCGAGGTGTGGGGCTGATTGCCACAAGATGTTGGGCAACGTGATTGTGCTCTGGGACAGGCTTGTATCAAAACGTCAGGGAATGTTTTAAGATCTCGCTATCAGAGGCCTTTTGTGTTATAATGAGTATAACCCTAAGGGTTATATCTTAACCCCTAAGGTTATAATGAAATGAGGGGCTGAGAATGTGGAAATTCTATATCAGGGACGTAAAATAGAGAAGGTATGTAAAGAGCAAACTTATCGAATCAAGAAACATGGGGCAGCTCGTTCGCGGTGTATTGAATTGAGGCTTGATGAAATTCGAAGATATGGAGAATCTTGAGCAAATACGTTTGTTTCTACAGACGAGGTGTCATGAGTTGAAAGGGGATAGGAAAGGAACATTGGCTGTATGTTTAGATGGTCCTTGGCGGCTTATCTTTGAGCCAGCTAATGATCCAATCCCCAAGAAACCTGATGGAGGCTTAGACTGGACACAGGTAACAGCGATTAGAATTCTTGAAGTGAGGGATTATCATGACTAGCGCTCCAAAAAGTGAATATTATAGCGACTATGTAACTCCTGCTGGAGAGACTCTTTTAGAGACTCTGGAGGCAATAGGTATGTCTCAAACGGAGCTAGCAACGCGCATGGGGCGTCCATATAAAACAATCAATGAGATTAT
Organism: uncultured Chloroflexia bacterium; assembly: GCA_963727755.1. Lineage (GTDB taxonomy): Bacteria > Chloroflexota > Ktedonobacteria > Ktedonobacterales > Ktedonobacteraceae > DASYAN01. Next base: position 105,123 of record CAVSHN010000003.1, read on the forward strand.
ACAAAATAAAGCATCTATTACAGCTGAAACTGCAATGCAACTAGAGCAGGTGTTAGATATCCCTGCATCATTCTGGCTAAAACGAGAGCTGCGGTATCGAGAATTTCTTGCTCGTCTTGCTGAAAAACAACGTCTCAATAATTGGGTAGAATGGTTGAAGGAAATTCCTGTCCAATTGATGATGCGCCGAGGCTGGATCGCTGCCAGTACTGATAAAACTCAACAGGTATTGAACGCTTTGAAGTTCTTCGCTGTGGCTTCCCCCGATGCATGGCGGGCAATTTGGGAGAGTAAAGAAGTTGCCTATCGTAAATCTGCAGCGCTTAAAAGCAATTTCGGAGCAATAGCTGCATGGCTACGTCAAGGAGAAATTGAAGCTCGGGAGATTGAGTGTGCTCCATACAAAGCTGATACTTTTCGTGATGTATTAATCAGTATTCGTGCTTTGACAGTAGAACCAGTTGATTTTTTTCAAAGGGAGCTAGTAAATTTATGTGCTAATGCAGGCGTAGCAGTCGTTTTTGTGCCAGAATTGCCCAACACTGGAATTTCTGGCGCAACGCAATGGCTGACTTCAACGAAAGCATTGGTACAGCTAAGCCTACGTTACAAGACTGATGATCAGTTCTGGTTTACCTTCTTCCACGAGGCGGGACATATTCTGCTACATGGTAAGCGAGAAATCTTCTTGGAAATAGATGACAAAGATCGGAAGCAAGAGGAGCAAGAGGCAGATATATTTGCCTTAGATACATTAATAAATCCTATTGAATGGAAACAATTTGTAGCGCAACGATCCTATCGCTCGAAAAATAGGTATCAAGGAATTTGCCAGGAAAGTGGGAATTGCACCGGGGATTGTTGTTGGAAGGCTCCAACATGAAAAATTGTTACCTTATAACTATTGCAATGATCTGAAGCGCTATCTCCAATGGGTTACAGAGGAAGTAGCTTGTGAGTAGTCTCAATGCAAAAAAGGAAAAGCAATAAGTTATGACCATTCTACGTGACTTCAAGGAAACCATTCAGGCACGAGCATTACGCAATTTTGCATTCAGAGAAGGGTTGCTCAGAGAAAGCATAGACAATATGCTCGCAGGTGATATCGAAACAGGGAAGGCCTTGCTCAGGGATTGTATTAATGCTACCGTAGGCTTTGAGGAGCTAGGCAGGTTGCTTCAGAAATCTCCTAAAAGCCTGATGAGAATGTGCAGCTCAAGCGGTAATAACAATCTGTTTGATATTATTCATGCTCTTCAGCAAAAGGAAGGACTCCATTTGCAAGTTCAAGCTATGCATTGAAAAAGTCTATTGAATTGTTGTATAGAGGTGTCTACGAAAAGGTCGTCGCGTGTGAAGTCTACTCGTCGTGTCCACTGGCCCTCAGTTCTTTTGCTTATTGCTGCAATAGCTGTGATAGTAGCAGTTTGGTCGGCGCTGCTGATTATCAAGCCGAAGCAAGAGACGCTTGATCAGCGTGTACAGAATGTAGCATCACAGTTAAAATGTCCTGTCTGCCAGGGTGAGTCAGTGGCAAATTCGCAGGCAACAATTGCGCAGCCAGATGCGACAGGTAATTCGTCAGCAATTGCAGTCGGGCAAGTCTGAGCAGGACGTTGTACAATACTTTATACGTAGCTATGGTGACCAAATAGTTTGGTTACCACCCTGGCAGGGCTTTAGCTTGTTGATCTGGCTTGTACCAATGATATTTCTATTGGGTGGTATAGTGCTAGTGTTTATTGTGCTGCGCGAATGGAAATCTGGTGGTGTTGTGACTGAAAAAAATGAAGGTGCCTCTAAAGATGAGATCTCGCTTGATGCTGATCTGGAGCAGTATCGTGCGCAGCTTGAAGCGGAATTGGCTGAGGAAGATGTGCTATTTAGGCCCTCTAGAACGGAGACAACGTGATGGCAATCGGCTTAGGTGTTGTATTAGGATTGGCGGCATTGATATTTGTGTTAGCTCCTCTCTTTCGTCAGCGGCAGGAAAATAAGAAAAGTGAATTAATAGTGACATCATCTCATGAAGAGGATATGGTCTCGTCTCCAGAGGAGAGAGAACAGGCTGTGCGGCTTGCTTTACAAGATGTAGAACTGGACTACCAGCTTGGAAATATTGAGAAGTCAGATTATCTAGCTTTACGTGAACAACATATGCAACAGGCACTGATGGCTTTCAAATCACGTTCTGAACATGAGCAGAAAATTGATCAGGAGATCGAAGAGCAGGTGCGTAGACTGAAGGAAAGTTATGAGAAAGCAAACATGTAGTCGGACCTTGCTAGCATCTCTGCTCATTCTGATGGTATCGATTTTATATAGTGTTCCTGCTCTTGCTACGGGCGCTGGTCATATCTCCGGTCAATTGCTGGATGGGAGTAATCATAATGCTCCGCTAGCAAATCAGCAGGTCACATTGCAGATGGCCGACGGAAATAATACACGCGATCTAGCGACTGCCACAACAGATGCTCAGGGCTCATTCTCGTTTGATAACCTAGAGGCCGATAAAACGATCAACTATGCAGTATACATGCGTTATCAAGGAGCACAGTATGTGAGTAGCCTTGTGACTCTAGCCAGTAATCCTTCGCCACATATCAACCTCACGGTTTATCAGGCCACGCAGAAATCTGACCATCTTGCTATTGTTAACGCTAGTGTGCTTGTCCATGAACCCAATGTAGAAAAGGGAACACTAACCATTTCCGAGGTTTTTTCGTTCATGAACCTGGATAATCACACTTATATTGGCTCGCTCAAAGCCAATAATGGCCCGCCGAATGCCCTATTATTCTCGTTACCACCGGATACAAGCAACATTTCATTTACAGGGACAGGCTTTTCAGGCTACCATGTGATACAGGTAGATCGTGGTTTTGCCTCTGATGCTGCTGTTTTGCTAGGACAGAATGAGTTCTCGTTCTCATTTGATGTTCCATACAATGCGGCGACATTCGATCTGAATTATGTCACGATGTATCCTACTGTCTCGCTCACCTTTCTGGTCCCTCCCGATATCCATGCGGAGTCGCAGGCATTGAGGTCGCAGGGAGTAGTTTCTGCAAACGATCAACATTCCTATAACCGTTTCATGGGCAAGACCATACCTGCCCATACCCGAATTCAGGTTCAGCTTGAAGGTTTGACGATGTTTTCATTCTCGGATAATTCGTTCAATCTAGCTGTCATTTGGCTGATTTTAGCAATTGTACTGATGGCGGGCATTATAGCGCTAACATGGTTTCTTTTGCGGGCGAGGCGTCGTGGATCATCTGCTCAGTTTCGAGGAATCGTGAACGTGGGCGTAAAATGGTAAAGATGAGACTCCTCAGGTGGCTGCCCATGCTGATCGTAAGCAGGAACTTTTAGAAGAATTGCTTGCGTTGGATCAGGCATATGAGGCTGGTAAGTTGGATGAGGTGATCTATCGGGAGCGTCGTAATAAGACGAAGGCTCAGTTACGCTCATTGATGGAAGTATGACATTCCATGCTGGAGCGATAGGGGTTTCATGGGCTTGCTCGGGCCTCACATTCCTGATCGGGTGATTGCTGCTAGATCAGACGGCAGGCCTCTTGCCCTCATCTACTATGCTCATAGGAGTTGTTGCATGTGTGAAATGCTCATCACGAGTGGTCTTGGCCAGGGCACGACCCGAGTGAACGGCGGGTGCAGTGGATACCACGGCACTGTGAGATATGAACAGCAGATGCACACGAGTGTGCTATGAGAAAGGGAAACCACCATGTCCCAGGATCCCACCATCCTGCGGCAAATCTACGACTCTGCCAATCGTGCCAATCCCTACCCGCTGTGGGCGAAACTTCGTCAGACCCCAGTCTGCTGGCAGGAAGATGGCCCCGATGAAGCGGGGGACGTACGTCGTGAGCACCTATCGCGAGATTATGGCGTTGCTACATGACCCTCGCGTCAGTTCCGATATGAGCGAGATGCCGCAAACCGGGGGACGCCCACTGGCCTCCATAGCTCCGCATCGGTCTGTCAGCCTGGCTCCCCCGGAGTACGACCGCCTGCGTGCTCTGGTGATGCGCCACTTGCGTCCAGCGTACCTGGAGCAACTGCGTCCTGATATCGTGCGCATCGTCACCACGCTCCTCGACCAGATGCAGGGCCAGCGCCAGATTGATCTTGTCGACCACTTCGCCTATTCCCTAACGGTGACGGTGATTTGCCGGATCCTGGACGTCCCGCCTGAAGATGAACCCAAGTTTCATGTCTGGGCCAAGGCGCTTGCTGAAAGCACCATGGCTCCCCAGACCGAAGCACTGCTCCGACAACGGGAACAGACCAACAACGATCTGAACCAGTATCTGGCTGCACTGGTCGAGCGCCACCGCAAGCAGCCGGGAGACGATCTGCTCTCCCGCATGGTCACCGATACTGGCCCCGAAGGACGGATGTCCGACCACTACCTCGCCGGGATCGCCATGGTACTGCTGGTCGCTGGTCCTGAGACTACCATGGATCTGATTGGTAATGGGATGCTCACGCTGCTGCGGCATCCGGCAATACTTCAACGCCTGCGAAACGCCCCGGACCTGATCCCGGCAACCGTGGAGGAAATACTGCGTTATGATCCGCCGGTTCAGTTCTTACTGTTTCGGACCATCCAGGACAAGATTGCTCTGGCGGGGACGACGATTCCCAAGGGCGTGATGCTCACGCTGGCCCTAGCCGCGGGCAACCGTGATCCGGCACGGTTCGCGGACCCGGATCGCTTTGATCCCCAGCGGCGCGATAATGAACACCTGGAGTTTGGCAGTGGCATCCACAACTGCTTTGGTGCGCCGCTGGCACGCATAGAGGCCCAGATTGCCTTCACCGAACTCGTGCGACGGCTCTCTCAGCCTCGCTTGGTCGTGGACCCGCCCCCCTATCGTCCGAGTCCCCTCCTGCGCGGCCCAGAGCACCTGCTGATTGAAGTCGAGGGGGTGCTGCGCGAAAGTTGAGAGCGCCTAGCCCCCTCCGCGCAGCGATGACAGCGGGGGGGCCTGAAGACCATCTTTTTCTGATGATGATGTGACACTCCGTACGGACTAAAGTCCGGCAGCTTCTGATACCCCGACGTAGTCAACTAGCACACGCAGGCTCCGAATATTGCGTAGAGCGGATACAATGTTTGAAGAAGACAAACAAATCATAGTGAAGGGGATCTTCTCTGACAGCAATTGGTAATCCGTCCGTAGAGATACGTCAGCTCAAGAAGAGCTTTGGGTTCAAGCCCATCCTGCGCAGTGTGGACCTGACTCTTCAGCAGGGACAACTGATTGCCTTTGATGTCATTTTCTTGAGCGTCTCAATGCTCATGTTTCAATATGTTGTTGAGGAGTAGATTGTATGGCTTTAACGAATCAAGCAACAGACATTGTATCTCCCTGTGAAGAGTACGGTATCAATAGAGAGCATGGAGTTCGCTTACCGATTGCCTCTTTAATCCTAGGAGGGCTTTCGGGTATTGGTATGCTGGTCTCAATTTGGCTAATCTTCTTTTACACGCCAGTCGATGTATTGCAGGGAGTGACGCAGCGTATCTTTTATTTTCATGTGCCCACGGCCTGGGTAGGGATGTTTGCATTTGTCGTGATGACAATTGCTGGTGTTGCCTATCTGGTGAAGCCTGATGAGCGGTTAGATTGGACTGCTCGTGCTTCTGGGGAGATTGGAGCTATCTTCCTAACATTTCTGTTGATTACAGGATCACTATGGGGCAAGCCAATCTGGGGTGCTTGGTGGGTGTGGGACCCCAAGCTCACAGCGGCACTTATTCTGTGGTTTATGCTCGTCGGCTATCTTATGTTACGGAGTTACATGGGCCGTACGCCTGAGAGTGCACGTGTAGGAGCGGTATGGAGTGTTGTGGGAGTAATTGATATTCCTATCATTTACCTCTCGGTACTCTGGTGGCGTGGGCAACATCCTGGTCCGCAGATTACATCTGAGGGGGGATTGCCACCTGCCGCTATACTAACCTTGATAGTTTCGCTGGCAACCTTTACTCTCTTGTACTGTTTCTTGATGGTGCTCGTTTATCAATTGCAGCGTTTGCAAACGCAGGCGCAACGATTGCGGGTCCTCGTTGAATAGAAGAGGTTTGTTGATGCAAGGATCTATTTATCTCGTTGTTGCCTATGCCATAGTCTGGCTCGGTCTGTTTGCCTATCTCGCCTTCCTGTCTATGCGTATTCGTGGCGTACAGACTGAGCTGGCTGCTGTAGAAGAACTGGTGCGTGAATCGCAAGAGAAGAAGGATAGGGAATATGGCAACTAAAGAACGTATACCTGATGCCACCGCTTTAGAGGACAAAGACAGAGTAAACATTGGGCGTATCATCCTGCTTGTGATTGGTGATGCGATCGTCTTCCTCATTTTTGCTGCTGTAGGTCGACGAAGTCATGGAGAGGCAGCGGGTTTGAGTTCTTTCCTGCAAGTTGCTGGGACGGCTGCACCTTTTGCCCTTGGCTGGTTCATTATTGCGCCATTGGTTGGTGCCTACCGTCGCCGTCAGACGACGGGCGTTCACAAGATGGCTCAATGGACAGCACTTTCATGGTTGGCAGCTTGGCCTGCTACGATGCTTTTCCGTGGTGTTGCCGTAGACCGTGCCGTACCTCCATGGATGTTCATGTTGATCTCGTTTATATCCAACATGCTTTTTCTGGAGATATGGCGCGTATTATTCGCTTGGCTGGGTGGCCTAAAGCGGCGCTAATATCTTGACAGCTAGGTGCTTGTCAACCTTCCCTGGAAGTTTGTTATGCAGGTCTCCAGTCTCCTCCATTAGGAGATGGCCTCCAGTGGTCTTGTGGTGGAGGTATTATTCCGTCTTTAGGGATCATTTGCTCCTGTGTGTTTGGTTGGTCCACCTCAATTTGGTCACTAGGCATCCAGTGTCCTCGCTTAGGATGCGGCATCCAGTGGTCTTGTAGTGAAGATTTTATTCCGTCTTCATGGATCTTTTGCTCTGAATGCTGTATTTGTTTCCTAGAAATCTCCTTGCGAGTTTCACTCACCGTTGTGCTTTCCTCAATGAGGAATTGATGCCTGTAATGCCTGTAAAAATCCCTTCTGTGTTTCTCTACCTTAGAGATGGCGCTATTTTGTTCACTTGGCGTTGTTGATGTTATCCCCTCACCTTCGTTTCGTTTGGCCGCCTCACTAAAGGGTTGGGAAGACTGTTTCAGCATAAGTTTTGTGTTAGGAGCAACGCTTTGTTTAGCAATATCTGCAATTCGTAAAGATCTTCTATGCATGTTATTCTCCTTCTGAATGAACATATATCAACGTCGAAGTACTTTTGTTCCACTTTGTTAACTCGTAAGTGATCTATCCAGGATGTCTCTGTGGGAAGAGGTCGCCTGTTTTTTAGCTATGAACCGATATCTCACGCAATAACTCTTTTATTTAATGGTAATGCATGGTAATGGCTGGGGCATAGTGAAAAAGACGATCGAGCAAGGCAGTTGCCAGTACTGCATCGTGCATTCTGGCTTAGAGGCCTATGGGTGGCCTACCAACCAGAGGGGAGTAACGCGTTGGCGTGGTCGTTGACTGATCAGCTAAACCTTTCCGAATAGGCTTATCAGTTGGCAGGTTTTTTCCCTTTATCAAGTAGTTAGAACTTATCTGCCAAAACTAACAGATCGAGTATCTAGTGTTAAGTGTACTCAATTCAATCTATTTTTTCAATATATAAAACGTCCATTTTTTAGCATTAAAAAAGGACGTTTTTCATATATAAAAAAGAGCTGCTTTCAGGATGGCATTAAATTGAAGAGCTATGAATAACTATGAATAACTATGAATAACTATAAGGAAGCTTCTCTTCCTCTAACAGCTGGATCAGCTCCTCATCCTTGGAGGCTAAATCCGTAAGGAGAACGTTTTTAATCTCCTTGGGATGTGCGCCGTAGTGGATTTGTGCCTCAATATATGGAGTAAAGTTGTTGAAGTGTTTGTTAAGTGGATCTAATAGATCTACAATCAGGGATAGGCCTAGCCGATTTATTTCGCCTTCTACTCTTCGGCGATCTTTTAGAGGGAAACAATCTCCATTTGGGTTCTCAAGGGGAACAGCTCTAACAGTTGCAGAATTGGAATAGGTGAGTGAGTCACCTATTGTAAAACTCGTGCGCCGCTTGATCTCATTATTAAAGACAACGGTAATATCACCATACCTATCTAGATAAGATCTCTGGCTAATAGGGCCAAGTAGTTGATTTTCTTTAGCTATATACCCATAGATCATACGCAACCCATTGGCCAAGTCTGGGTGATAATTACCAAGAGATATGTTCTCGATAAGGCAACGTTCTTCACGTTCTGCAATGCGGCGTTCTTCAGTCAAGGCGCCATTAGATGTATTCGTCTCAAAGAGAGATTTGAAACGATCATCGTTTGCTAAAACAATCTTAAGAATTTCTGGCTTGACACGCATGCAGACTTCTGTATCTTTGATGAGATCTTTGCTATGTTGATCTAATGCGTCGATATACTCCTTTAGTGACATGTTACGAGCCTCTGCAAAATGAGCATAGTAGAGTTTTTTCTCATCTTGAAATTGCAAATCCCATTCAGATTTAATGCTTTTAAAATGTATCCCTTGTCCAACTGGCCCGTTGTTTTTCAGATGATCAAGTGCGTTTCCAAGCTGTGGATATCGCTTGTGTAATTCTGTAAGAAAGTTAGAAATGCCTTGTGTCATCTCAGATGTTAGACCAGATGGTTTAATGAATTTGCTATTTGGTTCAATGGGATTTGTTGAGGTCGTGCCCCCATCTTTGTTTTGTGGGACTGCTTGGTTAGAGAGTTCGGCATAAGGTCTACTAGATGCTGTCTGGTAAAGATCAAACAGCTTTCTCCTAGGGCTAATATTTTCCACATTTTGATGTAAATCATGCTCTAAAGGATCAATAAGTTTTCGTGAGGATCTTCTAAACATGTCATTCTCCCTTTGAATGAATATGTATCAACGCTGGAGCACTTTTAGCTCACTTTGCTAACTTGTAAGTGATCTACCCAGAAAATCTCTTAGTGGGAAGAAGTTGCCTGCTTTTCAGCAGTAAGCCAATCTTGCATGCAATAACTCTTTCTGTTAATGGTAGTGACTTGGGCATGATGAAGAAGACGATCGAGCAGGATTGTTGCCTGCACTTCATCGTGCATTCTGGCTTGGTGGTCTATGAGCGGCCTACCAACTAGGTGGGGAGTAACGAGTTGACACAGCCTTTGACTGATCAGTTAAACCTTTCCGAATAGGCTTATCAGGTAGCAGAGGTTTTTCTCCTCCTTAAAGTAGTTAGAACTCATCTACCAGAATTAACAGATCGAGTGTCTAGTGTTAAGTGTACTCAAACTAATCTATTTTTCCAATATATAAAACGTCCATTTTTTTGCATTAAAAAAGGACTTCTTTCATATATTAAAAAAGAGCTGCTTTCAGGATAGCATTAAGAAAAGAACTGTTCATCGTATCATCGCTGATGGGTTGACCGTGTTAGTTATTCATCTTTATTATGTTATATCTATCCAGTGAGATCAGGCAACTAAAACCCACTGCTGCCAAACAAGAAGACCGTACCACCCATCACTGCATAGAGCAAGATGAGCAGAACTCCCTCTAGCCAGACAAGTTCACCATCCCGGGTGATCTCGCTAAAGAGAAAAGTAGCTAGAGCTAGGACTGCAAGTTCGATCAGACTAAACACCAAATCTAGTTTTACGGGCATGAGGAGGCTGGCCAAAACTAAAATGGGTGTCATCAGTAGCGCGATTTGAATGGAAGATCCAGCGGAAGCTGCTAGGACCATTCCTATTCGTTTATCTAGCGCCATTTTAATCGTGTTAAAGTAATCTGGAAGTCCTCCAATCAACGGCACAAAGATCAGTCCAACGAAGGCGGCATTCCAGTGAAGAGCCTCCGTCACGGGCTCAATTGCACTGACCAGGATCTCTGAAAGAACAGCGACCCCAACTGTAGCAATGGTGAGGAGCAACAGACCTCGCCATAATGGTGGTTTTGCATGAGAAATATGCTCAGTCGTTGCAACTGTCTGATTGGTGGCTTCATGGGCGGCAATGACATTAATGGCATTATCAAGCGTACTCAGTGCGCCACTTTTGCTAGGTCTGGCACTTTTTGCTAACTTATGACGGTAGGTAAGCAAACGATCAATGGCAGCTTCAGAGCGTGCGCCCAGGAGGGGTTCCAAATCTTTCTCCTGGCTATCAGCTTTGTCACCCAAGCGGAAGACACTGAAGAGAATTGACGCTACATAGCCCAACAGCAATATAACAACAACAAAATCGGAGAGTTGCACGACACGCTCAGCGATTTGTTGCTCATGTCCTCGTAATGCCAACAAATCCGCAATGCTGGGTAAAAGCAAGCCTCCAATGGAGAGCGCTAGCAGAGAAGCATACTGGCTGGCAGGACAAGTCTCAAAACGCAGTCGCCCGTGTTTGAAAGCACCAACACAGACAGAGATACCCAACACAAGCAACAGATTGCTTAGAATAGAACCAATGATCGAGGCTCTGACAACATCTATCAGACCTTTACTAAGTGCCAGGATACCAATAATCAGTTCGGTCGCATTGCCAAATGTTGCAAAAAGCAGTCCTCCAACTTGTTCTCCTGTATGCTCTGCTACCTCTTCTACCGATTGTCCAATCAACGCAGCTAGTGGGATAATGCCTAGAGCTGCCACGACAAAAATAAGCAGTGGTGGGATGCGTAGAAAGTCCAGTACAACTGCCAGGACGGAAAAAATAAGTAAACTATAGAGCCACCAGCGTGACATACATCCCAAGGGGTGCTTTAGCAGGCTCATCAAATTCTGTGCAAGGAAACCCCTGGCTTTAGACATGGGGAGGAATTGCTCCCTAGATGCAAGGGGGGGGAAAGGCTAGTGGCGGCTTAAGCCAGCTAGACTTGTGCGATAGCACCATCTCTTGCATTCCTTTCTGTTCTGTTCTGTTGTCCCTTACGGGGAGCCGTTTTTGGTTGGAACGGCTAAACCGACGCTGGTTTCCCAGGGTAATGTTCGCCTCGACGATGTTATCAGGCGGCACATCCTCCGAGCACTGGTTTAACCCTTGTACACCTGTTTAACCTGGAGGTTTGAGAGCTACAGGCTGGCGTCGCACCCGTAGGTCAGAACTTGAACACTTCCTGATAACGTAGCCCGATGGCCTTACGGCCCTGGCTGGGTCTGGTCAGGTGGGCTTGTAGAATGACCTTGCGGCTACTCACAAGCCCCTGCCTTTGGGCATGGGGTTCCTGACAGCCTGCGAGAAGTCTCCCCGTCATTGTATCATAAATCTCTACTCTTTCATCTCCATCAGAGTCTTATCGCTAGAACCAGAAGCAAATTTGGTGCAGTCGGAGGACCAAACAACTGTATGTGCTCGCTTGTCATGTCCACGATGTTTGGCCGATCTGGCCTAAATTTTGCAGTCATCAATGGAAAAACTTAAGTTTTTGTCACTATTGGGGACTTCTGCGCACGTGTCTGTAGATTCTTTAAACGGATCATCAGTGAAGGGAAGCGTAGCCGTTTGTATACTCACATCTAAAATTTTAGCTATAGAATAAGCTATAAGTAAAATCACTATTGGATAGGCTTCATAATAGTCTCGCAGCTCATTAATCCATCCCCAAAAGAACGTTGTTCCTAAGAGTGGGATAAGGATCAAAAGCCCCTGTTTTAAGAATAATGGTTTTTCTGACCATTTATGGATAACTAAAAAGCCCAGTACAAACCATTGTAAGTAATTGGCAATTGAATATGGATGTAACAAGAGCTTAATATTTCTTTCCAACCAGAATTCAACAATACTGCCTGGGCTATGTAAAAAAGAGCGAATCTATAACTATTTTTATACTTGTATAAATGACTATTTGAATTGCTAGAATAAATAGATAGGTAGATAAGTTTAATTTCGGATGTCTAAAAAAATGGATGGCATAAATACATGTTAGTAAAATCGTAGTTTCTTTATTTACACATGCAAAAATAAATATCAAAAGATATGTTTCCCATTTCTGTCTGGTCATTGTAGCTAATCCTAAGGTAAAAAGGAAAAGTGTTGTGAAGTCATAAATGTAGGTATACCGGTATAAACATGGTAAGCCCAAGATGGCCAATAAACAAACTGCATCTTGAAATCGTTCATGAGTTTTAAACATTCCTTTAAAGAAATATCTTAATGAAAATGCAAATCCCCATAGTGAAATATACATCAGTATTAATACAATATAATATTCACTTGCATAACCGATCTTCCACTTTCGATCAGAGAAAATGGATCTTAAGGTGCTATTATCCTCGGTTGTTTGGGCAATAATCTGTCGTGTTTCTGGAGATATGCTTGCATTTATCTTATTGGCGATGTAAGGAACCAGAGCTCTATATATAAAAGGCCTATATGCAGTACCATTTACCATATTCACTACATTCGATTTATAGTAAGATTGAATTCCTGGGTTTGTTACTGCTATACAAAATACGAAAGTGACGCTGAAGGTTAATAGACAGGAATAGAAGAATTTATAGATGTATCTCTGGGAAAACAAAATCTTGATCATGTGTACCTCTTTTACTATAGCAGTCGTCAGAAAGATGGATCCCTTGTGTCTCCCGTAAGTTGCTTTGTTCTGAGGGATCAAGACTTTGGCTAACCGTTGTGTGTGCAGGCAATTCTTACTATTCTTGCTAAAGGATATTGAAAGCTTGAGCTATGTGCTAGGGGGATGAAGGGACGGTTTCTTATCGAAATCTCGAAATCTCTGGCTGTGTTTGTCCTGGGCGGTATATCTGGGGCGAGGGGCATCTTTTGGGCTAGATTGTGGCGTAGATTTTTCGTTATGCGTTGTAAGGGTGTAGAATGTTATAAGCCAGCTTCTGATTGACAAAAAAATCTACTTGTAGGCAACCTTTCTTTCCTCCTATTTCCTTGATGGGATAGGTCTCCAGAAAGGTTTGTACGGAAATAGTGTATGTTTTCTGCTAACAACTTGCTACAGTCTTGGGGACGCTATCCGCAGGTAGCGGCAAGCCATGTGATCCCTGTTTTCTGGTGTGACGAATTGCCTAATCTGGCGCAACTAGAGTTGCCAGTCCTGCCCTATGGGTGTGGACGCAGTTATGGTGATAGCTGCCTGAATGAAAATGGCATTTTGCTCGATATGAGCCATCTGACGCGCTTTCTCTCGTTTGATGTTGATAAGGGGCTGTTGCGCTGTGAGGCCGGAGTCATGCTTGCCGATATCCTAGAACTGATTGTGCCACATGGCTGGTTCCTCTCAGTAACGCCCGGCACCAAATTTGTCTCCGTAGGTGGTGCAATCGCCAATGATGTGCATGGTAAGAATCATCACAAAGCTGGCACATTTGGTTGTCACGTCACCTGCTTTGAACTTCTGCGTTCGGATGGCAGACGGCTGCTGTGCTCTCCCGAAGAGAACGTGGACCTGTTTCGTGCGACCATTGGTGGTCTCGGTCTGACGGGGGTCATATTATGGGCTGAAATACGTTTGCTGCCCATGCCCAGTCCCTTGATAAATATGGAACGGATTTGCTTCGGCTCGCTCAGAGAGTTTATGGATATTGCGGTAGCCTCGGATCAGGATTTCGAGTATACGGTGGCTTGGGTAGATTGTTTGGCGAGTGGGAAGCGGCTTGGGCGTGGATTTTTTATCCGTGGTAATCGTGTAGAACGAGAAACATCTACTGTTATCAAGAAAAGGATGTCTCTGACAGTCCCACTGGATTTTCCATCCTGGATCTTGAATATGCAGACAATAAAAGCATTCAATGCTACTTATTACAACTCACAGCAGAAAAAGTGCATACGGAAGACCGTGCCATATGATCCATTTTTCTATCCTCTGGATGCTATTAATCAATGGAACCGTATGTACGGAAAGCATGGATTTTTCCAATATCAGTGTATTGTACCATATCGTGATGGCTATGAAGTCATGAAGGAGTTGCTAGAGCGGATCAGCTATTCTGGTCAAGGCTCGTTCCTCTCAGTATTGAAAACGTTTGGAGATGTACCCTCACCTGGCATGCTCTCATTTCCACGACCTGGCCTGACGTTGGCGCTGGATTTTGCTAATCAAGGAGGCAAGACGTACGAGTTGCTGGAGGATTTAGATAAGGTTGTCTGCCAAAGTGGTGGCCTAGTGTATCCGGCCAAGGATGCTCGCATGAGTCCTGAGAGCTTTCAGACCTATTTTCCCAAATGGCGCGAAGTTTGCTCAGTACATTGATCCCAAATTCTCCTCTAGCTTCTGGCGCCGTGTCGCAGTAACAACTGTTGAGAGAGTACAACTATGAGAGTATTAGTTATCGGGGCGAGTTCAGCTATCGCCTATGAAACGGCAAAATGTTTTGCCTGTGATGGAGCAGACCTGTTCTTGGTTGGTCGTAGTGCTGAGAAATTAGCTACAGTTGCAGCTGACTTGAAGGTACGAGGGGCTAAACGGGCCGACACGTATCTTTTAGACCTCTGTGAATTGGATCAGCACCAGGAAATGTTTGAGCAAGCTATCACCTCACTGGGCGAACTAGACATGTTGCTGATTGCCCATGGCACGCTAGGAGACCAGCGCAAGTGTGAGCAGAGCGTATCTGAGACGATGCAGGAATTGCAAACCAATTGTCTCAGTGTGATCTCGCTATTAACCATCGGTGCCAACTATTTTGAGCAGCAGCGGCATGGTTGTATTTCCGTAGTCAGTTCGGTTGCGGGGGATCGTGGACGCAAGAGCAATTATGTGTATGGGACAGCAAAAGCAGCGGTGAGCGCATTCCTGCAAGGACTACGCAATCGTCTTTCCTCGGTGGGTGTCTCTGTAGTGACGATCAAGCCTGGCTACGTGGCTACTCCGATGACTGCTCATATGAAGACAGGGCTGTTGACTGCAAGTCCCCAGTCAGTTGGACGTGGGATTTATCAGGCCATGATGAAGGGCAAGGATGTGGTCTATCTACCATGGTTCTGGCATCTGATCATGTTTGTGGTCAGGAGCATTCCTGAGAAGACCTTCAAGCGCCTCTCGTTATAACGAGGGGGCGCTGAAATGTGAACTGCGCTCACAGAAGATAGAGATCAATAGGGGCGCGAAGAGGATGGTCCTGATACAGCAAACATGATCCCTCCCACAATAACGCATAGCAAGCCCAACCCTCCCAGAACAAAGGCTAAGATTGTCACACCGTTGCCATTTGATCCTCCACTATTGCCTGTGGTGGCAGTCGTTGTCGGGGTAGGCGTAGCTGTCGGGGTCGCGGTTGGAGTGGGAGTTGGTGTTGCTGGAGCATTAACTGTAATAGTTGTATTATTCGCTTGATTTGTGAGTGTTGGTTCATTTGACGCGACAACATTAATGCCATATTGACCGGGCTGGGCATCACTATTAATAGTCAGATTAACGCTAAAGTGGCCGTTGCCGTCTGGAGCTGCCGGGGTGCTAGCGATGGTAGTATTGCTAGCACCTCCCTGACTGGGAATGATGCTCACCTGTAACTGCTGTGGGGGAAGCCAATTGTCTCCAGTAATCGTAATGGTATCACCGGGATTGACACTGGTTGAGGACGCGCTAACTGTAACTGGCTGAGCAACACTGAATGTCTGGCCGGAAATAGCGCTTTCTCCGGCTGTAGTTGATGAAAGGACACATACATAATAAGCCGCTCCTGGCTGATTTGCATTATTTGGCCAAGTTGTCTGAAGATCGAAAGTACCATCTCCTTGTACTGTTTCTGTTGGGTAACTGCTAAATTGTGCTAATGATCCTCCAGCTTTACATTGGTTTGGATCTGTTGTTGTATAAAGTTGGATGGTGCTATTTGGCGTAAATCCCTGACCTGTAATGTCTACTTTTGTGCCGGGGTGACCGATTGGTGAGCTATCCATTGTTGGCTCTGAGAGTATAAGTGTGGGTGTATTGCCTGTAGATGGAGGTGTGTTGCCCGTAGATGTGGGTGGTGGTGGAGCAGCCGGTTGTTGAGCATGACGGCCAGCTGCCAATGTTGCAGGGGCAAATATAAATGCAAAGGTGAGGAACCCTATTAGACCGCAATATAGCGCTACAAGTTGCTTATTGAATATCTTGGGCACGATAACATACTCCCCTCTTCTTTGAGCCAAATTAGGTAATAATAGCAGTATCCTTAAAAAAAGATTGTGACAGAGCATACATTCTGAAGTTTTCACCTCACCTCTATGTCAGCAGAAGTATATATGAATGGACTGAAAAGGTCAATTGGTTGTGCGTTGACGCAAGGCCTCATAGAGTGCAATACTACCAGCGACAGCAGCGTTCAATGAATGAATATGACCATACATTGGGAGCTTGATAAGCAAGTCACAATGTTCACGTACCAATCGACTGATCCCTTTGCCCTCATTGCCTACGACGAGAGCAAGCGGACCAGTCAGGTTTGCCTTAGTATACAGGATTTGGGCTTCTCCAGCTAGGCCCACCACCCAGATGTGCTGTTTTTTGAGGTATTCAATACTGCGTGTGAGATTCGTTTCCTGAGCGATCAGCAAATGCTCAGTTGCCCCTGCGGACGATTTGACCACAGTAGCATTGATTTCTGCTGCTCGATGCAAAGGAATAATAACGCCATGTGCTTCTGCGGCCTCAGCGGTACGCAGCAGTGATCCCAGGTTATTGACGTCCTGGATGGCATCAAGGATCAAGAGGAGTGGTTCTTGCTGCAAGTGCTCTGCATGGGCAAGGATGTCATCAACACTGACATATTTGCGCTCTTCTACTTGTGCAAGGCATCCTTGATGGACTGCTCCTCGACTCAACTGATCTAGGCGTGCACGTGGTACCGTCTCAACTGGAATGTTGAGACGTTGGGCCTCTTGTATGATGGTTGCAATGGTGGGAGCTTCACGCTGTCCATCTGCAAGAAGAATGCGCTTGACTCTTCGTCCTGCCTGCAAAGTTTCGGCTACGGGATTACGTCCCCAGATATATTCAGACATAGTACCTCGTTAAAGTGGCTCTATGCGAGTGATTTGAGGATAAGCATCAACGTCATAGTATTTTTCTAGAGCCCTCTCTGAGTGTTCTTCTTTAGCTTCCTCAATAATTCGATCCAAATCTTTTCCTGGCTCAGAGAGTTCGATTGAACCAAATACCTCTTCTAAACTCATGGTCACAGGTTCCAGATATGCCTCCCCGTCTGCTAGGATTAATTGGTGTTGGCTTTCCGGTTTTGTTCCTCAGTACTGCTGTACTTCAACAGAAAGATTTAACGGGCCTCTCCGGGTCTGGTTGAAGATTATTCGTTTGTCATCGTTGTCATGATATTTTGACATATGTAAGGCAATCCGTCAAAGCAAACGGACCTTCAGCACATTCTCTAGCCATTCTCTGAACGTATGTGTTAATCTAGTAGCAACCTGTGGCATACTTAAATTTGTTAATAGTATAAAACGAGGAGGTCTTATGGCTGGTGATTTACTCGATAGAGATCGTTTTGTCGGAACGGTGAAAGATTTCGGCGGACGAGGCTTGCATGCTAGTCTGAACACATTTGGCGACTTTAGAAAATTTTTACTGCGCGGAAATGTTGTGGATTTGGCAGTTGGTGTGGTGATTGGAGCCGCATTTAACGGCTTAGTTCAAGGATTTGTGAATGATTTTCTGCAACCATTGGTTGGCATCATCATTAGTTCTCTCACAGGAGGGAAAGCCCAGAGCTTAAACAGTTATCAAACGGGTGTATTTACCTGGGGGCATTTTATTGGGCTTTTGATTAGCTTTATTTTAACTGCTGCTGTCTTGTATTTCTTGGTGGTAAAGCCAATCAATTCCTTGCAAGATCGCTATAATCATCTGCGCTCAAAGCCGGAAGAGGCAGTGACGACGCGTGAATGTCCTTTCTGTCTCAGTAAAGTACCGCTTAAAGCCGTGCGTTGTGCCTATTGTACTTCGCAACTGCCACATGAGGATACCTCGTCTACGCATGATGTGACACATCACAGATAAAGTCCTGGCCTGGGCATAGGGAACATTGGCAACTATGTCAAAAAGAATAGCAATGCTGTGCTGATAGTTCCAAAAATCTAGCGTATTCTAGACTTAAGGGTTAGGAGTTTGATTAGAGCAAGCAAGCGAGGTCCCTATGTTCATGTGTCGCCAGTATAACGGAGCCAACGATTGTACAGGCAATCAACAGCGTCTCTATACCCCCGATCGTTTTCGTAGCTTTGTAGATACATCTGTCGATGTATTCTGGGTCACCACTCTTGAAGGAGCCATTTTAGAAGATAGTCCTTCTTGGGCGACCTTTACCGGACAGGAAAGTAGCAATTATAAGGGTAAGGGTTGGTTACAGGCTATTTATCCACAAGATAGATCATATTTTGAAAAGATGCACCACCAAACAATAGAAACTGGGCAGGCTAAAAGTTTTTATTGTCGTGCTTGTTGTGCTGATGGGCAATACCATAAAGTACGCATACAAAGTCTTCCAGTTCGCGATGTATCTGGTCATATCTATGAATGGATGGGGCTAGGTACAGACATTACCTTTGTGAAACAAGGCAAGGAAGTAAAAGAAGATCAACTGCTGTTTGCCGTACAGGCAGCCAAAATTGGGACGTGGGATTGGTATGTGCCGGATAACGAAGTGACCTGGGATGACCAGTGTAAAGCGCTTATGGGACTCCCTGATGCGAACGGCGTGCTAGACTACGAGTTTTTCCTTGCTACACTTCACCCCGATGATCGTGAGCGTGTCAACGCACTTGTTCAACGCATAGTCACTGGGCAGGATGAAAACTGCTATGCCGAATACCGCGCCATCTGGCCAGATCAGAGCGTTCACTGGCTTGCAGTGCAGGGAAAGGGGTTCTATGATCAAGACGGCAAGATTATCCATATAATCGGGGTTGTACGTGATGTAACCGAGCGCAAAAATGCGGAAGCAGCCTTACGCGAGAGTGAGACAAAATTTCGTCGCTTAGTCGATGCCAATGTCATTGGAGTACTCATTATCAATTTACGCAGTGGAGATATCCTCGAAGCAAATTCTGCCTTCCTTTCATTAGCTGGATGTACTCAGGAGGATCTCGCTACTGGGCGCTTACATTGGCAGGATTTTGAAGTTCCTGAATTTGCTGCTCAAGATGAAAGAGCTATGCATGAAATACAATCAATAGGAGTTCTTACACCTTTCGAGAGTGCGCTTCTGACGAAAGATGGCAGGCGTGTTCCAACTCTGGTTGCAGGTGCACTTCTGGACGAGTCAAAGGAAACCATTATTTGTTTTTTTGTAGACATGACTGCTCAAAAAGATGTAGATAG
This sequence comes from uncultured Chloroflexia bacterium, assembly GCA_963727755.1. Lineage (GTDB taxonomy): Bacteria > Chloroflexota > Ktedonobacteria > Ktedonobacterales > Ktedonobacteraceae > DASYAN01. The sequence goes on from CAVSHN010000003.1 coordinate 124,489, forward strand.
ACAGAAAGATGCATTTATCAGTTTGATCAGCCATGAACTGCGTACCCCTTTGACAAGTGTCAAGGGCAATATTCAGCTGGCGCAGCGCCGTTTAAAGCATCTCTTACAGCTAGCTGAATTTCACTCTCCTGAAGAGCGAAAAATCGCTAATGAAGTACAGCTATTGCTAGAACGTGCTGTTCACCAGACTGGAATTCAAAATCGATTAATTAATGATCTTCTCGATGTATCACGTATTGATGCTCATAAACTAGAACTGTCTCTGGCTCCACATGATTTGAGGGCGATTGTTCATGAGACTGTCGAGAATCTTCATTCCACGATTCCAAGCCGCCAGTTGCTCTTCGAGTGTGCAGCGTTTACCCCGGTGTTTGTTATGGTCGATATTGACCGCATTGGTCAGGTGATAGCCAATTATGTTACCAATGCCTTCAAATATTCAGAACCCAGTGAGCCTATCGTCGTTGGACTGACAGTAGAGGGGACAGAAGCAAAAGTCTGGGTACGAGATCTCGGTCCAGGGCTAACAGCTGAAGAGCAAGAAAAGATCTGGCATCGCTTCTATCAGGTGTCCAACGACCAAATCTCCGGCGGCCAAAAAGTGGGCTTGGGATTAGGGCTCTATCTCTGCCAAACTCTGATCGAGCGGCACAATGGTAACGTCGGCGTTGAAAGCCAACCCGGCCAGGGAGCTACTTTCTGGTTTACGTTGCCTGTCCTCAAAGGAACCTACCTTTCTTAATGATTTGACTTTTGGCCATTTTGCTGGTATTCTTATAACAATAAAACGTGTGAGTTCGGACCCGCATTGAGCGAAATTAGTATGAGAGCAGCAACCAACAGCGATCCGAAGAAGAGTGGAAGTTCGGAATGGTGAAGCCCTCTCAGAACGCATTCGTGAGCGGCTGACCGAAGAAAGTCTTCTATACATGTTGCTTCTCGGGCAGTAGATTGTATAGTCGGCAAGTAGGGCAGGTGGGTGGTTCCCACGCCGTAGAATAACTACAAAAAAGCGGTCCTTTCGTGCTGTAGTAGTGAAAGGACAATTAGGGTGGCACCACGGGTTTGATAAGAGTAATATATCATCTCTATACTCTCGTCCCTTCAATGTGTATAGAAGGGGTGAGGGTTTTTTTATTGCCTCATTGCCTTCCACAAAACAGTTGATTGAAGGAGTCATTATGACGAAATTGTGGCAAAAAGGCTATCATGTTCATTCTCTGGTAGAGCGTTACGAAGCAGGGCAGAATAGCAAGCTCAATATGCGGCTGATCCGCCATGACGTCTGGGGCTCGCTCGCTCATGCTGCGATGCTGCGTTCCATCGAGGTCTTGACGGCAGATGAACATAAATCGCTCAAAGCTGCTCTGTGTCAGATCTTAGAGTTAGAGGCTATCGGCGAGTTTGTTATTCAGCCCAGCGATGAAGATGTCCATACCAGTGTTGAGAATTATCTCACTGCAAAAACCGGCCCTACTGGTAAAAAAATTCATATGGCTCGTTCACGTAACGACCAGGTTTTAGTGGATACGCGTCTTTATGCAAAAGAACATTTGCACCTTGTTGTCCGCAAGCTCTTTGCATTGTGCCAAGCTCTGCTCACATTCGCACAGAAGACGATAGATATTCCCATGCCCGGTTATACGCATATGCGCCGTGCAATGCTCTCCTCAGTCGGTTTGTGGGCTGCCAGTTTCGCTGAAGCTCTACTGGATGACGAGCAACTGCTTTCAGCAGCCTATGCCGTCAATGATCAATCTCCGCTTGGCTCCGCAGCTGGCTATGGTGTGCCTCTGTCAATTGATCGCCAACTGGTCTCTGATCTCTTAGGTTTCTCGCGTGTGCAAAATAACGTCATTTATGCGCAGAGTAGTCGTGGGAAGATCGAGGCCGCTATCATCCAGGCACTCATGCAAATCATGCTAGACTTGAGCAAGATGGCACAGGATATGCTACTCTTCACAACTGCTGAATATGGTTTTTTCCAAGTTTCACAGGAAGTATGTACCGGAAGTAGTATCATGCCGCAGAAGCGCAATCTGGATGTCATGGAATTGGTCCGCGCACGTGCTCAGACGATGCTAGCACTCCAGCAACAGATTCTCGGTATTATCACTGGTCTACCGTCGGGCTATAATATGGATAATCAGGAGACTAAGCGTCCTTTCATAGAAGCTCTAGATCTTGCAGAGGAGAGTCTTGACATCTGTACACTGGTGGTGAACAATTTGCATGTCAATACTGAGCGCTTAGTTGCTGCCTGTACCTTTGAGTTGTTTGCTACCGATCGCGCTTATGAGCTGGCAACCAGTAGTAATGTGCCTTTCCGTGATGCATACCGGATTGTTGGGGCTGAAGTCCTGGCCCAGTTAGATAGCAATACTGATAGCAATATTGATCGCAACGTTCCCTTCCCGACTGAGAGCCAGGGGCAACTTGTCAATCGCCTCAAAGCCCGCAATCATCTGGGTGGAGCTGGTAATCCAGGTTTAGAACGAGCCCTTCAATGCCTGAAACAGGCAAGACATTCATGGGAGGCAAAAGCAACAGCTTTTAAGACCGCGATCCAACAGCTTGTCGGCACACAGAACATCTCTATGCAGGAGGAATAGCATGCCAACCGTTGTACTTGCCTATTCTGGTGGACTCGATACCTCAGTGGCAATTCGCTGGATCAAAGAGAAATACAATTTAGATGTTATTGCAGTGACAATTGATGTAGGCAATGATCGTGATCTACCAGCAATTGCTGCTCGTGCTAAGAAGATTGGTGCAGTTAAAGCTTTGATTGTCGATGGTCGAGCGGACTTTGTGCGCTACTTTGTGTGGCCAGCTCTACAAGCAGGTGCGATCTATGAAGGACAATATCCATTGGCCACTGCTCTAGCACGTCCATTAATTGCACGCTTGCTGGTTGAAGTGGCACGTGAGGAGGGGGCAGTAGCTGTGGCTCATGGTTGCACAGGTAAGGGTAATGATCAGGTTCGTTTCGATGTCTCCATTAACACACTTGCGCCCGATCTGAAGATTATTGCTCCTGTACGTGAGTGGAGCATGACGCGTGATAATGAGATTGCCTATGCCGCTGAACATGCTATTCCCATCCCAGTCACCAATGCCAGCCCATACTCAACTGACCAGAATCTGTGGGGGCGTAGCGTTGAATGTGGCGTGCTGGAAGATCCCTGGGCCGAAACCGCCTGCCGAAGTCTATGCCTGGACTGCTGATCCTGACACCTTAGACTTGGAGCCGTCTTATTATGAGATCACCTTCAAGCAGGGCATTCCCGTTGCGCTCGATGGTCAAGAGATTGATGGTGTCGAACTAATTGAGACACTGAATAAACAAGCGGGTCAATATGGCATCGGACGCATTGATCATGTTGAAGATCGGCTAGTGGGTATCAAATCGCGGGAGATCTACGAAGCTCCTGCTGCCGTCGTCCTCCACACTGCACATTGTGCCTTAGAGACATTGAGTCTCAGTCGCGAGCAGATTCGCTTCAAAGAGATTGTTGCTGGTGAGTATGCACGCCTCATTTATAATGGGCAATGGTATAGCGCTCTCCACCAGGATCTGGCAGCCTATGTCCAGAGCACCCAACGCTTTGTCAGCGGCACTGTCCGTATCAAGCTTTCGCGTGGTCATTGTCACGTTGTCGGACGCAAGTCAGAGTACTCACTGTATGATCATGGTCTGGCGACGTACGATAGTGGCGATCAATTTGATCACAATGCCGCCCTTGGCTTTATCAAGCTGTGGGCTCTGCCATTGAGCACGCAGGCCCAAGCTCAACTCTTACCCTCCGTCGGCATTGAGGGTAACCTACTTAAGAGCAGTGAGACCAAGATTCAGATTGCCGAGGGTGATTAATCCAAACTATGGGAAGAATGTGCTCGAATATGTTATAATGCGACCTATCGAGCATATTTTCTTATTTCGGAGATATATCATGACTGTCATTGAGACTATCAAACGTCGACGCAGTATCGGCAAGATGACCGAGCAGCATCCAACCCATGAGCAGATAGAGCAGAATTCTAGAGGCTGCTACCCATGCACCAAATCACCACTTGGTCCAACCATGGAAGTTTTTTGTGCTAGCTGGCACGGCACGCAATGAGCTAGGCTCACTTCTGGCCAAATCGTTGGCAACGCAGATGCAAGAGACGACAAGCCAAAAAGCCGAAGCAGTGCTTAACAATGAGCGCAAGAAACTGCTACGCGCTCCAGTTGTCATTGTGGTCGCAGCAGAATATCCGCAACAGCCAAAAGTTGTGGAGATTGAAAATGTCGCCGCCACAGCAGCGGCAGTAGAAAACATGCTGCTAGCAGCTGAAGAGTTAGGGCTAGCCTGTATGTGGCGTACAGGTGATGCAGCCTATGATCCAAAAGTCAAACAATGGCTTGGCCTCTCAGAGAAAGACCACATCATTGCCTTTGTCTACGTTGGCTATGCGGCTATCACACCCCCCGAACGGCACCCCCTGCCTGTTGAAGCTAAAACAACTTGGCTCGGCTGGACTGAATGACAGAAAAGGTGCAGCACATTCTGCAACGGCGAGGAGGGCGTTTTCTAACCCCCCCCAAGCTCTTATTGATCCTTACCCCTGGTGAAGGTTCTTGCTCACTTGCGTCAGCTTCACCAAATCGAGCGCGAGGGTGGGCGTTTCGACAGGAAGGCGGGTAAAGCCGTGATGCAGGTAGAAGGCTTCTGCGCTTGGAGATATGGCATGAACAATGATCAGGCGGGCAGATACTTCGTTGGATGCCCTGAGTGAACGCTGTACCACATCTGCTAGCAACAACCGACCCAGCCCGTTTCCCTGCCACGTCTGGTCAATCGCGAGCCTTCCAAGGATCACGGCGGGAATGTGCTTCGGCATATTTCGCCGCATAGAGCCGGTCACATGTTGGTTGAGTATTTGCCCCATGCACAGGGCGTAATACCCAACCACCTGTTGGGAATCTTTTGGGCAGACTACATACGTGCGGCTTGCGCCCGTCTGGAGGTTATTGAGGGCACGGTTTTGCAACCATTCGTCAAGGACAGGCTCGCCAGAGTTGAATTCTGAGCAATCGTGGGATGTGGTCAAGAGAGTAGGAGCAGCAAGCGTTGTGAGACGATTAGACACGTTGCCAGGGAGCTTTTGCTGATAAGAGCCGCTCCATGCCCTGTATTTCTTCCGAGGTTGCGGCACTATCAAGCCAGTCCATCACTTGCTGGAAGCTTTTTGCATCCGTGTAGATGGTAGTTTGGTCAAGTAGAATATTCTTTGCTTCCTTCAAGGCCGACATCATCATGAATTGTGAGCAATTCAGCCCAACAATCCCCGCCATCTGGTCAATGAAGTTCTTGTCCTGCGCACGGGCACGCAGGTGAATATTCACTTCAGCATTTGTAGAAATTTCCTCTCTCATAGGAGCTATTATACTAAAAATGTGTTGACATTGTCAACACAATCGGGTAGGTCCAAGAGCTTTGGCCTTTACCCGTAAAGCTTCTACTGCCCACAAAGAGTGAGCTTGAAGAGTTCCTTTCTCACCCCTCCTTGGAAAACATGATGATGCGCTGGAGGCAAAACCTGGGTACCGACACTCCGCAGGGATTCGTAACCCTGCGGAGTGTCACGGCTAATGCCCATTCTCTTGTCAGCCCTTGCTTCGAAGCAGCGAACGAACAAGGCGAAACAGGCCAATAAAGATCAGAATGAAACCCATTTCAGCTATGATCGAGAACGGAGAAGGTACTGGTCCATTCCCTCTTCCACTTGCGAGCGGATGAACCCACACTTTTTCAAGCATGATGCGCTATTTAAGAATTTCTAGCTGCGTTCATAGCCTCTTGTACTGCCAATTTGAATTGCTCCATTTGTCCTGAAAGAGCATCTGACGCCTGTGCAGCATTGGGCGCACTCATCACAATTTTGGCCACACATTTTGCTTCGACGTGCGGTAATTCTTCCATCTGAGCTGCTTGCTCTTCTGGCGTACCGATCGTAAATGGCGGCTGCAACTCAAAGAACAGCAGCGTAAATTCTGAGCCATGACTCTGAATTACCAGATGTGTGGCATGTTCACTTCTCTTAGACTCATGTTCCGTCCATTTGACTGGCTTAGGCATTGGCCTTCTTTGATGATTTGTACCATTTTCGTTCATTGATTTCTCCTTATGATAGAATGACAGTAACTCCTTATACCCCCTCACGGTGCCTCCCATATCTGTACCGTATAATCATCAGACTGAGAATACATCCCGGCAGAACCGAAGGCGATGCGCTTGCCATCTGGTGACCATGCGACTGCTTTCACCCAAACTACTGTTCCCCAAAATGCCATCTTCCAATCAGAATGTCCCTTATAGGTGAAGGCATGACCCCCATCCACAGCATCCCACACCTGTACCGTGTTATCATAAGAGCCCGAGATGATGCGCTTGCCATCCGGCGACCACGCTACTGCATTTACAGAACCAGAATGCCCCTTATATGTGAAGACATGACTCCCATCCACAGTATCCCACACCTGCACCGCATTATCATAAAAGCCCGAGGCAATGCGCTTGCCATCCGGCGACCACGCTACTGCATTCACTATATCTGAATGCCCACGATAGATGAAGACATGGCTCCCATCTATGGCATCCCACACCTGCATCGTATTATCATCCCCCCAATAACCTGAGGCAATACGCTTGCCATCCGGTGACCATGCTACTGCATTCACAGAACCAGAATGCCCTCTATACGTGAAGATATGGCTCCCATCTGCGGCATCCCACACCTGCACCGTCTTATCATCAGAGCCAGAAGCGATGCGCTTGCCATCCGGCGACCATGCTACTGCATTTATCGCATCAGAATGCCCACGATAGGTGAAGACATGACTCCCGTCTCCTGCCTCCCACACCTGCACTATATGATCATCCTGTAAAATAATCCCAGAACCTGAGGCGACGCGCTTGCCATCCGGCGACCATGCTACTGCATTCACAGGACCAGAATGCCCCCTATAGGTGAAGACATGGCTTCCATCTGCTGCATCCCATACCTGCACTGTCATATCTTCAGAACCTGAGGCGATGTGCTTGCCATCCGGCGACCATGCTACTGTATTCACTCCACCTGAATGCCCTCTATAGACATAAAGTGAATGAGGAGTAAGGACCCACCAGATAGCCCCACCACCTGCTGCTACTCCTCCTGTGGCTACCAGACCGACGATCACGGTTCGACGGGAAAGGTGACTCTCTTGTGACTGGCTTTGCCCTGTCTGCTTGGGATCTCTCATCAAGGCATTTGTTTCCCTTTCGAGATCATTGGCTTTGCGAGCTTTTAGCCGACCAATGAGATCAATTAGCCGACCAATAAGAAAGAGGATAAAACCAGACACAAAAGGCAGCGTTCCAATGTAAAAAGAAACATCTAAGTTTAAGGAAGGGATAGATACCGTCTCCTTCCCTTGAAAAGCGCAGTAAAAAAGGGTTATTATATTGCTCTTCATTAAAACGAAGCCAAATTCAACTATGGTATTTTTAAGGGTATTATTGGTTTTTTTCAGCAAACTAATAATAAGAAACAGGACAAAACTTAGCAGACCAATAAGTAATAGGATAAGACCAGACTCAAAAAGTGGCATTTCAATCAAAGCAGAAACAGCTATTATGACAACTATTATGCCTTTTATTATGTCAGGGATGCTTACCATCTTCTTCCCATAATCAGTGAGAATGATTATTGCCTGGAAGCAAAAAATGATTATTACACTAATAGTCATGAAAACACTTCCCATTTTGACTATGGCTATGGCATTTTTTCTCTTCTTCTCAAGGTTCTCATTGGCAGTCATGTCTTATCTCCTCTGTGGCTGAGCAAAAACCGTTCACCGGAGGCAACACGCCATCGCTTGCGATCAGTGAAACACATGCTTCCGCTTATTAACTTGGAAGAGAGGATTTTCCTCTTTTCAGAAAGCTGGACTCCCCTCTTCTTGCTATTCCGTCTTGCGAGCGGATTAAACCACACTTTTTTCAAGAAAAATGCGCTATTTAAGGCAAATTTCCCGTAATTGCATCATACATCGTCAATAGGCTATGAGGCCCATTTCCTGTATACTTCCAGTTACCTCCTTTATTGTATCCTGTACCACATGGAGATTTACCTGGATCGCTTGTATCACAGTAATATAGATGAGCATCTTGCTGTGTACGTTCATCCTTCATTGGATTAAAATGGGTATAGCATGAAGTTGAACTGGAGGGTTTATTATCCTGGGCATACATTATAGCGTGGCTGGCATGCATATCTACAGCACTTGCTACTCCTGTTCCTCCAACAACTAGAGTAGTAGACTCTTGTAGGACGCTATCACATTCGCTACCAACAACTGTCCAACGAGTAAATCCTCCTGATGTTTGTGGGTTTTGCCCACTAGTTCTCAGATCCCACATTAATACAGAAAAGCCCTGTTCCATCTCCCTTCCTTGTGTACAGCTATTACATATAAAGTACGACGCAGGAGGAAGAGTATCAAAAGAAACTATACCAGAATGAGGAGTACTGAACGTAATAGCATCAGTCACATGGCCAATTGTTTTTGGAAAAGGAGATTGGCCTGCATACTCTTGCATCTGATACATTGTTTCGCGAACGATAATTCCTCCCATACAGTGACCTACGAGTACAACATTGCTGTTAGACTGACCAAATTCCTGATCCAAGAACTGAGCTAACTTACAACTAATATGGTATAAGCTTTCATCATTTGTACCTTCCAACTTTGCATCTGCATAATAATTGGCACAGGGTTGGCGATACTGAGTGTCCAAGAGATTTGTGTTACAATTGGAATCACCCTTATAGAATTGTATAGTACGGAAATCTTTGTATCCATGCGAGGCTAGAACGGACTTTGCATTACTCCAGTCTCCGCTACAATCATGGCCCTCACTGCTCCCCTTAAGACTTCCACCGTTTAATCCATGAACGAATACAAAGCTTGTGGTATCCGCTGCTAATTCTCGTCGGAGAACACTGCTCCACACGTGCTCCAGTACCTTGCGATTGGCTTTGACCGCCTCCTTCCAAGTTCGCAAACTAGCAATCTGCTTCTCATCCAGCTTGAGAAGCTCCTTTCCTTTGCCCTCTTTCTCCTCTCGCTGCTCTGATGAAGTCTCCCCATCATATTTTTCCTGAGCCTTTCCTTGAAGCAAGTTCTTGGAAGCTTCCTCAATTTCTCTGACGTACTTATCAAACGCGTGAGGCCATATCTGCTCTACCGTCGGGCCATGGTAGGCTTCTGGCTGCTGAGTAGGAACATGCAGCTCTGTTGGACTTTTGCCAATGATCTCGGCTCGCTGATCGGGAAAAGCAGGAGTTAGGCCCGTTGAGCTGTCAGAAAGACTCTGGAGTGCATGAGACTGGTCAGCCATGGTTCCCCTCATCCCAGCGGTCAGCATCATTGTCCCGAGAATCCCGGCGACAAGAGGCTTGGCAGAAGGCTCGGCAGGAAGCTGCTTTAAGAACCGATCATGGTGGTCTATCCGGGCTTTAGGAGTTGTATACTTTTCCCATTCGTTACTATGGATAGGAGACTCAGATGCTATTTTTGCATCATTAGACTGTTTGAATTCTCTTGACTGCATATATTTGCAAACTCCTTGTATGCAAACTCTTCTGCTCAGTGCAAAAGAGTATGTGGATAGGTGATGGTAGTATGGGGAGCAATACAGAGACAGTGATACGAAAATTCATGAGTATTGACAAATGTACAAAAACAGAGACGGGCTACGAGGGAGAGTGTATCAAGAACGACACAATGTGTGTCTATTCCAAGTGTAGCATAAAAAGAATGAGATGTGCGTCGGATGGAGGGACAAAAAATAGCCATTTTTGGCTATATCATATCTTGTACGTATGTCTGGCAGTAAGCATTCTCATATGACTGGATAAGGTAGGGGAGGAAAACTAAGAAGAAGAGTCGGCAGGCCTGTAAAACGACTAAGAGTCTGTGATCTAGTAAATCAGACAAGGTGTCTTCCGCTGGACATATGGTGTATATGTTCTAGCGAATGTGCAGTGTGCGAAACGAAGTTAGCTGTGGTCCGTCTGTGCAGAGCGATTAGCTCAAACTATGGAAAAAATATGCTTGATATGTTATAATGCGACCTATCGAGCATATTTTTTATTTCGGAGATATATCATGACTGTTATTGAGACTATCAAACGTCGACGCAGTATCGGCAAGATGACCGAGCAGCGTCCGAACCCATGAGCAGATAGAGCAAATTCTAGAGGCTGCTACCCATGCACCGAATCACCACTTGGTCCAACCATGGAAGTTTTTTGTGCTAGCTGGCACGGCACGCAATGAGCTAGGCACACTTCTGGCCGAATCGCTGGCAACGCAGATGCAAGAGACGACAAGCCAAAAAGCCAAAACAACGCTTAACAATGAGCGCAAGAAACCGCTACGCGCTCCAGTTGTCATTGTGGTCGCAGCAGAATCTCCGCAACAGCCAAAAGTTGTGGAGATTGAAAATGTCGCCGCCACAGCAGCGGCAGTAGAAAATATGCTTCTAGCGGCTGAAGAGTTAGGGCTAGCCTGTATGTGGCGTACAGGTGATGCAGCCTATAATCCAAAAGTCAAACAATGGCTTGGTCTCTCAGAGAAAGACCACATCATTGCCTTTGTCTACGTTGGCTACGCGGCTATCACACTCCCCGAACGGCATCCTCAGCCTGTTGAAGCTAAAACAACCTAGCTCGGCTGGACTGAATGATAGAAAAGATGAGTGGGTCTATCAGGCCAAGAAGCTCACATCCCACTCATCTATGCATCGAGGGCGAAAAAGCATTATCAGATAAACTAATAGTTAATCAATGCAAAAACGTCATGGCCCTTCAGACGTTCGCGCCCTTTGAGGTAACTCAGTTCTACCAGGAAGGCAATGCCTGCAATTTGTCCGTCAAGCTTCTCTACCAGTTCTATGGCGGCGGCAACGGTTCCCCCGGTTGCCAGTAGATCATCAACAATCAAGACCCGCTGGCCCGGTTTGATTGCATCCCTATGGACCTCGACAATGTTTGTGCCATACTCTAGGGCATACTCGACGCTCACTGTCTGAGATGGCAGTTTGCCGAACTTGCGCACAGGCACGAAGGCACAGTTGAGCAGATATGCCAGTGGAGCCCCGAAAATAAAGCCTCGTGACTCAACGCCCACAACCGCCTCAATGCCAGCATCTTTGTAGTGTGCTGCCAAACTGTCCAGGGCATGCTGAAATGCGGCAGGGTCTTGTAACAACGGAGTAATATCTTTGAAAAGGATACCTTTTTGCGGAAAATCAGGGATATCACGAATCCGATCTTCCAGATGTGTTGCCTTGGATGTTGATGACATTTGAAATAATCTACTCCTCTGTATGAAATAGGCAATAATGCAGGGGTCATTGACGGCTATGTGATGCTCTTCTCATATCTGACATCCTTCTCGTACCTATCCTACATGTTACCTTACATGTTTAACAATTCAAGAAATTCTAAAGGGTTCTGTCCTCTCTAAATCTACATTACATGAGTGTTCATCGTCAATGGTTCCAGCATTGGGATCTACTCTGGAAGGTGGCAAAGAGAGGTTGGTGCTAGCAGGTGACCAGATTTCTTCCTGCGTTGACCTCTCCATTTGTCTTTACAAACATTGTTTATGACGGCATCCCATTGTCCATATAGAGTCCGAACGTTGCGATTGTAGGGACAGCCCGGGCCTGCTGGATGAGGATACGGACTTTCTGTGCTTGCACAGTATCGAAGGTGAGAATACGCTTGTAACCAATCGTTGTTGCAGTGGTGATTTTCTGCCAGGCCGAGCCAGTCCAACTGTCGACCTCGAATGCTTCCACGCGCTGTCCTACGGCTAGGCTTTCCCCCAACATCACCCGGTTGAATTGAACCTTATGCCCCATGTCCATGGTCAGTTCAGCAGTGGTGTGTCCATCAGCTGCTTTCCAGTACGTGTTGGGATTGTCATCCACGGCCTTACGCGCAGCAAACTTCGGATCGTTTTTGAAAACAGACGAAGCAACTGCTTTAGCACCCTGCGCAAGATTATGCTTGAAGGTTTGCTTGACCCACTGACCAAACTCCTGCAATCGCTTAACGTCGTTATCGCCGAACATGCCGCGCCGATCAGGTGGAATGTTAATTAGCATGACGCCATTGCGACCAACCGAGTTGTAATAGCGGTCCATCAAATCACTCATCGTTTTAACCTGATTATCCTCGCTGGCGTGCCAAAACCAACCAGGTCGGATCGAAAAATTCACTTCAGCTGGATACCAAGCCAGATAATGTACACCGTGGTCGAACAGACGGGCCCGGCTACCCAGATCAGTTTGAGAGAGATCACCGGAAGGCAAGACATTGTAATCATCTGGAAGTGGGATGACACTCCATTCGCTATCGCGGGCATTGCCACTTTCATTGCCAACCCAACGTAATATTTGTAGGCCAGTTACAGCGTTCGGTGCTAGATTGTGAATGAGACCCTCATCTCCCTTATACGAACCCATATCGCATGGACGAATTGTAGCGTTCGGTGCTAGATGGTGAATGAGATCATGCCAAGCTGCAAAGTTGTAGGGTTCACCATCACCAGCTGCCTTTGCTCCGTCGAACCATAATTCGTAGACGGGGCCATACTGAGTCAAGAGTTCATAAAGTTGATTCATAAAGTAGCGATTGTAATCGTCAAGCTTGTAAGTATAGAAGTGAGTAGGGTGACGATTATCACCGTGCACCAAGGTGGGAATTTTTGTGGTAACGGATGGGCTACCATTGCCGAAGCTTCTACCTGGCTGGGCCTCATAACGGTCTGCCGGTGAGTAGTAGAACCCAACTTTCACTCCGAATTCGTGCGCTGCATTCACGAATTCGCGTACCACATCCCCATGTCCATCTTTCCAATGACTGGACTTCACCGAGTGAGTGGTATAGCGGCTCGGGTACAGAACAAAGCCATCGTGGTGTTTGACTACCAGAGTGGCCTGTTTTATCCCCGCACTTTTGAGGGCCCGCATCCACTGGCGTACATTCAATTGCGTGGGATTAAAGATACTGGGATCTTCAGTGCCGCTGCCCCATTCGCTATCGGTAAAGGTATTCATCCCGAAGTGAATGAAGGCTGTCAGCTCTAGGCGTTGCCAAGCAAGCTGCTGTGGCGAGGGGATGACATTGGCGGCTTTGGCTAGGATAGTCGCCTGCGAGTCTGTGGGGGAAACTGGAATCAGAGGTCCTGGCGTAATGGAAAGCGGCCGTGCTTCTGTTACCTGGAATGAGTAACTGGAGAGGTCAAACAACATGAGAAAAATCACTATCCCACTGAGATGTTGTCTCATCTAACTATCCTTTGCGTCTATAACTTGCTTTTTTGACAGGCTGGCATCGTTCATGACGGCATCCCATTATCCATATAGAGTCCGAACGTTGCGATTGTAGGAGCTGCGCGGGCCTGCTGGATGAGGATACGGACTTTCTGTGCTCGCACAGTAGTGAAGGTGAGAAGACGCTTGTAACCAATCGTTGTCGCAGTGGCGACTTTCTGCCAGGCCGAGCCAGTCCAAATGTCGAACTCGAACGCTTCCACGCGCTGCCCTACAGCTAGGCTTTCCCCCAACAGAACCCGGTTGAACTGAACCTCATGCCCCATGTCCATGGTCAGCTCAGCGGTGGTATGTCCATCATCTGCTTTCCAGTACGTGTTGGGATTGCCATCTACAGCCTTACGCGCAGCAAACTTCGGATCGTTGTTGAAAACAGATGAAGCTACTGCTTTAGCACCCTGCGCAAGATTATGCTTGAATGTTTGCTTGATCCACTGACCAAACTGCTGCAACCGCTGAACGTCGTTATCGCCGAACAGGCCGCGCCGATCAGGCGGAACATTAAGTAGCATGACGCCATTGAGGCCAACCGAGTGGTAATAGCGGTCCATCAAATCACCCATTGTTTTGACCTGATTGTCTTGGCTGGCGTGCCAAAACCAACCGGGTCGGATCGAGAAATTCACTTCAGCCGGGTACCAGGCCAGATAATGCACACCTGGGTCGAACAGACGGGCCCTGCTACCCAGATCAGTGCCAGTAAGATCACCGGAAGGCTGGATATTGTAATCATGCTCAAGTGGGATGACGCTCCATTCGCTATCGCGGGCATAGCCATTTTCATTGCCAACCCAACGTACATTTCCTAGGCCAATTACAGCATTCGGTGCTAGATGGTGAATGAGATCATACCAAGCTGCAAAGTTGTAGGGTTCACTAGTACCGGCTGCAGTTGCTCCATCGAACCAGAATTCGTAGACGGGGCCGTACTGAGTCATGAGTTCGTAAAGTTGATTCATAAAGTAGCGATTGTAATCGTCAAGCTGGTAAGTATAGAAGTGAGTAGGGTGACGATTATCACCGTGCACCAAGGTGGGAATTTTTGTGGTAACGGATGGGCTACCATTGCCGAAGCTTCTACCTGGCTGGGCCTCATAACGGTCTGCCGGTGAGAGGTAGAACCCAACTTTCACTCCGAATTTGTGCGCTGCATTCACGAAATCGCGTACCACATCCCCATGTCCATCTTTCCAATGACTGGACTTCACCGAGTGAGTGGTATAGCGGCTCGGGTATAGGGCAAAGCCATCGTGGTGTTTGACGACCAGAATGGCCTGTTTTATCCCTGCACTTTTGAGGGCCCGCATCCACTGGCGTGCATCCAATTGCGTGGGATTAAAGATACTGGGGTCTTCAGTGCCGCTGCCCCATTCGCTATCGGTAAAGGTATTCATCCCGAAGTGAATGAAGGCTGTCAGCTCTAGGCGTTGCCAAGCAAGCTGCTGTGGCGAGGGGATGACATTGGCGGCTTTGGCTAGGATAGTTGCCTGCGAGTCTGTGGAAGAAATTGGAATCAGAGGTCCTGGCGTAATGGAAGGCCGTGCTTCTGTTACCTGGGATGAGTAACTGGAGAGGCCAAACAACATGAGAAAAATCACGATCTCACTGAGATGCTGTCTCATATGACTACCCTTTACGTCTAGAACTTGCTCTTGAATCCGTTCATGATGGCAACATGCCATATGTATTTTAAAGTATACTTGGCTGAAGGGTCCCTTTTATAGGGGGAAGAAGGGACAATATTGTAAGGTATGTGTCAAGCAAGGAACAATTCTACCTGACAATGTGATAATGTTGATCTTGCCCAAGCACAAAACTGTCAAGTTGATTTGACGCATACCAGGCAGGGTCACATTCGCCTGCCTAGCCAATTTTGAGTGCTCCAGACCTTAAGAGAATAGCTTTATGCATTTTGTTTCATGCGCACTGCTCCAAGAAGTAGTCAAAGACCCATTCAGTATCCACGGGTCCTGGTGCAGCTTCTGGATGGAACTGGACTGCCATAAATGGTTTGGATGTATGTTTGATGCCCTCGTTAGTGCCATCGTTGGCATTGACGAACCAGGGCTCAAAGCCAACCGGGATTTCGCTGACTGCGAAACCGTGGTTTTGGGTAGTAATATAGCAGCGCTGCGTGTTTTGCATGAGGCATGGCTGGTTCTGGCTACGATGCCCAAATTTCATCTTACACGTATTACCTCCTGCCGCCAATGCCAGTAAGTGGTTACCCATACAGATACCAAGAGTGGGAATGTTGTTGTCCAATGCCGTACGAATGGTCTGGTTGGTACTGGCAGCGGCCATCTTGGGATTGCCGGGACCGTTGGAAATCACGATGGCATCAAAGTGAAAATCAGTGTTTGCAGCGAAAAGATCGTAATCCCACGGTACGGTCACAACACGAATATTGCGTTTGACTAGGCAACGAATGATGTTGCGTTTCACTCCACAGTTGATCAAGGCAATCGTTTTCTCGCCGTGACCTGTGATTGTGACTTCTCGACTGGAGACCTGCGCGATCAGATTATCATTATTGGGATCATGGAAGGGAATATCTTGCTCAAAGATGATCTTACCGAGCATAGCTCCGTGATTTCGGATATGTTGTGTAAGCAGACGCGTGTCTTTAATTTCCAGGGCCGGAACTTTTTGTTGTTCCAACCAAGCTCCCAGTGTCATCGTACTCTGTGCATGGAAGGGTGTATCAACATAGTTGGATACGACGAGGCCTGCAATATGGACGCGATCATCTTCCCACAGGCTCTGCTTCGGTACGCCATAGTTTCCGGTAAGAGGATAGGTAAGTACCAGGATTTGGCCTGCAAATGATGCATCGGTCAATGCTTCCGGGTAGCCGACCATGCCCGTACTGAAAACAACTTCACCTGCTTGACCTTGCGTGTAGCCGAATGATTTGCCTTCAAATCTCGTACCATCCTCTAGCATTAGCATGCCATGCTGCGTAGACTTCTCTGCCAGACATAAATTGGATCTCAATTGTGTTTGCATGATTATCCCTTTCTGCTTAGCTCAGCGTAGCGACCATCAGAGCTTTGATGGTGTGCAGCCTGTTTTCAGCCTGATCAAAGACAATGGAAGCTTCTGATTCGAAGACTTCGTCTGTGGTCTCCAGGCCATACAGCCCATATTTTTCATAGATAGTCTTGCCTAATTTGGTTTCGGTATTATGCAGAGCCGGTAGACAATGCATAAATTTAACATGGGGATTGTTGGTGAGGGCCATCATTCTGCTATTGACCTGATAGGGAAGCATTTGCTCAATGCGTTGCTTCCATAGCTCGACTGGTTCACCCATCGAGACCCATACATCGGTATAGAGAAAATCACAGCCCTTGACTGCAAGTTCAACATCTTCTGTGATGGTAATACGTGCGCCAGTTTCCTCAGCTATAGCAGAGGCACGTGCTACGAAATTATTATCCGGCCAAGATTCTTTGCAACCAGCCAAGCGGATATCCATACCCATTTTTGCTGCCCCCATAAGAAGTGATCTGGCTATATTGACATTCACATGGCCTAAAAAGCAAAAGGAAATTTCCGCTAATGCCTTTTCTGTATGTTCCTGCATAGTCAAGAAGTCAGCTAGCACCTGAGTAGGGTGAGCCTCAGTGGTCAAACCATTGTAGACAGGAACACCAGCATAGCGTGCGAAGTCTTCCACAATTTCTTGTCCAAATCCACGATACGCAATGGCGTCATACATGCGACCCAGCACGCGGGCAGTATCTTTCATCGATTCCTTCGTACCGATATGTGAGCCTGTGGGACCGAAGTAGGTGACATGGGCTCCCTGATCGTAGGCGGCAACCTCAAAGGCGATACGTGTGCGTGTCGAATTTTTTTCGAAGATGAGAGCAATATTCTTACCTTGTAAACGTGGCAATTCGTTGCCGACATGTTTAGCCGCTTTCAATTCTGTTGCAAGCTGGAGGAGAAAGGATAATTCCTGTGGTGTGAAGTCATCCAATTCAAGAAAGTGCCGATTTTTCAGATTGAATCCCATTTGTCGCAATTCCCTTCCTTTCTATATTCGCGCGGTGCACGACGTTTTCCGAGTACATCGGGAATGAGAGTTTTGGAAGGATGCGAGGAGTAAAAAAACTCGCCCCTTCCAATTTTTGTGAAGGGACGAGTATAGTTAGTAGCAGAGTCAATACTCTACGACATGGCTAAACCCGTGGTACCACCCCAATTGTTCCAATCATAGATGCGAATGTAAGCCACTCATGCATGATCACATTGCGACTTCGCATGGTAAGATGATTGTAACCACTTGTTGCAGTTATTCTCTGACATGGGAACCACCCATCTGTCCTACTTGCTTAATATGCCTGTGCAGAGTGCGTGAGGTAATATAAAGCTTTCTTCGGTCAGCCGCTTGCGAAGGCGTTCTAAGGGCACATTTCCTTCCGAACTTGCACCAGCTTTCGGATCGCTGTTGGTTGTTACTCTCATACTAGTTTCGCTCAACGCGGGTCACTTTTATTCTGTTTTCTTTTATTTAGAAGTCTTATGCGAGAGACTCTTTATATATATAAGAGTACCAGACATGGTTGCAAAAAGTCAACGGGAAAGGACAGTAAGAGTAGAAGTATGTGAGTTTTGCACATACTTTGTCTCGGAGTTATGGTAGTCTTAACTTGTTTTTAGTCCCTCTATCCCTCTTGTCTTCTTCCCTTCGGTCTTTTATGCTAATATCAATCTCCCTTGGTGGAAGCTTTCCCAATAATGAGACATGTTTTGGAGGAGAAAGACAAATGAAAAGGATTGCCAAGAGATACTTGGAAAGAAGAGCGAGAAAAATCAAGATGTTGTTGGTTTTGATGGGCCTCTGCTCCCTTTTCCTCGGTGTCCCATGTGTTGCTTGGGCAGTAGAAGCCCATGTCGCTCATCCATCGTTGACGACTTTTCAGCATGCTAGCCCTCTGAAACCCGCACAACGTCCAGTATCAAACCCAAGTTCTGTGCAGTATTCAGTATTAAAGCTTCTCCCTGCTCCTTCTATCAGTGTACCTGCCGTCGTCCCTTATCCTGTCCTGGTTAATGGTCACTGGATGTGTTCACCACCCTATATAGCCGAAGCTCGCACAACAGCTACTCCTACTCCTAAGTCGCCACAGTATACAGAAGCTTGTGTTAGGAGTGGCTCATTTTTCCCTTGTTCGGATATCCTCAATCTGCACAATGGTAAGATGCAACCTGCTGAAAACGTTATTAGTCAAGACTGGTTGTCAGGTAATGCTCCTGAGGCTACGCTAGCCAATGTTCACTATTTTGCGTCCGGGGGACAGATGGTCTACACCTGGGTGAACGAGACCTATGGAAACCCAAGAGTCGTTACGCTCTTTAGATATACGCAGTTACTCGGTTTCCTCTTCATGACGCCATCTATCTTGCTGATGGGCTATGAACTCATGGTGAGTGCTGCGACCTTCCGCTATGCTGGTTCTCTTGAAGGACTCTCGCGTCTGCTACTGGGGGGATTGGCCGTGAGTGCCAGTTTTGCCATTATCAAGATGCTGATCAGTTTTGAAACGATGGCGATGGGTGCCATTCTAATACTCCATGCTGAACATCCCTTCCCTCTTGTTACTGTCAACGGTGTTCTTGTTCCCTATAGGCTTGCCAACGCGATCCCATCTGGAGAACCTATCTTGTCCTATCGGGGAATTGTAATGCCACTGAGTCGGTGGGGGTGTGCGGTCAATGATTTCATAGGGATTTTTTCAGTACCGTTTGTGGCTAACACGCTTGGATCAATTATTCCCTTGATGAAGGGTTTTACGCATCTGGCCGGGACTGCGACGAACATGGTTGATCTCATGCGTCGCATAGGACAAATGATTCTTATGGTGCTTTCAGCGGTGCTCTGGGTCCAAGTATTCATACGCATTTTCTTACTCAATTACTATATTCTAACGGCTCCTTTAGCTTATGGATGTTGGGCGTTGCCGGGGGGTGTTGGGCAAAAAGTGGTACGTCTATGGGGCAAAGGCTTTTTCGCGGTGCTCTTTGTCCAGGTGCTCCAGATCTTTTTGCTCACCACACTACCTTTGCTCTTGCCTGCTATGCCGCAGATCCCTACTAATAATGTGGGTCTGATACAGGGATTCCTGCTGGAATTTCCGCCTATTCTGACATTAAGTGTGGCGCTGATGGCTCCTCGATTGCTTGGGGCATCGGCAGGAAAGGCCTTTGGAACGGCTGGTTCGCTGGCTGGAGGCATCATTGTTTCAGTGACCACTTCTGCCTCTCAGATAGGCTGAGGGCTGCTCTACTAAGGAGGAGATAATGAAACATAAAAGATGGTATCTTCTAGGATTATTTGCCTTGACGTTGATTAGTCTCCTCTTGCTAGCTAGTGTTGCCCTAGCAGCAAAGTTGTCATCGCACGTTAGAGCAAAACACTTAGTGACATCTAAGGCCGCGTCCTCATCTCTCGTATCCCCCTTATCAATGCCAGTGCCAGCATTAATCTTAGCCCCAGCACGAGCACGAGCACTAGTGCCAGACTGGAGTTTTCCGTGTTCAGATATCCCAGGTCCTGGGGGGGGCTTGCGGCCTAGTGAGAGTATCATCGGCCAAGACTGGCTTGTAGGAAATAATCCTTATGTGACGAAGGATACCTATATCAATGGAGCAGGACGTATCTTCTACACTTATAGTAATGATACAGAGGACCTACCACAAATTAGGGGCTTATTTGGGCTTATGCAAATGCTTGGTGTCGCGCTGACCACACCAGCTGTGATACTAGTGGGCTATCAGTTCATGCTGGGGGCCTCATTCTTTCGCTATGCCGGGGCTCTTGAGGGGCTCTCGCGTATAGTGCTGGGAGTCATGGCTGTGGCTGTCAGTTTTCAACTGGTACATATGCTAGTCAGCTTTGAAAATGACATTACTGCGGCAATAATTGCTTTGCATAATGAACATCCTTTCCCCACAACCGTCGTTGATGGAGCTGTTGTTCCCTATAGACTTGCGGGCGATCCTCCCTCATCGTACCGGGGAATTGTGGCACCAATGAGCCGATGGGGATGCGCAGTCAATGATGCCATTGGTATCGTTTCGGTGCCATTTGTGGTTAACACAGTTGGATCAATTATTCCTCTGGTGGGTGGTTTGGCACATCTTGCGGGGCAGGTCTCTAGCATGCCAGACTTTATCCACCGTACTGGGGAATTAATCTCAGCGTTCTTGTCATTGTTGCTCTGGGTCCAAGTCTTCGTACGTATTGTCTTGCTCAATTACTATCTTCTGATGGCCCCATTGGCCTTTGGCTGTTGGGCATTGCCGGGGGGAGTAGGACAAAGAGTGGTCAATCTCTGGTGCAAAGGCTTTTTTACCGTGCTCTTTTTGCAGGTAGTACAGCTCTTCATTCTTACAACGTTGCCTTTGTTGTTGCCGTCCTTGCCACATGTTGGAGGTGATAATCTAGGCATTATCAAGAGTACACTCTTGCAATTTCCGATTATCCTGACGTTATCGGTGACCCTGGTAATTCCGAGCGTGCTCGGATCCTCAGCAGCGAAAGCCTTTGGGACGGCTGGTTCAATGGCGGGTGGGGTTGTGGTCGCAGTTGGCTCTGTTGCCACTCGTGTGGGATGAGCTGCAACATTTTGCTATGGAGAGATGAATAATGATCCAAAAGCTCGTAAGGGCCGTAATAATCACTACTGTTTTCTTGTTAGTTGTAACTAGCTTTCCTAGTCAACAGCCTGTTATGGCTCACATACCGACCAATAGTGGTAAACTCCCTTCTTTCAAACAGCGCTTTCTCGATTTGTACAACAAGATTAAGAGCCCATCCAGTGGCTATTTCAGTCCACAGGGCATTCCATATCACTCGGTCGAGACACTGATGGCTGAAGCTCCTGACTATGGCCACGAGACAACCTCAGAGACTTTCAGCTACTGGATATGGCTAGAAGCCACCTATGGCAAAGTGACTGGCAACTGGCAACCCTTTAACAAAGCCTGGGTAATCATGGAGAAATACATGATCCCCTCGCATCAGGATCAGCCAACAAACAGTGGCTACAATCCAAGTAAGCCAGCAACCTATACCCCCGAGCACAATGAGCCAAGCCAGTATCCAAGCAAACTACAGCCAAGTGTCTCCGTTGGACAAGATCCTCTGTACAGTGAGTTGAAGCAGACCTACAACACCTCCGATGTTTACGGTATGCATTGGTTACTCGATACCGACAACTGGTATGGCTATGGTCATTGCGGAGACCACACAAGCAAGCCATCCTATATCAACACCTTCCAGCGTGGGGCGCAAGAGTCGGTCTGGAAAACGGTTCCTCAGCCCTCGTGTGACACATTTGCCTTTGGTGGCAAGAATGGTTTCTTGGATCTCTTCACTGGCGACTCAAGCTATGCGAAACAGTGGCGTTATACCGATGCCCCAGACGCGGATGCCCGCAGCGTTCAGGCTGCCTACTGGGCCTACACTTGGGCTAAAGCACAGGGCAAGGAGGCAACTATCGCCCCTACTATTGCCAAAGCTGCAAAGATGGGCGATTACCTTCGTTATGCGTTCTTTGACAAATACTTCAAGAAAATGGGCTGTACAAGCGAGAGTTGTACGGCTGGCACTGGCAAAGATAGCGCCTCTTACCTGCTATCGTGGTACTATGCTTGGGGCGGTTCACTCTCTACATCCAGCTCATGGGCATGGCGAATTGGCTCAAGCTCTGCTCACTTTGGATATCAGAATCCCATGACGGCATGGGTATTAAGCAACGTTTCTGCTCTCAAGCCACTCTCTTCCACTGGTGCCTCAGATTGGAAGATCAGTCTGGGCCGCCAGATCGAGTTCTACCGTTGGCTCCAGTCTAGTGAAGGTGCGATCGCAGGTGGTGCAACCAATAGCTGGAATGGTAGCTATGGTACTCCTCCTGCTGGTGATTCTACCTTCTATGGCATGGCATATGACTGGGAACCTGTCTATCATGATCCTCCCAGCAACCAGTGGTTCGGCTTCCAGGCCTGGTCTATGGAGCGTGTTGCTGAGTATTACTACGCAACTGGCAATGCGATGGCTAAATCACTCCTCGATAAATGGGTTACCTGGGTAACAGCTAATACTACTCTGAAGCGTGATGGTACCTACTCCATCCCATCGACCCTGTCGTGGAGTGGACAGCCCGATACTTGGAATACATCTAAGCCGGGTCGCAATACCAAGCTACATGTCAAGATTGTAGATACCACAAATGACGTAGGCGTAGCGGCTTCTCTGGCTAAAGCGCTGATGTTCTACTCAGCCAAGTCTCACAAGACCAAGCCGGGCCGGCTCGCCAAAGAGTTACTTAATCGCATGTGGACCAAATACTCTGATAGTAAGGGCATTTCCTCACCAGAGGTACGCAAAGACTATAAACAGTTCGGCGATCCAGTCTACATCCCTGCTGGTTGGACTGGTAAGATGGGCAATGGCGCAAAGATCAATTCATCGGCCACGTTCATCAGTCTCCGTCCACAGTATAAACATGACCCTGCTTGGTCCAAAGTGCAGGCATACTTGAATGGCGGACCAGCACCAACATTTAATTATCACCGCTTCTGGTCAGAGGTAGATATCGCTACCGCTATGGAGTATGCAGACCAACTCTTGCACTAACAGCAATAGTCTAAACATTATATACCGCTTGTGCGAGGACATGTGCGCGAAGTGTGAGTTATCTTCCAGACACATGTACCGCTATGGCGGCCTCTAGAGCGGGATAGGTTTGGAGCTAGGGTGGTTTGGGAAGCGATGCAAGAGCCTGAGAATGGTAGATGGAGTGCCAGAGCGGTTGAAGCTTGGCAAGCCATCCATTCCTGTTCTCAGGCTCTTTATCGTCAAATGCCTACCCCGTGAAAAGGTGGGGTAGGACAAATGAGGAGTTGATTAGCCGAAACGCTTATTAAAAGCTGCAATACCAGCAACAGTGTCGTGTACGATTTTCGTCAGATCGGCTCGTTCAAGCTCCTCAGAAGTAGCTGTCTGTCGTGAAACTTCGTCCAACACTAATGCTCCGCCAGTCTCACGCAGGCGATGGAGAGCATTTACCTGTATATGATGCAAGATCTGAACATCGGGATCGGGTGCCAAGTCCTTGTTCGGGACTTCTTGTCCTGTTATCTCTTTCAACAATTCACAGGTAGCCATCCATTCCGTCTCAATTTTGTTGTGAACTTCTAGCGCGAATTCCTGGTTATTAGCTAAATTGGTGTATTCTTTTGCAATAGACATATTAGCTTCTGAAGCACCTTTAGCCATCTCTTCTACTAAGAGTTTCATGGGTTGTTCAGTCCTGCATAGCTGTTTAAAATCTTCCCACTCATTCTCAGTCAGTTCTTGCTTAATTCTTGAGAGGCCGACGTACCAATTGGGTATTCTAGAGGCATTCGCAAGAAATTTAGCATTGTAACCAATTGCACGGACAGCATCAAAGGGGTCTTCAGTATGATCTGCGACCGTGTCAGCCTCGTTAGCATCCTTTTGCCTGCTTCCGGGACGGGAACCATACTTGGGTTGTTCTCCTTTTTCAGGTCCCATCTCCTTGAAGAGGTCAAAGAATGTTGTCCCGTCTTCAGCTTTAGTATTCTTCAGCTCACGGAATACATTAGATGAAATTTCTGAGGCTTTATCCATCAGGGCCCTGTTTTTTTTGCGTTGCTCGATGGCTTCTTGACCTGGGGTCTCTTCAATGCTCTTCTTTAATGAAGCACCAAGAACGTTTTCTTGGTGAGCCTTGGCAAGTTCGCGTGTCATATAGTGTTCGCAAGGTACTTCACCCTGTTCAGTAACACGGCCACCACTGCCCGCCGTCCCTGATGGAAGTGCATCGGTGAATACATTGAGCGACGACCCACCACCACGGGCGATGACACCACCACTGCCGTGGAAGAATTCTCATCTTAATCCCATATTTTTGTGCTAGGGCAGTCAGATCCTCCTGGGCTTTATACAGCTCCACACGGGATGTCAGAATACCATCGCCCTTAGCGCTATCAGAGTAGCCAAGCATCACTGTCTGCTCGTTACCACACCGTTGGAGGTACTGACGAAAAGATCCGTTTTGGAATGCCTGTTCTAAAATCGCCTTAGATCGCTGCAAATCGTCTGCTGTTTCGATAAGTGGCACAATAGGTAACTTATCAATACCAGATTTCTCGGATAAAACTTGTACCTCCAGTAAATTGCTGAAATCGTGTGTCATAGCTATGATATAGCAATTGACACCTTTGTCTTTGACAGCTGTGTCTTCAACGGTTGTTTCTTTTTGAGCATCGCGAATGGCTCGTAAGGTACTCAAGACGCGGCGGGTCGCGTCTGTGAGCCGTTCATTTTGCAAATTTAAATTCTCTCCATCTTTTTCTCCTTTTACGATCTCTGCTGGTGTATATTGCAGATAGTGCTCTAAGGTCTGTGACTTATCTTGCAGCAGCGCCTCCAGGACTTCCACTCGCTTCTCTTCCTCGTATTTACTGTATTCTGGATCGAACAGTTCTCCGATTGCATTCACATGTTGGGTGCTCTCTTGACGTACATCGAGGCCGATAAAACGGGAACCGAACTGCTTGACTCGAAGCATCAACTTTTCCAGTTTTCTTTTACTAGTCTCGTCAGGCATCATTTGGTGTAGAGCTTGCAAATCCCTATAAAATTCACTTACATGCTTGTAGCCATCTTTGTTGGAAGTAGTAGCATCTTTAGAAGTAGAAGCATCAGATGACGGAAGCATTGCATTGAGACGTTGCGACATTTCTGCAAGTTTTGCAGGAGCTTGTTCAAGTTGTTGTTGACGATATTGCTTTTCGGGCTCAAAATCTTGCCATTTTAACTCTTCTACGGCAGGCATTACCCGGTTCGCTATATTATCTAGTGAGCTAATATATTTGGGTATCAACCGCTTGCGTCCCTCTTCCAAGGCATGGCGCAGAGTATCGCCAGTTACATTAGGATTGCCATCCTGATCTCCACCTCTCCATGATGAATAGTCTATAATACGCTCCGGCACAGAGATGCCAGGATAAACATTGTGTACCTTATCTTTTAAACTAGTGTAGGTTTTGGGCAGGACCTTATAAATTGTGTCCATATGATGGAGACCCATCTCAATCTCGTTTTCTATCTTAAGGCCCCGAGGGTGCAGGTCAAGGCTGGCGAGTTCAGAAGTGGTCCTTTCCAGTTTACGAGGTGAATCCTTATCATCAAAAGCCATGAGGTGCTGTCCGGTCTCACTGAGTTGTCTGTGGAGATGGAGTGGCGTTGTCGTAGTCGGATGAGAGGTGCTAACGAGTTCAACCTTAAAATGCTTGAGGTGTTCTTCCACTTCCTGGGCACTCATATTTCGATCTTTGAATGCGTTGATTGTCTCGTCTAGCGGATCTTCTTGCTCAGTCTGAAGATGACTCATGCATTTGTCAGATACCCTGCGAAGGAGGCCCCTCCTAGCGAAGGCGTCAGTTACCTGAAGAAGTACTCCCCTATTATTAGAGATCATATCGTTGATTCTGTCTGTAAGGCGTGTGGAATATCGCTGATCGCGAAGAGAGCGTAACTCGTTCATTGTGTAACGGATATCAGGCTGAATATGCTTGTTCAGTTGATCGAGTGCTGTCTCGCTTCTGTTACGTAGTTCTGTTCCAAGTTCCCTCTGCCGACCAGAAAGCATCCGGCGGAGATCAGAACAGCTTTGTGATTTGTCGCCCACTGTTTTATCACCATGTGCTCTTGCAGCATCTCTATCAGATGATTCACTATGTATGTCTTGATGAGATTTACTACCGCTCAGAATGAGTCGGTGGATATCAAAAGATTTTGTATCAACTGGCCCTGCAACGTCCCTGGTACCTTCATCAGATGATTCACTACATGTATCTTGATGATATTGACCACCGCTCATAAGAAGTCGATCTAAATGCAAACCGTGGCTACCTGTAGATGGACTTGCAGCGTTCCCGCTATCTCCCCTTTGCGACTGAGTACTAGAATCATCACGACGAGGTGATGACTCATCAGGTTGTATTTGAGATTTGCCTCTTTCGAGTACCATAATCTTTCTCCTTTGTTAATTGGCTTCACTGACATGAACTTGGCAGGACTATCTGCCAAGTAGACATTATCAAGTAGAGTTTTCATCAATTGAACTCTACCTACCTTTTTCCTGCTGTTGACAGCATACAAAAACGGATAGTCTTGTTGCTTGGCTCAAAGTGCGACTCAACGAACCAGCTTCCAGTGGGCACTGGCTCTCACTATCAACAGATGACCTATGAGCGGATTTGATCCCGTGACAATTGCATCGTAACTGCTCAGGGGTACAGCAGACGCGAAGTATTGATAGGTAACCCTTAGGGTCCCTACACTCGGGCAATAAATTGCCAAGTAGGCATGATAAATCGCGTTAATCGGCTAGATTGGTACCTGAGTAGTTAAATTGAGGCATTGAATGCCCGTTGGTATCAGCTACCAGTTGTCCCTATTTGTGGGACAAGGGGCAAAGCGAAGAGCGTGCACATGAAGAACACTCTGTACAGAACACTCTGTAAAGAACTCTTGTAGATCTTGTGGACATAGACATTCCCTTGAGAATTGAACACAAAAAAACAAGCAATAGTTCTATTCAAAGACAACACTTTTTTTCTGGAAGAAATTTATAAGATGGCAGTAAGAGTGGGGAGATAAGCCTTTCTTATTTCTTCCTCATGGTAAGATTATAATAGATTTTCATCAATTTTGTCAAGTGTTAATTCTACACATAATTGCAATAAATGGGTGGTTAAAATTACTCTAAAGATGGATAGGCAAAAGGAAGAACGGATGAGCAACTGACTGGAACTAGAAGGAAACGGTTTTAATGATGAATAGGCAAAAGGAAGAACGGATGAGCAACTGACTGGAACTAGAAGGAAGTGGTTTTAATGATGAATAGGCAAAAGGAGGAGCGAATGAGCAACTGACTGGAACTAGAAGGAAGTGGTTTTAATGATGAATAGGCAAAAGGAAGAACGGATGAGCAACTGACTGGAACTAGAAGGAAGTGGTTTTAATGATGAATAGGCAAAAGGAAGAACGGATGAGCAACTGACTGGAACTAGAAGGAAGTGGTTTTAATGATGAATAGGCAAAAGGAGGAGCGAATGAGCAACTGACTGGAACTAGAAGGAAACGGTTTTAATGATGAATGGGCAAAGGGAGGAGCGCATGAGCAACTGACTAAAACTATAAGGAATCGATTAGCCCGTATTACGAAGACCAGCTGCAATACCATTAATTGTTAAGAGGACTGCATACGTCAAGCGGGCTCGTTCGCGTTCCTCAGGGGTAGCATCCTGTTGTGCTATTTTGTCCAACATTAATGGACCTCCAAGGGCTCGTAAGCGACGGAGCAGAACGACTTGGAAATAACTCAAGGGATCAACATAGGGATTGCGCCGCCGGATGGATTCTTGCAAGACTATGGTGTTGTCGAGGAGTGCTTTCCCCCCAACAATCTTGATCACCATATCGCGAGTGCGTTGATACTCCTGCTGAATTTCGTGTGAGATACGTTCTCGCAAAGTCTCGTCGTCGACTAGCGTGGCATAGTTCTGTGCGATATGCATATCAGCCTTAGAGAGCGTCATCTGCAAATTGTCCACAAAGGCTCTCAGGAATGGCCATTGGCGATACATCTTTTGCAACTGTCCTAGCCGTGCCGGGTCCTCGCCAATATATTCTGCGAGACTCCCTCCTACACCGTACCAACTGGGGAGCACGTAGCGACTCTGCATCCATGAGAAGACCCAAGGGATCGCACGCAATTCTGTGATGGCACGCCCAACTGTCCGACGTGAGGGACGGGAACCAATGTTGAGCCAACCTAATTCAAGGATCGGTGTGGCCTGCTCAAAGAAATTCAGGAACGTCGGATCTTCATAGATCAGCTTGTGATAGCGAGCATATGCGTTCGCTGAAAGGTGATCCATCGTTGCTTCCCATTCGGGCGTAGGCTGTGGGTGCACCTGGGTTTCGATAATCTCTTGGTCAGGAATACTGGATTGGATGACACCAGTGACAACCAATTCCATATTGCGAATGGCAATCTCGTGCAGACCATACTTGAAGGAAAGCATTTCACCCTGTTCAGTAATGCGCAGACGTCCATTTACCGTCCCTGGTGGCTGTCCAAGAATAGCTTCATAGATTGGACCACCACCACGGCCAATGGCACCACCACGACCATGAAAGATTGTAATCCCAACCCCATATTTTTGTCCCAGTGTGGCAAGTCGACGCTGAGCCTGATACAGTTCCCAGCTAGATGTCAGAATGCCCCCATCCTTACTACTATCAGAGTAGCCAAGCATCACTTGCTGCTTATGGTGACAGTTTTCGAGATACAGACGATAATCTTGATGAGAGAATGCCTGCTCTAGAATTATTGTGCAGTTGCGCAAATCATCAATAGTCTCAAAGAGCGGCACAATAGGTAAATCAGGAATACCAGCCTCTTTAAGGAAAAGTTGAACTTCTAGCAGGTCGCTCAAGGTATGCGACATGCTTATAATATAGCAAATAATAGCTTGATGCCCGAATGTTTCTCGTGCCTGACGAATGGCCTGGAAGGTATTCAAAATATGGCAGGTATCGGGGCTGAGCTGTAATCCTGGACGTGTCAGAATGCGTGGGTCTCGTAGCAGATACTCTAGGATTTGCACGCGCTTATCTTCCGTGAATTTCCTATAGTCATCGTGGCAGAGACCAGTGGTACGTAACAGTTCCGCGAGTGCAGTGGCATGTTGTTCGCTATGCTGGCGCACATCGAGAGCGGCAAAATAGAAACCGAACAGCTCGACTTGGCGCATCAGCTTAGCCAGCGATCCTTGAGCGAGTGCAAATTCACCATCGGCGAGCAGACTGGCGTGTATAAGTCGCAAATCAGCTAGTAATTCATTTGCATTCTGGTAGAGTACAGTGGACGAATGAGATTTTGCAGGCGTATGGTGTTGTGCGGGCGCAATGAATTGGGCCCCTACCGATTGGCAATCAATCTCGTGTGTGGTAGGGACCCGATTTATCGCGTCCGTGTCGGATGAGGAAAGCGTTGCCTCTAGGCGCTTCCACATAAAGGAAAGTTTGGCACGATAGGGCTCAAGCGCTATCTGAGTGCCTAATTCGCGTGCATAGTCGGGCAGGCAGGCGGCGTCATAGTTGAGAGAGTGCAAGAGGTCAGGTGCAACGTGTGTATGATTGACAGATTGCGAATATTCCTTTGCTAGAGCTTCAATAGCTGTCCGATAATGGCCAATCACATAGCCACGTTGCAATCGCAGAGCTGAGAGCAGAGTATCGGCACTGACAAAAGGATTGCCATCCTGATCTCCGCCAATCCATGAACCGACGTGCAGAAACGACGGCACTCTGACACTGGGATAAGCCTCGTGTAGCAGTTCTTCGAACTCACTGTAGAGATTGGGCAGAGCATCATACAGAATTTCATCCAGATAATAGATACCCATCTTAATCTCGTCTAACGGCACAAGACGCACGTGACGAACCATATCAGTGCGCCAGAGCAGGTCAATCACTGCGGTCAATTCGCGCTGCCAATGCTGTTGCTCATGTGGAGTCATTAGATTCATGTGATCATGAGCCTCAAGCAACTCTGCGAGCCGACGAGATTTCGTGATGAGACTGCGTCGTGTTGCCTCAGTCGGGTGAGCGGTAAAAACGAGATCGATAGAAAGCTGATGGAGCAAGTTTTGCACCGTAGAGGCATCCAGAGCGTTCTTTTTGAAGAACTTGATGAGTGCAGCTAGCGAACCGCGCTGTGGGTGACCATTCTGATTAA
The DNA here is from genome assembly GCA_963727755.1 of uncultured Chloroflexia bacterium. GTDB lineage: Bacteria > Chloroflexota > Ktedonobacteria > Ktedonobacterales > Ktedonobacteraceae > DASYAN01. The sequence continues at coordinate 154,784 of CAVSHN010000003.1, forward strand.
GTTCATGAGCACGACGACGACGAATGCGATGATATTGTTCAGCTGTATTGACAAGATGAAAATATACAGTGAAGGCGCGGATGACATCAATAGCGGTATCTAGATCACAACTCTGAACGATCTGCATAATCTCCTGTGAGAGAGCTGCGATCTCACTCTGAATTTGTTGACTCTCAGCTGGTGATGCCTGCGAGAGACCTTCTGCCCAATCGCGCAACCGCTTGCAGTTCTTGCGTAATTGTTCCACGGTCTCGAAAACGCGATGCCCACCATAGCGCTGGATAGTCTGGTCTAGCGCATCGTTGAGCGTGCGAACATCTTGGCGAAGCGGTGTTTCCTTGTCGCGAAGTTGATCTTGTTGTGACATGCTTGATCTTCTTGCTGAGTAGGCCCAGGACTCTTCAAGGATGTCGTGCATGTTCTCAAACTTTCTTCGAGCTAGAGCTTGTCGGCAGTCTTTGTAAAGACAAGTGTCGTAAAGGCATAGCTCAATGGCATCTCCATAATTACATTGTACAACAGATCTCAGAGTCATGGCAGTTAGCTTATTTTAAGTTCTATCATCTCTCTCATCCGGGCAACCTGCTTTCCTCTATCGTCTCCCATCGGTCAAGACCTTAGCGAACCGCTGTAATGGGCAGAGATCCCACTCATAAGAAGCGGTTGTATGATCGAACAGAAATGTACACTCATAATATAGAAGAATAGATAAATATCACACAAATTGCTAAATGTCCCTGACCATAGCCAAATCCATATTGACAAATTCAGATCAACTTTAGTATAATAGATACTAGATTCTCGATTTGTCAGAGTTGACAGTCACGGTAGAACTCCTTTGTAAAGGAGGAGAACGTACGCCAACTTTTGATTATCCTATTGTGAAATTTTAGAACGTTTCGTATGAATGAGAGATGTTTAGATGTTGAGACATTTGAGCATATAATGTTGAGATTTATTCTCCAGCAAAGGGCAAACTCATGGAGCGAAAACTTCGTATAGATAAATCGCGAGAAGGAACGGCGAAGCCAACAGGAAAAGCAGGTCCAAGAACTTGGGAACTAGAGCAGTACATCTACGAGCCAAGAGACGATCAGAGGTCGTCGCACAATGACCCAAGGTTGGAGTTCGCACTGCAAATTCACGGTCAGCACCAAGACAGCGACTTCATACCCTCTGATGGTGACCCCCAATCTCTCCACCCGGCCTGCGGTCTCGGCGCCACGCCCGATCTCTCTGCTAGCGGTCCCTCCGCAAGCGATCAGGGGACTCTGGCAGGGCGCGGCTGGGTTAGCCTTAGAAAATACAAGCCTGCTCAACAACTCTATGATGAGGCACATCCTAAGATAAGCGATGAAGCGTATAAGGCAAATATAAAAAATGACGTAGATGGATTGTTTGCGGCTGGATGGGAGGGAGCGAGGAGGGAATGAGAGCATATGGGGCCTAGATGACTGCTGTAAAGGCCGTAAGTATCCTGAATACTACTCGAGCTGAAGCAGTTCATATTACAACAGCTAGCTGAAACTTTGAACCATTCGGCAGCACGGTTCAAAGTTTCAGATAACCGCTATAGTGCTTATTGTGGCTAGTTCATTGAATAGCAACACACAAATATCATCTACGTTGTTGCCTACGCTTCCCAGACCTGTACGGTCTTGTCAAAGGAGGCAGAGGCAATGCTTCGGTCATCAGGAGACCACCCCACCCCATATACCCGATCAGAATGGCCCTTGTAGATGTAGGCATGGCTGCCATTAATGGCATCCCAGACCTGCACAGTCTTATCCCCGGAGGCAGAGGCAATACGCTTACCATTCGAGCGACCACACTGCCCTTTCTACCCAATCAGAATGGCCCTTGTAGGTATAGGGGTTCTTGCCATCGGTAGCATCCCAGACCTGCACAGTTTTATCCCAGGAGGCAGAGGCAATACGTTTGCCATCGGGAGACCATGCCACCGACAGGATGCTGTCAGAATGGCCTGTGTATGTGTAGGGGTTGCTGCCATCAGTGGCCTCCCAGACTTTTACTGTTTCATCTCGGGAGCCAGAGGCGATGCGTTTGCCATCGGGGGACCATGCCACCGAGAACACTTGATTAGAATGTCCCATGTAAGTATAGGCATTGCTACCATCAAGGGCATCCCAGATTTGCACAGTCTTGTCATTGGATGCAGAGGCGATGCGTTTGCCGGGGGGACCATACTACCCTGTTTACGGTATCAGAATGGCCTTTGTAGGTGTAGATATGGGTACCATCGACTGTCGTCCAGACCTGCACAGTTTTGTCCCAAGAGGCAGAGGCAATATATTTGCTATCAGGAGACCACGCCACTGAGAGTACTGAATTAGTGTGTCCCGTGTAGGTGAAGACATTGCCTCCATTAGTAGCATCCCAAACTTGCACAGTTTCATCTCGGGAGGCGGAGGCGATGCGCTTCCCATTGGGAGACCACGCCACCCCATAGACTTGATTAGAATGCCCACGATAGACGTAGAGAGTGGTTCCTAGGGGAAGAGGAGTCGCAGTTGCGACCGGGGCTGGTTTTGGAATAGGGTTTTGTGAGATTGCAAACCAAGTGATCCCACTGCCCACGAAAACTAATCCTGCTAGGCCTGCAATCACCGTTCTACGGGAAGGATGTCCCATGAGTTGAGACGCTTGCTCCTTATTCGTATGAGCGGCAATTTGCTGAGCCGAAAAGTTGTCAGTCGTAAGTTCGGGTATGCGACGTAGTGGCGTAGCAAGAATGGTTGATGACGACGATTTTGTTGGTAGAGTGGATCCCTTGGTACCTGCAGGCGGCTGATTTAGTTCTAGTCGACTGGCCTGTTCCAGAGCTGTAGCAAATGCACGGATGCTGGCAAAGCGCTGCTTGGGATCTTTGGCAAGGGCTGTCATCACAACGGTTTCGACATCGTATGAGATGGTTGGCACTTTCACACTCAGTGGTGGCGGAGGGGCAAACACGTGCTGAGCACACAATTCGGTGAAGGAGCCATGGAAGGGACGATCTCCACAAAGCCATTCGTAGACCACAATACCTAAAGAGTACTGATCACTGGCAGGACGGGGCTTGCCTTGGATTTGTTCAGGGGACATGTAGGTGACGGTACCAATGACCTCCTGAGTACTTTGGTTGCGTGAACTCTGTGCTACCAGTGCGATACCAAAGTCACTGAGCAAGACTTCATGGCGTTCACCCGCCAGCATATTTTCAGGTTTGATATCCCGATGGATCAGTTTCTGATCGTGGGCATATTGCAAGGCTTCCGCGACCTGCTTGACATAAGTGACGATGGTTGCTAGTGGAAGAAAAGAGCCTTTAGGATGAAGGTTGCGCAGAGTCCCATAGGGAGCATAGTCCATCACCAGAAAGGGGGTTTTATCCTCGACGCCAAAATCGAGGACGCGCACGATATGGGGATGGATGAGATGAGCAATGGTGCGAGCCTCGGTGCGAAAGGCATCGACATCCTCATGCGTCAATTGGGTGTGAAGGACCTTGACGGCGGCTCGGGTTCCTAGGTGAACATGCTCGCCAAGGTAGACTTGGGCAAAGCTGCCTTCTCCTAGTAAACGGATGAAGCGATAGTTACCGAGCTGTTGCCCAACACGGTTGAAACGATCTCCCATCTGTGCTTCCTTTGCTGGTGTGGTATGGGATGCAATGTGTGTGCATAGGGTATGTCTTTACTGTATTGTAGAGAATGGATCTACTTTCGTCAAGCGAATTTTTCAGCTTGATATTTCAACACCTTTCCCCTTATTTTTTTGTGCAATATATACAAAACTGGCCCATATACTTCTGGTAATTTGGCCCTTCTATTTAAGCCATGGGCTGTTTATACTACTATTACTAAGAGAGTTTTAGTAGTTTTGTCCAAATTTGTGTGAATTTGTAGAGATGCTCATATCTACCTATTTCGCAGCATGGACGAGAAGAGCATAGTGATTGGTGCAATGATGTAGCCCTTCTAGCTCTACTCTTAGCAATGTTAGCTCTGTCCTGTGGTAAAGGTGCTATGCAAATGATCAGGATGTATTGAAAAAAGGAGAACCACATGGCAGATCAAGTGCAGCATCAAACTGGCATGAAGACCACTCTCGGATTGACGGGAGTTACTATCAATGCCATGGCGCTCATCGCGCCTGGAGCTTTCCTCTGGACCACATTTCAATCCCAATCGGGCACTGGTGCAACCAGTATGTGGTCTGCCGTTTTTGTTGCTACTCTTATCGCTTTGCTTACGGCAATGGCCTATGCTGCACTTGCTGGCCGCTATCCTGAGGCTGGCACTGGCAGTTCCTACTACTTTGCCGAAGTTGCTATTCTGCACAAAGAAGAGCATCGGCATTTCAAATTTGCCCGTTTGACCAAGTTTTTGGTCGGTTGGGCCTCACACCTCTATTACTGGATATATCCGGGAGTGATGGTCGCTTTCATGGGGAGCCTAATCACTTATATTGTCCAGTTTTTTAATCCCAATTTTGCTGCTACCCCAGGATTGACCACTAACCTTGAGATGATTGCGATTTGTATCGTCTTCTCGCTTATTGTCGGACTCATTGCCTACATTGGGGTGACAGGCTCGACTTTAGCCAGCATTATCATCAATGTCATTCAAATCGTTGCGCTGATCATCTTCTCTATTGTCGCCATTGTTTTCCGGCTACAACATCCGTCGTATGCGTATGTACATCATAATGCTCTTAGCGTGTTAGTTCCGCATGATGTCAATGGATTCATTTATCAGGCTACTATTGCTATCCTACTGGTCGTTGGTTTTGAGTCTGCAACCGCTCTTGGTGCGGAAGCAAAGAATCCCAAACGTGACATTCCACGTGCAGTGATTCTCCGCTGATTATTCAAGCCGTCATTTTCTACTTCTTGGAATACTTCGCGGCCAACTTTGTCATAGGAACATATTATAAGGGCCTTGGTCCTGATGGCAAGCTTGCTACGGACTTCACGGCGGCTAGTGCCTCGATTGCTCCTATCGGTGAGCTGGCGAAGATCTTTGGTGGTTCATTTGGCACAGCTTTTGCAGCCATCCTGGCGGCGACCGTGGTAATTGCGCTGATCGGTACGTCGTTGGCCTGTCTAAACACTGGTGTGCGTGTCACTTATGCTATGGGTAGAGACAAGGAAATGCCAGTTATCTTCGGTTTTCTGCATGGCAAGTTCCGTACGCCACATGTCGGCGTGATTGTCCTAACGATCATCTCTGCTATCGTTGGTTCATATGGCGTGTTAAATGCCAATAATCTGGTGCAGGTCGCAGTCGTTTCAAACATTGGTACCTTCATTCTGTATGGCATCACCTGTATCGTGTGTATTATTGCCTTTGCTAGTGTACCTGGACGTGGCATCTTTGGTACTCTCATTGCCCCAATCCTAGGTGCGGTGCTCAATATTGCTATGTTGGTGGGTGTGGTCTACTTCGCCGTCGTTGGTGGCGATCCTGGTCGCACGAATGTCATTATTGCAGGTGTTTTCTCAGTTGCTTGGCTAGTGATTGGTTTCCTCTTCCTCTTTGGTCGTAAGCTTGTCACGGGTGTATCTATCTTGCATCCAGAGGATTATAAGGCGAAAGTTCCGGTTGTATCAGAGACTTCGGTTGTATCAGAGGCTCCAGTTGTATCAGAATTCTTCAGCTGGATCTGAGACTCCGGAGTCTAGGGGGAATTCTTTGGCTGGAGAGTAAGGAGGTCAACTCCTTGTAATCGCTTATAGGGCTTGTCCTTAGCCTGGGGGTGCTAGGGACACGCCCTATATTGATATCGTTTCCGTGGTATCGTTTCCGAGATCGGATTCCTGACGTTTCTAGGCAATAGCTGCTAACCCCTTCCTTTCGACAAGGGACAGAAGCTTCAAAGATGGGCCGACAGGGTGTTCCTTGCCTTCTTCCCATTGCCTAATCCAGTCTTCCGGTACGTTTAGGTAATAGGCAAAAATGGTCTGGCTCACTTGCTCACGTTCGCGCAGCGCTTGTATTTCTTCTGGGGTGAACTCTCGAATCTGGGTCAAGCAAGCTTCATCGAAATGCCGCATCGTTTGTTCATCGATGACACCAGCATTATAGCAGTCAGAAATCGTCTCATGTATTGCTGCAAGTGCGCTACTCTTATAAGTTCTGCTCTCAGTCATCACACTTTACCTCCTCGTATGCTCCTGTTTTGATCAACTTTGCAAGCTCATCATCCGAAAATGCCAATGTTAATTTTGCCATTTCCTTAAAGTACCGTTCATCTACCTCATCTATATTTCCCCATTTACTTTTCGGGAACCCATAGACGAAGAAAGCCCTTTTGCCTCTGTAGTACAGGATGACTGACCTATAGCCGCTTGACTTACCCGCATTGGGACGAGCAATCCGTTGCTTTATGACGCCACCGCCATAATCAGCATCTATCTTACCGGACTCTGCATCCTTTACTGCCTTACATAGTTTGGTATCGCTGATGCCTTCTTTCTCGGCGAACTTGGTAAACCACTTGTTTTTGAAAATCCTCACGTTCGACCTCCCTGTTCACCTTGTTCCTTTGATTTGGTATTATATAGCACTCAGCACTCTATTTCAAGCATCGTCCAAGGATCTCTATTGCCACCCCTATCGACACAGTGTAGATGTACCATAAAATTTGGACAATTTGTCTCTGGCGTTGACGCCTGCTTGTATGCTATACTTGGGGCAGATGGATGCTGGTGCTTTAAGTTGGCATCCTTGCCTTGATGTGAGACATAGAAGTTTCTGTGTTGCATGCGTGACAAAAAAAGGTGTGTTGGAGTCATGACAGCTGTATATACACCAGGTGTGCAAATTGATCACTATGAAATTATCCGCCAGCTTGGGCATGGAGGCATGAGTCGTGTTTACCTCGCGAAAGATCTCCACACGCAACAGACGGTCGTTTTGAAATTCCTCAACGATGATTTAATAGGTAATGTTGCTATCTTCGAGCGTTATAAGCGTGAGTCAGAGATAGGTAATCGTCTCAACCATCCTCATGTGCAGCACATGCTCAATATAGATGAACAGCGCAGCGTAGAGTACCTTGTAATGGAATATATCAAGGGTCGTACACTGCGTGCGGTGCTGGAAGAGCGGTGTGGCCAATCTCTCTTGCCAGAAGAAGCTCGTCGGATTAGCCTGCAAGTTTGTGATGCCTTAGCCTATTGTCATGAGCATGGTGTGTTCCATCGCGATATCAAGCCTGAGAATATTATGATTCAGGATGATGGTAACGTGAAAATTATTGATTTTGGTGTTGCCTTGTTGGAAGGGGCACGCAGGGTGACATGGCGTGGCCTGACTGGCACCGTGGGTACACCAGATTATATGTCTCCTGAACAGTTGAAGGGCGAACGCGGCATGGCTAGCTCCGACATCTATGCTGTGGGGGTTATTCTCTACGAAATGCTGTGTGGTCGTACGCCATTCGATGGTGAGAGTGCCTTCGCAATCATGAACCAGCATGTGACTCAAGACCCCCCTTCGATCCTGACTTTTAAACCGGATCTTTCTCCTCCTCTAGCGACCGTAGTAATGAAGTCTATTAGACGTGATCCTGAAAAACGATATCACTCTATACGTGAAATGCAACATATGCTGCAAAACTTGGATGCAGTGAAAGCTGTTACTTATGAACCAGATGCTCCACAACTTCATCGACGAGGCCAGCAAATCCTCCTTACAACACTGATTGTCATTGCTATTTGTCTAGCTATCATTGCAGTTGGCCTTATTGCGCAAATTGTGCATAATGCTGCGCATTAGCTCCTCTCTACAGGAAGTGCTGTTCGAGTTGTCCCTCTTTCCCTCTAGAAATGTCACTCTTGGTCAGCTATGCTTTGCATAGGAATGAGGTGACTTTCCGGTTTGCTGTCGCCTTCATCATATCCAACTCTTATACGCATCATCGGTTTATGTGTACTGGTGGCCTACGTGTGAAAGCAACTTAATGGTCTAGTAGAGGAAAGTATGGATTTAGAGACTACGGACGTGGAGAGATTTCATTCCATCTCAGCGGTTCATTTTGAGGATGTGTGGTGCCGAATTGGTCGGCGAACCGTTCTCAACGGTATTAGTCTAGAGATTGAACAGGGTAATATTGCAGGGATTCTTGGACCAAACGGGGCCGGGAAAAGTACATTGTTATCCATAATCATTGGGTTACGTCGCCCTTCTCACGGAAATGTCACCATTCTTGGTCAGCGATTACCTGTACAAGGTGTAAGTCTACGCCAACGTATCGGCGTTGTACTCCAAGAAACAGCACTCTACGATGAGCTGACCACCTTCGAGAATCTGCAATTTTCGGCATCTCTCTATAATGTCTCTGATCCTAAGTGGAGAATTGGTAAGGTGCTTGAGCTACTTGGACTCTCTGACCGAGCTAGTGATGTGGTTAAAACACTTTCAGGGGGGATGCGTCGGCGTGTTGCTATTGCGCGTTCTTTGCTGCATAACCCTGAATTATTAGTAATTGATGAACCAACTTTGGGTGTAGATGTTGAGGCACGACATACTATCTGGTCATATCTTCGTCTTCTCCGATCTAAAGGTACAACAGTTATTGTCGCTACTAATTATCTCGACGAAGCACTAGCGCTTTGTGACACAGTCTCAGTTTTACGCAAAGGCGAGTTACTTGTGTCTGAAAGTCCCGATAAACTTGTTTCACGTGCTGGTTGCTGTCTCGATATTGAATGTAAATCAAACTCTGTCAAAGCAATCTCGTCCGAACTTACCCAAATGGATGGTGTGTTACGTATCGAGAAAACTTCTGTCGGTTTGTCTATCTTCCTCGCTGGCGATGTTGTTACTGATAGCGTGACACGCGTTGTGCTCGAGACGGCTCCTATCAAGGGTTTTCGGCTTCGTGCTCCAGATCTTGCGGAAGTTTTTCGTGTATTGGAGAGCGTTTCATGAAAGCTACATTCACAGCTCTCTTTGGCGCTGTTCGTTCAGAGTTCATTCAGTTGAGACGGTCATACATACTTGTAATTCTAACCGTCATACAAGCAGTGACATTTCTCTTGCTTGTCAGTTTGTTCGGATTGACGGGTAGCCAAGCCCCAACAGCACTCATTGACGAGGATCACGGCCTCTATGCACACATGTTTGCGAAAATTTTGGCAAATACACATCATTCATTTTCACTGCGATTGATGGATCAGGCAACGGCCATGACGGCGTTACAACACGGCAGGCTCGTTGCCATTATTGTCATCCCTCATGGTTTCTCAGACATCATCGCTCAGGGTGGTACGGCACCAATTCAGGTATTAGTTGACAATGTCGATGTTGATCTCACAGAAGATATTCAACGTGCCCTTCCCTCCGCCATTGTTGCGTTTGGGAAGCAATTCAACTCGCCTTTTATTCGAGTTCATGCTACAGAGCATGATCTCATCAACCACGACACCGGTTTTATTCCCTACCTTGTTGTGAGTTCACTTGCATTGGATGCATTCATCATCGCAGGCATTTTGAGTGCCATAGCAGTTGCACGTGAATTCGAGTCAGGTACGGCGAAGTCCCTTTTACTTACTCCTATCCAGCCAATAGTAGTTTTTGTGGGTCGTGTCCTAGCGACTAATACAGTTGCCATGCTTGCTCTCCTTGTAACTACCGGAGTTGTCATAATAGGCTATGGTGTTGTACCTGTCTCACCAATTGAGGCAATAATTGCACTAATTGCCTGCGTTATTATTTTCGGTTGTATCGGTGCTATGCTTGGGGTCCTCATCAAACGAACATTGCCCGTTGCCTCTTTGATTTTCGGTCTTGCCCTCCCTCTCTATATGGACAGTGGTTCGCTTGAGCCAGAGCGGTTCGATGGAAATGTCATCTGGATACTAGCGCATCTCTCTCCCACCTATCCTGCAGTTGGAGTGCTTGAAGATGCTTTCCATGGATTGCGCGTCACGCCCGAACCAATTTTTGTTGACTTTCTAATGCTTGTTGGCTGGGCCGGTTTGATGCTAATACTGATGGCCTTCATCCTAAGGAGGAATGTCGTACGATGATACGAGGGATTTGGACGATTGCACGTCTCGACTTGCTTGTATGGATTCGCAGACCAGCTGCACTGATATGCGCAATCATTCCACCTTTGGGCATGGCATTACTGCTTTTAGTTCTGACACTTTCTGTTGGTCAGCAACCTGTTGCCCTTGTCATGCAGGCTCACGGACCATTTGCAAAACGTATGAGATTATTTATCTCCTATGATACAGAAGCCTACGCGTTCACTGAGACAGATATGCAAACTGCCAATCGTATGCTTCGTGATCAGGAAGTTGCTGCAATCATTATTATTCCTCCGGATTTTGACGAGCTGATCACTAACAGTCGTCAGGCCAATCTCTCTCTGATCCTGAACAATGTCGACATCGATTTCGCAGATGATATCCGTCGCAGTGTCGAGCGTTCAGTCGGAGTGTTTGATGCACCGCAGTTGGACCTCACTGATACGGATGATAATCAACCACAATATGTTCCGCCCGTTCTATACAGTCCTTACCGCATTGGTGTCATCGAGCAAGACATGCGTCAGACCAATGTTGATTTCCTTCATTATCAAATTCTTCCTGTTCTTATCCTGCTTATTCTCAGTGTTGGACTCATAGGAACAGCTTTGTTGTGTGCTCAAGATGTGGAACGAGGGACAGCTCGAATACCTTGCCTTGGTACCACAAACTGACTGGATCTTAGTTATTGGGCGACTGCTCGGTGAATTCATAGCATCCTTGATAGTACTTGTTCCAGCTCTTGTTCTTTGTATCCTTACAGGTGTTGTTTCTCCGCCGATCGACCACTGGCCAGCACTCATTGCTCTTTTTGCGGCAACTGGCTTGTGTGCATCTGGCATGGGAGCCACGTTAGGGGCACTTTTGCATGATGCTCGAACTGTTACCATGGCTGCATCAACTCTTGCAAACTATTTATTCTTTTTAGGTGGGGGATTTACTACTATTGCCTTTCTTCCCACATGGCTGCAAAATTTAAGCGCATTTGATCCCATTCGGTATGCCATCGATGGTATGCGACAGGCCCTTTTCTATCCAACTCTTGATGGAGTTAATACCGATCTCGGAGTGTTAGTGGTGACGGCTCTTCTGGCAACCGCTATAGGTTCGGTCGCGGTGCGTCGCTCTTGGAGCATATAAAGGTACATTCTCAAAAAGAGGTTCGTTTGATTTTAGCTGCTAGTGCCCTTGAGGATGCTCTTTATAATTTTACTCGCCCTCTCAAAACTTTCATCCTAAGAAGGAATATAGTACGATGATACGAGGGATTTGGACAATTGCACGTCTTGATCTGCTTATATGGATTCGCACACCTGCTGCACTGGTATGCGCAATCATTCCACCTTTGGGCATGGCATTACTGCTTTTGGTTCTGACACTTTCTGTTGGTCAGCAACCTGTTGCCCTTGTCATGCAGGCTCGCGGACCTCTTGCACAATACATGAGTTTATTGATCGCTTATGATACAGAAGCTTACGCGCTCACTCAGACAGATATGCAAACTGCCAATCGCATGCTTCGTGATCAGGAAGTTGCTGCAATCATTATTATTCCGCCGGATTTTGACGATCTGATCAATAACGGTCGCCGGGCCAATCTTTCTCTAATTCTGAACAATGTTGACATCGATTTCGCAGATGACATCCGTCGCAGTTTCGAGCGTTCAGTCGGTGAGTTTGACGCATCAAATCTCGCTGATGCGGATGATAATCAAGCACAATCTGCTACTCCGACCATTCTATACAGTCCTTACCGTGTTGGTGTCATCGAGCAAGACCTGCGGCGGACTAATGTTGATTTCCTCCATTATCAAATTCTTCCCGTCTTTATCCTGCTTGTTCTCAGTGTTGGACTCGTGGGACCATCACTATTGTGTGCTCAAGATGTGGGACGAGGGACAGCTCGATACCTTGCCTTGGTACCACAAACTGACTGGATCTTAGTTATTGGGCGACTGCTCGGTGAATTCATAGCATCCTTGATAGTACTTGTTCCAGCTCTTGTTCTTTGTATCCTTACAGGTGTTGTTTCTCCGCCGATCGACCACTGGCCAGCACTCATTGCTCTTTTTGCGGCAACTGGCTTGTGTGCATCTGGCATGGGAGCCACGTTAGGGGCACTTTTGCATGATGCTCGAACTGTTACCATGGCTGCATCAACTCTTGCAAACTATTTATTCTTTTTAGGTGGGGGATTTACTACTATTGCCTTTCTTCCCACATGGCTGCAAAATTTAAGCGCATTTGATCCCATTCGGTATGCCATCGATGGTATGCGACAGGCCCTTTTCTATCCAACTCTTGATGGAGTTAATACCGATCTCATAGTGTTAATGGTGACGGCTCTTCTGACAACCGCTATAGGTTCGGTCGCGGTGCGCCGTTCTTGGAGCATGTAAATATATATTGATCGTTCTGGAAGAAATCAGTGGGGTAGTATTGTTAAATATGGCTAATTTTGTATAATTTGTATATAAAAACTATGCTTTAGCACCTACATATCTGACAAAGGCCGAAAAAGAGAAAGAAAAGTACCTTCCAGAGAAGAATAATATGTGCATTTTGACCATAATAAAAATCTTGCTTATATGTTATACTCTGCTCAAGTATATTGGGAGGGTTGCCCCCTGCGCAATGAGGTACCTGACATCTATTCCCTATACTACTAGTTCTGCCATTGGCCCCTCTTATATATATCCGAATCAGAAAAAAGGCTTTGGCGACCTCCGCTAGTTCGTCGAAAAAAATTGGCGCAGCTGCTTCTTAACATTGTTATAGGTAGTTTTTCTGTGGGGTAATATCATACACCGCAAGCGCTCAATGGCGATTACTTTTCACACCCTGTTCCACGACACTTCTTTTATTTAGGAGGGCGACGCATGACGCACAATTATGACACCATCGATCCTGCATGTACAAACTATCCACTTTACGACAGCCGTTGGGAACATGATGCCTGCGGCACTGGCTTCTTGGTACAAGTTGCAGGTGAAGCCAGTCACACTATTGTACAGACTGCCCTTGAAGCACTAGCTCGCCTTACTCATCGTGGCGCACAAGATGCAGATGCTGAGACATCCGATGGTGCTGGCATTCTTACTCAAATTCCTAGAGTGTTGTTTCTTGAGGAACTTGATAGACAGCAAGTATCCATTGCCAATCCTGAAGATTTGGCTGTTGGCATGATCTTTCTCCCCTCAAACAATAGTCCTGCTAGCACACGTTGCCGCCAGATTATTGAACAGACGCTGGCCGAAGTTGATCTGGTATTGCTAGGTTGGCGTACTCCTCCTGTTGATTGTAATGCTCTGGGTGCGTATGCCAGAGAGACTGCACCAGAGATTGCGCAAGTAATGCTCACATGTCCAGCTCACTTTACCCCTGATCACTATGTAAAAATGCTCTACTACGCTCGGCGCATGATTGAGCGTAAACTATCTGAGGCACAAATTACAGATTGCTACATCGTCTCGCTTTCACATGCGACCATTGTCTACAAGGGACTGATGGCCCCGAAGGAAGTCCCACTGTTCTATCGTGATCTAGCTGATCCTCGCTACACCAGTGCTTTTGCCATTTTCCATCAGCGCTATAGCACGAATACCTTCCCATCGTGGCCGTTGGCGCAGCCGTTGCGTATGCTAGCGCATAATGGCGAAATCAACACCCTTGAAGGAAACCGCAACTGGATGCAGGCACGCGAAGGGGCACTTTCTTCGCCCTTTTGGATTGAAAAATTGAAAGAGCGCCTCAGCGATCTCGTCCCTGTTTTAAGACCTAATAGTAGCGACTCGGCCCATCTTGACAATGTATTGGAATTACTGGCGCATTCTGGCCGTGATATACTGCAAAGTATGCAAATGCTCGTTCCTCCAGCTTGGGAGCGTAATCAAGCATTGGATGATGCACAGCGAGCTTGGTGTGAATATCATGCTGGCTTAATTGAGCCCTGGGATGGTCCTGCTGCTCTCGTCTTTACCGATGGCAACATTGTTGGAGCTGCGTTAGATCGCAACGGTCTACGTCCGGCTCGTTATATGCTAACTGCTGGGGGACTATTGATTGTGGCATCAGAAACTGGTGTTGTATCGGTAGATCCAGGTGATATTATCGAGAAGGGCCGTCTGGGACCAGGCGAGATGCTTGCCGTTGATTTACAGCGTAAACTCTTCCTGTGCAATGCCGAGATTAAGCAAGCTCTGGCAGATCGTCAACCATATCGGGAGTGGATTGAGAAATATCAATTGCACCTTTCTGACCTTGCCGTGCCTGAGCATAGTCTAGTGGGGCCGTCAATAGATGCTGATGTGTTGTTTGCCCGTCAACAGCTCTTTGGCTATACACATGAGGATATCGAAATGATCCTGCGTCCCATGTTGCGGGATGCAAAAGAACCAACTTGGAGTATGGGCGATGATACACCTCTAGCTGCATTGTCTACCCAGGAACGTTCCTTCTCTGACTACTTCCGTCAACGCTTCGCCCAGGTCACTAATCCGCCAATTGATCCGCTACGTGAGCGTGTGGTCATTTCTTTAGACACTTTTATCGGTCCTCGTGAAAGTCTGCTCACTGAGGTGCCACAGCATGCACATTTGCTGCATCTGGAGACGCCGCTTATGACTGAGGCACAATTGGAGGCTCTGCGTCAATTCCATGATCCTCGTTTTCGTTCACGTACACTTGCTACGACCTTCGATATTGCTGAGGGACCACAAGCTCTTGAGGCCGCACTTGATCGTTTGGAGCAGGAGGCTACTGCTGCCATCCATGAAGGTGCTGGTTTACTCATCTTGAGCGATCAGGATGCGACATTGCAGCGAGTTCCGATTCCGATGGCTATTGCCGTTGGTGCTGTACACTATGCACTGGTACGGCGGGGATTACGCTCACAAGTCTCGCTGATTTGTGAGACGGGAACTGTTTGCGATATTCACCAGATTGCTCTGGTGTTCGGGTATGGCGCAGGAGCAATTGTTCCGACGCTCGCTCTGGCCAGTGTGCGTGCCTTGGCTGGTGAGCGTCAACTGGAGAATCTAACGCCGGAACTAGCAGTTGAGCGTTACCTGCACGTTGTCGAAGATGGTCTATGCAAAGTCATGGCACGTATGGGCATTTCAACAATACGTAATATCATTGGGCCTGGACAGTTTGATATTGCAGGTCTGGCACCAGAGTTTGTCGAGCGCTGTTTCGCTGGCTCAGCATTCCATCCTGGCAAGATCAGTTATCGCCATATAGCTGAGCAGTTGATTAAACGTAGCCAGAGGCTGCAAGACGAGCCTCCTGATCCCAATCCGCGTCATCGCAAACTGATCGATTTGGGTCGCTATCGCTTCCGTCGCGATGCTGAATACCATGCTTTCAATCCGCTAGTAGTTCGCGCCTTACAAAAGGCGGCACAGACAGGAAAGAAAGAGGACTACCGCCAATTTACCTCGCTGATCTACAGTCGTCCACCGACAGCCTTGCGTGACTTACTTTCGTTTGTGCCGACCACTCCAATTCCCTTGGAAGAGGTTGAGCCAATGGAAGCAATTCGTGCCCGTTTCGTCACGGCAGCAATGTCGATCGGTGCTCTCAGCCCGCGGACGCATCGCACCATTGCGGCTGCTATGAATAGTATTGGCGCACGTAACAATACGGGTGAAGGTGGTGAAGATCCAGCTTGGTATCATGAGACGCTGAATGGTTCGCCAGTGAGCAGCAAAATCAAGCAAGTTGCTTCGGCTCGCTTCGGTGTTACCACAGAATATCTGGTACGTGCAGAAGAGCTGGAGATTAAGATGGCACAGGGATCAAAACCAGGTGAGGGTGGTCAACTGCCACCTTCCAAGGTATCCCCATTCATTGCATACCTGCGTCACACCTCGCCAGGGGTGCCGCTTATCTCACCGCCGCCGCACCACGACATTTATAGTATTGAAGATATCGCCCAACTCATCTATGACCTGCACCAAGTCAATCCGCAGGCTCGTGTGGGCGTCAAACTAGTCTCAACCTTTGGAGTCGGTACAATTGCTGCTGGTGTTGCCAAGGCGCACGCAGACTATGTATTGATCAGCGGTCATGACGGCGGTACCGGGGCATCACCTATTCAATCCATCAAGCATGTCGGTATGCCATGGGAACGTGGTTTGGCAGAGACTCAGCAAGTGCTTGTGAAAAATAGGTTACGCAAGCGTGTCAGAGTGCGTGTTGATGGTGGATTGAAGACTGGTCGCGATGTGATCATTGGGGCTCTGCTAGGAGCAGAAGAGTTTGGCTTTGGCACTGCGGCACTAATCTCCCTTGGTTGCGACATGGCTCGTCAGTGCCATCTAAACACCTGTCCAGCGGGTATTGCCACGCAGCGTGAGGACTTACAAGCCAAATTCGCGGGACGTCCGCAATCTCTTATCAATTATCTGACGCTAATTGCCGAGGAGGTCCGTGAATTCCTAGCTCAGCTTGGCTTCAGACGACTGGAAGATATTATTGGACGTGCTGACCTGCTACAATCTTCTCAGAATGCGGATGTTGACATCTCCTCGCTACTCACTGCGCTACCAGTCATCTCATCGCCAGATGCACACTCAGCCATGCCGCCCTCGCAGGTTGACAAGCAATTGCTGGCGGAAGCAGAACCAGCTCTAGCAGGCGAACGGAGTGTAATTACGTCCCATCATATTCACAACTATGATCGTTCAGTTGGTGCTAGTCTAGCTGGTGAGATCGCACGTCGATATGGTAATAAAGGTCTACCGGGTGTGAGCGTCACCTGTTACTTCCAGGGATCAGCAGGGCAGAGCTTTGGAGCATTTTGTGTTCCTGGTTTGCGACTCATACTCTCTGGAGATGCAAATGACTATGTAGGCAAGGGCATGACTGGTGGTCAGATCGTGATTGCGCCGCCTGCCGACACGACTTTTGCTGCTCATCGAAACATAATCATGGGGAATACTATCCTCTATGGTGCAACTGGTGGACAGCTTTTCGCGGCTGGCTGTGCGGGAGAGCGCTTTGCGGTTCGTAACAGTGGTGCCCTCGCTGTTGTTGAAGGTGTCGGTGACCACGGCTGTGAGTACATGACTAGCGGGATGGTGGTTGTACTGGGTGAGACTGGGCGCAACTTCGCTGCTGGTATGTCTGCTGGTGTCGCTTACGTCCTCGATATTGACAATGTCTTCTCTGGCCGCTGTAACCTTGAACTGGTGGATATTCAACGTATTGAAGATGAGAGGGAGATAGCAGCTTTACGTACTGTTATCGAATGGCATGTTCGCAAGACGCACAGCAAACATGCAGAGGATATTCTAAACATGTGGGATCAACTCTACAGTTCGTTCTGGCGTGTTCTGCCACATGGCACAAGTGTCTCAGCCTGTGATTTTGTAGATGTTAGTGACAACAAAGGACTTTAGCCCGCCGTCGGAGACAGATAGGTAAGAGCAATCTTCGGGTGTTGTTCCTCTCCAAGAGCCAAACGTCCAAGCTGTGGGCCAACTATCCCTTTGGGCGAGGCATGAGAGCAACAACGGGCACGGCACCGCCCAGAATAGTCACTCAGGGTTGGCTGAGCCTATTTGTGATATCACCGATCCACTACGCTCCCAATCGGACCGTAGCTACGCTCCAACTGCTCGGGGAAGCAACTACGTCGGGGTGTCAGAAGCTGCAGGGTTTATGAAATTTTCCTTTCAACATCGGTAAAGATTCGCACCCATCTGAGTTGGCAATGATTATCCGCCTTGAAAGGAAAAAGTCATTAACCCCTGCGGAGTGTCACAGCAACCTTAACTCCTCTTATTACCACCTTAAGTCCTAATTACGCCTTGATTGGCTACTCCTACCTTTGCGACCTAGACCTGTATGCTCGCTTTTGGGCTGCTCGAATTTCGCTGGATACTTCGCCATCCAGTCCGTGCTAGGTTATTCCCACCTTGCGATTGACTACTCTCACCGTGCTGTGTGGATGGTGCGTTTGCCATCCGATTAAGATTTTCGGCAACTTCAGCTCCTGTTGGATGAACTGCTTTTGCCGTCGATTTAGCATATGAATGATCGTATCCTTCACGTATTAATGCTTGCACCTTTGCTATGTAAGTATAATAGGCGTTTTGTTCGTTTTGCGATAAACTACGGAGCCAAGCGTCAATCTGTTGATTGCTTGCTCCTGCCAGAGTCCCCAGATCGCTTGCGGTGGAAGCGCGAGCATGGAGGTCGGGCGTGAGGCCGAGACCGAAGGCCGGGTGGAGAGATTGGGGGTCACCATCAGAGTCGCCGTCTGGGTGCCGATTGGAACTTGGCGGTGCGAACTCCAGCCTTGGGTCATCGTGCGACGACCTCTGATCGTCTCTTGGCTCTTCTTGGTAGATGTACTGCTCTATTTCCCAAGGTCTTGGAGCTGCTTTTGCTGATTTTTCTGTTGAATGCGCAGTTACATCTTTTGATCTGGCTATTTCTTTTGGTCTCATGAGTTTGTCCTTTGCTGGAGAAGAAATCTAGACTCTATGTGCTCAAACGTCTCAACGTCTAAACATCTCTCATTCATATTGATGAGAAATCTACAGCTAGTGGATGATGGGGTTACCAGTGCCACCACGGTATCTTGCTAAGTACCTTACGAGCCGTGCGAGCATTGGTAACCATTTGCTCCGTATGATCATTGGCAGTAAATATGAGGAAACGCCCCCAGGGTGATGTGCCCTTCTCAGGCTCTCCCCATTCATAATGCCCAGCGTAGAGATTTTTATTGTAGTCACGTTCAGCCTTAGAAGGCCTCCAATGCCCTGCCAGAGTCCCCAGCTCGCTTGCGGAGGAAGTGCTAGCATGGAGGTCGGGCGTGGCGCCCAGACCGCAGGCCGGGTGGAGAGATTGGGGGTCACCATCAGAGGGGATGAAGTCGCCGTCTGGGTGCTGACCGTGAATTTGCAGTGCGAACTCCAACCTTGGGTCATCGTGCGACGACCTCTGATCGTCTCTTGGCTCCTCTTGGTAGATGTACTGCTCTATTTCCCAAGGTCTTGGACCTGCTTTTCCTAATTTTTTTGTTGAATTAGCAGTTACATCTTTTGATCTGGCTATTTCTCTTGGTCCCATGAGTTTGTCCTTTGCTGGAGAAGAAATCTCACTGGTCTGTGCGCAAACATCTCAACGTCTAAACATCTCTCATTCATACGAAACGTTTAAAAATTTCAGAACACGAAAATCGAAAGTAGGCGCATGTTGCTCTTCTTTACAAAGTAGTTATAACTTGACTGTCAACTCTGATAAATCGAGTATCCAGTACTCATTATACCTGAATTGATCTACATTTGTCAATATGAAATGACAGATCTGGGGTCATTTAGCAAATTGTGTGATATTTATCTATTTTTCAATGTTATGAGTGTCAATTTCTGTACGATCATACAACCGCATCTTATGAGTGCATACAAGTAATGACAAGCAGAACACCATATTCTGACACGTCATGATGTGCAGACTCAGCCCGTTAGCGTAGGATCCGAGGAGATTTGAAGAGAAGCTAGAGGGAGGCAAAGGTGAGATCACCACCAAGAATGGACGCCGCTTCTTTTAGCTATCAGATGAGACTAGCTTCCAGTGAACGCGGCGTGTTGAGCTAGTGTTTCATCCGTACAGGCGACGGTGTGGCCCAATGGACCTCGACATAATGGTGTCCCTAGCGTGGTAGGAGTCGGAGTGAGAGTCAGAGCAGTAGGTAAATGGATCATAGGTACATCATTACAGGGCATAATCTGTTGTCCTGTATGTCATTACTTGCGTGTAGTCATAAGAAGCAGCTGTATGGTCGTACAGAAATGTACACTCATAATATGGAAAAATAGATAAACATCACACAATTTGCTAAATGCCTCTTTTTGACTAGACCTGGCTCGATCAATTCAGGTATAATGAATATTAGAGATTTGTCAGAGTTGACAGTCAAAGTTTAACTCCTTCAAAAAGGAGGAGAACATACGCTAACTTTTGATTATCTCATTCTAAAATTTGGAAACGTTTCGTGCGAATGAGAGATGTTTAGACGTTTGCGCACATACCGTTGAGATTTCTTCTCCAAGAAAGGACAAACTCATGGGATCAAGAGAAATAGCCAGATTAAAAGATGTAACTGCTAATTCAACAAAAAAATTAGGAAAAGCAGGTCCAAGACCTTGGGAAATAGAGCAGTACATCTACCAAGAGGAGCCAAGAGACGATCAGAGGTCGTCGCACGATGACCCAAGGTTGGAGTGTCTCAGTCTGCACCAAGACGACTTCATCCCCTTTGATGATGATGGTGACCACGGATCTGGCTACCCGGCCTGCGGTCTGGGCGCCATGCCCGACCTCCATGCTAGCACTTTCACTGCAAGCGAGCTGGGGACTCTGGCAGGGGGATCATGCTTTAGTACTCCAGAGGAGCGGCAGCAACGGCAGCGGCGGCGAGAGGATCGGCAGCGGCGGCGAGAGGATCGGCAGCGGCGGCGAGAGGACCAAAAAGCAACGAGGCGATTACAAAGGGATGTAACTGCACAAAGAATGCGAGCAGAGCGCGAGGCGATGCGGTGGAATAATGAGTATCACCGGCCAATGGGGCGGCAGTAGCAGATAAGTGGTTAAGATGAACTGCCGTTTTGATAGAAGCCTGGGCACAAGGTGTAAGGTAGACTGAGAGCAAGGTATTGTTGGCAACCCTTTTCTCTCAATCCTCTTTCGGATGAAGTAGGATACCGACGAGGATCTTCACGGATCTTTTTCGTTATCCCCTTCCCGAACTGGACTGGCTCGCCAGTGCCATCTAAAAACCTGTCCAGCGGGTATTGCCACGCAGCGTGAGGACTTACAAGTCAAATTCACGGGGCGTCCGCAATTTCTTATCAAGCGCTGTTGTTGAAGGTATCGGTGATCATGACTAGCGGGATGGTAGTTGTACTGGGTGAGACTGGGCGCAACTTCGCTGCTGGTATGTCTTCTGGTGTCGCTTACGTCCTCAATATTGACAATGTCTTCTCTGGCCGCTGTAACCTTGAACTGGTGGATATTCAACGTATTGAAGATGAGAGGAAGATAGCAGCTTTACGTACTGTTATCGAATGGCATGTTCGCAAGACGCACAGCAAACATGCAGAGGATATTCTAAACATGTGGGATCAGCTCTACAGTTCATTCTGGCGTGTTCTGCCACATGGCACAAGTGCCTCAGCCTGTGATTTTGTCGATGCTGGTGACAAAAAAGGGCTTTAGCCCGCCGCAAATACTAGGTGGAGTTCCCCTTGTCCGAACTTTCAACCCAAAAACGATTGGTTGAAAGCTCGGACTCATTTAGAGAAGGCTTGTGAGTCTCCTGAATGACCTCCTGTGAGCTTTCCTGATCTTCATTCTTTTGGACTTACACATCAATAACGTATATTGCATCGCAGCGAAGTGTGAGCTGTTCGGTAGACGCTTCAAGATGCTTGGGACTGACATTTTTCTGGTCGGCGGCATACGACCACTCTAGGGCCGTGGTCATCAGTTTCATGAAGTGATCCATGATCACCCGACCACTTTTTTATGGATCAAGCTTTTTTAGTGTCGAAATTTTAGGGAGTTCAATCGTTGAAATGTTTGTTAAGTAATCTGTCTACCGTTCCTTTCCATCGTTCTTGGTTACGCTCTTTAGTACTCAGATATTGATCATCGGTTTTAGCCCTATACCTCCGACTAGCATAATTCCAATTGTCCCTTGCCTTTTTTCGGCCATATTCTTGGTCATGCTCTTTCCAAAAATTTTTGTTTTCAACTTCGTTGTACTCCCCCACTTTCACTCCCGGCACTGCCCCTTTTCCTGCCAGCGTACCCAACTCGTTTGCGAATGAAGTGCTAGCATGGAGGTCGGGCATGGCGCCCAGACCGCAGGCCGGGTAGCCAGATCCGTGGTCACTATCATCATCAAAGGGGATGAAGTCGTCTGGGTGCAGACTGAGACTTTGCAGTGCGAACTCCAACCTTGGGTCACCGTGCGACGACCTCTGATCGTCTCTTGGCTCTTTGTATATGTACTGCTCTATTTCCCAAGGTCTTGGACC
The DNA here is from genome assembly GCA_963727755.1 of uncultured Chloroflexia bacterium. Classification (GTDB taxonomy): domain Bacteria; phylum Chloroflexota; class Ktedonobacteria; order Ktedonobacterales; family Ktedonobacteraceae; genus DASYAN01. The sequence continues at coordinate 176,878 of CAVSHN010000003.1, forward strand.
TGCTTTTCCTGATTTTTCTGTTGAATGCGCAGTTACATCTTTTAATCTGGCTATTTCTCTTGATCCCATGAGTTTGTCCTTTGCTGGAGAAGAAATCTAGATTTTATGTGCTCAAACGTCTCAACGTCTAAACATCTCTCATTCACACGAAACGTTTCCAAATTTCAGAACACGATAATCGAAAGTAAGCGTACATTGCCCTTCTTTACAAAGTAGTTATAACTTGACTGTCAACTCTGATAAATCGAGTATCCAGTACTCATTATACCTGAATTGATTTACATTTGTCAATAGGAAATGACAGAGCCAGGGCCATTTAGCAATTTGTGTGATATTTATCTATTCTTTGATGTTACGAGTGTCCATTTCTGTACGATCATACAACCGCATCTTATGAGTGCATACAAGTAATGACAAGTAGAACATCATATTCTGACACGTCATGATGTGCAGACTCAGCCCGTTAGCGCAGGATCAGAGGAGATCTGGAGAGAAGTTAGAGGGAGGCAAAGGTGAGGTCACCACCAAGCTTCTTTTAGCTATCAGATGAGGCTAGCTTCCAGTGAACGTGGCGTGTTGAGCTAGTATTTCATCCGTACAGGCGACGGTGTGGCCCAATGGACCTCGACATAATGGTGTCCCTAGCGGGATAGGAGTCGGAGTGGGAGTCAGAGCAGTAGGTAAATGGATCATAGGTACATCATTGGTCAGACTCACAAGTGCGTTATGGAAAGAAAGATTGACCCAGAAAGGCAGTCGTACTCATGGGGTTTTCCGTCGAACACGTAGTTGATCCGGTACGGAGTACCTAGATCAGTCACCAGACCGTAGGTACTGGCGCACGCTGGATTGGCATCACCGCGCTGGTAGAAACGCACGTGCGGATGATATTCTAATGTTTGGCGCCGATTTTCTATGTTTCACCTCAAAAATCGTTGAACATTCACGCTATTTACCAATTTTCCCATGTCATTATTCTCCGCTTTTGTTGCCGTATTCGCTCTCGCTCCTGCTTCATCTGTCTGTTTCGTCTTAGCATTTGTTGCGTCCGCGCCTGTTCCTGCGTCAATTGTGACTGCATCTGCCGGGTCCGCCTCCTCGCCCTTTGCAGCCTCTGTGCCGGCTGCTCCTGCTGTGTCGTACTCTCATTTGGGCCCCCATCCCCTGCCAGAGTACCTAACTCGGTTACAGAGGAAGCGCTAGCATGGAGGTCGGGCATGGCGCCGAGACCGCAGGCCGGGTAGCCATATCCGTGGTCACTATCATCATCAAAGGGGATGAAGTCGTCTTGGTGCAGACTGAGACTTTGCAGTGCGAACTCCAACCTTGGGTCATCGTGCGACGACCTCTGATCGTCTCTTGGCTCCTCTTGGTAGATGTACTGCTCTATTTCCCAAGGTCTTGGACCTGCTTTTGCTGATTTTTGTGATTTTTCTGTTGAATGAGCAGTTACATCTTTTGATCTGGCTATTTCTCTTGGTCCCATGAGTTTGTCCTTTGCTGGAGAAGAAATCTTAGAGAGTGTTTGGTTGTGGGCGCCATGCGGTTCTTCTCCGTCAGTGCAAAATCAGCGTCCCGCAAGCTCAGATTGTAGGACATTACTAAGCTCGGTGAGTCGTCGCCATTGCACTGACTGGTTCTTCTGCAAGAAGAGCATTGTCATGGGACACTTAAAACACCTTATGCCGCTAAATCACTTAATACATGTCAATGTGAGCTGAGAGAGTGTTTGGTTAGCCCTCTCTTAGATGATTTGTCCTTGTTACTGTCGTATGTTCCAGTCTGCGATCCCGTATCATTTGTGTCCTGGCCCTGTGTTCCTCTCGGTTGTCCTCCTCTAACTGTCCCCTCGTGTCCTCCAGGTTGTGTCGGAGTACTGTTACCACAGATCTTCACAGGTTGTTGGAGTTTACGACTGAGACTGAAGCTACTAGCTATTTATTATTCTTTTAAACTCTTTACGAGTATCAATAACTATTTTACGCTTATTTTCATTATATGCGTCAAAATCATTAGTTGCATTATATTTGTCTAAAGCCTCTTTCTCTCGCTGTCTAGTACTAGTTGCTAAAGATGCAAAAGCTTCATCCAACTCCTGTGCTCTATTTCTATGAACTTTACGACTACTAAAGCATGATCCCCCTGCCAGAGTCCCCTGATCGCTTGCGAAAGAAGCGCTAGCAGAGAGGTCGGTCGTGGGGCCGATACCGACGGCAGGGTGGAGAGATTGGGGGTCATCATCAGAGGGGATGAAGTCGTCTGGGTGCTGACTGAGACTTTGCAGTGCGAACTCCAACCTTGGGTCATCGTGTGACGACCTCTGATCGTCTCTTGGCTCTTTGTATATGTACTGCTCTATTTCCCAAGGTCTTGGACCTGATTTTTCTGTTGAATTAGCAGTTAGATCTTTTAATCTGGCTATTTCTCTTGATCCCATGAGTTTGTCCTTTGCTGGAGAAGAAATCTAGATTCTATGTGCTCAAACGTCTAAACATCTCTCATTCATACGAAACGTTTAAAAATTTCAAAATACGATAATCGAAAGTAAGCGTACGTTGCCCTTCTTTACAAAGTAGTTATAACTTGACTGTCAACTCTGACAAATCGAGTACCCAATACTTATTATACCTGAATTGATCTACATTTGTCAATAGGAAATGACAGAGCCAGGGCCATTTAGCAATTTGTGTGATATTTATCTATTCTTTGATGTTACGAGTGTCCATTTCTGTACGATCATACAACCGCATCTTATGAGTGCATACAAGTAATGACAAGTAGAACATCATATTCTGACACGTCATGATGTGCAGACTCAGCCCGTTAGCGCAGGATCAGAGGAGATCTGGAGAGAAGCTAGAGGGAGGCAAAGGTGAGGTCACCACCAAGCTTCTTTTAGCTATCAGATGAGACTAGCTTACAGTGAACGTGGCGTGTTGAGCTAGTGTTTCATCCGTACAGGCGACGGTGCTGGCCCAATAGACCTCGACAGAACCGTTGCCAGGATTGGACATCGAGGTATAAGCGTAAGAGTTATAAAATTGGTTCTTTGCTACTGGAAACGCATAGTTGGAATTATATTGATCCTTTAGGTACCAGCGAACGCATACAGCTCCTCCTTGATATCCTGTATTGAGAGCAAATGTCACATATATTCTTTGGTTCACAGTAAAATTTGTCGTGTATTGGGTAGCTTGCCCAGTGCTTTCATTGATTGTACTAGCCATCATGGCATTGGTGATATCTTGTGTCCCTAGCGGGGTAGGAGTCGAAGTGGGTGTCGGAGCAGTAGGTGAAGGGATGACTGTCACAGATGGCGTACGGGTAGTATTCGTATGTTTTGTCTGGACAGATCTAGTATTTGTGGATAAAAGTGGCTGAGCTATGATAGACACAAATGTCAAAATGAGTGCTCCTGTTATGATGCATATGCCAGCGGCAGTAAAACCGATCCGCATGCTTCTCTGGCGGTTTCTTTGAGTGTGGGCTGCTGCCGAAGTATACATTGCTTGTGGAAGAGGCTGAAGTGGTGGGGGGGTTGCCGTCCAGGCAGATGATTGCGACAGTGGCTGGGGTGAAGTTGCCGGGAACCAACTCTGTTCTACCTGTTGGGGAATTTGATGTGGCATCCTGTGATCTTTTATAGCAGGGGGAAAGTCTAAAAAAGCCATATCTTTATCAGAAGCTGGAGATAGCTGCTGGCTAGCTTCCACAGGGTAGCCTGCTGGGGCCGCTTGAAAAGGAGAAGCGGGATAAGTATTCCATTGAGGGTACTGTGTTCCAGTTTCAACGTGCCCTGACTGCATATTGGGTTGAACGAGCATAGCTTCACCAGCCTGGGGAGAAAGTGTCTCTTGCTCGGACCTGACTTTTTTAGAAGACCCATGATAAATTGTGCCACAGCGCGGACAACTTGTGCGTGATGGAGAGAGCGGTAATCCGCAATTTGAGCATCTCATTTTATAAATCTCGGCGTAGAATCTTACAGCCTGATATTTAGGCGAGGAAACACCTCCTCTCCTAGTAATCCAAACCTTCACAATAATATATAACGAAAACTCTCACATTTCCAAAGAAAAAGTGTTTATTTAGGACCTTGTTCCTATGAAGCTGCCAAGAAAATGGCGTGCGATTGCTCTTGTGGCCGTGTCTTGACATGTGCTGAGTTCATTCGTTATACTCTTTCCAGAGTGGTCAATTAGCGATTGGGCAGAATAAAGCTTATGCTACCAGAGCAGACACAGCAGGGAGCCTATCTTGTTATTCAAAAGGGTTCTCTCGTTGGTAAACGGGTTGAATTGTGGAAGAACTGTACGACCATAGGTCGTAGGAGGGATAGTGATATCTTTCTAGCGGATATCGCTGTCCATCGTAAGCAGGCAAGCATTATCTATACTTCTAAGGGGTATGTCTTGCGTGACGACCATGGGAGTGGTGATAGTTTTGTCAATGGACGTCCAGTGGCCGAGCAGTTGCTTAATAGCGGGGATCAGTTGCTCTTTGGGAATACACAAATGACCTTTTATGCTAGTGAAGGTACCAAGCCATTTCAATTGCCTTGCTCACGGGGTCGTGAACTCCTTATTCAAAAGCCTCCTGATACTTCATCCAGTGGTGCTCGCTTGCGATTCACAAATCTGCAGAGTAATGTGCGTAGTATTGAAATTCTACCAGATATGACGATTGGCCGTAGCCGTGAATGTGACATTTTTCTGGAGGATCTGACGGTTAGTCGCTTGCATGCAACTATCAAAGAATGTGACCATGCAGAATATGAGATTGTTGATAATCGTTCGGCTACTGGTACGTTTGTCAATGGACGCCCTATCAAGCGCCATAAGTTACAAGACGGTGATGTGATTCAGATCGGCAATACAACATTTAATTTCTGTCTTCCATCTCATTCATGAGATGGGACATCCTACAAGTTTGCTCAAATACTTCACTCGTTCTCCATACCAATCAACTAAAGAGCCATCAGGACGCTGCACAGGTGATCTATAAGCGTGCGTCTCGCGCATAAATTGGCGTACCTCCTGTGGTACATGGTGTAGAGCACTAGCGGTACCTTGATCGTCTTTCTGGCGTACGTGGGTAGAAGAGACGAGTTGATAAGCTGGATTGAATGGCAGCAGCTGGATGAAGGGAGCAAAGAGCTTGTTTTCTGGTTGGTGCAGCAAATCAGCTAATTCTTGCTCTCCTGCATTGCCACGCGGTGCAACCAATAATACCGCCAGTTTGAAGAGTTCTGAGAGCACTCTATCGCGGTCATCATAGTAGCGCGGGTCCAGGATTTGCACAATTTTGTCAAACCCCATCAGGAAAAAGATGCGTTTCACACGAGGCAATGACGTGTGTATTGCCAGGGCTTGCTCTATGTATAAGCCACGATTAAAAAGCATGATCCCGACACGTGGTAAACGCGTATGCAAAAGTCTTTGGAGGAGCTGGATGCGGTCCAGTAATAACGGTCGCTCGACCGCTTCTTTATCGGTTGTATGGGTGCTGAAAGCAGCATACACCAACATTGGTTCATGCTGACGAGCAAACTGCTGTGCCTGTCTTAAGAGGGCCAGATGGGCAGTCGTGGGAGGGTTAAATGAACCACTAAAGACAAGAATATTCTCACGCGGTTGTGGAGAACCAGGAACAACAAGCGCTTTGGGAGGTAATTCTGGCTGAAGCTGGTTAAGTTGACCCTGTATACGCTTGAGATTTTTTACAGTACCTTGAGAGATATACATGTTACTATGATCGGCAGTCTGCATCGTCAGGAAGAGAGGCGTCCATTCTATCAGTGAACGTCTCTCACTTGATCTTGATAACAACTCAGAGCAGAGACCAATAATCTGCGGCTTCTTCGGCATTCTGGTCCACCTCTGCTGAGACAGTAACAGAAATTTCGCCTTCTGGATGAAGATTTCCTGCTTGATTCGCGGTAGTGCTAGTGGCTTTGGTACTTGGGGCTGGTGTGCCAGGGCGCACTGCCGGGGGTGTAGCAGGTAGGTACGCAGCGAGAGCGCGTAATGCTGGAGAACTTGATGTGGGTGTTTCTATCTCCTCTTTATCCCCTTTATCGTCGGGTTTTGTTGGTATCGATGGATTGGTTGGCTTCGGCGTGCTTGTTGCTGGAGGGACTTGGCCTTTCTGCGTGAGTTCATAATACTCCGTCAGGCGCATCGCAATCAATTTGGCTGGTTGGTCAGTCATATGGTATCTCATCGCATCTTGCCAGAGAGCTTCCAGTGCAAATGAATTTTTGAGCAAACCAACCTTAAAGTACAGATATTTTTCTGCATCTTGTGACATAAAAAACTTCTCCTATAACTATGCTTGGGTGACACTTGTCTGATTCGCATGATTGGCTTGGTTTGTCTGGTTCGCCTGAAATTTTCGCATGAGCAGTCGCCCTGCCAGACTGCAATAGCCAAGCCCATTGGCATGGGTAGGATCATCAGGGCGTGAGAGGTGGGGAATGCGCTGCTTCAAAACGTCGTAAAAGTAATAAACTCCACCACCAATGTTTAGAACTGGCTTGAAGCTCGCTGCTACTGCATCGCGGTCACTCTGCCGCCAAGCTGTAGCGACGAATGAAACAATTTCGCTTCCCACCTGGTCTACAGCTTCTCTCACTAATCGATCTAATTCAATTGAGCTAACTGTTTTCCCATATACTGAGATATCTGGATAGCTACGTTCTCCCTTTGATGCATAGGCGTACATGATTTCACGGGCTTCGAGCGGAGAGAGAACTCGGTTATACTTATCCTCAAATGTATCCATAAGTATCTGAGTTGCCGTCTCCACGCCTAGCGGTTTACCTTTGCAATAATCGGTGACAGGAACTTGGCCACGGGCTACATACAGATCTGTTGTACGGCCACCGATATCGATTGCAGCACTTTCAGTTGTCTTGCTGCTAGATTTATCACCATAGGCGATCAGCGCACCAGATCCCTCCATCACCACGGTAGCAACTTCAACGGTTACGCTGCGTAGGGTCTTACCGTGATCTGTCGAAAAGATGTGTGTTCCGTCCAATGCGGCTTTGATACTGCTGCGGAGCGTCGAGTTCTTGATATAGGTTTCTGCTGGCAGTCCGGTGACAACGTATAGTCCAAATTCAGTATCGGGTATGAGGGCCGAGGCAACTGTCAGTAGTGCGCGTAAACTGAATTTGCTTGCATAGCGCTGGATATCGCCACGCCCGTGATATACGTCAACTGCCTGTTGCAGGGCCAATTCTCCTACGGCATGGGCCATTGCTTCTCCGTAAAACTGGATGATATGCATATTGGATTGATCCATTTTAACACCCAGATTGCGCATAGCGTTAATATCTGCCTTAGCAAAAGCCGTAGGAATACTCAGTGATTCATTTTTTCCATCAATGACGGTAACTCCGCCAATTTCTGAATTGCCAAAGTCATGTCCGTAGGGGTACCATTTCATAAAAATGGGTGTTCCTTTCTGTGCCGCCTAAATAGCTGCCATATCGAGATAATCAAATATAGAAGTAGCGATCTGTCTATCTTTGTAACGAATGAGGATGCTGATTGTATCCATATCCGCATTATGGAGAGAGGTATTCTTGTTTCATAATTGCATATATCGAAAAGCGATGCCGTAGTACTCCAGCATCGCTTTGTCGACTGTGTTAGGTACTCAGTTGTCTCTTGCTTCAGCAGAAGAGCCTATTTATCCTTCTCAACTTTGCTCAATGCAGCCTGGGCAGCGGCCAGACGGGCAACGGGCACGCGGAACGGTGAACAGCTCACATAGTCGAGTCCGGTCTGATGGCAGAACGCGATGCTATCGGGATCTCCACCGTGCTCACCGCAGATGCCCAACTCAATGCTAGGATTGGCCTTGCGACCCTTTTCAACGGCCATAGCGACCAGTTGACCAACGCCTTCGCGATCCAGTGTCTGGAACGGATTGACTGGTAGGATCTTCACATTCTCCTTCATCCCTGGAACTTCCAGGCCATCGACGTACTTGAGCAAGAATTTACCCTCAGCGTCGTCGCGGCTGTAGCCAAAGGTGGTCTGAGTCAGGTCATTGGTACCGAAGCTAAAGAACTCTGCGACCGGAGCGATCTGATCAGCGGTCAGGGCGGCGCGTGGAAGTTCGATCATGGTACCGAACTTGTAATCGATCGGGCTGCCAGACTGCTTAGCGATCTCAGTTGCCACAGCCTCAAGCTGGCGGCGAACCTCTTTGAGTTCGTTGACATGGCCGACTAGCGGGATCATAATCTTCGGATGTGGATGCTTGCCCTGAGCTACCAGCTCGGCAGCAGCTTCCAGGATCGCACGCGTCTGCATGGCATTGATTTCGGGGAAGAGCAGACCCAGGCGACAGCCACGTAAGCCAAGCATGGGGTTCATTTCACGCATTGCCCCAACTGCTTCGAGGAGAATCCGTTTCTCTTGCAGTTCTTGTTCGTGTCCACCCAAAGTCTCCAAACGAGTGACCTCAACGAGCAGTTCCTCATAAGAAGGCAAGAACTCATGCAGTGGTGGATCAATCAGACGAATAACGACTGGATAGCATTCGCCCGTCTTGGGATTGACCATAGCTTCAAAGAGGCCTTTGAAGTCACTGCGCTGGAAGGGCAACAATTGATCAAGGGCAGCCTGACGCTCCGCTTTATTCTTTGCCAAGATCATCTTCTGCACGATGGGCAAGCGCTCTTGCTCCATGAACATATGTTCTGTACGGCAGAGGCCGATGCCCTCAGCTCCAAAGATGATTGCACGTTCGGCATCACGTGGGTAATCAGCATTGGCCCATACACCGAGTGTACGGAACTGGTCAGCCCAGCCGAGTAACTTCTTAAGATCTGTCTCTTTCTCAAAGTCAGGATCGACCGTCTTAATGATACCAGCGAATACTTCACCTGTGGCACCGTCGATCGAAATCTCATCACCCTCTTTGATCACAAGATCGGACCCAATAACACGGAAGAGATGCTCTGCCTCGCTGACACGGATTGCTTCACAGCCGGCAACACAGGGTAGACCGAGACCACGAGCCACGACAGCGGCATGGCTGGTGGCACCACCGCGTGCAGTCAAAATACCTTTAGCGACAAGCATGCCGTGAACATCATCTGGGCTGGTCTCGGGGCGAACTAGCACAACGGGTGTACCAGCTTTACCAAGTTCTTCAGCGCGATCGGCATCGAAGATGGCTTTACCATAGGCTGCACCAGGGGAAGCATTCAATCCCTTTGCCAGCAGGCGACCCTCTTTCTCTGCACGTCTCTTCTCAGACTCGTCGAAGCGTGGCAGCAACAATTGGTAGACCTGTAAGGGTTCAACGCGCTTGACGGCATCTTCTGATGTGATCAAGCCTTCCTCGACCATATTGACGGCAACCGTAACTGCTGCCTGTGCATTGCGCTTGGCCGAGCGGGTTTGCAGCATATAGAGGCGTCCCTTTTCGACGGTGAACTCTAGATCCTGCATGTCATGATAGTGCTTCTCCAGACGCTGTGCAATCTCCTGGAATTGCTGGTAAACGTCGGGTAAATCTTTTTGGAGGCGACTGATCATTGAAGGAGTGCGGATACCTGCAACGACATCCTCACCCTGAGCATTGAGTAAATATTCGCCGTAGAGCACTTTCTCACCGGTACTGGGATTGCGTGTGAAGGCTACACCAGTGCCGCTATCATTGCCCATGTTCCCAAAGACCATCGTCTGCACATTCACTGCTGTACCCAGACTATGTGGGATCTTGTTGAAGTTACGATAGTCAATAGCACGTTTATTATTCCAGGAAGAGAAAACAGCCTCAATGGCCTTATGCAACTGCTGATAGACATCGGTGGGGAAGGGCTCACCGGATTGGCGCTCGGCAATTTGCTTGAATTCGGCAACGATCTTCTTAAGACTCGCTGCGGGAATCTCGGCATCAGTTTTAACGCCAGCCTGCTCTTTATAGTGATCCAAGACTTTCTCGAAGTCTTGAGGGTTAGTATCTAGGACAATTTTGCTGAACATTTGGATGAAGCGGCGATACGCATCATAGGCAAAGCGCTCATTACCAGTGAGGGCCACGAGACCCTGTACTGTCTCGTCGTTGATGCCCAAGTTCAAGACGGTATCCATCATACCTGGCATCGAAAATTTTGCGCCAGAACGAACGGAGACCAACAGGGGATTTTGCTTATTGCCGAAGCCTTTGCCTGTCTGGCGCTCAACAATCTTGAGTGCAGCGAGGGCTTGTTCCCACACGCCTTTGGGAAACTGCTTGTCAGTTTCATAATAAGCATTACAGGCCTCTGTAGTGATTGTAAAACCAGGAGGAACTGGGAGTCCAGCATTGGTCATTTCTGCAACTCCTGCTCCTTTACCACCGAGCAGGTCGCGCATCTTAGCGTTACCTTCGCTGAAAAGGTAGATCCATTTGCGAGGAGACTTTTTTACTGCCTCGTCCAATTCAGATTTCGTGATCTGTTGTGTCATTAAATGTCCTCCAACTCACAACCGTGAGTTAGTCATTATAGATAGCATCAGGACTATCTACAGTAAGAAATAATTACACATTCAATACAATGGACTTCGCCCATCGTAACACATTACGTGCTGTTTGCACATAGAGGCTAGCCTGTTCTGCGTTGATGACTTCGTCTGCCTCTTCGGGAGGCGTATCAACGTAGAATACTTCAGGATGAAAGGGTGTAAGCTTGTCCATTTCATCTTGAATCGCTTTTGGAGCCTCGACTAGGGCACCCAGAGCACGCAAGTCGTGGTTGTACGTGGAGCGATGACCAAAACGTCGCAGGCTCACTGCTTGTGCTGCCTTTTCCGCTGCTTGGTTGCAGTAGTCCACACAGGCGAAGTGTCGTCCTAAGCCAAGTTCAAGTCCGGCCGTTGCCATATCCTGTGATGCTTCTGCAAAGAGAGCCAGTGATCCCTGGATATCAGTCTCGGGATATTTTTCGCTGTCCTCTTCCTCATCGTCGTTGTCAACAGTAGAGATTCCAATGTTGACGTTTGTCCCATGAGGGTTTGCTAAAGGAACAGGCTGGGTATGAGATGTCAAGGAGATCCCCTCTAGGAGGAGGTGTTCCAAGTCATCTTCCTTTCCCTGCTTGAGAGCTTTATCGTTACTGTCAGGCATCTGTGACATGGTTTGCATTCCTTGTGTAGGGACTAAAGTAGCCACAAGACTTTGGACACTGTATAGCGTCCGTAAGCCATTGTACATAGTATTCCGAAAGAGCATGTTGTGTCAATCTTTTTGGGAGAGATGGAAAAAGGGCTTTGGCATGCACCCGTTTTGCCTCGTCAACTCTGAAAATGGTGTACATCCGCTCATATCAGCCCTTATTTCTCTAGTTCCTGATCTTGGCGAAAGCTCGTTGGAAGATGTAAAGATGTTCAGTCACAACGATGGGATCTGTCATTCTCAAGTGAGTTACCACCACAAACGTATTTTGCCATCCCGAAATGTGCAACGCCGCACTATGAGATGTGGACTGTTCCTAGTACACAACCCCCCCCCACTTATTCGCAAATGTTTCGCAGTTCTCGAAGGTTCCTTCTCCTTGATTATACACAATGATGCCATCATCTCGCCCATGATGCATCTTACAGCGACGCACGAGCGGCTTGCCTCCTTCTTTGACCTCTACTCCGCTGCGCTTGTTAGCAAAGATGTCGCAATCTTCAAATGTCCCTTCTCCCTGCTCAAACACAGCTATACCAGCAGATTGCCCATGATGCATCTTACAGCGTATCATGAGCGGCTTTCCCCCTGTGCTGACCGCAACTCCGCTGAGCTTGTTAGCAAAGATGTCACAATCTTCAAATGTTCCTTCTCCCTGATCATACACATAGATGCCAGCAGATTGCCCATCATGGATCTTACAGCGACGCACGAGCGGCTTGCCTCCTGTCTTAACCTCTACTCCTACATACTTGTTAGCAAAGATATCGCAGTCTTCAAATGTCCCTTCTCCCTGCTCATACACAGCTATACCAGCAGATTGCCCATGATGGATCTTACAGCGACGCACGAGCGGCTTTCCCCCTGTGCTGATTTGCACCCCTGATTGCTTGTTGGCAAAGATGTCGCAATCTTCAATTATGCCTGCTCCCTGATCAGAAATAAGTATTCCACAGCTACCCCCATCGCGAATAATGCAGTGTTGAATAAGTGGTTGTGCTGTGCTGTTATGAATACCTATGCAGGTCTGTGTTTCACAAGTCACGATACAATCACTGAGGTGGAAGCGACCGCGAGGAATATCTATCGCATAATGGTTTTGGGCTCGCCCACGGATGGTCATTCCGCGTACTACTGCGGAGTCAGCATCTACGTAAATACAATTAGCGTCATTGCTTATAAGCGTGATCTGCTCACGTGGCCCATCGCCAACAATCTCGACATTTTTATCGAGGACGAGACTCTCGATGTAGGTACCCGGGCGCACGAGAATGCGTGTTTTCTCTGGAACATGCTTAATCGCGTCGCTAATACTGCTGTAATCAGCACCTGATAAGGCTACGGTGACGGATTTAACGGGGCTCGGTGATGGGGCATTGGGTTGACTAGGTTGAAAGGTAGAGGTATTTCCAGAAGGGCAGATTTTGCAGTGCCTGTTTGATCTCCTGGATACTGGCCGGGCGCTGGTCTTCTTTCAATGCGACCATCCGGTGGATGAGTGCAGCCAGATCAGGGCCTGCCGCGTACTGGTCTAGAACGAGGGGCGGAAAATGGAACGGCTTCTTGCTGGGGTCACGCCCGGATAAGAGATGATGTAATGTTGCACCGAAGCCGTAAATATCGGTCTGGGCAGTGGATTGAGCACGACCAAACTGCTCTGGGGCCGCGTAGCCTGGTGTCCCAAGGGCGATAGTGTCTTTGGCCTGTCCTACCTTGAAGAGACGTGCGATGCCGAAATCGATTAGGTACACATGCTCGTCTTCAGTGATCATGATATTTGCTGGTTTTAAATCGCGGAAGATGATCAGCGGCTGGCGTGTGTGCAGGTAATTCAACACCGTGCATAGCTGATTGGCGATGCGCAGGACAAGAGAGAGTTCCAGTTTTCCCCCTGGCGCTGTTTCCAGCATCGTTTCTAACGTTTGTCCCTCAATATAGTCCATCACAATGTACCAGCGCTGTTGCTCTTCAAAATGATCATAAATACGCGGCAGATTGGGATGCGTCAGACTTGCTAATAACAACGCTTCCTGTTTGAAGGCTTCGATAGACTGCTGAAGCTCCTGGGGATCGAGTGATTGTGTGCCGCTCACTTGTATGCTCATCTCTTTTACCACCCGGGGAGCCGCATTGAACACGATATCCTCAGCAAAATAGATGGCACCAAATCCTCCCTGGGCTATTTTGCGCCCAATGCGATAGCGTTGCTTCAAGAGAGTCGTATTGGTGAGCAAGCCCGTAGCAGCAGGCGGGATCTTGCCTGTGAGTATGCTCAGCAGCGGCTTGCCACACGCCATACAAAATTTACCCGTACTCCGGTTGGCTGCCCCACACTCATCACAAAAACGCGTTGCTTCAATCGTCATGAATCGTGTCCTCCAGGTCTGACCTCTTCACAAGAGGAAGAAATTGAAAATAGCGTTTTACATGATACCTTCTTGCTCAGCCGTTGTAAAGGAGTAGTGCCTGCTCACTCGCCCACTCTCAGACCCTTGACCTAGATGATACATTTTGATATACTGCCATTAGTGGCACAGAATGTACCACTTTAAGGAGATGCAAGGTGGCACGGGATTCGTTTTGGGTGGGATCATCCCTGGAGGACTTTCAGAGGTTTCCCAAGGATGTTATGCGTGATATAGTGACTGCGCTCTCTCTCGCACAAGAAGGTGGAAAAGCTGGATATGCCAAGCCGCTCATGGGATTTCTCAGGAGCAAGTGTGTTGGAGATTGTAGTACGCGATGCCAGCGGTGCATACCGTTGTGTCTATACAGTCAAACTTCAGACTGCAGTCTACGTCTTACACGTGTTTCAGAAGAAGTCTCATCAAGGTATTGCTACACATTGAGATGGTCAAGCGTCGGCTCAAGTGGGCTTATGAGATCGATGCAGAGGCTCTCCGACGAAAAAGGAAGGGAAAAAGATCATGATAATTGATGATGGAGAGAAGAGATATGTTGTGAGCAGTAGTAATCTTTTTGCTGATGTTGGTCTGCCCGATGCCGAAGAGTGCTTTGTACGGTCGCGACTGTTAATCTATCTTGTGAAGGAGATTGAGCGACGTAACCTCTCCCATCACCAAGCTTCGACCGTGTTAGGTGTTCCAGAGTCTGATATCTATCTCCTTCTAGATTGCCGTCTGACCAGTTTTTCGCTCGAACGTCTTATCGAGATGGTGGCAAAGTTAGGCATGGACGTGGCAATTTCTTGCCAGCCAGCGGATGGTGGTGGGCATGGTCACGTCACCATCAGTCTGCCACATGAAGACGGTTCGATTCTGGTGCTATAATCTCTCTAGATGGTTTGAGGGATAGCGATCGAGAAGGTATTCTTTGGCCGGAATGTCGAGATCGCTATCCCAGGCCTAAGCTGCTTCCGGAGGCCAAAGCAGTTTCACAGGTCGAAGTAACTCACAGGAGGGACAAGGGATCAATCTTTCCAGCGACCGCTATAAGTCATCCACCCACGTACTTCTCCATCCCGAAATGTGCAACGCCGCACTACGGAATGTGCATTTTTCCCAATACGCAACCCCCAACTCTTATTCGCAAATGTTTCGCAGTCTTCAAACGTTCCCTCCCCCTGATCATGCACATAGATGCCATCATCTTGCCCATGATGGATCTGACATCGACGCATGAGTAGCTTGCCACCTATTCCGACGTAGACTCCGTCTTTTTTATTGACAAAGATCTCGCAGTCTTCAAATATCCCTTCTCCCTGCTCACACACATAGACGCCATTGGTTTGCCCATCATGCATCTTACAGCGACGCACGAGCGGCTTCCCTCCTGTCTTGACCTGCACTCCACTGAGCTTGTTAGCAAAGATGTCGCAATCTTCAATCACGCCTGCTCCCTGATCATAAATAACTATTCCACTACCGCCCCCATCGCGAATAAAGCAGTGCTCAATAAGCGGTTGCGCTGTGCTGTTATGAATACCTATGCAGGACAATGTTTCACAAGTCACGATACAATCACTGAGGTGGAAGCGACCGCGAGGAATATCTATCGCATAATGGTTTTGGGCTCGCCCACGGATGGTTATTCCGCGTACTACTGCGCAGTCAGCATCTACGTAAATACAATCGCCGTCGTTGCTCATAAGCGTGATCTGCTCACGTGGCCCATCGCCAACAATCTCGACATTTTTATTGAGAACGATACTCTCGATGTAGGTACCCGGACGCACGAAAATGCGTGTTTTTTCTGGAACATGCTTAATCGCGTTGCTAATACTGCTGTAATCAGCACCTGATAAGGCTACGGTGACGGATTTAATGGCGGAGTTCGGTGATAGGGCATTGGGTTGACTAGATTGAAAAGAATGCTGAAAAGAATGCTGAAAAGAATGCTGAAAAGAATGCTGAAAGGTAGATGTATTGCCAGAAGACAGGTTTTGCAGTGTCTGTTTGATTTCCAGGATACTGGCCGGGCGCTGGTCTTTTTGTATTGCGACCATCCGGTGGATAAGTGCAGCTAGATCAGGGCCCGTTGCGTACTGGTCTAGAGCTAGTGGTGGAAATTGGAACGGATTATTGCTGGGGTCACGCCCTGATAAGAGGTGATGTAGTGTTGCACCGAAGCTGTAAATATCGGTCTGGGTAGTGGATTGAGCACGACCAAACTGCTCTGGGGCCGCGTAGCCTGGTGTCCCAAGGGCGACGGTGTCTTTGGCCTGTCCTACCTTGAAGAGACGTGCGATGCCGAAATCGACCAGATACACGTGCTCATCTTCAGTGATCATGATATTTGCTGGTTTTAAATCGCGGAAGATGATCGGTGGCTGACGGGTGTGCAGGTAATTCAATACTGTGCATAACTGCTTCGCAATATGCAGGACAAGGGAAAGTTCCTGTTTTCCCCCTAGCGTAGTTTTTAGCATCATTTCTAATGTTTGTCCCTCAATATAGTCCATCACGATGTACCAGCGCTGTTGCTCTTCAAAATGATCATAAATACGCGGCAGATTAGGATGCGTCAGACTTGCTAGTAACAATGCTTCCTGTTTGAAGGCTTCGATAGATTGCTGAAGCTCCTGGGGATCGAGTGGTTGTGAGCTGTTCACCTGTATGCTCATCTCTTTCACTACCCGGGGAGCTGCATTGAGTACGATATCCTCAGCAAAATAGACGGCGCCAAATCCTCCCTGGGCTATTTTGCGTCCAATGCGATAGCGTTGCTTTAAGAGAGTCGTGCTGGTGAGCAGGCCCGTAGTAGCAGACGGGACCTTGCCTGTGAGTATGCTCGGCAGCGGCTTGCCACACGCTATACAAAATTTAGCCGTACTCCGACTGGCTGTCCCACACTCATCACAAAAACGCGTGGCTTCAATTGTCATGAGCTGTGTCCTCCAGGTCTGACCTCTTCACAAGGGGAAGAAATTGCGAATAGCGCTTTCCATGATACCTTCTTGCTCAGCCATTTGTAAAGGAGTAGAGCCTCTTCACCCATTCAAAAAGTTTGACAATGTGGTTCCTAGACACTAAAATAGAGGAAATAGCATCCGCAAATTGTCATTTATGCTTGTTAAATTAAAGAGGGCATATATAAGATGAGCGAAGCAGAACAGGAGCAATCCGGTGTCTCCCCAGAAAGTACTGCGAGTACCATAATAGGCAAATTACCAACGTTCTTCTTTATAGAAGGGCCACTATGCGAAGGCAGAGAACTTGTACGCCCGCTCTTAGTGGAAATTGTAGATGAGGATAGAGAAGAAGGGGAAGATAGAGAGTTTCTAGTGAGCGAACCCAAATATCACATTCATGGAGTAGGTAAGACAATAACAGATGCAATTGCAGCGTTCAAGCGTATCTTCTCTGGATATCTTGATATCCTTGCAGAAGAAGAGGATCGTCTAAGCGCCAATCTGCAAGAGCAGCTTAAGTTCTTGCGTTCTATGATTAAGATCTCGTAAGAGCATGGGACGCTTAGACTCAGATAAGGTGGATAGGGCCCTTAGAAGTAAGGTGAAGGCAGAGCGACTTGATAGGGGCGATTGGTATTATAAAATTTACGATGAATCCCTTTGAGCTGTGAAGTAGTCGTCCGATAGCTGCTAGATAGCTTCTGGTAGCGAAGGGAATCTTAATTATGGAGTGCAATTATTGCGAAAATCGTATAATTGCTATACCACTGGTAAATATCGTATCAAGTAGCGTGAATAGAGTAACACAAATATGGAGCGCATTATGGGAAAAATAGGTCAGCTAAAGTCTCGTAACAAAGTGTGGGAGATGCTATTAACCAAGGAGCAAAGCTGGCATGGCGGATCTTGCAGATGGCTTGGTGGGTCAGAAGTTTGGTAACTATCGCCTTACCAGTGTACTTGGCAAAGGTGGTTTTGCCAAAGTCTACTTGGGTGAACATATCCTGCTTCCTATCAATGCAGCGATTAAAGTGTTGCATGCACATCTGTCGCATGAACAGATCGACACATTTCTGGTTGAGGCACGCAATAGCGCTCCCCTCAGGCACCCTAACATTGTGCGTGTATTGGACTTTGGTGAGGAAAAGAATATCCCTTATCTGGTGATGGATTATGCCCCAGCACCTTACGGCAACGTCACCCGCGTGGCATGGCTCTACCGCTTTCTACTATTGTGTTGTATGTTAAACAGATTGCCGCTGCGCTTCAGTACGCTCATGACGAGTACAAACTAATTCATCGCGATGTCAAACCAGAAAATATGCTCTTGGGGTTACATAATGAAATTCTCCTCAGTGATTTTGGGATCGCGCAAGTTTACCATAGCAGTATTATGAGTGATGAAAAGCCCAAAGGTGTCGCAGGCACCGTCACGTATATGGCTCCAGAGCAGTGTCGTGGCCATGCGTGTTTGGCAAGCGATCAATATGCATTGGGCGTTGTCACTTATGAGTGGTTATGTGGAAAACCTCCCTTTTGCGGTGGTCATTATGTCGAGGTAGCTCTGTTGCACGAGAAGGCTGAGCCACCGTCCTTATGCGAGAGAATAGCACTTGATATACCTGATGTTGAGGAAGTGATATGCACAGCTCTTGCTAAAAAGCCAGAGTCGCGTTTCGCCACCGTGCAGGCCTTCGCCAATGCGCTGGAACAAGCCAGCATGTCGGCACCACGAAGCCTTTATCCTTATAAAACAACTCATATACTCCCGAAATCTAACTTTGAAAATGGGTCCCTGCTTACAGCTCCTCCCACACCTACTACAATTCCTGCATCTTCCTCTGACCATGATCATATACCCACTGCACTTATTCCACCGTCTACCATATCTGCTGAAGCAGCTCCTGTCCCTGTTGATACATCAGCATCATCAAGTATATCTCTCAGGAGAGAACCAGTTGTGACGCGGCGGGCTGTACTAGCGGCAAGCATGGGCACTGTTATCATGGGTGGTGCTGTTCTAGCACTCGCGGAGCGTCTCTGGCCCACTCTAGTATCAACCCAGCGGCCCACGCCAGTTCCATCTTCAACTCGGCAAACACCAACTCAACAGCCCACGCCAGTTCCATCTTCAACTCGGCAGATACCAACTCAACAGCCCACGCCAGTTCCATCTCCAACTCGGCAAACACTAACTCAACAGCCCACGCCAGTTCCACCTGGAACCAAATTGGCTACATATACAGGTCATACTAACGAAGTTTTCGATCTGACGTGGTCTCCTGATAGCATGCGCATAGCTTCTGGCGGCAAAGATACAACGGTACAGATATGGGGGGCGCTTAGTGGACAACAACTTTCTCTCTACAGAGGTCACACAAATTGGGTGACAAGCGTCGCATGGTCCTCTAATGGAGCATATATTGTCTCCGGTGACGTTGGTGAAAGTGTACAGGTATGGAATGCAATAACCCAAAAACAATTTTTAATGGTTCCCACGGTGCACAAGTGCAATGCGTTGCGTGGTCTCCTGATAGCAAACGTGTCGTATCCGGCGGTGATAATACCATCCTAAAAGTATGGGACCCATTCAGTAGAACACTTGTATTTTCCTATCAAGGTCACACAGCAGGCTCCAATATCTATGTGGTTGATGTTGCATGGTCGCCAGATGGTCATCGGATTGCCTCAGCATGTGATGATCAGACAGTGAGAGTATGGGATGCTACCAATGGACAAACCACTTTTCTGGTCTATAGCCATCAGACTCGTAGTCCGCTGTGGGCAGTAGCTTGGTCACCAGATGGGTACTATCTTGCCTCTGGTAGCAAAGATGCAAAGGTTGAGGTATGGGATGCAAGCAGTGGAAAATGTATCACTGTGTATCGAGGACATAGCAATAGTGTGAATGCTGTCGTCTGGTCACCTAGTGGCACAATGATAGCGTCATCAAGCCATGATGGGACCGTTCAGGTATGGCAAGCCCTGGATGGAACACATATCCTGACATATAATGGTCATACAGGCTCAGTAGATGATGTGATGTGGTCATCGAGTGGGACATCTATTGCATCTTGTGGAGTGGATAATACGGCGCAAGTGTGGCAAGCTCCCATGGGGGAATGAGAAGACTCTCTCAAAGTTGTCGTCAAGGTATCTGATATTTGTGCTTGATAAAGAGTGCCTCTCTTGGCTATACTTAAAAAACGAATCCCTTTATTTTAGGAGGAGATTGCGATGGTAGAGCATATTCCTGTCCTTATTGGAGCTGCACGAACTCCAACTGGAAAATTTCTCGGCAGTCTCGCTAGTCTGAGTGCTCCGCAACTGGGTGCGCTTGCTATCAAAGAGGCTGTACGTCGTGCTGGCATCGATCCGCAAGCGATCGAAGAAGTCATTATGGGCAACGTCGTTTCCGCCGGTATTGGGCAAGCTCCTGCGCGGCAAGCAGCTATTCAGGCAGGATTGCCCGTTGAAATCCCAGCCTGGACGATTAATAAAGTGTGTGGATCTGGCTTAAAAGCTGTGATGCAAGCTGCTCAGGCTATTCGAGCGGGTGATGGACAAGTCTTTATTGCGGGTGGCATGGAGAGTATGAGCAATGCTCCCTATCTCTTGCCCAAAGCTCGCACAGGTTATCGCATGGGTAACGGAGAACTTGTCGATAGTATGGTCCATGATGGTCTCTGGTGTGCCTTTGAAAATATTCACATGGGCAATGAAGCGGAGATCATTGCTGAGAAGTTTGGGATTACTCGTGATGAGCAGGATCGCTTTGCCCTGCAAAGTCATCAGCGTGCGGCGGCAGCCACGGCGGCTGGTCGTTTTAAGGATGAGATTGTTTCTATCCAGATCCAGCAGAAGAAAAGTGTACAGGTTGTCGATACCGATGAATCTATTCGGACGGATACCTCGTTAGAGGCTCTCAGCAAGCTTATTCCAGTTTTCCAGCAGGAAGGGACAGTTACGGCGGGGAATGCTCCCGGCTTGAGTGATGGTGCCTCGGCTACTGTGATTGTGGACCAAGAGTTTGCCATGGCGCACGGAATAGAGAATTCTTGCACGCATTACTGGCTATGCTTCGGCAGCCATTACCCCTCGTTATATCTTCGCTGCTCCAACTCGCGCTGTCCACCTGCTGTTAGAGCGTACCAATCTCCAAATCAGTGACTTTGACCTTATTGAGATCAACGAGGCTTTTGCGGCTCAGACGTTAGCGAATGGCAAGGAATTGGACTGTGATTGGTCCCGTGTTAACGTCAATGGAGGAGCGATTGCTCTGGGTCATCCCATCGGCTCTAGTGGCTCACGTGTCCTGACGACGCTAGTCTATGAATTGCGCCGTCGTGGTGGTGGGCGTGGGCTAGCAACCCTCTGCTTGGGTGGTGGTGGGGCCGTGGCGATGGCAGTTGAGGTCTGATCTCGTTTACCAGATTGATCGCACACAAAGGACTAAAGACTGAACAGATTATGTAGCATCAGATTAGAACGGAGTACTGAAGAACTATAGCATGTAAGTTGAGCTATTGAGTTCCCTTCTCATTTCTGGCTTGCAACACGGCTATATAATGGAAAAGCAAGTTATCAGAAAGTGAAGGAGACCCTCCTATGGTAGGACTTTTCATCAGCATTGTTGTGATTGTGCTAGTCGTGCTGGCGCTCTCCGGTCTTCGTGTCGTACAGCAATACGAACGTGGTGTGGTTTTCGTACTGGGTAGGCTGATAGGTGCGAAAGGGCCAGGACTTTTTCTGGATACCTCCCTACATCTCGCGTATGGTAAAAGTTGACCTGCGTATCGTGACGCTCAATGTGCCGCCGCAAGAGGTGATCACACGAGATAATGTAACCATCAAAGTCACGGCAGTCATCTACTTTTATGTGGTGGATGCTGCTGCCGCAGTTGTTCACGTAGTAGACTACAATCAGGCAACAAGCCAAATAGGTCAAACGACGCTACGCAACGTCCTTGGTCAATCGGAATTGGACGAACTGCTCTCTCAACGTCAAAAAATCAACCAGCAGTTACAAACCATTATTGACGAGCATACAGAACGCTGGGGAATGAAGGTAACGGCGGTAGAAGTGAAAGATGTCGAGTTGCCTGCTACGATGCAGCGTGCTATGGCCAAGCAGGCGGAAGCCGAACGTGAGAAGCGTGCAAAAATCATTCATGCCGAAGGTGAACTGCAGGCCTCGACACAGCTTACTCAAGCTGCGGGCATCATTAGTTCACAGCCGAGTGCAATCCAACTGCGCTATTTACAAACCTTGACGGAGATTGCCGCTGAGAAGAATTCAACGATCATTTTCCCGTTTCCTATGGATATTCTTCAGCCAATCCTAGAGCATCTTCGCAAGGCAAGCCAATCGGAACGTATTCAACAGAGACAGCAGTAACATCATGGCCCAAGCTTTCCAGAAAGGAAGTAAGGCGACGGTCCATGTTTTCATCAAGCAGGAATTTCATACATGAGCCTGCTGATAGGGTGGTTCTTCTATAGACGGAAACGCTTGTTCTTCTTCAACAAGCTCTAGTGCATAGGAAAGGCATGCTCTGACGTCATCCATTGTCAGATGAGGGAAAGCCGCAAAAATATTTTCTACATGAGGGTCGCCTATAAGATATTGCAATACCAATTCTACCGAAACGCGGGTTCCTTTAATAACTGGCTTACCCCCCACAACATCACGAATGCGCACAATACGATCGCGATAATTTGTCTGTGCCATAAAAAATCCTTTCTGGAGACCAATCCCAAAAATGTAGATGGGAGGAAAGCTATCCGTCGATTCTACTTGTACTATCGTTAATGATACAATAGTGTGTCAAGCTGTCAAGCCTACGAGTGTGTTTACTCCAAGGCTCACTGCGCAATTGCTAGGACTCTATGAGCCTTATGGTACAATACATCAGAGTCCTTTAGGAAGAAGAGCACATGACTCAGAAAAAATATCTTGGGCATCGACAAACAATTGCAGAAACCTTTGAAGGCATTAGCAAAGGAAAGGGAAGATCTCCCTGGGTTCCCGTTGGCGATTTCCTTGATGACTGGCGCCGTTCCGATGTGGAAGATCGGCTCGAATTAGTAAACATGGGCATCGCGTCTGCTGGTGATGATCCAGAACTGCTTCGCTGGGCAGCGTTTTGTGCAGCGATGGTTGAGTGGCTTTGTTGGCAGGATCGCTTGCCATTTCCAGAGTGGACGAGCAAATCTGCCTATTGCTTGCCTCACCCTTGGTTTCTCTATCCGGGTGATCTCCTGCGTGCTTGGCAGCTTGCATCTATCCCTACACCGTTCAAGATGTGTAATATCTTTACTGGCGATCAAGTTCTTAGTCGAATTTGAGAAAAAGAGACGCCTGAAAAATCATAGTCTTCCACAGCAGTACTCACGTGTGGTAGAATGACGACAAAGCTCAATCCATTTAGAAAATGGAGATAGAAAAAACGGAAGGAAGATTTGCACCATGAATAGCCAAATAGACCGCATCGTTGAAGATGTAAAGCAACAGCTGACCTATGAAGAGTTAAAAATCATGTTGGCGCGTCTTCAGGATATATTGGATGAGATAGAGGATGAGAGGGAATGGGATGAGGTTGTTACGAAACCTCATGTAAAAAAATATCTGGAAGAGCAGGGTCAACTTGCCTGGAAAGAGCATTTGGAAGGGAAATCAGAAGAAGGTGGATTTGGCTGTCTGTGAAAAGATTTCGTAATCGTGCATTTAGAAAGCTCTTTGAACGGCTTCCACTTCACATGCAGAAGCAGGCAGATGCAGCGTTCAGACTCTTTGAAAATAATCCATATCACCCAAGCTTGCATTTTAAGCGCATTAATCAGCAATATCCTCTCTATTCCGTTCGTATAAGCAAAGGTTACCGCGCAGTCGGATGGTACGAAGATGGAGTTATCACTTGGCGATGGATAGGTTCGCATGCGGACTATGATCACCTCTTTTAAGTGCAAGCCGAGTCTCGGTAGCTTCAAAAAGATCTGCGGAAGGTGTATGTATGCGTTGGTTAGAATTAACCGTTCAGGTGCATCCTGAAGCGGTCGAATCCGTAAGTGAACTGTTGAGACGTTATTCCTCCGATGGAGTCGTAATTGAAGAACCATTTGAGCTGACAGATGATGGCCAGGACTACCGTGTTCTCTATGGGCAACCTGTTAAGATCCATGCCTATATTCCCATTGATGGCAAAGAAGAAGCAGTATGTCAGCAGATAGAACAAGGACTTTGGCATCTATCAAGTATTGGAGAACATTTTGTTGGTGAGATGCAAACATGTGTGGTCGATGAGGAAGATTGGGCCAATGCCTGGAAAGATTACTATCATGTCACGCACATCGGGCGACGTCTCGTGATACGTCCCTCTTGGCGTGAGTATACTCCCAAGGAGCATGAAGTGGTTGTAACACTCGACCCGGGAATGGCTTTTGGGACTGGTGTCCATCCGACCACACGCATGTGTCTGGAGCAGGTCGAGCAACGTGTGCAGACTGGGATGCGTGTCCTTGACGTCGGTACCGGATCGGGTATCTTGGCGCTAGCTGCTGCCAAATTGGGAGCGCAACATGTTGATGCCATCGATAATAGCAGTGTAGCGGTAGAGAGTGCAATTGCTAATGCTGCAATGAATGATCTTGGGGATCGTATCAAGGTTGTGCTGGGTGTGCTAGATGAGGTGGAGGCGGAGCGTATGGCTGGGAACTATAATCTCGTACTAGCCAATATTCTTGCCCACGTTATCGGTTCAATTGCGCCACATCTTGCACGAGTGCTGGCCCCACAAGGTTTGGTAGTGGTAAGTGGCATTATCGAGGCACGTCGCCATGAGGCCGAGGGACCACTGTTGGAGTCAGGTCTAGCCTTGGTCGAGGAAGTGAAAATCGACGACTGGTTAGCCCTGGTCTATGCAAAACGAGGATAGACCATGCATCGCTTCTTTATCGCCACGCGAGGGCAGCGCACTATTGTTCCAGGCGAAGTAGTATCCCTGCCTGAAAAATTAGCTCATCAAGTGCGGAATGTGTTGCATCTTGCCATAGGTGAGCAACTTGTACTACTTGATAATAGCGGAGATGAGTTAGTCAGTGTCATTGCCAAGAGTAGCCGATCGGAGGTTGAAGTAGAGGTATTAGAGCGTCGGGTGGGGAAACGGGAATCTCCTGTGCATATTATTCTCTGCCAGGGCTTGCTCAAATCGGCACGCTTTGAATGGCTTCTGGAAAAGGGCACCGAATTGGGTGTGAGCACTTTTGCACCCATTGTCTGTCATCGTTCAACATCAGGTCTAGATGGTGCTGGCTCGGCAAAGATTTCAGCGCTGGCAACGCATTATCCAGGAAGCTAGCGAACAATGTGGACGTGCACGTCTGCCAGAATTGCTCCCCATTTGCTCATTGACGCATGCTCTTCATGATATTCCATCGGATGCGCTAGCAATAATGCCGTGGGAAGAGGCGCGGGATGCCAGTTTGCATGATGCACTCCAGACCATTCGTTCTCATGATGGTCAAGATATACCTTCTCCTATGACAGTGGTGCTCCTCATTGGTCCCGAGGGAGGCTTGACGGCAGAAGAAGTGAGGCTTGCGCAAGAGCATGGAGTTCAAGTTGTCACGCTCGGCCAGCGTATCTTGCGAGCGGAGACGGCGGCTCTGGCTGCAGTTGCTAATATTATGTACGATCTTGAACTTCTGTTGGAATGAGTCTCTACAGAAGTGCTAGCGACAAGTCTCCCTGTGCTTTGAGCTTAGCTATTGACACTTGCCCATCCACAATAAGACCATACAACACTACATTAAGACGTGGAGTATAGCCGTGCACCTTTGAACAAGCTTCTTCTCTCCTTCGCTCTTAAGATGGTGAGCACCAACAGAATCAACAAGAAGAAAAACATTCTTCCAAAATTCCAAAACCTATCGTGAGACATAAGGAAGTCTTTTTGCTTAGTAGTATGACAGATTGGCGAAGAGTAGCGTGGAGTGCGTGTGAGATTGAGATCCTCAGAACTAACCTCGAACACCTCACAGAGTTTTTGGCGGAAGTAAGGGCTTGGAAAGGTAACGCCTCGCTCCCAGCGACTCACATTCGTCAGGGTTGTTCCTACAGCCTCTGCTTCCTCCCTCTGTGTCCAACCACGCTGGAGGCGGGCATTGATGAGGCACTGATTTGCTCTCTTTAGTGAAGTTCTTGGCATATTTTGCATAGCTGCTCCCTAAATTGAATTCTTGACGCTATACTAAATTGGATATGCAGAGATGAAATTGAGCTAATAATATGGTACAGGCCGATATTATTCAGTTCCCAACAAAGAGGGAACCATACTCGTACACAGGAAAAAGTGTACCACTTCTCTTCCTCATTCTTCAAATACAGAAGGGAAGGATCAGAAGTGGACATGGGCCAAATTTATTGGTCAGATTAGACATCTGTGTATACAAATGCTTCCTCCTTCTTTTTGTGCTAGGAAATGATATAGAAAATGATCAATCTTGTCGTAGACAAAAGCGTCTTTGATCGGATATATTTTTTCTAGCCAATGTTTGTTAGTTCTACTCTGCCCAGCTAAATTATGGCATTCCTGTCAGGTAGAACGTTTGTTTGCTACAACTTCAGATATAAGCAAAGGTATAAACTCATCCTGTACTTTTATTGAAGAATGTAAGGAGATAACAAGTGGTTCTAGACAAATCATTAGATCGTGGAAAAGCTATTGAGACAAAAACCGATGAGAAAGAAAAAAAAGACTATCATAGGCAACTGTGTGAAAGGCTTCATCTAGACTCAGCAACCCACAGATCATCTCAAAAATTCGGAGTAGAAAAAACTGATCATTCAGTTGAATTGAGGAAAGAAGTGCCTTCTCTCCTCGATGATCAACGCCATCAGGCTATGTTATCCCGAAATGATGAGATGATACGTGCTAGAGTTATTAAGTCTGGGAAACAAGGTGAAACATATGCATGGAAGCCCCTGTCTATGGAAGAAATGAGAAAGTCTGATGCAGTATTTCTTCCAAAATACGTGGCAGAGCATGACTATCCACTTTACTATGAACAGTTAAAAGAAACGGGAAACTTTGATGCAAAAACCTCTATGGGCGCCTCTGTTCGTCTTATGGAGACCGATGCAGGCGAACAATATGTTGTCAAAAGAGCCGCTGTTGGAAAAGAGTATGATCATTTACTTTGTCAAGTGAGAAGAATGCAGGGGATGAGGGCAGAAGGCATAGCTATCATACCAGAATTAGTACATGTGAATATTCAGGATATGGAATTGTATTATGTCATGCCTTATATAAAAGGTGAAGCGGCCGATGAGGCATTTTTTGCAAACATGACTGATGAAGAATTTTTGGGCAAGCTGAATACCATGCTATCGCATTTTGATCAAGAATTATGGTCAAAGGGAGATTACTCTTATGAACAGCATCATTTTTCTCAGAGACATCTCTCCGCAATAGAACGAGGCTTGGAAGGTACTCGGAATGTTTCCTCAAAAGAAATACGAACATTACTGCAAAAAGGAATGTTTACGGTAAATGGTGAACAAGTCACTAATTTACCTGTACTTCTTTCCTGGATCAAGCAATCAAGTTCATTGTTAGATAGAGTCTTTGAAACTGCTAAAGTTCCTCATTTTGCTCATGGCGATTTGCATTTTGGAAATATCCTTTTTGATGAAGCAGGAAAACCTTATCTTATTGATATCAATGGGACGAAGGAACGAGAAAAAAACATTGCTGAATTTGAAGCTTCACGAATACTGCTTAGTTTCTACCGGCAGATCCTTAGAAATAATGAATACCGTATTATGCAAGATGAAAGCGGAGAGTGTCGATTGCAATATACAGAAAAAGGACTGGAGATATTACAAAGAAGACAGCAAGCCTTAGATGCTATCATGGAACATCCTGACATGCAAAAATGGTTTGCTAACAAGGAACAAAGTCGTCATATGATAGAACTATTAGAGGCGATTCATATTGTAACTGTCTTTCACAAGCGTTCTGACGAACAACAACTCATAACTTATGTTTTTGGCACTCAATTACTAGAACAAGCGATAAGAAAATCAGACTTTTGCGATACAACAATTTTGGAGTATGAGAAACAAAATCGTTTGTGGATACCGTTTAAAAGGAACAGCGGGACTGAAGTTTTTGAAATAGCACGCAGAAATTTCCTGAATTATTATCTAGATAATATAGAATCTGCAGAGCATGAAATGCAAACAACCAAGCTTGAACGGGATGGTGCTCGCAACTTGTTTGCTAGAATGGTAAGTGATGGAGGAGCGCTCCTTTCAGATGTTGATCATACATTGATAGATACTACGCAACGTGAAAAAGGGATGACGATACCGGAAGGCTTTGTCGAGTCTGCAAAGGAGCTTGTGAACGAGGGCATTCCAGTTGCAATTATCACTGGTAGACCTGTCGATCTTGTAATCAAAAATCTTCAAAATGGAGGTGCTACACAGGAAATCATCGATAAGATAGAAATTTATGGTGAATACGGTGTTACGTATAGAGGCCCTAATACTGATGGAAAGACTGTAGTAATCGATAACAATGTAGAAATCTATGTTTCTTTAGCAAAAGAGTTATTAGGTACTATTGAGCAACGTATTAGTGAAGATTCTGAATTGAAAGAGTTTACTGAGAGAGGAAAAGAAGATCTACCCCTCATTGGACTAAGTAGGAAGACGCTGGGAGCAACAGTACAAGGACGAAGGCACAGCCGCAACTTGAGAGACTACTTAGAAGGACGCGTTCAGCAGGGAGCATCTATAAATGTAGAAGAAAAAGTAAAATTCGTCAATAGGAAACTCAATGAAATAATATCTAGCGTTTTAAAAGAGAAAGAAGATTACAGGGCATTTTGTAAATATGATCAAGACAACTCAGTAGGAATTGAGATATGCCTGAACGCCGATACAACAGGTATAGAAATTTCTAAAGGTGCGGCGGCGACTTCATTGGTTAAAAGGTTAAAATTGAAGAGTGTGGTTTTCTATGGTGACGATATACCAGATCTTGATGTACCTAAAGCGCTTATACAGTTTATAGCTGCTAATAAACATGTTGATGGCTATATATCAAATAGAGGAAATAGGCTTGGATTTCTTAAAAAGGCGATATCAAGACTAACCACACAAGACAAGAGTCTTGCTCCGACGAAAGACGAAATACAAGCACGAACTGAACAAATACCGCTACGGAACCAACTTAATGAAGAGTTTTTATCCCTTCATAAAAATACCATGCAGTCTCAAGCCTTTGTAGGTGTCAAACATCCGCAAGGCATGCTGCCTACTGAAGCAGCAATCATAGAGGCATCCACTTTTATGGTTGAAGGACCAGAGGATGCATTAGCTTTTATAGAGGAAATGACTGATGAAATTGTGAAATTGAGGAAAATCAATGAAGTGACCTAATATTATGATCAAGGCGAAAATTGTAGTAATATGCGTAATATGTATATACAAACAAAAATATATGAAAAGGAAAATATGAAATGGTGCTTGACAAACTGCAGCAATCATCACAAGAAGGAATTCATCAGCAAAGAGATAAGGCTGTAAAAGAGAGACGAAACTTTCTTTACAGTCACAGTGATCAAAATGATCAACTCCGTCCTGTTAATATAGAGGAAAAAATTACCCATGTCCTGCCTGATATTCGAAAGGATCTAGAAAAGTTGCGCAAGCAAGAGATTCCCCCTGTTGGACATCAACCAGAAAATTTGGTACAACGTGAAAGACAAGTAGATCAAATTATAGAACGCTTAGTTCAGCTTGGCACCGAGTTAAAAGATGCGCTTCAGGAACTTGAACGAAAAAGCCCAGAAGAACAGAAGTGGGGCATGTTGGAAAAATGGGCTGGGAATTCAGTAAATTCAGAGAAAGATATTAAGAGTGGTACTGACAGCTTGTATCCTAAAAAGCTCAAGGAGATGCAGCAATCCCTTGATGTTCTGTTAGAAAGTGCTAAGGATGAAGCAAGGAACATTAAAGCACATGAATATATAGGAGAATTAAAAAATGAAAATAGTCGCTATGGCATTGAAAGATTCGATATATCAGCTGATGTTGACAAGTGTGTGCAGACAATAAGAGAGATGAAGCAAAATCTAAACAACCCTGCTTTCTCGAAAAGCCTTAAACAGGCATTCAGAGAGAAAAATCCTGATGAACAGACCTTAAAGTTAAGGTCTGCTGCCAACTTTTACCAGGGAATGATAAGACCCTTACTAGCCACAAGGAAAGACGCTTTTAGTCCTAGGGCTGAATATATAGATAATCTTTGTAACAAGTTAGTAAGTAATGAAGGTGCAAATGTAGTATTATATTATGCTCTTTCAAAAACGCAGTCTTCTTCAAGAACAAATTCTCCAGATAATATAATTGATATGGCAGAGATAGAAATGCTGCGTCACTATTCTCTAATGGCAAGAGTTGCCCAAAAATCTGGATTAAATCTGCGTTTTACTATAATGAATGAGAGAGATTGTTTCCCAAATGATAGCATTTTAGAATTTAACCATGAAGAAATGAAAATAAATGCAAAAATTGCAAAGATAGCTATTAGAAAATTTGGAGCTGAAGAACTGGTTATTATACGTTCTTTACAAGAAAGCATTATCTACCCATTAGGAAATGATTTTAGCCATTTATACAAAGGAAAACAAGAAGATCTTAAAGAAAGAATATGGAATTCTGTGAAAAATAATACAGATGATCCTTTGAAAATACGTATGTTTGTCACTCTTGACTGTATGTCGGATAAAAACTTAGAGCCATTCGGAATTACATCTTCTGAAG
Source organism: uncultured Chloroflexia bacterium (assembly GCA_963727755.1). Classification (GTDB taxonomy): domain Bacteria; phylum Chloroflexota; class Ktedonobacteria; order Ktedonobacterales; family Ktedonobacteraceae; genus DASYAN01. The sequence continues at coordinate 207,264 of CAVSHN010000003.1, forward strand.
ACATAGAGAAAATAAGAGCGATGACTAAAAAAGATGATTTAAATGAACTGCCAAAGGAACTCCTCACATCTTTGATAGAGCCTAGTGCCAATTTTACAGCATACATGGATTTGCGTGCAGAGGCTGGAAACAAGGTTAGGTCAAATAACAAGACAGATGAATATCCAGAATATGATCCAAATAGCATTCGTGCTGGTATTACTTGGAGTAAAGACCGACTAAGTCTTAAGCCATCATTAAAAAGGTTTGAAAGCTGCACGGTAAATCCTATGCATGGACTAGCTGTTTATGCCAAATCTTCAACAGGTAAAGAATATGCAGGCATTGCGCCATATCGAAATCTCCAGTCTAGAGAAAATATCAAGATGGTACGTTTGAATAGAAAACCAATTTTTGCAGTGCAGCATGCTTCAAATAGAGATTGATGCTTCAAAACAGTCTGAATGATGCAAAATGGTTTTCGCGCTACGGTTCTCCATTCAGCTCTTCAATGCCACTATACGCAGCCGCCTATAGTCAGCTATCCAGCAATCTCCCTTGAAGAGCAGATCACGAGCCCTAGCTTCCGTCCTCTCAATAACCCTTGACCTTGTTTCGTCGGGCAAATTCTCTAGTATATCCCGACAAAACATCAGTAGCCAGTTTCCTAACCCTTGTTCACCATCTTCCAGCTTAGTAGGTCGATCGAAGAGCAGCGCGAGTTGTACCGTCAGACCATATTGCTCTAGAAGCGGTGTATATTCTCCAATTGAGGGATAGTACCAACCGAAATCTGCCTCAATACCTGCAATCTCGCGGAGTGATTGTTGGAGTGCAGAAATAATCGTTGCAATGTTGCCCTTGCCCCCCAATTCTGCCACAAATCTGCCGCCCGGTTTCAAGGCTGTAGCAATACTGCGTACCACTTCTTCGGCCTCGGGAATCCAGTGGAGCGCAGCATTAGAAAAGACAGCGTCAAAGGGTGTTGGAAAGGAGAAATTCCTGGCATTGGCTACCACGAATTCCAGATCTGGATAGGTAGTACGTGCAATTTCAATCATGCTAGCTGAGCTGTCGAGGCCAATCACATGAGCACCAGACTCCGCAATAGCTTTGGTAAGGTGACCTGTGCCACAGCCAATATCAAGGATAGACTCGCCGGATTGGGGGTCAAGCAGCGGAATAAGGCTTTTACCGTATTCAGAGACGAAGCTATGTTTTTGATCGTAGAGTGTTGCATTCCAGTTGTTTGTTGGCATATAGTCCCTCTCAAAAATACTGTTGCCCCTTCATCAGACATTGCCGGATTTATTTGTCAACCATCATTATCGCATTCGCTTATTATTTGCCCTTGCTGATCATCTGGAAGACTTTGAACAAACCACTGTGGTTAGCAGGCATATAACCGCGCAGGTGTGTGCCAGTTTCCCTATACTCTTCCTGGTCGATCTTCCCGAATTGGTGGAATTGAGCCACGAGATCTCCACGATTATAAGGAATGATCACATCGAGTGCATCGAATTGCGTCATCAGTGTTTCACTGATAGTGTGCAGCAATGCCTCAATGCCAGTCCCATTGCGTGCTGAGACCGAGACTCTAGGGAGTGTGGCGGCAATGCCCTCAAACTGGAATGATGGATTGGCGGGTACACTGTCGACTTTATTCAGAGCGAGTACCATCGGTAGGCCAATTGCGCCAATTTCCTCTAACACCTCCTCAACTGCTGCTATCTGACGCTGCATATTAGGATGGGATGCATCCACCACATGGACAAGCAGGTCTGCCTCGGCCACTTCCTCCAGTGTGGCACGGAAAGCCGCGACGAGGGTTGTGGGTAGACGTTGAATGAAGCCCACGGTATCAGTCAGCAGCAGTTCCTGTCCACCATTGAGCCGTACACGTCGCATAGTGGGGTCGAGGGTGGCAAATAGCTTATCTTCGGAGAGAGTCTGCGCTCCTGCTAAGCGGTTGAGCAGGGTTGACTTGCCAGCATTGGTGTAGCCGACCAGCGCTACGACTGGAGCCCCGGTGTATTTGCGCCGTTCACGGTGCAAATGTCGCTGGCTGCGTACCTGCTCCAGCTCTGTGAGCAGTTGATCTCGCTGGCGACGGAGCAGACGACGGTCAACTTCAATCTGTTTTTCACCTTCGCCGCGCTGATTTGTGCCGCCACCGCTCTGGCGTGAGAGGTGAGACCACTGGCGTGTCAGCCGTGGGAGATTATAATCGATTTGGGCTAGTTCAACCTGTAAACGACCTTCGCGTGTTCGTGCACGTTGGCCAAAAATGATCAGGATCAACGCTGTCCTGTCGAGTACTTGAACCTCTAGCTTACGCTCTAGGTTGCGGTGCTGGTTCGGCTTTAATTCGCAGTCAAAGATCACAGCATCGCAATTATGGAATTGCACCAGTTGCGCCAGTTCCTCAACTTTTCCTGAACCCAGCACGGTAGCATGGTGAGGAGTTTCGAGACGCTGTATCACGCGGTCAAGGCAGGCGACACCGGCAGTTGCCGCCAGCTGCTCCAGTTCGTTCAGTGACTCAGTAACTGGCCAAGCAGGCTCAGGAGTTTCAATGCTGGCCAGAATGGCTCGTGCTGGGGCTTGAGAGAGCAAGCCTTGCATCGGCTTATGCTCATCATAATCTTTACCAATGATAATTTCCTGTGTACTAACTTGTTTGGTCAAGGCGAACTCCTTGAATGTGTCCTCAAATCAAGTGTGTTTTGAGGGCTATTTGATAATGATAGCAATCGGTAGCAAGCTGATGGCATCAATGGCTATCTTCTGTTTGCCACCATTGACATACAGGCCTGTGGATGCACCTCCGTCCAGATTCAATGCTGTTTGCAGCGAGAGATCAGAGGAGACTAACAGATCGGCCAGTTCGCCGAGTGAGAATGCCTGCGAGGGGATAACAATCAATAAGAGCCGTCCCTGTTTATCTATTGCTACCACGCTCCAGCGGCGAGCTGACGCATTGGCCTGGAACTGTGTTCGTTGGCCTCCAACTATGAGCATGGGTGAGCCTTGAGTTGCCTGCTCTAACTGTTCATTGTCGGGGTCGTAGGGCTGAACACGCAGTGAACGTAACGAGACATTGTTCCACTTATCAACGGATAGCATGCCCCCAAAGCCACTATAAGAACTCCCGTAGCTCTGTCCATTAGAGACTAACAGCGCAACTGCACGATTTCTGATATCGAAGAACCCTCCATCGATGACTGCAAGGGCCCCCGTTTGCTGCATCCAATTTTTCAACGAGAGAGGCTGGTTGGGCTGATAGCCGATGCTGATATGCACATGATGCAAGTCGAAGCGTGCAATGGTCACGGTATCTTCGTCCTCGCCAGCATCCTTCCAGTGTTCATAACGTAGTTCAACACCCGGGGCCCATTAATTCCAGGTATTAAGGAGTGGAGGGGTCGAACCTGAATAGCCACTGGGTACTGGCGTGGTAGCGTTAGAGAGTGGCATATGCGGTAGAAAATCACAAGCTAGCAAAACGCTAGCAAGCAAGCTAAATATGAGTAATAGTTTAATAGTGGGTTTCACTGGCATTCAACATTTCCTTACTGTGCCTCTTTCACTATTGTCACAACTAATACAACAAATTCTCATAGCAGATGGTTCCAGAGTTGGTGGGCTAAATTTCTCTGGCATGAGCACCTCTATCTTCGATATCAATATAATTATACTCAATGGACAAGCACAGCTAGATAAAAATCTAATCCTCTATCTGGAAATATCCCTTAATCTCACTAAAGTGTCCCTTTGTCCCCCTGAAAAGAGGCTTTCTTTAAGGTAATATTGAAGAGAGTAAGGAAGGGAGCATAACTTGTTAGAGAGTCAGACAGGGGAGAGTGCAAAGGGGCAGGTGGGGTGATACCTCATAGAATTGCGAGATTTTTTACAAATCTTTGAGGCTTTTCTGAGGACTCTATGTTAGAGTTACCAATGAAGACTTGTTTGACCAGGCTGATGGAGAAATCTTGGTCGTATTAGTCGTGATAATTAAGGAGGGAAGCAAGGAAGCGAGCATATTCTTGCCCAGGATAGTCGATTTCTGACCCTGTGGCTCTCGCTTTTTCACCTCCTCTAGATAAGAAATGCCGGGGTTGGAGTCAATGTATAAACTGGAATGCATCAAAACACAAATGGTGGATACCTCTGATAGTGCTTTAATAGCACGAACCCTTGCTGGCGATGATCAGACCTTTGAGTGCCTTGTTGACCGCTATCGTGCTCCCCTATATAACTTTATTGGTCGTTGTCTGAAAGATTACGAGCAAGCTGGTGATGTCCTTCAATTTGTCTTTATGCAACTATATATTTCTTTACCCAAACTTCATATGAACCTCTCCTCTGCACGTACCAAGACTCCGCTCAAATCTTGGCTCTTTCAAGTTGCCTGGAATCGTTGCATGGATGAGCTGCGTAAACAGCGTCCTCTCCTGTTTTCTGAGTTGGAAGGGAGTAATGAAGAGGAAAATTCTCACTGATTAATATGATCCCCGACGGTTATCCGCTCCCAGAAGAAATTGCCGAACGCCATGATCTGCAATCTGTCTTACAGCAGGCTATTAGAGCACTCCCTCCCAAGTTTCGTTCAGTCGTTTTCCTACGCTACAGCAAAGAGTTAAGTTATGTTGAAATTGGGCGCATTCTGAATATGCCGGAAAATACTGTCAAGACCTATTTCCAGCGTGCTCGTCCTCTCTTGCGTGCCAAACTAGCTGTCCATGACCAAGTGGCTGCTTACTAGCCCGTTTCTGTGATGGCCTAGATCTTATCTTGCTATTGATTTGCTTTGATGTGGGGTACCTCTCTGTGTGATATATTGCCCTCTTGCCAGAAGCGTAGAAAAGAGAGAACACACCTCAACTTTGGAGATGCTCTAACTCAGCATATAGAGTGATCGCGCCTTTCCCCCACTGTTTGTCGTGTATGTTGAAAGAACTAACTTTCCTTAAACACGAGTTATACCAAATCCATATGATGAGTGCACATTCAGAGAGCGGCTCGGCTTCAATAAATGTCGAGTAGTCTTAAGAACCTCATAGTATCCGGTTGTAAGGCTCATTCCTCCAAAAAGTGGTGGAGAGGTTAACTAAAATGGATGAAATATACAATAAAACTCTTCAATAATATTGATGTATGATAGTCTTGACATATGAAAAATTTTAGGGTATATTCAAAACTGTAAATCGTACACTCATTGTACGGTTGTAATCCAAATAAGCAGTAGCACATTTTGAATGGCAGAAAGGTAGTTTTTTCATGAAGACACTTACCACACATACACCTGAGCATACCTTTGACTTTTGCGCTTCAGGCGTTTCAGAGAAAGCCATTAATGCCATTGAGCTTACTGAGCAAGAACTAGAAACGGTCAATGGTGGTTGGGGTGGTTTCGATGGTTTCGGTGGTGGTTTCGGTGGTGGTTTCGGTGGTGGTTTCGGCGGTTTCGGCGGTTTCGGTGGTTGCGGCGGTTTCGGTTTTATCCCTGTGCTTATCCCTATAATCCCCTTCTGTGGTTGTGGTTTCGGTGGTTTCGGCGGTTGGGGATGGTAGCGCTTATCGATTTGTTAATTCACCGCTTATCCGAAAATCCTGGATGCGCCCCTTTCTGAATTAGAGCGGATTCAGCTTGAATTCCCGGATAAGCTCTAGGCAATTTCATTGCCCAAGTGGCATGCAAGCCCACTGAGACCCGATGCAGGGATTGCATCGGTTTTCCTCTTGATCTTAATATTTCACTGCTCCCAGATATGCAACTGCCGAGCGGTCTATCCGTTGTCTTGTTTCTACTAGAGGACGAAGGTACCTTGTAAATTGGTCTGCTTCATCGGCTGTAAGTGCATGGTGCATAGCTTCTTCGAGTGTGGGAGCAAGAGGGTTGAGAGATGATTTCAGGAATGCTTCCCAGTTTGGTTTCTGTGCAGCAGGAGGAATATTCTCAGATGTGCCAGGGATAATGGCCATTTGCAGTGCCAGATACATCTCTGTAAACCCTACATCCTCAAGAAATTTCAGGAGGTCACGTTCAGTAAAGTCTGATATTGAGCCTGTCTGAGCAGATTGGAAACGCTCAGCCGCACGTAATTTCTGGGCAATGGGCATGATGGGTGTCATATCATAGCCACACAATAGGTTTGGTGGCTCAGGATACATCAAGCTGGGGATAGGCTCAAAAATGGAGAGTCTCCCTCGCGGCTTGAGGACACGATAGAACTCTTGAAAAGCCTGCTTCTTATCTTTCACGTAGACGAGTACAGAACGAGCTGTGACGGCATTAACAGAATTTGACTCAATCATATGCAAATTGTCAGCCGAAGCTTGAACAAACTGGCAGCGATCGAGAACTCCCATCTGTTCTGCAAGAACATGACAATGATCAAGCAAATCCTGCGAAATATCACAGAAAATGACTTTTCCTTGTTCTCCAACAAGAGGGAGTGCTCCAAAGGCAATTAAGCCATCACCGCACCCAACATCAAGGAGGATATTGCCTTGAGTCACGCGAGCATTTTGCAAAACGGCGTCGCGAACCTGATATAAGGTTGACAACATTGCTTGTAGCACTTCAGGATTTCCCCCATGACGTTTCTGGAAGAGCCACTGTGCCCATTGATCTTGAACTTTATTAGCCATTAATGCAAGGTCTCCTATCTACTCATACTAGCTCTTCCTTGATTGTTACTACCAGTTCTCTACAATGCTCTTTCATAGCAAATCGGCAGGCAAGTGCCTCTGCTTTAGCAGCTATGCATGAGAATGATTTATCACGTTTTCTATCCTTTACACGTTGGTAGTTGAAGATCCATGCTAAAACTTTTTATAGTTGAGTTTTTCTAGTGCTATATACATGAGTATGATCTTTTTGTAGAGCTATTTTTAACAGGAAAAAGAGAGAGAAATTTTTCCGGTCGTATTCACGTTTAGTGAACTATTTATAATTGATCAGCTTGACTTTCACTAAGTTTTAGGGTAAACCTATTTGCGTGAGGCAGGAAACAACAATCCTGCAATCACAGATGTTTTAGCCTTTGTTGGAAATAAAGAAAGGATCCCTTATTACCATGAGTGACGTAATGAAGAAGATTATTGACCAAGAGCTTCATGAACAGGAAGATCTGACAGTAGTCGAACTTACAGAGCAAGAACTGGATGAGGTCAATGGGGCCTGGGGTGAAGGCTTTTTCCCATTCAATAACTCAACATCTCTTGCAGTGACTTCAATTGCCTTTACAAATAATAACAGCGGCTGCTTCTAAATTAGATGTATGCCAACTATACTGTTATGAGCCATCAAATGGCTCGTAACGGGTAGTACTAAGAGTTTTATCAAGAAAAGACTTCTGCTCTTATGAAGTCGAGGAAAGGAACAAACAATGAGTGACGTAACCAAGAACATCTGTGACGAGCAAATTCGTGAGGATCTGACCGTAGTCGAATTGACTGACAAAGAACTAGATGAGGTCACCGGGGCCTGGGGTGAAGGCTTTTTCCCATTCAATAACTCAACATCCCTTGCAGTGACTTCAATTGCCTTCTCAAATAATGACTGCTGCTGCTGGTAGTAGGGCTCTATACCCAGGAAAAGCATAGTTTTGCCGTTATGGGCTCAAAAAAGGCTCGTAACGGGTAGTATTAAGAGTTTTTTATCAAGAAAAGACTTCTATTCTTAGAAGTTGAGGAAAGGAATAAACAATGAGTGACGTAACTAAGAACATGCATGACGAGCAAATTCGTGAGGATCTGACCGTAGTCGAATTGACAGACAAAGAACTAGATGAGGTCACTGGGGCCGAGTGGGGGGGCTTCTTCCCGTTCAATAACTCACAATCCTTGGCAGTGACTTCAATTGCCTTCACAAATAATAACAACGGCTGCTTTTAGGTTAGCTGTATAATCGATTACACCGTTACGGGCTCAAAAAGGGCTCGTAACGGGTAGTACTAAGAGTTTTATCAAGAAAAGACTTCTACTCTTAGAAGTTGAGGAAAGGAACAGATAATGAGTGACGTAACTAAGAATATGTATGACGAGCAAATTCGTGAGCATCTGACCGTAGTTGAATTGACTGACAAAGAACTAGATGAGGTCACCGGGGCCGAGTGGGGGTGCTTTTTCCCGTTCAATCAAAACCAATCATTAGCGCTAACTTCACTTGCTACCAGCAACAATAACTCTGGCATATTCTAGGCTCCGTCGCGTGGTTTAAGAAGACTGCAGTATACATTGTGATTTTACCGTTACTGGCTTACTAACAGCCAGTAACGGATGCGCCGTTGTATTGGTGTGCTCTAGCATTTAAAAGGCTCTAATTGAAGAGCCTCTCTATTTCTTGTTTCTACGTAGCTGTAGAGGCAAGAGATCCATATTGCTGCATTTTTGCTCCATGTGACTTTTCCTTGGGCCTTTCCGGGAATAATGTGAATCGTGCTGTAGCTTAAATCTCAAGCTAGATGATCACATTATTGACGGGAAGGGCCCCTTGTCCTGTCTCATACTTTTGCCATGAGAGAGACAAAAATGCTCGAGAAAAAACGTTTTTTTGATGACTATATTCAGATGGAGTAGACCAGTAATAATTGATGAGCTTGACTTTTATCTATTTTTGACGTATATTATTATCTGAGAAGCAGAAAAATAATAAAACTGCTTCGAAGAATGTTAAGATTTTCTTAAAAAAGAAAGGGTTATAATCATGAGTGGCGTAACGAAGAAACAGCTGGATCGCCAGCAGCCTAGTGTTGTTGAACTGACTGACAAAGAGCTAGAGAATGTTAATGGAGCATTTTTGATTCCTATTAGCAATTCACTGTCATTAGCTATCACTAATGTTGCCTTTGCCGCTCCCGGAACAGCCTTAGCTGTCAGCTCCGTTGCCTTTGCAAACAATAACAGTGGCATCTTCTAGTTTTTGTTAGTGTAGCAATAAATCCATGAAGAGATACGCTATGGGTTGCACACGAATCCGTAGCGTATCTCATACTTACTAATCGATCAGCTTGACTTCCGCTTTAGATTGATTACTAATTTTAATTGTATGTTTTACTTTAATATAATTGAGAGGTAGTGTTTATGCCGCAAGAGCAACGTCCACTCTTTCGAGAACATGCACTGCAACATTACTTGCAGAAGCGTGAGAAGGACATTCTTCCACACTTTGTTTCTCCTCCAATCTTTATCTGTGCCTGGATCCTGCTCGGTTTAGCGGTTGGCCTTGGCCTGTTTGCCACCACGCAGAAAGTTCCCATTCAGGTTGGGAGTATGGGCATTGTCCTTGCCCAGGGACAGAATGATGCCTTTGGGGGCAATGGAGGGGTTCTGCTCTTCCTACCTGCAGAGTGAAGCTAAACTGGTGCGCATTGGCGAGCCCAGTCAGCTCCAGATTGGCCTGACTGGACCGAGCTATAGCAGTACCATTGCCCAGGTTGAACCTGAACTGCTCAGTCCGAATGAGATCTACGAGCGTTATGGACTCAATTGCTCTGCACTGCCAATGATTAGTGATCCTTCTGTGGTTGCGCATGTGAGACTGGCACCATCCTTGTCCTCTCATCTCTACGCTGGTAGCCCAGTCAGAGCACAGATACAAGTCGGGACTCAGCGCATCCTCTCGTTGCCAGGATTGCACAACCTGAATGGAGATTAGTCTTATGAATAATACGGTTCGCCAGAAATTCGTACCACCAGAGGGGAAAGTTCCTTCAGTCTTCGATCAGCAGGCTCCAACGCAGAAACTGAAACGTGTCAAGCCGCCGAAGCCCAAGTTCAGCTTTTTACACAGTGCTGCTCGCTTCTGGCAAACGATGTTGCGACGAAGAGTTCCTACGGTGCTGCAATTAACAGCGGTAGAATGTGGTGCTGCCTGCTTAGCAATGACCCTGAGCTATTACGGTCGGAAGAGCAGAGTTGCTGAGATCCGTGATCGCTATGGGATTGGTCGTGATGGCCTCTCTGCTCTGGATATTGTCAAAGCTGCACGCAATTATGGTATGCGTGTGAGAGCGATATCGTTACGTGGTCAGATTGATGAGTTTCGCTTTGTCAGTCTTCCTGCCATCATACACTGGGAATTTAACCACTTCATGGTCGTTGAACGCTGGTCTGCCAAGTATGTCGATGTCGTTGATCCTGCTGTGGGACGCAAACGTTTAAGTAGAGAAGAATTCGAGCAGGGTTTCACGGGCATCAGTATTATGATGGAGCCCGGAGAACAGTTTGATCGTTCTTCCGCTTCTTCTCGCAAGCTCACCTTGCGTTCATATGCTACTCAATATATCAAGCGGGCCCCAATGACGATTGTCCAATTGATAGCTGCTTCGTTGTTCTTGCAGATTTTTGGCTTAGGCGTCCCTCTTTTGACGAAGGTGATTATCGACCAGGTCATTCCTCTCAGACTGAGTTCGCTTGTGCCGCTTTTGGGTGTTGGTATCTTGAGTCTGCTCTTAGCACAACTTGTGGTTCTCGTACTGCGCTCATTGCTCTTGATATATCTGCAATGCCGCATAGACACGCATATGCATCCCAAATTTTTTGATCATCTGTTTATGCTCCCGCTCAAATTCTTTCAACAGCGTTCGACGGGTGATATTCTGACGCGGGTATCCAGTAATACGACTATTCGTGATATTGTCAGTACGCAATTTCTCTCGACTGTGCTAGATGGGAGTCTAGTCATCGTCTATATGTTCATTTTGCTCTGGCAATCCTTGTCATTTGGTTTGGTGGTCTTGGTCATTGGTATTCTGCAGTTTGCCCTATTGTTCGGAACTAAGAACGAGTTTCGCCTGCGCTCAGATCGCGAGCTAGAGGCAATTGGCAGATCTCAGGGCTATGTAGCTGAAATCTTGACTGGAATGACGACGGTCAAGGCTGCTGGTGCGGAACAGCGTGCCTTTCAAAGATGGTCCAACCTGTTTTGTGATCAGTTGAATTCCTCCATACGTCGAATTCTATCTTGCATCGATCCTAGAATCATCTATTACCATTCTGCGCATTGCCTCTCCACTTCTGCTACTCTGGCTGGTGTGATTCAAGTGCTCAATGGGACCATGCAGTTAGGTACCATGATTGCTCTCAATGCTCTAGCTGCCATCTTTATCGCTCCTCTGGCCTCGCTGGCCTCAAGTGCAACTCAATTGCCGATCGTCCGTTCGCATCTGGAGCGCATTGGTGATGTGATGGAGGCGGATATCGAGCAAAATGTCCAGCAAGCACAAGAGCCTCCGCACTTGACGGGGCGTATCCAGTTGCAAGATGTCGAGCTTTAAGTATGATGGCAATTCGCCAACTGTTCTGAAAGACATTACGATCGATATTCGACCCGGGCAAAAGGTTGCGATTGTTGGGCCAACGGGATCAGGGAAAAGTACTCTGGGCAAACTGCTACTGGGATTGTACCTGCCAACCGAAGGAGAGATCCTTTATGATGGCATGCCTTTGCGCTCACTGAACTATCAATCTGTGCGTTCCCAATTTGGTGTGATCATGCAGGATGCCAGTATCTTCAATGGCAGTATTCGACAGAACATCGCTTTCAACAATCCTGATATGGACATGGAGAGCATTGTCAAGGCTGCAAGATTGGCTGCCTTTGAGAGCGATATTCAACAAATGCCGATGCAATACGAGACATTTGTGGCAGAAAGTGGCAATGCTCTGTCTGGAGGACAGCGGCAGCGTTTAGCAATTGCCAGAGCATTAGCAAATAATCCAAGTATTCTCTTACTGGATGAGGCAACCAGTGCCCTGGACGTCATTACCGAGCGTGCCATCGAAGAAAATCTGAAGTCGCTGGCCTGTACACAGATCATCATTGCTCATCGCCTGAGTACTGTCCGGGATGCTGATATCATCCTTGTGCTGGATCAGGGGCGTATTGTGGAGAGTGGTTCCCATGCAGAATTGCTGGCAAGGCAGGGCTATTATGCTAAGCTGATCCAACATCAACTCACTTCCTGATTCCCAAAGTGGGCCCGCGACGAACCAAAAGGATTGGGCCCACTTTAGACCACTAGGATAAGTTGTCTCGTAGTTGTCTAGACAATAGCCTGGATCAGGCAATACTATCTTGTTATAGTTAAAACTCTAGAATGCTAGAGGGTTCGGAGGTGAACATAATCCCCATGCCGTGATCGGCAGGGGCTTCTCATCCTCACGAACGAGCATTCCTGTTTCGCTGGGGGTGCCTGGTTCGAGCTTTCGCCCGAGCTGGGTCTTACACCTCCTCCATAGGCCACCTCTTACGTTCCCTGGAGCCCCAGGGTAGTTTGTTTGGTGAATGGGTTTGGCTTTTCGCCCATCTATGTCCGTTACTTATGCTAACGGATTTGTTGAAAACTGGAAGAGGTATGCCAAAATGTACCCTTGAATATCTCATACAAGGATTTCAAGGATAATCATCCCTATGCTAGAATGGCAGGAGTTTCCAATGCTCGGAGAGATAAATTGGTACCTATCAGCATTCTTTAAAAGGAGAGCAGATCATGGATGGGCGATTGTCTGGTGAAATAGGGCAATCTTCAAGTGCAGAGAAATCGAAATCTTCAAGGGTTGAGAGTCCTAGTCGTAGCCGTGATTTTATACGGGATCAGGCCAATTCTTCGAGAAGAGAAAGCCCCAATCCTAATAGACCAGATGCATGGAACCACGAACAGATTGAAGGGGAGAGTAAGTCGCCCCATACTCAAGCTCAAGTTAATGGAGAGAAAGGTCTAGAACGCATACTCGGAGTTAAGAGTCCTCCTTGTAGCCATGACTTTATACGGTGGGGTTGGGCCAATTCTTCGAGAAGAGAAAGCCCCAATCCTAACAGACCATATGCACGGAACCACGAACGGATTGAAGGGGAGAGTAAGTCGCCTCGTACTCAAGCGCAAGCAATTGAAAGAAGAGAAAGCCCCAATCCTAATAGAGCATATGCACGGAACCACGAACGGATTGAAAGGGAGAGTAAGTTGCCCCATACTCAAGCAATTGAAAGAGGAAAAAGCATAATGCAGAAGTGCCAACAAGAAGCCAAACGTTACCAAAGCAAGGATAGGGATACATTTGAGGATTTTAAGCATACTTTTAAAAGTGCAATCATCATCAGATCTAAAAATCATATACTACAGGTGACGTCTGAGAGTACTAATGAAGTACACTATATAAATCAAATAGATGTGGATAATGGAAAAATTATCGGAATATATAATGGCTATGGCTATAATCGCGGCGAAAAAAGAAAAATTGAATTTTCAGAAATAGTATTTAACCAACTGCGCTTAGCTATGGAGCATTTAAAAAAGGATATATCACAGTTTGATCTCAAAGGCTGGTATGGTCAACATATTTGGAATTTAGATACAATAAATACAGTGAAACTCTTCTTTCCTGAAGAGAAAGAAAATGGATCAGTAAAAGAGGGAAAGAAGATATTTGAAGCTGGCAGTGATGGATTCATTGCACTCGCAGGAACACCTACGGGTAAGTCGAAATTTTACCTACTGGCCCAACACCAAAATGCTTTCAAAGGAAAGATAGTTAAGAGCATCACGGTGATAAGAAAATTTGGAGGGCAAATAGATATTGAATATGAGTTTGGCTAGTGATATGTTAATTCGTGCTCGAAAGCAAAAATAGGCCAGCACGAAGCTGACCTCATCCTACCAAGACGGATATCTGAGCTTATCTTCGCTCTCAAGACTCTTCAAATGTTCATTATGCCATTTCTGCAGATCTTCCCGCTTTTGTATATCTTCTTTCGTTAGGCTACGTGCTCCTATTTTTGGTCGCTTTGTATCACCATGTATTATTCGATGGAGTTTCCTGCTGAATATCATCTGATCGTCTTTTTTCTATTGGCATATCAAATCTCTCTTTTCTCTTTTCATACTAATCTGCATTCGGGCATGTAACATCTCTTGCCTCTTAACCGTGCAGAAAGAAGTTCCAAATTGCCCTTTACATTTGATATCAGTATATCCAATGAAAAGTGTCGTGTCTAGGGGAAAAGAGGTACAATAATGGGAGCCCTTTTTGTTTGGGCAAAAAGAGAAGAATAAGCACTGCCAAGTTGTCTCAGAGAGATCGAGAGATTAGCCTGGGCACAGCAATAGTCTCTCGTTATGCTTAGGAGAAATAAGATGGTTTTAAGCAAGCAAAATGGGCATGAGAGGATAAGCCGTCGTACGTTTCTCCAACGAGCGATAGCTCTTGGTCTGACAGCGGGTTCAGCACCGGCACTGCTGACTGGATGTGGCTTCGCAAGTAACGAGGCTTCCTCGATCGATCTGATCACCGTCTGGGGTGGTGCAGAGCTAGACTCGTTCAATGCGGTACTTGCGCCATTCAGGCGAAGAGAGCATATCACTGTTAATATCGAGTCTACTCGTGACCTGAACGCTACCCTTAATAGTCGCTTACGCGGGAACGATCCTCCCGATATAGCTGTGCTTCCCAACCCTGGTAATATGCAGCAACTTGCTAGCCAGAACAAGTTGATTCGTTTGGACCACTTATTAGATATGAAACAGGTGAGAAAAGACTATAGTTCCAAAACTCTAGCGAATGCTAGAGTTTTGGGTTCGGAGGGGAACGACGATCCTCTCAGGATGCACTACTAAAGACGCAAGCGTCTTATTCACATCCTCTATCCCATTGCCTGTAAAGGCATTTGGGAGTGCTTTTCTCATGATATTGTAGCTTCCATTCGCATCTGAATTTATTTTGCGTCCAGACTTAGATTTGTACATTCCACGCTTGATGCGTCTTCCGCTGAACTTCACCTTATCTGCATCTTTTTGTCCGTAGACTGGCATAGGATCAAGATCAAGAAAGCTGGCTTTGCTCGTATAGCTTTCCTCTTGCACCAGGACGGTGATGCCAACAAGCTTCGCTTTATAGGTGAGCATATTTATGAACCTTGCATGTGGCAATTGCACAAAGTGCTGGTTATTCTTCTTGCTCATGTTGGACTCTTGCTTCCAGTTCGGGTTTTTCCCGATCACAAGAGTTCCAATGCCTTCAGCAACCAAGAGATCGATCACGCGCTTAGACGCAGTGTGCATGTAATGATCAATGCGCCTTGTTCTTTTGGCTGCAACACGTTCTATCTTGCGTGAGGTATGATGGTTGCTACTCATGCTATTTTGGAGCTTAGACACATGTTTGTTGTAATATTGGTTCACGCTCTTAATCGGACGTCCGTTAACAAGGCGAGGGGTAAAACCTCTTTTGTTTGATGTTAGCGCGACAAGATTGTTCACTCCAATGTCTATAGATGCAATAAGATAATGGTCGAGTTGCTTTTGCTCTTCTTCTTGGGTATAGACAACTTCAACCACATAGCATCCACTTTTCTTGGGCACAATACGAACTTGATCAACGTTCCTATGTCTGGTTCTGATCTCGATGCCAAGCTGAGACGGCTTGATAATGCCAAGGCACAGTGCTGTTTTAGAAATTGCCTGAATAGTATAGACAAGAATATTTCTCCCTTCTTTCTTGTTCTTGTATCCAGGTAATTTGGGACGGCCTAAGAACTTAGATGGGTCCTCTTCATAGGCCTTGATGGCTGCAAAGTATGATTGCCAGTTCTTGTCGAGAAGCTTGAGCACTTGTTGAGACACTTTGCGAGGAAGTGACCGATAGGCCTCATGCTTCTGCATGCGTTTGTCCATCTGGTTATAGTTCAAGTACTTCCCAGCAAAGATGAAGTGTTGCCTGATCTCGTAGAGCGCCGCATTGTAGAGATTCTTGGAAGCAAAAGAAGCACGATCAATGAAAGCAAAGCGAGCATCAGTCTTGCTGATCATGTGCTTTTCAACTAGTTGCATCATCGTATCCTTTCTCTAGTTCTGCACGCTTCTTTCTTGAAATATGCTCACGAACTGCATGCACTACTTCACTATTGATTGAACGGTCTTCAATCTTGGCTAGCTTTTTCAGCTCTTCTGCAAGATCTAATGGGAAACGAATCGTAATTCGTATCTCATGTTCTTTTCTCATGATGATATTATAGCGCTATAATATCACCACGTCAAGAGCTAGAAAACGCAAGGGTTGTCAAGAGTTCGCTACGTTTTCAATGAACGTTTGCAATACCATCTGGCTCAGTTTCTTCAGCGGTGACTCATCGCGCTTTGTCGGTCTCAACAACTATCGGTATATTTTCACAAGTCCTAATATGCTCACAATACTCAAGAACAACCTGCTATGGCTGGTCCTCGGAACCGCTGCGACAATTACCCTTGGACTAATCATTGCAGTACTGGTAGACCGTGTCCGCTTCGAGAGCCAAATAAAGGCAGCTATCTTTGTGCCAATGGCCATTTCACTTGTTGGAGCAGGTGTTATCTGGCGTTTCATCTACCAGTATAGTGCTTCCAATCAGCCACAAATCGGTCTGCTCAACGCGATCGTGACGGAGCTGGGAGGACAACCACTGGCATGGCTCATCACTCCTGGCTGGAATAATATCGCCCTGATCGTTGCATATGTATGGATGTGGACTGGCTTCTGCACGGTTATCCTCTCATCTGCCCTCAAGAGTATTCCTTCTGATATCCTTGAAGCGGCACGCACAGATGGAGCCAACAGTCTAACCATCTTCTTGCGCATCACAGTGCCCATGATTAGCCCAACTATTGCAGTTGTCGCGACCACCATGATCATCAACATTCTCAAAATTTTTGACATCATCTATGTAATGACTGGTGGGAACTATCACACGAGTGTTGTCGCCGTAGAATACTACCTACAAATCTTCACTTTCGGCAGGTTCGGTGTCGGTAGTGCCCTGACGGTCCTGCTACTGCTAGCAGTTATTCCCGTTATGATCATCAATATACGGCGTTTCCGCATAAAGAAAAAATCGCAATAAAATGTATCTATGTTTTTCCGGGTGGAGCTGCATTATCTGGTGGATGTGCTCAAACAACGGACGAATTTGATCACGAATGAGAGCGTCTCCAAGTATGGTCGGCGAGGGGATTACTCCCCTTTCAAGACTTTGTTGGCCAATGAAACAAGGAGTGGATTGATACCTGCCTGGGCCTGAATATCGGTAGGCACAACAGGCAAAAAGCAACAAAATCGATGCAGTTTTGACCACTTTTCACTTTTAATGTCATTGGCCAACAGAGTCTTGAAAGGGCTGTGGAGCCCCCGGAGGAGGATTGACACGGAAGACGACACTCACTTGTTCCTGATCAATTTCGACTCGTTTGACCAATGCCCAAATAATCTCACGCCGGGCAGACCAATCGGCTTGGTTCAATCCCAGCTTAACCCGTGAGGCAAACTCGTCAAGTCGACCAAGGATGAGCCTCAATGCGCGTTCTAGGCTCACATCATCTTTGATCTGGAGCGCTTGTTCTTCGATTTACTTCAAGCGTTCTCGCATGCGTGTGACCCTCGGTTCAAACTCGTCTTTGTCGATCAATCCTTCCGCATAACTATCAATGAGTCTGGCGATGCCTTGACGCAATCGGCTGCTTCGCGCTTCAAGCTGACTGAGTTGATCTGGCGCTTGTTGTTCCTGCAAAAAACGTCGTCGATATTCCTGCTCCAACCGTTCGGGATGGGAAAGCAATCGACAGACTTCTTCCCAGACCGCTTGCTCAACCAGATCGGTGCGCAATTGCTTGTTCCAACAGAGTCGGACGCCGCCAAAACGATAAGCATCCGAGCCGATGCAGCGGTAATAGGCGTAGGAGCGCTCATGATACTTGCGTCCGCTGGGACTGATGGGCTTCCCATAATAAGCATACCCGCAACAAGCACAAACAATCAAGCCTTGGAGCAAGTACTTTGCACCTCGCTGCGGAACACGTGCCCGCTCGCGGTTTTCTTGCAACTGCTCAGCAACCGCATCGAAGAGATCGGCATCAACGAGAGCCGGGACTGGAATAGACATCCATTGTTCAGATGGAACATCATGGTGAGAGTATGGGCGCTTGGGTTGTAACGGTCGCCCTCGTTGCGCTCGCAGTCGTGGTCGCAATGGTTCAACTGCGGTTTTGCCAAACGCAGCTTCGCCCTTGTAGGCGGGATTTTTGAGGATGCCCCAAATGGTTGCCCGATCCCAGACGGTTTTGCCTGTGCGTGTGCGCTCTCCCGCCGCTTCAAGACGGCGACGAACCTCTCCAATAGAACAACGGTCTCTGCCTACCCATTCAAAGATCTGACGGACTACTCGTGCCTCTTCCCAAAGGACCTCGAAGCGTGCTTCGCCTCCTGCATCTTGCTTAGAGACATACCGATAGCCATAAGGAGCGCATGACAAGACACTGACTTTGCCTACCGGCAAGCGTCAAGTTGAGGGTAGATTGAGTTGACAGTTTGAAGAGTCACAGATATCTCTAAAGCCTCTTGGCAAGGCACTTTCTGCGAATTCAGTTTGTCAGAAACTGTCAACCAGGTTTGACGCATGCCATAAGTGATCTTCTGGGGTCTGACCAACTTCACGATTGAGAAAAATGACTTCAACTCCCGCACGAAAGAACTCCTCCAGTAAGAGGACCTGATGAGCGTAGTTGCGGGCTAGTCGATCCGGACAATGCACATACAGTTGGTCAATCCCTCCTGCTGCTGCGACATCACGAAGTTGTTCGAGAGCTGGTCGAACGAGTGTGGCCCCGCTGTAGCCATTGTCGCTAAATTCTAGCTCAGCACAAAGAGTTGCTCCTGTTGACGCAATACGTGTTCGCAGATCCGCAACCTGACTTTCAATGGTTTTGGCCTCACTCTGTTGATCTGAGGAGACACGAGCATAGAATGCGACTTGGGTCAGCTTCATTGGGCTTTCCTTTCCTGAGTGCTTTGTGCTGGCTTGGCTGTGGGCTGTACTTGGTCCACTCTTCGGCGAACAGTCGGGACGAGAAATGCATAGGCATCTTGCAGATTGTGTTGAGCAAGGCGACTGGGCTTATACATGACATGAACCTCCAGTGCCCTGCTCCTCTTGCGCGAGAGGCGAGAGGTCTTGGGGAGCTGTTCCTTCATACGTGAGAGCATCCTGCGGGAAATGGCCTTCGCAAGACGACTGACACCGCAGTGGTGCGCCTTTGAAACCATCTCCGTAGGCTGCGCGAAGGCGTGAACGCGGGATTTCCTCCTGATAGTCAAACTCTACCACTTTTTTTGCTACTTTGTAGGAGGCGTGCACACTCCTCCTTGTGGTGTTCCAGCTTCTGTTGGTGAAAACTGGAAGTTTTCTAGAACGCCTGCTTTCAACCATCCTTTGATGAGTCTCCTCATCTGGGGATAGGTATTCAGCTTCTGTAAAAGACCCTTATGGCTGATATTATCGAAGCAACCAGCAATATCGGCATAAAGCACATATTTTGCTTTATGCTTAATACTGTTGAATATTGCTTCAATCGCATCATGACAGGAACGTCCTGGGCGAAATCCATAGCTGTTGCGTTCGAATTGGGCTTCCCATTCTGGCTCGCAGGCCTGTTTGGCGAGAGCTTGACAGGCTCGATCGACCATGACGGGAATCCCGAGCGGACGCCTTTCCTCTTTTCCTGGCTTGGGTATCCAAACGCGTCTAAGAGGCTTTGGTTTCCGTTTTTCCGCTTGTCTCGGGTGGATCGCTTCAGCCATGGTGAGTCTTTCCGCTGGTGGGACCGATTTGACTCCGTCTACACCTGCGGTCTTCTTGCCTTGGTTATCTTGCGTCACTCGCCTGACAGCTAGGAGTCTTGCCGCTTTGGACTTCATCAAGAGCTTTTGGATTTTGTGGACTGTCTTGGTGTCACCACGTTTACTAGCTTGAAAGATGCGTTTTTGCATGCGGTAAACGGCTGCCTCGATTTTCTTCCACGGAAGCTGTTCCCAGGCCACATTCGGTTGTTCCGATGGATTGCCATTCATGCTACTCATACCTCTTTCTTCCATATGATCGTGTCTACGTCTGCCTTTGCAGGCTTCTTAGACAATCCCAACATCAGCAACTTGCGGTTGGCACCTGCTCACCGTATCGACCAGCGATGAGAGTCTGCTGATGGTTATCTCGTTCCGAGAAGGTGTTTTGCGCTATTGTAGGCCTGCACTTTCCGCCGGGTTTGTTTCGAGGAGGAATGAGTCAATGACCGAATTGCTCATCTGATATCCTTGTCCGTTTTGGACCAGGTCTGTTAACCTGCGTAGACCTGTTTAGCGTGACGACGGTTGAATGCATTCGTGTTCCTAGCCATGATAGCCAGCTAGAGGTGTCACCGTATCAGGTTTACGGCTTATCCCCGTTACCCCCCGCTTTACGGTTTGAGAGCCAGTCGCTCCGTAGGGGTGTTGCTATCCGTCCCTCCTTGACGGGAAAGGAATTTCGCCTTTCTTCACCTTCTCAGTTATCGAAGTTGTATTTCTTCGTCATTTTCCCCCATGTTTGATCATGGTTTCAAATGAACGAGCCGCACCAGACCAGTCTCTACCGTAGGGGTGCTGCTCTCTGCCGTTCATCTGGCAGGTCGGGAATTTCGCCCGGCTTCAACTCATCAGTTATCACTTACATGACGACCTTTCCCCCTCCTTGATGGAGGTTTCAGGTCAACGGGCCGCACCTACAAATTGTCCCTCGATTCCCCTAGATCTGAGCAAGATGGTTATGGTATCACAGAGAAAACGGGATGTATTCGTGTTGAATAAGCATCTTTAAAACAAATGCCGTTCATTTGCAGGGAGGAGACACAATCTTATGTCAGTAGAGCAAAGGAGTGCTTGGAAAGAGGCCGGTTGGATTTTTGGGCTGAGTCGTTTGATGATTGTCGTGTTTTCATATCTCGGGGTAACTTTCTTGCATGTGCAGAACCAGTTTAGCACGGTTAGATATATTGTGCTCAAGAAGTGCTCAAGTAATCTCAATTGTTTTTTGATGAGTTGGTGGCACTGGGATGTTATTCATTATGTGGAAATTGCTTATCTGGGGTATGCTCATCATGAGCCGCTCTCAGCCTTTTTTCCTCTTTTTCCCCTCTTGATACGTGGCTTGGGAATGCTCTTAGGGGGATCGATTATGGCTGACTATGCAGCTGGAATGATCCTTGCCAATGTGTGTTTCTATGGCGTATTGGTATTATTCTACCAATTAGTCTGTCAATTAGTCTGTAAAGATCATGGTCATATCACCGCAAGATATGCCCTGATCTACCTCGCCTTTGATCCGTATGGCATCTTCTTTTTTGTTGGCTATACCAAGTCGCTTTTTTTACTCCTTACCCTTGCAGTCTTCGTCTTTTTGCGTCGTGGTAAAACTTTGGACTGGTGGTTGGCGGGGCTATGCGGCTGTTTGGTTACCCTGACACGCCCAACAGGTGCCATTCTACTTGTTTCATTTTTCGTGCTATTCGTGCAAAGGTTTGGGATACGCAAGATCTTAACACGGGAAAATTGGCGACAAAAGCTCAATGCTATGCTTGCTATGGCTCTTGTCCCGGCAGGGCTCCTCATCTATATGGGTTACCTGCGGATCACCTTTGGCAGTCCGTGGGTTTTTAGCATCGAACAAACACTTATCTGGCACCGCTCTCTTGCTTTGCCTTGGGTAGGACCCATTGGAGCTATTAAGGGCATCCTGACGCTGGATCATTCTTTCTTTTCGCGGGATCTTGCTGATGTGACCTTTACATTGATACCACTAACGGCTCTGATTGTAGGCTGGAAGCGGCTACCTTTACATTATAGTCTCTTTTCTTTGGTAATGGTGCTGTTTGTCCTCTGCGAACCACAACGATTTGTGCCACTCATGTCTGTTCCGCGATTCATACTTGTTGTATTCCCTGTTTTTATCCTCTTTGCACTCTGGAGCAAAGATCGAATTAACGCTTGGTCTTTGATGTCATTTTTTTTCATTATGTTTATTCTCAATATTCTATTGTTTGTTACTAACGTTTGGGTTGCCTGATATTGCAAACCTCTCCCTGGTTCTCTGTGCTATAATCTTGCCAGACCTAGAAAGAAGGCCATAGCACAGCCATGTCCGATACTAGCAAGAACGCACAGAAAATTCTTTCACAATCCAAAGGGTTGAGCCAGCAATTACAGGTGGGGGAAGAACCAGTTTTGTCCATACCCGCTATCTGGGACAGCGATGAGCGTTCCCATAGCGAGGCCTGCGACGTGATTCTCACTGACCAGCGCTTGATCGGTTTTTATTTCAAGAGTTTTCCCCGCGAGAAGCTCTTTTTCGAGGCTCTTGATCTCTCGGCCATCACTCATGTGACGCTACGCCAGAAAACATATCAGCCAGTGTTTCGTGAAATTGTGGTCTCGCAGGGGATGCACAAAGTTTCGATTCGCATGCCACGCCAGAAAAGTGAGGTATTGTATGCTGCTCTTCGCACGGCGACCTCTGCACGTCATGGGTTAGATGAACAACAGGCTACATCGCAATCTCCAGAGGTATCGGTAACCATAGATAGACTGCCAACGCCAGTCTATGGCCGAGAAGATGTCCATACAGCATTTGATACTTCTTCCTTAGCGATTGTTCTGCTGTTCGTCGGTGGCATTGTCCTGGAGGTTGTTGGGGTTATTCTGTGGTCGGTTACCCAAAGTTCGCAGATAGGTTTGCCATTGTGCATTGCGGGCTTTGTGGCAGTCTGCGTGGCAATATTGCAAGCGAGGCAAAGAATAGGACCGAAAAAGGATGCATCTTGAGTTTATCACTCACCATTCGCACAGTCAAGCGGGGCCTTTTTGTAAATAGTGGAGGGACGCTCTCATAGTGGGAGTGGATAGCATGGGTGCAAATCGGATATGATAATGGCAGACTCCCTAGCACGTATGGGGGCAAGTAAACGCCCGTGAGTAAATAATTAGGAGAAGCGCCTGATGCAAGATATAGCCGTTGACAATGAAATAATCGATGATGTCGTTGTATTGATAGAACAAATCAAGCGTATGGGTTTACCCGCCCTGATCGACATCGTGTGCAAGAGGTATTGTGTTGGAGGGAGGCTAAGCTGGGGCTGGACACTGTGTATCTGGCTAGCCTACATGATCAGCGAAGGAGACCATCGCAAGCTACCAGTGCAAGCTTGGGTACGTGGAATGCATGACACTCTAGAAGCAATAACAGGCCAGAAAATTAGCGATACCGACTGCAGCGATGATCGCTTAACCATCGCATTATCATATTTAAGTGACGATAACAATTGGCACAAGACAGAGGAGATGTTAGCCAAAAATCTGGTAAAAGTCTATGATCTGCGTAAAAAGACCATGCATATCGACGCCACAACGATTTCAGGTTATCGAGAAGGAGGGGAAGGGAGCCTCTGGCAATTTGGTCACAGTAAAGATAATCCTGCATTACGTCAAATAAAGCTAATGATGGCAGTACTAGCGCCACTGGGTTTGCCAGTCGCACTAGATGTTTTGGCTGGGCAACATGCCGATGACCCGTTCTATCTCCCACTGATCGAGCGCGTCCATTCCTTCTTGGGTGAAGATTGCCAATTGCTCTTGGTCGGTGATTGTAAGATGAGCGCACTAGCAACACGGGCGGGTATCATGCGACTTGGGCATCACTACCTCACTCCATTAGCACTGGTGGGGGAAACAGCATCGGCCATGAAAACGTGGGTTACGATGGCTTTATCCATGGGAGAAGACAACTGGCAGCAAGTGGTCATCAAGGATGGAGATCAGGAGATAACCATCGCGAAGGGCTATGAATTCACGAGGAGCTGCCAAGACGATCACGGAGGCAGTTGGCAAGAGCGTGTCCTGGTGGTGTATTCTCCTGCCCATGCCCACAAGCAATCCCAAGATTTGCAGAAGCGGATCGAAAAAGCCAAAAAGCTATTCTAGCACTAACGCCAGCAATTGGTCCGGGCAGACGACAGCTTCGTGAGGAAGCCGTGCTCCAAGCCGCTGCGGAAGCGATACTTGTCAAATATGACGTTGTGGGTCTGCTGCATTACCATTACGTGCAGGAGACGTGGACGACCGAGAAGTACGTTGGCCGAGGACGTGGTAGCATCAACCGAGAAAAAGAGATCACCGAGCATTGTCGTTATCAGGTGACAGTAGTCGAGGGCATCGATACGGCCATCACGGCGCGGGCTGCCACCTTGGGTTGGCGGGCTTATGTTACTAATGCATCTGTTGCTTGCTTGTCTTTCCAAGAGGCCGTTCTGGAATATCGCCACGAATATTTGGTTGAGCGTGCTTTCGAGCGCTTGAAAGGAAAATACTTAGCTCTGGCACCCATGTTCGTGAAACGTGACGATCAGGTTATCGGACTGTCTCGCTTACTTAGTCTTGCGGTTTGCATCTTGACGCTTGTGGAGTTCACCGTGCGCCGCCAGCTTGAAGCTGAGCAGACCAAAATTGCTGGCTTATTCCTCGACAGTGCACGCAAGGAGACGGACCGACCAACTGCGGAGCGCATCTTGCAGTCTTTTCGGAAAATTATCCTGACGCGCATCACTTTGCCTAACCAGATTATTTATCATATCACACCTCTTAATCCGGTTCAGCAAAGACTTCTTGCTCTGCTGGGTTTTCCACCTGATCTCTATTCGCGACTAGCTCGCACGATACCTTCCGATCACCAACTGCTCGCAGGGAGTTCTATGGGATGACTCGATCGCACTGTAATTTCTCTTATCCCATCTGGATTGTGCGAAT
>CAVSHN010000004.1:0-83579 GCA_963727755.1 uncultured Chloroflexia bacterium
TCCAAGCCTCCTATACACATACCAACGAGAGGGTAAGCTCTCTCCACGACAGTGATATGATTCACCGCTTAGGGGCCCGATTTGGTCGCTCCTGGTACTGCCAGCGATAAGCTTGCTCGGAACTCGTTAACCGCTTGAAGCTTTCGCCTGCTATAAGAAGAAGAAGAACATCTCTCGTTCGCCAACTCGCATCACCAATCATGCCATGCCCCGTCATGGCAATCGTGCTCGGTCGCGTGGCTAAGCGATGGAGGAAACCGGCTGTCGCCTGCTCTCGTTCGAGCAGGCCATCACGACTATAGCTAGCGGCACCTACTCTCGGGTCTTGTCCGAGCCATTGCTCATGCAGTGCAAGCATATCTTGCTCAACGAACTGGGCAGACTCCAAAGCGCTGTCCCGATCCGGATAAAACCGGAAACTCTGCAGGCCATCCACGAGAACTCAAGGCAAGCCCTTGCTTGAAACCAGGAGAGGCGGCAATCTGACAGATGACATCATCGTCCGAGGTGAAGATACATTCCCCTACGGTATGGAGTAGAAGTGCATTACGCTTGCCCCATAGGTGCCCACGCCATACTCTTTGTCACCAATACATGTCCGAAACACAATCTCCTCTGGGATCTCCCCCACCTCACTTAAATTCTTAGAAAACACCGTCTTTTCTTCCAACCCAGCATAAGCAATCCTCCACCATAGCGCTGCTTCAAGGTGCGCAACATGTCTCATATGCTTCTCGCATAGCAGGCGTCTTTGAGTCGTCTCCTACTACGAAGTCAATGTCATGTCCAAAGCGCTGGCAGTGCTGAATATAACTGATCATGCCACGTTGCAATTCCTCCACATGGTTGCAAGTCGGAAAGACCATGGACGTGATAGGAGAAGGAGAAGTCTCCTGACTTGCAGCTTGAAAAAGCTGGTCAAGCTGGCTTGACGAGATGAGATAGCCCTCCTGAGCCAATTGCTGCAACTGGTACTGGAGCTTGGAGCGGATAGCCTCACTCAACTGCCGCTCCTGGCAATAGGTCTCGACATGCTCATCAATGGTTTTAAACGTTTGGCACTGGGAAAACAAATCCGCCACTGGCTCATGTAAGAGATGCCTGACTTCGGTATCCCCCCTTGCACAGGCCAGGACGCGTCGATGGCCAGATGGAAAGAATGCTACATCAGCTATAGCATACTGACTGGCCTGACAACTGCTATTGGAAAGATTAGCTACACGTTTCTCTTCCGAGAACCCACTTTGTTCTAAGGTATCAAGACTTTGGCGAACCATCGTAGTCGCCCCTACCAGAGAAGGTCATTTCCAGAGGTCTTCAATGCTCCTTCATCACTAAACAGGTGGTCAAGCAAAACCACGTTTGGTTAGTTGTATTCCTACTCATTCAGCAGATAATGAACTTGAATTGCCCTTTGGGTAGCAAACCTACTTTTTACTTGAAACCGCTGATAATAATAAGTGTATTAAAAAAAACATGCTTATGCTTATGCTTATAACATTAAATTATTGATTTCAAAAATATAACTTTAAATATTTATATATGAGAAAGATGATTCTTTCAGCAATGCAACAGTGGTTACTCTTGCCATACTGTACGCTCTCTTGTTTGCCGAAGGCATAAATCTGTAGATCTAAAATGTTCTTTTGGAGCGCTTGCTAAGATAAAATTGAGAAGACGATCAAATTAGAGTATTTTGGTGAAATAGCTATTCCAGCTTAATTTCTAGATAATGTTCATGCTCAATAGCGAACACATTTTCAGGCTTCGCCACAATATCATGAGTTCGCGTAGCTCAGAAAATCTCACAAAAGCGCTATGACACTCACTGTCTAATGGTTCTGGCAATGTATGAACCTCAGATTCGTGAGGTTTTATCGTCTTCTTAAGGAGTTATCACTATTAAAATCTTATCGATGCCAGATATTCCCGTCATGCGATCCGGTTACGGATACATCACCGCAATATGTGTGCGCTGGCCTGACTGACTGTGGACATCATGTGTCAATCTTGGGTAGACAAGTGAAAGTCAACCAGTACCCTTCTATCACCGAGTGTTGTTCTATCATGTCTCAAGTGCCAATGAGTTGTTGGATTATCTACGTCAGCTCCAGCCAGATGTACTAGTAATAGCGGCTGACGTATGGTGGCTGGCTACTTTAGCCATCGAGTATTACCGAGTTCCTGCATACTGCGAATATTCCTCAGATCCTCTATTATCCGATTGATCGTGATACAGGAGAAAAGCATCTCCCGCCAAGTTGGGTACGTATCCTAAAAAGCGTTGATCTGCCCATTGCCATAAATCGCTACAGTCGTGACGTGACACAAGCCAACGGCGTAGAACCAGCGCATATCCCCTTGGCATCGATACCAAAGTGTTTCAACCACCAGCTGATAAAGACCTTGCTAAACAAGCCCTTGGCTATGAAGGCAAGTTCGTGGTGCTCTCTGATGCACGCAATCAGCTCCCCAGTTTGTTACCCCGAACTTTGGAAATTTTCCAGCGCTTTGCTGCCGATAAGGATGATGTGATCCTCCACCTGCATTGTGACCCAGATGATCCAATTGCTCGTTCTCCTGAGTATTACTGTGACCTCCGATTGGACATTGCTTTCCTCAATCTTACCGAGAAAGTCTGTCTGACCAAAAACATGCCCATCCTCACAGGGCCTCCACTTGAACAACTAGCACATATCTACCAAGCCGCTGATGTTCATCTATCTATATCATGGGGAGAAGGGTTTGGCCTGTCAACCCTGCAAGCTGCAGCAGCGGGAGTGGCTCGACTGGCTTCAGACTATACAGCCAGTCAGGAATTCGTCAAGAACCACGGAAAAGCCTTGCACGTTCGTCATGCTTGCTTGATCAGTTCGGTCTGCGTCGTGCACTTGTCGATATCGACCATGCGGTCAGCAAACTAGAAGAGCTTTACCGAGATCGGCAGTTGCTCACTCGCAAAGCACAACGTGCTCGTAGGTTGCCTTCTCCTACGATTGGGGACGTATTCTTTCACAGTGGGAAGAATTGCTCCAACGCGAAGTCGCGTGTAGAAGAACAAGCCTGCACTTCTCTACGAATGTATCTGGCATCCCTGATGATGCCCATACACAGAAGGTATGTCCAACTTTGCACGCTCAGAACACAAAGCTGGAGAGTTGGAGGCAAAACTACGTCAAGATATGCAACCTGAACGTATCCTCAGGATTCCGGTGACCTTGCCTCTAGCCAAATCTAAGCAGCGCATCCCTGGCTATGTCTATGCGGCAAGCCAATGCGATGTGCTTGGTGTGCTAGCCTTGCAGCGTATTTTTCCAGGGCTGAAAGTCTGGTCGACTGTCCAACTTGACTTTGGCTCCAGTTTATCGAATGGTAAACCTCTTGAGGTAAAAGTGGTGCAAGCAAAGAGCCCTGAATACCGACCTAACTTAGCACTAAGCACATTAGCCCTTGATATGGACAACTTCGATCCTCAACTGCCCGTTGAAGCAGCCAAACTAGGTGTTCCCTGTATTGGGCTAGCCCAACAGCAAGAGCAGGTCTGGCTCTGGCCCAACTTGAGTCTAGCAAAGCCTGATCCCCTGATGGCAGCTGAACTAGGGCGCCAGATGCTCACTGACCAAGGAGTAGCCACTGATGTGTGCCTTACAGCACGCCAGCGATTGGCTGGCATACTCACTCCTAGTAATGATAGGAACTTAGGAATGGCACAAAGATAAATTGTGCCACTTTGCGAGATACTAGAAAGTGGATATAAAACATGATTATCGTAATACCAGTAGTCAACCAAAAAGAACTTACAAAACAGGTGGTGCAGAGCCTTGAAGACACTGTTGAGGATAGAAAGCACTTCCAGATTATTGTTGTCGACAATGGTTCTGACCCTGCCTATACACCTACTGACTTTACAGACGGGCTAGAAGCAGCAAAAAAAACTGACTTCCCCAAACAGGAAAAGCTTCATATTGCTGTACTAAGAAATAGTTTTAACGTAGGCTATTACTATCCACTCAAACAAGTCTACAATCTATATCACAATCAGTATCCGCAGGATATTATCGCGCTAGTACATAACGATGTTATTTTTCACGAAAAAGGCTGGGATGTGCGATTAAATACTGAATTTTCACACGACCCACTTTTAGGTTTAATTGGATTTATTGGTTCAAATCAAGCAGATTACTTCGGAGGCAGAGGATCAGGAACCATGGGAAACTTTGCAGGAATTCAAGGTCCACCTATGGAATTGCATGGTACAAGAGTTACCAACCTACAACCTTCGGTTTTACTTGATTCTTTATTCATGGCATTTCGTCCTGCGGTTATTCCTTCACTTGGGATTAACGAACACATTCCTCCCAACCATTTCCACGACAAAATCTGGCCTTGCAAAACTATTGAAGCTGGATATCGTGTCGCAACTCTAGGAATCTCCATAGCCACTTGGGAGGAAAGACTGAAGGTATTCTTGTGGACGCGGAAGGAAATTTTGAAAAAGTAGGAGAGAAAAAATGCAGAGAAGATTTCAAGCAATGGTTGGAAAGAGAGGGCTTATATATGATCCAAATGAAGATCCGCTTACGACTGTCTATAAAGTAGCAGAGAAGCGATGGCTGTCAGAATATCGTGACCAGAAAGGTTTTATCCCTTGTTGCGTAGATCAGAATTACAAGCTATGGGCTTGCCCCATGCAGAATAATGATATCGCATTATTTGAGTATCACAGATGTAATATGCCAATGGTTCCTTCACAATGACAATCAATTCGGTTGTTTTGTGAAACCCTTTCAATACTATTTCCCTGAGTAACACTTTGAGCCTATCAACACTCTCTAAGGAGATTACCAAACATTGATGAACGAAAAAAGAGGCATTCTAATCACAGGAGGGCATGGTTTAGTAGGCTCGCGTGTAGTCGAACTGCTTGCCGACTCTTTTACATTCGAAAACCACAGCCGCCGCACTGGCTTTGACATAACAGACGCGAAAGCCACACAAGAAAAGATAGTTGTCTCGCAGAGTTCTATAGTTCTGCACATGGCAGCTAAAACCGACGTCGAGGGATGCGAGCAAGATAGAGTATTGGGCCACAGGGGAGAGGCCTGGATGGTCAATGTCGAAGGAGTCAGAAATGTTGTAAATGCTTGTGAGAGAAGCGGCAAACAACTGATCTATATTTCAACTGACTTCGTCTTTGGCAATCAAGTGAATCCTGAAGGTGGTTTTTCGGAGCAAGATGTACCCTGCCCAATGAATTGGTATGGTCAAACCAAATATGAGGCAGAGAAGATTGTTCAACAGATGAGAGCACCATGGCTGATCGTAAGGATTGCTTACCCTTATCGGGCACAGTACTCCAAAAGCGATTTTGCCCGAACATTTTTAATGCTTCTGCAACAGGGAAAACCACTGAGGCTGGTGGCAGACCATATAATGAATCCGACATTCATCGACGATATCGCTTTTGCCCTTGATACTCTGATCCAGCAACAGGTAGTAGGCATATATCATCTAGCTGGAAGCCAACCGATTAGTCCATATGAAGCAGGATGGCTATTGTTGAAGCATTTAACTTGGACAGGTCATTGATAGAACCGATTAGCTGCGCCGAATACTTTAGGAACCGTGCTCCCAGACCTTCTAACCTAACTATGAGCATTGAGAAAGCATGCCAGCTAGGCATTCGACTAAGAACATTCTGGGAAAGCCTGCAGGAAGTCAAAGGGCAAATGTAACTACTACTCAGATCTTAGCTCGACTTTGTACATTTCCAATTCAATAACAGACGGCATAAGCCAGTTGGTCAAGTGTGGGACGAGGGACTAAAACAACATCAGGAGAGTCGGCTGATGTTGAAAAAGAAAAATCGCCCCACAGGTGCCTGCGAACCTCGGCCAAGACGTCGCGAAAGGTTGGAGTCTGTTTGTGATACCAAGCAGCTTGCGTGACAGGAATGTGCCCATCTGGACGAAACGCTTGTCCAAAGAGAGCCACCAAGCTGTAGAGGCCAAAGAGCATCGGCGTGGTGCGCTCGATGGCGCGATCAGACCACTGGCGTTGGGTTTCGATGCCCAACAGTGCCCGACTTTCCTCAAAAGTGACCTCCAAGCTCCAACGTTTCATGAAATCTCTGATGATCTGCTTTGCGGTTTGGGTGGGATCAGTGGAAAAGAGCGCTTTTGGAGGATGCTTGCCTGATGGATCACGAGTCAGCACCCATCGGATGGGCAAAGGGTCAGAAGCCAGAGCGATACCACAGTGCTGTTGCCGTACAGACCTCCACAGTCCGCGCACCTTGGCCATACCAATCCAAGGTGAGGTTCTGCCAGACGGTTTGTGGGTCCTGTAAGACCTGTTCCAAGGAAGGCAGGCGCTTGCCGACAACACGGGGCCGACCAATGGTATGCTTGTCCGCTCTGGAGGCGGCTCATGGAGGACCGCGTCCAACCGGCCAGTCGTTATCAGGCTCACTTGCTGCGCATTTGCGTGCAGTCCCAGTTCGAGGATCGTGTAGGCCGTATCGCCCATCAGCTTGATTTGGCGGTCTGAAGCCATCGGCGGACGAGACTCATCATCTGATGCGCCCACATCCCGACGGTCTTGTGTCGTTTGCCTAACCGTTCACTGACTTCAGGACTGTAGTCAAGACACACAAAAATGGCAAAGCCCAGCATTGTTTCGTCCAAGGGAGCATCACGACTACTGACATCACGATCCATCGTAGACCAGGGCTGCTAACCGACCGCTCTTTACTGGAGAGAGCACTATCGCGATAATGCCCTCGTTTGCTAATCTTGGGGCCCCACCGCCGCTCCAACGTCTCGTCGATGACCAGATCCACACAAGCCCCAGCGGGGACAAAGGTTTCGACGATGAGCAAGAGCAACTGGCGACTCACCGCTAAAGGTGACCATCGGGCTCGGTTGAGTACTTGGTGAAAGAGGCTCCAGTTGCCTGTTTGGTCGTTGCCGCTCGCACGCAGTGCTGCTGCAACTGTGCGGCGGCCTCGGGCTAGGAGCGTGCCCGTTAATAAGGTCATCAGTTTTCTCCAGGTGGGAGCAGTAAACAGTGGCCGAAAAACAGCCAATACTTCTATAATAGGATCAGGAAGTGGCATGAACTTTCTCCTTTGGTCAGATGATGCTTTTGTCAGCTTCTATCTTACCTCAAGAGGTCTTCATGCTTCGCCTTTCCCCATTTTTGTACAAAGTTGAGCTAAGAGCGTGTTTAAATCTGATCGCCATGCGGTTCTTCTGCAAGAAGGGCATCGTTATGGGATGGTTAAAACATCTTTTGCTTCTAAATCTCTTAATACTTGTCAATGTGAGCTGAGAGAGTGTTTAATTCCGATGAAATCGGCACTCTCTAAGGGATGCTACCTCTTCAATGTAACATCCCTTAGTCTTTGTGATTTACAAAAACATTTTTTAAATATATGGTGAATAATAACCTATATGGTAGAGAAATCTCAAAATTGAACAACTTGATTTCTATCCTACATATACAATAAAAAATGAGGTATACCTCACTGAGGTCATAATCACTCAGACACTCAACTCATGCTAGCAGCAGTGAGAGAAGGGGAAAAGAGGCATTTATTGCGCTTGTATTACAGCCTTTTCCATCTGCGCTCCTCCTAAGTAATTAGAGAGAAACCTATATATCGCATTAGTTAAGGAGTTAAACATGCAATTTCCCGATCAGGCCAAAGTTATCACCAACGCTTTCCATAAGTTGTATTATAACAACCACGAAATCACATGGAACAACACCTATTGGTTAGGAACAAAAGTATTAAAATGCCCACTAGACTTATGGATTTACCAGGAAATCATATACGAAACAAAACCAGATATCATCATAGAATGCGGAACAGCCTCTGGAGGTAGTGCATTATACATGGCATCCATTTGTGACTTAGTCAATAAAGGGAGTGTCCTTACAATAGATATCGAGCCATCTGAAGGTAAACCACATCACGAGAGAGTGACCTACCTTGTAGGATCATCCATTGCACCAGAAACAATAGTTCAGTTAAGGAAGCTTATTCCCGATAAAAGCAGAATAATGATTATTTTAGATTCTGACCACAGCAAGCCACATGTCCTCGAAGAACTCAAAATCTACAGCCAACTGGTAACGAAGGATTGCTATCTCATTGTAGAGGATACAAACATAAATGGTCATCCTGTTCTTCCAGAACATGGAGCTGGACCAATGGAAGCTCTAGAAGAGTTTTTAATCTCCAATGACGAGTTTGTTGTTGACATGAACAGGCAAAAATTGTTTTTAACTTTTAATCCAAAAGGTTACCTGAAAAAGTGTAAAATTTAGTTGTGCATGCTTTAGGAACCTTTTGATACATCCCTTAGCAAACTTAGGAGGAATACAGTAACATGATGACAATTTCTACTATCCAAGAACTGGTAGAGAAACAAGCGATTAGCTTGGATATCGGCTGTGGACCAAATAAACAAGCAGGTTTTATAGGCATGGATATCAGACCCCTTGATGGCGTTGATATTGTCCATGACATAGAGAAATTCCCCTATCCCTTACCTGATGAATGTTGCACTCTTGTTATGGCCTCCCACCTTATGGAACACATCAACCCCCATGCAGGAGACAACAGAACAACAAACCTTATTAGACTGCTCTTAGACAAAAATCTTATTACTCCTCAAGACGTAAAAGATTACATTGGTGAAATCGATCCTGGCCCCATATTTATGCGACTGATGGATGAGATATGGAGAATACTACGTGTCGGTGGACGATTTATGATGGAATTCCCCTATGCAGGTACACCCCCTTTCTGGCAAGATCCAACGCATGTCAACGGGATTACTGAAGTTACTCTTGCCTATTTCGATCCCGAAGAACCAAACACCCGAGGAGGTCTCTATCATATCTACGAGCCGCGCCCTTGGAAGATTGTCTATCATACCAATAATAATGCAGGCATCATGAATGTAGTACTTGAGAAACGGGCAGATGATCCTAAGTATCACCGTAATACAGGACAGGTAGGATTTAGGAATGAAGAATAATCTTTGCATAGTTTGGCCATTGAAGGATGTGTTATCATGAAAATTCTTTGGATGTCGGATGGTCTAACTACGCTATCCAACTACGGAAACGTCACTTGCTACGTGTGCGCTAGCTTAGCTGACCGCGGACATCAAGTGTCAATCTTGGGCAGACAAACACAACGCCAACCAATCCCTTGGCATAACTGCATAGTCTATCCGAATGGCTTTAGTGCTAATGAGCTATTGAATTATCTGTATCAGCTCCAACCAGATGTGCTGGTTACACTGGCAGATATGAGGTGGTTAGCCTCCATTAACTACTCAGTCATTACCAATTTTTTGCACACTGCTGGCATCCCTTGGATCCTCTATTGTCCCATTGATGCTGATATGGGTGACAAGCGTCTCCCGCCAAGTTGGGTAGACATCTTAAAGAGCATTGACCTGCCCATTGCCATGAGTCGCTACGCTTGTGATGTGATGCAGGCCAATGAAGTAGATTTAGTCTATATCCCTCTTAGCATTGATACAAAAGTATTTGAGCCACCAACTGACAAACAAGTCGCTAAACAAGCATTTGGCTACGAAGACAAGTTTGTGATCCTTTCTGATGCCCGCAATCAGCTCCGCAAGATGGTACCCCGCACCTTGGAAATTTTCCACCGCTTTGCTGCTGATAAGGATGATGTGATACTCCACCTGCATTGTGATCCTGATTATCCCTTTGCTCATCGCTCTGAATATTCCTATGACCTGCGATCGGATATTGCCTTTCTCAATCTCACCGAGAAGGTCCGTCTGACCAAAGATCTGTCTATCTCTACAGGACTACCACTTGAACAACTGGCAAAGATTTACCAAGCTGCTGATGTGCATCTGCTAGCTTCATGGGGAGAAGGGTTTGGCCTATCAACACTGCAAGCGGCAGCGACAGGAGTGATTCCCATTAGCTCCAGACTGTACCACCAACCAAGAATTAGTTGGCAATCACGGCGAAGCTATCAGTATCCGCCACTGCTTGCTCGATGAATTGGGTCTGCGTCGAGGGCTCATTGATATTGAAGATGCTGTGAGCAAACTGGAAAAGCTTTACCGAGATAGGAAATTACTGGCTTGCAAGGCGCAGAGTGCTCGTGAGTTTGCCCTCTCCTATGACTGGGAGCACATTATTCCGCAGTGGGAGAAACTGCTCCAGTCCGAGGTTGCATCTGCACACAAAAGAACGAGCTTACACTCCCCCCCACAACTTGAACGTACCATCAGGATACCTGTGACGTTGCCCCTGGTCAAGTCCAAGCAACGTATCCCTGGCTATGTGTATGTGGCGAGCCAATGCGATGTGACGAGTATACTAGCATTACAACGTATTTTTCCCTGTTTGAAAGTTTGGTCAACCGTGGCATTGACCTTCGACTCAAGCGTGCCAGATGACAAATTGCTCCAAGTGAAAGTGGTAGAGGCAAATGGCCCTGAATATCGACCCAACTTAGCACTGAGCACATTGGCTCTGGATATGGGTAGCTATGATCCTCGACTGCCCGTAGAAGCAGCCAAACTGGGAGTTCCTTGTATTGGATTAGCCCAACAACAAGAGCAGGCTCGACTCTGGCCTGATCTAACCCTGGAGAGGCCTGATCCCTTGATAGCTGCCGAGTTGGGACGCCAGATGCTCACGGATCAAGGAATTGCTAGCGATCTGTGTATGGCAGCACGCCAGCGATTGGCTGGTGCACTCACTTCTAGCCCTAGTGAACGCTTAGAATCTGTCAGAAAATAGGGTACGATCGCCCTGCGTCCAAATTGAACCTGATTTGCTTACTATGAGGGCTTAACACTTTAGCTAGCTGCCAGAGTATGGAAGATTAGATTACAGCAAACTATCAGAAAGGATCGAAATGAAATATATTGTAGGTATTCCATACCGTAATAGAATTGACCTCCTGAGAGATGCAATCAATAGTATTAAGTGCTATTGGGACAATCTTGTGCTTATAGATAATTCTGGCTGCCAAGAATTATCTACCCAAGGCTTTGGACAGGATTTTCTCATCATTGAGCCTATTGTCCCCTTAACCTTCACCCAGAGCCAGAATGCATTTATACGCATAGCTAACGAAAGAGCATGCGACTTTTACATGTACATGCACAATGACGCTGTGGCAGAAAATGGAACTTCTGAAAAATTGCTGGAACTGATCCAACAACTGTTCGATGAAAAGAGAAATTGGGGGGCGCTATTTACGGATGAAGTAGCAGGCTTTCACCCAGACCTGCTGGCTGCATACAATATGGAAGCTGTAAATAACGTTGGTCAGTATGATACAGTTTTCCCTGATTATTTTTCAGATTGCGATTACTACAGGAGAATGATCATCAAGGGGTATGAATTGATCAATAGTGAGCTAAAGCTTATCCATCAAAATGGAGGCAGCAATACGATAAATAGCGATTATGTGCTTAAATCAATTAATAATAGAAAATACGTACTACACAGGCAATATTACATTGCCAAGTGGGGTGGGGAACCTGGAAGAGAGATATTTACGGTTCCATTTAATGCTCAGGACGAGATTATGGCTCTTCTTACATTTATGCAGCAAGAGTATGGCCCAACGACAACATTGGAACAAGTTATCAAGTACCACCCTAGCTCACATCATAAGGCTCAGCAAGCAATCAAGAAGTACGGTACGATACTTCCATGGCCATTAAGGCAAAACGGTCATCTTGCTAACGGTGGTAAACCAAAGGAAGAAGAAAACAAACAAACTAGCCCAAAATCTCCAGTCTCTACCAGATCATAGAGCTGGACTAACGCCTAACAAGGTTGAAGAAGAAGAGAAGAAATTCCATGAAAGGACTGATTTTAAGCGGCGGCAAAGGGACTCGTCTGCGTCCCCTCACTTATACCCGCCCTAAGCAACTAATACCAGTGGCAAATAAGCCAGTGCTGTTTTATGTCATTGAAGCGCTGGTCGCCACTGGTATTCGCGAGATCGGTATTATCATCGGTGATACTGGAGAGGATATTAAAGCAGCAGTTGGTGATGGTTCACATTGGGGTGCAGAGGTTCAAATTACCTACATCCACCAAGAAGCTCCTCTGGGGCTTGCTCACGCGGTACTAACTGCACGTGAATTTCTGGGACAAGATCGCTTCATTATGGTGCTTGGCGATAACTTGATCGGTGAACCGCTCGCACCGATTGTGCATGCATTTGCCAATGCCGAATATAATTGTCGTATCATCCTGACACATGTCGAAAATCCTTGTGATTTTGGTGTAGCGGAGCTAGAGTCTAATGACACCACTCTATTTTCCTCGGAAGCACAGGTGCGTCGCCTCATCGAGAAACCATGTCTCCCACCCAGCGATCTAGCGCTAGTTGGAGTTTATTGTTTCGATTATCATATTTTTACAGCGGCGGAGAACATCCAGCCTTCTGCACGTGGAGAGCTTGAGATTACTGATGCCATTCAGTGGCTGATCGACTCTGGCTATGATGTACGCCCATATATACTGCAAGACTACTGGCTCGATACAGGTAAGATGGCCGACATTCTAGCCGCCAATCGTTTAGTACTGACCCGTGTACAGGGCTCTATTGCATCAAGCGCAACTATCACACCAGACTCGGTACTTCAGGGCTCGGTTATTGTGCAAGAGAATGCAGAGATCATTAATAGTGTCATTCGCGGCCCGGCTATTATTGGCGAACGTACACGCATCGTCAGTTCCTATATCGGACCCTTCTCATCGGTATATCATGACGTCACGGTAGAGCAGAGCGAGATTGAGTACTGCATTGTACTAGAACACAGCACAATTAGCCACATTCCTGGACGTATCGAAGCTAGCTTGATAGGACGTTATGCCGAAATCTTGGTCTCAGATGTAAAGCCCAAGGCATATAAATTGACACTAGGCGACTACAGTCGTGTTTACCTTTTAACTTAGGAGATATTTATTATGGTGCAACAACAAAGGGTGTTGGTCACTGGTGGGGCGGGATTTATTGGCAGCAATTTTGTCCATCACTTTCTTACTCAACATCCCAATGAGCAGGTGATAGTATTAGATGCTTTGACCTATGCAGGTAATCTACAAAACCTAGCCGCATATGCCAAAATGCATTCGGTTCCCCAGTCCAAAATGGCTGTATGGGAACCGAATGCATTTGATCCACGTCTCACTTTCATCCATGGAGATATTTGCGACGCTGAGATCGTTACAAAAGCTATGCGAGGATGTAAATGGGTAATCAACTTTGCAGCTGAAACTCATGTTGATCGCTCGATTCTAGAGGCAGGATCATTTGTACGCACAGATGTGGTGGGCACATATACTTTGCTGGAGGCTGCACGAGCTACTGGAGTTGAACGCTTTATCCAGATTAGTACTGATGAGGTCTATGGCAATGCTGAAGCGCCCGATGGTATTAGTCGTCCATCTTTAGAAACTGATACGCTGAAACCACTATCACCTTATGCTGCTAGTAAAGCTGGTGCAGATCGCCTAGCCTTTTCCTACTGGGCGACATATGGATTGCCAGTAGTGATTACACGCTGTTCCAATAATTATGGACCATATCAGCATCCTGAAAAGCAGCTCCCATTATTTATCACCAATGCGCTCAATGACCGCTACTTACCCATCTATGGTGATGGAAGTGCTACACGTGACTGGATCCACGCTTCTGATCACTGTCGTGCACTAGATTTACTCCTCCATGCACCTGCTGAAATGGTAATTGGAGAGGTCTTCAACATTGGCGCTAGTGAAGAGCGCAGTATACTCGACAATGCACAACTCATCCTCGATCTGCTAGAGAAACCGCGTGACTTAATTCGTTTTGTCCCTGATCGACTTGGCCATGTACGACGTCATGCCGTAAACACACGAAAAATCAAGGATATATTTGGTTGGAAACCCCAAATTCCCTTTGAGCAGGGCATTGCAGAGACAGTCAGTTGGTATTGTGAGCAACGGAACTGGCTCACATCAGTGTTAGAACGCCAGGATACGTTCTTGGCAAAGGCATTGGTTTTAGCAGGGCAAGTGTAAAATGTATAGAAGGAAGGCAGACGCATTATGCTGTCAATCATACAAGAAGACAAGCTAGCTATTGAAGGCACGATTATCAAAAAACTGAAAGTATAT
The DNA here is from genome assembly GCA_963727755.1 of uncultured Chloroflexia bacterium. Lineage (GTDB taxonomy): Bacteria > Chloroflexota > Ktedonobacteria > Ktedonobacterales > Ktedonobacteraceae > DASYAN01. The sequence goes on from CAVSHN010000004.1 coordinate 14,194, forward strand.
CCAGATGAACGCGGTTTCTTTACCGAAATCATTCGTCAGAGTGATCCTTTTTTCGCCGAAGGTTTCGCACAGCTCAGCCACAGCAAGATGTATCCAGGTGTGGCGAAAGCTTGGCATATCCATAAGACACAGGTTGATTGGTGGTATGTCCCAATAGGTCGCTTAAAAGTGGGACTCTCCGACCGCCGTCCCGACTCTCCCACCTTCAACAAGACGCTCACACTCTATTTAGGCGAAGATATGGAACCTATGGTTTTAAAAATTCCACCCGGTGTCGCTCATGGATGCAAAGCCGTGGGCGGTGTCTCTCATCTATTTTATGTGACCTCGAGTACCTACAATCCTGACGAAGAGGGACGTATTCCATATGATTATCCCTTCATTGGCTACGATTGGACTAGCGGGGCAGAAATTCATTAGCAATTAAGCGATATGCAGAGCGCTTTAGCACAATTTTATCGTATTTGAACCTCAGGTTCATTGGAATGTTTGGTCGTTGAAGGGAGTTATTTTTATGAAGATTCTCTGGGTTTCGGATACCCCAACCGTGGCAACAGGTTTCGCAAATGTCACCCGCTATGTGTGCTCTGGTCTGGCCGATCATGGACATGACGTTTTTATCCTGTGCGGGAAACTACCGTCAGGTCAACCTACATCTTGGCGCAACTGCACACTCTATCCAATAGGATCTAGTTCTGATGACAGGGCATTCGGTTCCCATACAACATTTAATGATGGGGAAGCGAATGCCTTGAAGTTGAAGAATTTGCGTCAACTCCAACCTGATCTAGTGATCATGCTTGGTGATATCTGGTATTTCCCAAATTACTATCCAACAGTCTTTGACTTTATTCATAGTGATAAAGTACTTTTTGCACAATATTATCCTATTAATGGTGATATGGGCGAAAAGCGTCTCCTGCCAAGCTGGGTACGCCTCTTGCAAGCCGTTGACCTGCCGATTGCGATGAGTCGCTACGGTCAGCAAGTATCACAAGCCAACGGAATAGAACCTGCCTATATTCCCCATGGCGTCGATACCAAATTGTTTCAGCCTCCAGTTAATAAAGATCTGGCTAAGCAAGCCTTTGGCTATGAAGGCAAGTTTGTTATTCTCTCTGATGCCCGTAATCAGCCACATAAGATGCTACCACGCACCTTGGAGATCTTCCGACGCTTCGCAGCTGACAAGGACGACGTGGTCCTGCACCTGCATTGTGATCCAAATGATCCGCTGGCTCACACTCCTCACTATCACTACGATCTGCAATCAGATATTGCCTTTCTCAATCTCACCGACAAGGTCTGCCTGACCAAAAATATGTCTATCCTCAACGGACTCCCGCTTGAACAACTGGTACAATTATACCAGGCTGCTGATGTCCATCTGTTGGCTTCATTGGGAGAAGGCTTTGGTCTGCCAACTTTGCAAGCCGCCGCAGCTGGCGTAGTTTCCCTGGCCTCAGACTATTCCGCTAGCCAGGAATTAGTGACAGGTCATGGAGAAGCCATCCGCGTCCATCATTTCTTGCCCGATGAGTTTGGTGTACGTTGTGCCTTCATCGATATCGAGGATGCCGTTAGCAAACTGGAATCTCTCTACCACGATCGGCAACTACTTGCTTCCAAGGCACAACAATCCCGTGAATTTGCCCTTGCCTACGACTGGGAGTACATTCTTCCACAGTGGGATGAACTGCTCCGGCGTGAAGTTACTCGCAGAAGAATGAATCAGCGCCTATCTAGCATCCCCGGTACTCCTCGGGAAGATGATGGAGTATCTGATCTTGCATCTGGAGAGCGTACAGCTAGCAAGGTGATGGAGGAGGTCTTCCAGGAAGCACGACCTGAACATATACTCAGAATTCCAGTGACCTTACCCCTAGCTAAGTCCAAGCAGCGTCTCCCGGGTTATGTCTATGCGGCAAGCCAATGTGATGTGCCCTCTGTGCTAGCATTGTGGCGTATTTTCCCAGGGCTCAAAGTTTGGTCGACTGTCCAGCTTGACTTTGGTTCCCTTGTTCCTCCACGACCAACCGCTCCAGATCAAAGTGGTACAAGCCAACAGTGCTGAATATCGACCCCATTTAGCATTGAGCACCTTGGCTCTTGATATGAGCAGCTTTGATCCCTTGATTCCTATCGAAGCAGCCAAACTGGGAGTCCCTTGTATTGGCTTAGCACAACAAAGAGAACAAGCCCAGCTTCTGGCCTGAGTTGAGTCTGGAGAAACCCGATCCTCTGGTGGCTGCCGAGCTAGGGCGTCAGATGCTCATCGATCAGGGAGTTGCTACCGATTTGTGTTTGAAGGCTCGTCAGCACTTGGCACTCACTCCTAGTGATAAGCTCACCGCGGTGCACTCGCCAAGTTCAAGCCCCTCCTAAGAAGAAAATAGCTAAGAAACAGTGAGCAAAGTACTACTGCAGTCACTTTGCAAAGAGAGAATGTATGCACAAACAACTTACCCTCCTGTACTCACAACTCACAGGAGAGAATACTCAAATAGATTAGACAGGAGTATCCAGATGGAAAAGCAGTTAACGATAATCACTCCATTTTTTAATGCCGAGCAGCTCCTTTCCAGCTATTTCCAAACAATCTTGCAACAGTCCAAAGAGAACCTTGAAGCTGTCTCATTTGTCTGGATTGATGATGGATCGACTGATGATACTTACATCAAGCTGAAACAGTTTATAGCCAAGCACGACTTGGACATCCAGCTCCTAAAGGTTGAGATTAATTCTGGGCCTTCTATAGCACGTGATAGAGGAATACAGGCTGCAAATACAAAATGGATCACTTATCTCGATGCAGATGATTTATGGTATATGGATGCATTGAGAGTGTTGCTTGCACATACGCAGATAGACTTTGACATTGTCTTCAGTTATTACCATATCTGGGACCCAACAACCAACGGCGGCCATATTTGTGCGTTAAAGGCTGAGCTTGATAGTCATGACGTGCAATTACCTGACCTACTAGAGAGACAAAATGTCAGTGCCCCATTAGGAGTCATGCACACAAAGGAGATTTATGAGAAAGCAGGAGGCTTTCCCCCATATATTGTCTGTGGAGAAGACGGTATTCTCTGGAGGAGAATGGTATGCAACCACCATGCAAGATATGCCTTCAATGAAAATCCGATTGGCTTGTACCTTTGCAGACCAGACAGCCAATGCAGATCACGCAAAAAATTTTTGTCAGGCAAAAGCTTTGCATTCGAAGGTGAAGAATCTTTCGATTTCGAACGGTCAATATTTAGATGGCCTTAGCAAAGATGAATTGGAGCAGCTCTTAGAACATGTTAGCATATAGCATTTGTAATAGTATATTGTGGCAACAACTGAACGTCAGCTTCACGAAATAATACTATTGCTGAAGGAGGGATTACGATGAGAGTTCTGTGGATGGCAGATAATCCAACTGAGCCGTCTGGTTACGGAAATGTCACCCGATTTGTGTGTGCTGGTCTGGCTGATCGTGGACATCACGTCTCAATCCTGTGCAAGCAACCACAGGGTCTGACGTGTTGGCACAACTGCGCTATTTATCCAATAGGCTTTAGGGCTAATGAGTTGTTAAATTATCTACGCCGACTCCAGCCAGACGTGCTGGTCACACTGACTGATGTATGGCAGTTGGCAATTTTTAACTATCCGGCCACCACGGATTTTATGCGTACAGCCGACATTCCTTGGCTTCTCTATTATCCAATCAATGGTGACCTAGGCGAAAGCGTCTCCCACCAAGTTGGGCGCACATCTTGAAGAACGTTGATCTGCCAATTGCCATGAGCCGCTATGGTTGTGATGTCACACAAGCCAATGGGATCGAGGCAGCATATATCCCCCATGGCGTTGATACTAAGATCTTTCGGCCACCAGTCGACAAAAATCTTGCTAAGCGATCTTTGGGCTATGAAGGCAAGTTCGTCATTCTCTCCGATGCTCGCAACACTCTACGTAAGATGTTGCCCCGCACCTTGGAAATCTTCCGACGTTTCGCAGCCGATAAGGATGATGTGATCCTGCACCTGCATTGTGACCCAGATGACTCACCGGATCATACTCCTAACTATCACTACGATCTGCAATCAGATATTGCCTTTCTCAATCTCACCGACAAGGTCTGCCTGACCAAAGGCATGTCCAGTGCCAAAGGGATACCACTTGAGCAACTGGCACATATCTACCAAGCCGCTGACGTCCATTTGCTAGCTTCATGGGGAGAAGGTTTTGGTCTGCCAACCCTGCAAGCTGCTGCCACTGGAGTGGTACCCCTGGCCTCAGACTATTCAGCTAGCCAGGAATTAGTGCTAGGTCATGGAGAAGCTATCTGCCTCCGCCACCTCTTGCTTGATCAGTTTAGTCTGCGTCGTGCGCTGATTGATATCGACGATGCCGTCAGCAAACTCGAAAAGCTTTATAGAAATCGGGAGTTACTAGCTTGTAAAGCACAAGGTAGCCGTGAATTTGCCCTCTCTTACGACTGGGAGTGTGTTGTTCCACAATGGAAAAACTGCTTCAGTGTGCAGTTTCACACCGCAGAACGAGGCACTCTTCAGTACATACATCTAACCTTCCTCTTTATTTCGATGGGGAAGACTCGCCCACTCTTGCACCCGGAGATGGCAAAGCCAACGAGCTAGTAGACAGACTGCGTCAGGATATGCAGCTTGAGCGTACTATCACAATACCAGTAACGCTATCCCTAGGCAAGTCCACTCAGCGCATCCCTGGCTATGTGTATGCGGCCAGTCAACGCGATGTACCGACAGTGTTAGCCTTACATCGCATCTTCCCTGGGTTGAAAGTCTGGTCAACCATCCAGCTTGACTTTAGTTCGAGTATGTTGAAGAACGGCCAGTCCATCCAGGTGAAAGTCGTACAGGACAAGATTGCTGATTATCGACCTTACTTAGCGATAAGCACCTTAGCTCTTGATATGGCAAGCTGCGATCCTGTGTTACCTATTGAAGCAGCCAAACTAGCAGTCCCCTGTATTGGCTTAGCCCAACAGAGAGAACAAGCTCGGCTCTGGCCTGAGTTGAGTCTCGAAGAAGCCTGATCCTCTGATGGCAACTGAGCTGGGGCGCCAGATGCTCACGGTATCAGGGAGATGCTATTGAGCTGTGCTCGAAGGCTCGTCAGCACCTAGCTGGTGCACTTGTAGGATCTGAACATCAGGTTCATTGAATATTTTAGGCAAGGCATTCGCTTCCCATACAACATTTAATGATGGGGAAGAGAATGCCTTGAAATTGAAGGAATGATCATTATGAAGATTTTTGGACGTCGGATAGTCCGACTATCCCATCAGGTTACGGAAATGTCACCCAACGGATATGCAGGGGTTTGGCTGACCGTGGACATGACGTCTCTATTTTAGGCTGGCAAACGAGAGGGAAGCCAACCCGTTGGCAGAATTGTAAGCTCTATACTAAGCTTCATCCAGGATATTCTCCAAATGCCTGTCGCGCTGAGCTAGTGGATTATGTACGTCAACTTAAGCCGGATATAGTGGTCATGCTGACTGATATCTGGTGGTTGAAGGATATTAACTGCCCAGACATCGCCAATTTCATGCATACAGCAGGCGTTCCTTGGGTCTTCTATTATCCAGTTGATGGCGATGCTGGCGAAAAGCGTCTGCCATCAAGTTGGGTACGCAATTTGAAGACCTTTGATCTGCCGATTGCGATGAGCCGCTACGGTCGTGATATCGCACAGGCCAATGGGGTGGAATTCAGCGTATATCCCACATGGCGTTGATACCAAAATGTTTCAGCCACCTGCCGATAAAGAAACCGCTAAGCGCAGTCTTGGCTATGAAGGCAAGTTCGTAGTGCTCTCTGATGCCCGCAATCAGCTCCGCAAGATGTTGCCTCGGACATTAGAAATCTTCCGCCGCTTTGCTCTTGATAAGGATGATGTGATCTTGCACCTGCATTGTGACCCTGATGACATGTATGCTCACACTCCTGAGTGTCATTACGATCTGCGGTCGGATATCGCCTTTCTCAATCTTACCGAGAAAGTCCGTCTGACCAAAGACATGTCCAGTCTCAAAGGGATATCGCTTGAGCAACTGGCACAAATCTATCAAGCCGCCGACGTGCATTTGCTAGCTTCATGGGGAGAAGGCTTTGGTCTGCCAACGCTGGCAAGCTGCGGCCACCGGGGTAGTTCCGCTAGCTTCAGACTATACAGCCAGCCAGGAATTAGTGACAGGTCATGGAGAAGCCATCCGCATCCGCCAGTGTCTGCTTGATCAATTTGGCCTGCGGCGTGCACTTATCGACATTGACGACGCAGTCAGCAAACTGGAAATGCTTTACCACGATCGGCAGTTGGCTCCCGCCTCCAAGGCACAAAAGAGTCGCGAGCTTTGCTCTACCTTATGACTGGGAACACCTAATTTCACAGTGGGAGGAAGTGCTCCAGCGTGAGATCTCACGTAAAAGAATGAATCCACCCTCCTTAGTGAGCACCCCTGATGATCACCACGCAGAAGAAGCTTTACCTGATCTTGCAGAGACCACGCATGAAACTGACGAGTCAGAGACAGACACCCCTGATGAAAATGTCACCCAACCTACATATAACATCCGGATTTCAGTGACTTTACCTCTGGTCAAGTCTAAACAGCGTATCTCTGGCTATGTCTATGCCGCAAGCCAAAGCGATGTCCCTAGTGCACTAGCATTACGGCGCATTTTCCCCGGCTTGAAAGTCTGGTCAACCATCTCGCTAGACTTTGGTTCCCTTGTCTCAGAGGACAAACCATTCCAAGTAAAAGTGATAGAGGCAAATGGCCCTGAATATCGACCCCAGTTAGCACTGAGCACATTGGCCCTAGATATGGGTAGCTGCGATCCTCGACTCCCCGTCGAAGCTGCCAAGCTGGGAGTTCCTTGTATCGGGTCAGCCCAACAGAGAGAACAAGCCATGTTCTGGCCCGAGTTAAATCTGGAGAAGCCTGATCCCATGATGGCCGCCACGTTAGGACGCCAGATACTCACCGATCAGGGAGTCGCTACCGAGCTGTGTATGAATGCTCGCAAAAAGCAGGCTAGCGTACTCACCACTACTGGTAAAGAGGCATCATCATGAGAGATTTTCTGGCTGTCGCAGAGCCCAACTGTACCAACGGGTTTCGGAACTGTCACCCGATATGTGTGCCCTGGCCTAGCTGCTCGCGGACATGACGTTACTATCCTGGAGTGGAGTTCAAAGCCAAGGGAAGCTCAACCAATACGCTGGCAGAACTGCTCACTCTATTCAATTAAATTCCTGGATGTGGAACAGCTATTGAATGATCTGCGTCAATTTCAGCCAGACATTCTGATAATACTAGCTGAGGCTGCCTGGGTGAGGTATGTTGTCAATCCAGCCATTATCAATTTCATACATACAGCGGGTATTCTTTGGGTTCTCTATTACCCGCTTGATAGTGATATGGGCAAAAACCGCCTCCCACAACGTCTGGTAGATATCTTGAAGACTGTTGATCTGCCCGTTGCCATGAGTCGTTACAGTCATGACATCACCCTAGCCAATGGAGTAGAACCAGCCTATATCCCACATGGCGTTGATACCAAAGTGTTTCAGCCACCTGCTGACAAAGATGTCACCAAGCGCAGTCTTGGCTATGAAGACAAATTTGTGGCGCTTTCTGATGCCCGCAATCAGCCCCGCAAGATGTTGCCCCGAACCTTGGAAATTTTCCGCCGCTTTGCTCTTGGTAAGGACGATGTCATCCTGCACCTGCATTGTGACCCGGATGATCCTGCTGCTCGTGTTCCTAATTATTGCTACGACCTGCGATCGGATATCGACTTTCTCAATCTTACGGAGAAAGTCTCTCTGAACAATGACATAAATATGTCCATCCCCAGAGCAATCCCACTTGAGCAACTGGCAAAGATTTACCAGGCCAGTGATGTGCATCTGCTGGCCTCCTGGGGAGAAGGCTTTGGCCTGCCAACCCTGCAAGCTGCTGCGGTAGGAGTCGTTCCGTTCGCTTCAGACTATTCAGCTAGCCGAGAATTAGTGCTGGATCATGGAGAAGCTATCCACGTCCGTCACTTCTTGGTCGATCAGTTTGGTCTGCGGCGTGCACTTATTGATATTGATGATGCGGTCAACAAACTGGAAACGCTGTACCGAGATCGGCAATTGCTAGCCTCCAAGGCACAAAAGAGTCGTGAGTTTGCCCTCTCCTACGATTGGGAGTGTCTTGTATCACAGTGGGAGGAACTGCTCTTGCGCGAAATTGAACGCAAAAGAACTAGCCCGTTTTCTCCTATAAATTTATCTAATATTTCTAATATTTTTCATACAGAAGAAGGTTCGTGCGATCTTGCATCTAGTGAAAGCACAGCTAGCGATTTGGAAACAAGGGCGAGTATCCAGTCTGAACGAACTCTCACAATCCCGGTGACCTTGCCTCTGGTCAAGTCCAAGCAGCGCATCCCTGGCTATGTCTACGTGGCAAGCCAATGTGACGTTCCTACTGCGCTGGCGTTACGACGCATTTTCCCTGGCTTGAAAGTCTGGTCAACCATTTCGCTTGACTTTGGTTCCCTTGTCTCGGACGACAAATCGTTCCAAGCGAAAGTGGTGGAGGCAAATGGCCCTGAATATCGCCCCCACTTAGCATTGAGTACATTGGCCTTGGATATGGGAAGTTCCGATCCTCGACTGCCTACTGAAGCTGCCAAACTGGAAGTTCCTTGTATTGGATTAGCTCAACGGAGAGAACAAGCTTGGTTATGGCCCGATTTGAGTCTAGCGAAGCCTGATCCTCTGATGGCCGCCGAGCTAGGCCGTCAGATGCTCACCGATCAGGGAGTTGCTACTGATCTGTGTCTAAGTGCTCGTCAGAAGCTGGCTAGTATACTCACCTCTGTGAACAATGAGCCCTATTAATTTCTTAAGGGGGCCTTCCGCAAATAACGTGATCATCCAGTGTGCTGGCTCGATGATAGAGTTCTGGTCATACTAACCTGCGTTCCATTGTGCAACGTCTTTAGCTTTCAATGAATATACAATGCATCATGTTTGAAGGCAGGTTAGTATCAAATTGTTCTCGGAAGGCCCCTTAATCCTGATTAGTCCATTAGCCCGTAGGGCATTGGCAATATACCATCTCATAGTGTATACTTGATGATATCAATTGATATCAGGAGGGTGGATATATGGCACGGAAGCATATAGTCTGGGTCGGGTCATCAGAAAAAGACTTTTTAAAATTCCCTGATGATGTGCGGAGTGATATAGAAGACGCGCTCATCTATGCAAGCTTAGGCGAGAAAGCAGAGCATGTCAAGCCACTTAAAGGCTTCTCTGGGGCCAGTGTGTTGGAAGTTATTGAAGATGATCAGAGTGGAACATATCGCTGTGTTTACACAGTGAGATTCCAATCTGCAATCTACGTTTTACATGCATTCCAAAAGAAGTCTCGCAAAGGAATTAGCACGCCAAAAGAGCACATAGACATGGTAGAACGTCGCCTTAAGCGTGCTGCTGAAATCGAAGCAGAGTTCCGAATGCAGAGAAAGAAGGGAGAAAGATCATGACAGAAGAGAAGGATTACACTATCAGCAGTAATAATATCTTTGCTGATCATGGTAGACCTAATCCTGAAGAACGCCTTATGCGAACAGAATTAGCATACTACATTGCAACTGAGATCAAAAGACGGGGACTTTCCCAACGTCAAGCGTCCGATCTGCTCGGCATACCACAATCTCATGTTTGCTGGTTGCTACAAGCAAAAGTGAGACACTTCTCGTTTGAGCGCCTGCTCCAGATAGTTACTAGACTTGGCATAAACTTAACAATTTCTGGTGAACATGCAGCAAGTGAACAAGGTTGTGTGATACTCAATAGCCTCCCACAATTTACTTGATCCTAAATTTTTGAAAAGGGCTCGTCACTAGTTGACGGGCCTTCGACATTGTACCCACCCCGTCGTGGAAGCGCAAACCTACGCAATCTCAACACACAATAAAAGGTGTAGGATGCCGAGCACCTTGCACGGATCGTAACACAACACCTGAGTAGTGACTAGCCAGGAGAGACAAAGGAACGATTGTCCCTTTGTCCGCATGTTGAGACTTACCGAGGGCAAGCTCACTCCACATGTTCCTCCACTCCATCTACCATCGAAAGCAGCATTATCTCTCCCCATTGGCAAACTGACGTAGAATGCTCAGTGTAACAGGGATACTTCAAAATACGACTCAAAGGTAGCCGTTGCTGCCCCCACGATAGCAGCCCCTAGATCACAGTCACAGTGACAAGGACATTGCAGAAGTCATTACATGTCGACGTGAAGAAGCTGGTTCCAGTGATATTGATGGTATGAGTACCAGTCTGACCAAATAGGCCTTCTAAGCCCCTGACCTTCTCGAGACCGCATTCTCCTGCGCATTCTCCTGTTGCTCCACAGATCGTCTCAAGCTCTGCTTCGGTCAGCTCGATCTCTTCCAAGTTACGTACAATTTTGTCCATGTTAAATGGTCCTTTCTTTTGTTAAAAAACTGTTCATCTGTGATGTCCAAAATAGCACCTAAAGCTTTCATTAAATGCTGTGCTTTTGAATAATACGCCCATTTCCACTTAATTGGTAGTTTAGTGGGTTAAATACACAACATTTTTCTTTTCGGTCTTAACTGGATCATCTAGTTCAAGTATAGAGGAGCCTCAGAAAATACAAAGTTAAATATTTTACAGTTAGACAGTGAAGTCTAATGCCAATCTGCATTGCAGTGAGAATACTCTAACACGGACAGTTATACGTCATGAGCATGGCTTGTCAGAAGCGTCAGTTGGAAGAAGTTAGCTGCAGAGGACCAGCAGAGAGGCTCGATGATTGAGAAGAGAGGCAGGCCAAGAGTAAACTTTTGGAAGGTCACAGTGCTCACTGGAGATAGCAGTGAGCAGTTCCCAGCAATAGCTCTGAGCCATTGGATGGAATGAAGGATGCAAGATCTATGGAAGCAGTGGTGTTGAGAATTTGAGTGATGGCTGACTTGAGACCGCTTATGCTCTTCAGGGGCCTGACAAGAAGTTGTCTCCTTGCAAGCAGTATCCTCTTGAGCCTCAACCCATAGACAAAAGCAAGGGAATGATTGTTCCCTTGCCCTCATGCGGAGTTCGCCATGATACAAACAAGGGCAAAGGAACGGTTGTCCCTTTGCTCGCATGTAGAGCTTACTTACCGAGGGCAAGCTCACTCCACATGTTCCTCCACCCACCATCGAAAGCAGCATTACCTCTCCCCACTTGCAAACTGACATAGAATTCTCAGTGCAACAGGGACCCTTCAAAATATGACTCAAAGGTAGCCGTTGCTGCCCCACAGTAGCAGCTCCTAGGCAAAAGTCACAGTGACAAGGACATTGCAGAAATCATTACATGTCGACGTGAAGAAGCTGGTTCCAGTGATATTGATGGTATGAGTACCTGTCCGACCAAATAGGCCGTCTAAGCCCCTGACCTTCTCGAGACCGCATTCTCCTGCGCATTCTCCTGTTGCTCCACAGATCGTCTCAAGCTCTGCTTCGGTCAGCTCGATCTCTTCCAAGTTACGTACAATTTTGTCCATGTTAAATGGTCCTTTCTTTTGTTAAAAAACTGTTCATCTGTGATGTCCAAAACAGCACCTCAAAGCTTCAATCAAATGCTGTATTTCCAAAGGCTACATCCACTTTCACCTCATTCCGTAGTTTAATGGACTTTCCACACAACATTTTTCTTTTCGGTCTTAACTGGATCATCTAGTTCAAGTATAGAGAGGCCCCAGAACATACGAAATTAAATATTTTATAGTTATGCAGTGAAATATAATGGCGATCTACATTGCAGTGAGAATACTCTCTTACGGACAGTTATGTGTCATGAGCATGGCTTGTCAGAGTGTCAGTTGGAAGGAGTTAGCAGCAGAGGGCTAGCAGAGAGGCTCGATGATTGAGAAGAGAGGCAGGCTAAGAGTAAACTTCTGGAAGGTCACAGTGCTCACTGGAGATAGCAGTAAGCAGTTCCCAGCAATAGCTCTGAGCCATTGGATGAAATGAAGGATGCAAGATCTATGGAAGCAGTGTTGTTGACGATTTGAGTAGTGACTGACTTGAGAACGCTTATGCTCTTCAGGGACCTGACAAGAAGTTGTCTCCTTGCAAGCAGTATCCTCTGACTTTGAGCCTCTACCCATAGACAAAGGCAAAGGAACAACTGTTCCCTTGCCCGAATGCGGAGTTCGCTCGCCGAGGCCAGCTTGTCCCGCCATTTCCCTCTACTATCGAGGGTAGCATCTATGAGCTACTTGAATAGTCTATGGGTCCATCACGGTGCCTATGAATTGACCAAGCAACATAAAGGTACCAATCATGGCCCCCGTGAAGGGTGTACTAGTAGAGGAAATGACAGTAATCATCCCGAGATCCTCCATAGATGCCCATAAGCTCTGCATCTGTCAGCTCAAGCTCTGCCGATGTCAGCTCAAGCTTTGCCGATGTCAGCTCAAGCTCTGCAGCTGTCAACTCGACATCTTCCCAGAAACGTACAATGTTATCCATGGTAAATGCTCCTTTCTCTTGGTAATAAAATTGTTCATTTGTGATATCCGAAATATCACCTCAAAGATACTATCAAATGCTTTATTCCTAATTAATCCATCATCTACATAAAGTAGACTAAGGGAATTAGTTCCAACATTTGATTTCTTCAGCTCCAATCGGATCACCTGTTTTAAGTATAAGCAGACCATAGAATATATAAATTTCAATGTTCCATAGCTACACAGTGAAATCTAATATTTATCTGCATACATTGCTAGTACTATCACAAGGATAGTTCTGCGTCTTAAGCATTGCTTACAGGGCCAAGAGAGATGCTAGACAGAGTGGCTAAACATTTGGGCAAAGAAACAGTTGTTCCTTTGCCCAAATGCGGAGTTCGCTTGCCGAGGCTAGCTTGCTCCGCAGTCTCCATTCACTACTAATGGTACTACCTACCAAATACCTGGGTAATTGGGAAGGTGGTATGGCCAGTGGCAGAGAGATAGGAGGAGACAGAAGTGCTAGGAGCGTTGATAGATGGGGAAGAAGGGACAGATGATACAGATGGAACATGGGCAATAGCGGAGGGGGTGCCAGCGAGGGTGATGTTAGCGGTGCAGGCATCCGTAGTAAGGGCTCCTGTGCCAGCAGTAGTATCAATCGATAAGCCTGTGGCAACGATACCAGAAACAGTTACAGGGTAACCTAACACATTCCCAGTCAAAGTCATCGGAAATCCTCCTCCATAGATATTCTCAAGCTCTGCATCTGTCAGTTCGACATCTTCCCAAGTGTGTACAACGTTGTCCATAGTAAATGGTCCTTTCTTTTGTTAAAAAACTGTTCATCTGTGATGTCCGAAATATCACCTCAAAGCTGCTATCAAATGTTGTATTTCTAATTAATTAATCCATTATCTCCGTAATTAAGTAAATTCAGGAAATTAAAGGAATTAGTTACAACATTTTACTTTTTCAGCCACCAATCAGATCACCTGTTTTAAGTATAGAGAGACCATAAACGTATAAACTTAAATATCTCACAGTTATACAGTGAAATATCATATCTATCTGCATACAGTGAGAATACATCGTCACACGGACTATCCTGCAAAGGATGACAAACCATGAGAAGAGGGCTAGGATACTGCTCTGTATCCTAGCCCTCTTGATCGTCAAAGTTCCAACTTGGTAAGGCCTTACCTCCATGGGCAAACCTAGAGTGAGAGATGCTTCAAGGGTTTGGTGTGAGTGGGGCAGCTCCTGGTATGCTTGATGGGCTCTGCCCCTTCTCTGGCGTGCTTGATATTCTTACTAATTTCAGTGATATGAAATGCGAACCTGGAGAACATTTAATTTTTCCGTGCCCCTTTAACTTAGAATTTGCAAGCAGAGCCTGAAGTAGAGGAGGGCACTCATCAGGCATAGCGTGTACTTGTCCTGATGTGGTAGATACACTCGGTGAAGTATTTGCTATTGCATCTGTACTCGCAGCCCATGCAGAAGCCGAGATAGCTCCCATCAACAGCGATGCAGCCAAACTACCTAATACAATAAGACGACCACACTTACTGACAACAAAACCTTTCATGGCAGTTTCCTTGTTACCTTTCCCTTGTTCAAACACTTTCCTATACCCCTCCAAATGGCGCAATGGATTGCCTTATTTACAATTTATAATCTCCATTCACCACCATCGAGGGTAGTACTCACGAATTACCCGGATAGTTCGGAAGGTGACAGGAGCAATGGTGGGATAGGAGTAGGAGGCAGAGGTGGCATGGGCAATGGTAGAGGGAGGGTGGGAGACAGAGGCGGCATGGGCAATGGTGGAGGGGGAGGCAGCGAGAGTGATGGTAGCAGTGCTGGCATCCGTAGTAAGAGTTCCTGTGCCGCTAGTAGTATCAATCGATAAGCCTGTGGCAACGATACCAGAAACAGTTACGGGGTTACCTAACACATTCCCTGTCAAAGTCATCGGAAACCCTGCTCCATAGATATTCTCAAGCTGTGCATCTGTCAGCTCAACATCTTCCCAAGTACGTACAACGTTGTTCATATTAAACATTCCTTTCTCTGGTTAAAAAAACTGTTCATTGGTGGTGTCTGAAATATCACTTCAAAGCTGCTATCAAATATTGTACCCTAATTAATTAATTAATCCATCATCTCTATAATTAAGTAGATTCAGGAAATTAGTTACAACATTTTACTTTTTCAGCTACCAATCAGATCACCTAATCTAAGTATAGATAGGTCTCAGAACAGACAAACTTAAATTTTTCCTAGTTATACAGCAAAATACTTATCTATCTGCATACAGCGATAGCATTTTCACACCAGTAATTCTGCGTCGTAAGCATGGCTTGTCAGAGGGTCTATTGGGGTCAGTTGGCAACGGAGGGCCAGCAGAGACACAGTACAATCTTTGAGCCACTCCCCATAGACAAAGGCAAGGGAATGATTGTTCCCTTGCCCACATGCAGAGTTCGCTTGCCAAGGCCAGCTTGCCCCGCAACTTCCACTTGTTGTCAAAAACGGTAGAGCTACCTGAGGAGCTACGATAATGTCTTAAAGACAGTGCCTGTAAACGCACTAGTGTCAGTGATTGTGCTGCTAAGTGTGGTTCCCATCAGATCCCAAGAGTTAACGACTATTGAGCCAGAAAAAGCCGCCTGCGTATGCGAATCCCACACATCCAACCCTCCACCTTGTGCCCCATAGATAAACTCAATCTCTGATTCGGTCAACTCGATCTCTTCAAAACTACTTACAATGTTGTCCATGTTAAATGGTCCTTTCTTTCGCTAAAAAACTGTTGATCTATGGTGTCAGAAATAGTACCTCAAAGCTTCTCTCAAATGTTGTATTTCTAATTAATTCATCCATCATCTACATTCAGCAGATTAAGGAAATAATTACAACACTATACTTTTCGGACTACAATCAGATCACCTGTTTTAAGTATAGAGGAATCATAGAACATACAAACTTAAATATTTTACAGTTATATAGTGAAATATAACGGCAATCTGCATTGCAGTGATAGCATCTCTACATGGGAGATTCCACGTCTAAGAAGCTGCGTGCAAAGTGGCAAGAAACCGCTTCTCAAGCCTGTCCTTACATCAGTTTAATGACTTCTCACACAGCCTCTAAGCATTACTTGTCAGGGCACCGGTTGGGAGAGTTTAGGAGCTACGATACTGTCTTAGCGACAGTGCCTGTAAGCACACTCACAGTGTTAACGGCTATTGTGCCAGAAAAAATCACCTGCGTTCCTGACTGACTGAACAAATCCAACACATCCATGATACCCTGTGCCCCATAAATAACCTCAAGCTCTGCTTCGGTCAACTCAATCTCTTCAAAACTACTTACAATATTGTCCATGCTCAATATTCCTTTACTTCATTAAAAACCATTCATCTATGGTATCCGAAATAGCACCTCAAAGCTTCTCTCAAATGTTGTATCTCTAATTAATTCATCCATTATCTACATTCAGCAGATTAAGAAAATAGTTACAACACTCTGCTTTTCGATCTATAGTCAGATCACCTAATCTAAGTATAGATTGATCTTATAACAGACAAACTTAAACATTTCATAGTTACACAGTAAAATACACATCTTATCTGTATACAGCGATAGCATTTTCACATAAATAGGGTCCCTCCAAATGGCGCAATAAATTGCCTCATTTACAATTTATTGCATGATTTGTAGGGGCCCGATTATGAGCTTTGACTTTTTAATCTGATGATCCTCGTGCACAATCCTTGGCGGCTTAATTTTTCAAAAATTACCAACCACCATCGGAGTCGTCGTCGGGTGCATCGGCCGGGCAAGAACCCCCACACCCACCATAGATAAGCTCAAGCTGTGCATCTGTCAACTCCAGCTCTGCTTCTGTCGGCTCGCTATCTTCCCAAGTCCGTATAATGTTGTCCATGTTCAATGATCCTTTCTTTTATTGAAAAACTGTTCATCTATGGTGTCCGAAATAGCACCTCAAAGCTTCTCTCAAATGTTGTATTTCTAATTAATTCACCCATTGCCTATCTAATTAAGGAATTTAAGGGGATAGTTACAACATTCTACTTTTCGGTTTCCAATCAGATCACCTGTTTTAAGTATAGACAGTTCCTCGAACAGGTAAATTTAAATATTTCATAGTTATATAGTGAAATATAATGCACATCTGCATACTGCGATAGTACCCTCACACGGGTAGTTCTACATCATAAGCATGGCTTGTCAGAGGGTCAATTGGGAGAAGTTCGCAATCCTCCGGCTTTGAGCCACTACCCACAGAAAAGGGCAAAGGAACGACTCTTCCTTTGCCCAAATACGGAGTTCGCTTGCCGAGGCTAGCTAACCTTGCAATTTCTCCCACGCTATCTACCATCGAAGGCAGCATTAGCGAACTATCGAAGTCACATTGTCAGTAAATGTGTCATGATGGGTCTTGTTCGCAGCACTGGTTCCGTTGATGGTCACCGTATGAGTACGACCTGTAGGAGGAACAGGAGTTGGGACAGTGATGGTCAGAGTCTGGTGACCGATATCACCACCGTCTGCCAGGACCCTAATATCAAAATTGTGCACACCAGGGCTAGCATCAGCTGGAACGCTGATAGTGACAGTGAAGTTCAGTGTAGCAGGCAGCACAGTCACAGGACCCACATTAGCCGGATCGAAGCTGATCCACGAGGCATCCGGGTTAGGAGCGACGACCTCAAGGTGCACATTGCTAACCGATGCCGAAGCTGCCTTGATTAGCGACTCGAGCTGATCCGCAATCGAGGAGCCAAGGTTGACCGCTGCGCTGCCAGGGTAGCTCGCAGCCGTGATCTGTGTGTAGCAATTCAAGATACCATGTGCAGCGATCACAAATAGCGTCCGTTGCGCAGCCTTCAGGTTCGCAACTACGGTACCAGTGGACAGACCATGGGGATCGGAACTAGTATCGGTGCACCCCGGTGAGAAAGAGTTGCCAGCGCCATGAGGCTCTGCGTCAGTGATGAGCACGGCAAACTTGCGAGTCCCCGACCTCCATAACGGCGGGCCATCCGGTGTGGCGTTGGCCATCACTAGGTTCTGCGCCTCAGGGGTGTCACCGCCGCCACCAGCTGTCATGGCATTGATGGCACTCTGCACTGATGATGCATCGTTGGTGTTAGACTGTCGGACTACATACTCCTGCGAACCGTCACTGGCATCTTTGAAGTCGACTACCGAGAAGTTTGTATCTGGGATGTCAGTGTGGATCTTGTTAACTAGGTCGGTAGCCTGGGACTTAGCCTGCGCAATAACATCGCCCATGCTGCCTGTCGTATCGATGGCGATCTCAATGTCGGCCTTTTGAGGCAGCGCCGGGACGGTCACCGTCTCATTGTTCGTAGCTCTCTGGCCAGCATTGACTGTCAAAGATACACTCGGCGGCGACACGGCGGCATGCGCTGGTATTGTTGGCATGAGAAGTACAATCCCCGTCAGGAGCACAGAGAAGACTGCAAGAGATTTTGAAAATTCGAGTCTCCATATAATATTGTTCATGTGAAATTTCCTTCCCCTTGTTCAAAAACTGTTGATCTATGGTGCCCAAAATACAACCTCAAAGTTTATAACCAAATATTGCAGTTTATGCTATCTCCTACTTAAAATTATGCAGTTCAAGGCAATAAACATACAATACATCCTTCTCAGTTCCTACCGGGCCACCTAGCATAAGTATAAAGAGTCTCAAAATAAATACTATCGAATGTTTATACAATTATGGTTGGCATTCCTGGAGTTGAGCATGAATATCCTAGGAATATGATGGATTGCTAACAAAGCTACGATATTATAGATAAAATAATCAATGGTACCTGCTGAATTTCTGGTTTCATTTGCAATGCCAGATGCTCTTTAACACAAGGTCATCTCAAATTGAACTCAAGTCACCCAAAAACTAGCACCATTGGTTAGATACATGTCTCATAACGGAGGCGACAAATGATGTTGATGAGAGAATTTGTCTACCTGCTGGACGAGGATAAAAAGAAGAGGATGCAAGATAACTACTGAGAAGGGAAGGCAGAGGAACAACTATCCCTCTGCCCAAATGCGGAGTTCGCTTGCCAAGGCCAGTTTGCTCCGCCATTTCCACCCTCCAGCGAGGGCAGCATCTGTGAGTTGCCTGAGAAACTATAAGGTGAATGTGGTGCCGACAATAGTGAACTGCCCGTGAATACCACCATCAAAACTGACGTTTGTTCCCGTGATTGCGAGAGGAGCCTCCAGAGGAGTGCCGAACAGATCTCCCGTGAAAGTCCCCTCAAATCCTTGTCCTCCAGAGATACCATCAAGCTCTGCCACTGTCAGCTCAAGCTCTGCCACTGTCAGCTCGATCTCTTCAAAATTACGTACAATGTTATCCATGTTAAATGTTCCTTCCTTTTGTTAAAAAATTGTTCATCTATAGTGTCCAAAATAGCCCCTCCAAGCTCCCATCAAATACTGTATTTTCAAATAGGACACCCACTTCTACTTCTCTTTGTAGTTTCATGGACTTTCCAACACAGCGTTTTGCTTTTCGGTCTTAATCGGCTCACCTAGTTAAATTATACACGCACGTTAAAACATGCTAACTTAAATGTTTCATAGCTATATAATGAAATACCATATCTATTTGCATAGAGCGATGGTACATTCATACCATGAAGTCTGCGTCGTAAGTACTGCTTGTCAGAGGGTCAATTGGGAAGAAGTCAACACCAAAGAGCCAGAAGTGGCACTGTACGATTGAGAAGAGGACTCAGAGTTATAGCAAAGAGGGGAGGACACTGCTGAGTGCCCTCTCCTCTTCATTATCAAAGGCTATGCTTCACAAGAGCTTACCAGGACTCTTGCCTTAGATTTTGCTCCCAAACTTTTTGGTTTCTTCGTCATCATAGGAAAAGGAAAACTTTTTATGCTTGGAAACCTCAAAGTTCAAGATTTGACGAATTTAACGATAATGATAGATCTTCACTATTCTTATCGTTCTTAGCATGTTTAGCATGTTTAGCCCCACAAATAGCCATAAGCTGTTCATCAGCCAATTCAAGTTCTCCTGCTAGATTCGCTTCATTCTTCCAAGTTTGTACAATATTACTCATTTGAACAAATTCCTTTCTCTCATTCATGAGACTACTATTGGTAATCCACGGTGTTCGAAATACAACATCAAGGCTTTGTCAATTAAAGGTTATATTTCTAAGAATTACCTTATATTATCAATTAATAAAATATTAAAGTAATCCTTATATAATACCTTTCTTTTTACACCTGAGGCGGAGCACCTAATATCATTATATATAGTTTCCAAAATCAAATAAATGAATACTAACGAGCCCCTAGCTCAAATAAAAGAAGAGAGCCAGCATGCTGAATAGCACACTGGCTCTCCCTTATTAACTTCTCACACTACCCGACATGAATCTTTTTGCATTCTTCCTCTTTTGTGAAAAAGAAAACCTTTTTCTTCTTTTTCTTGACAACGAGAAGATCATGAAGACATCCAAGAGATGCGTCTGGAGCAGGAACAGAGCTAGTACCTTCTACAGCAGGATCAGATGTATCATCTGCGCCATCATCATTCGCATCTGCTGGAATTGCGTCGTCAGAGCTATCATCCGACGCACCATAGACAGCCTCAAGCTGTGCATCCGTCAACTCGATTTCCTCTGCAGAAATCATTTCATCTTCCCAAGTTCGTACAATGCTTGTCATGTTAAAATTTCCTTTCTCTTGTTCATGGTATGATACCATTGTTCATCTACGGTGTCCGAAATACAACATCAAGGTTTTTTATGATTAAAGGCTATACTTCATAAGAATTACCTTCATTCGTCATTACACGACTTATAAGGATAATTCTACGCAAGTTTTTTCCTTTCTGGATTATAACCGGATCACCTAATAACATTATACGCATGCCGTATAATAAAACAAATTATATATCTAGGTGTGTAGTATCAGCTATCAATAAGAAGCTGATACACCTATCTACCGACTGCTACCTTTCACTGAGAGAGGCAGAGAGTAGCCCAAGGACTGGACAGGTAGGATATGAGCAGTACCCTACCCACCGTTCATCTTCTAAGCTAAGCTTAGTAAGATCTTACTAATTGCAATCACAATCATCATCGAAATCGTGGCATTTTCTCTTATTTCTCTTCTTTCTCTCCTCAATATCTACATCTATATCTAGACAAAGCGAAAGATGTAGGTTAATCCTACTAAGAAACCCACACCCCCCACACTCACCAAAGGGATTTCGTGATCACAGTCGAGAAAGTCATGGCCACACGCTCCATAAATAGCTTCAAGTTGCGTGTCGGTCAGCTCGATTTCTTGCTGCGGGATTCTTTTCATCTTCCCATATACGTACAATATTGTTCATGTAAAATGTTCCCTTTCTATTAATAAAAAACTGTTAGTTTATGGTATCCAAGGTAGACCCGCAAAGCCCTTAATTAAATGTTGTATTTTTAAATAATTACCCTATTTGGCATTTTATATTATGTAAGGGAATTCATACAACACATCGCTAGTTCATGTCTAACCGGATAACCTGAGATCAGTATATAGGGCCGCAAAATCGGGAAAACTAAATACCTATATAGTTGTGAGCACACACAACCATACTATATACAGTTGTAGGCATATACAACCATACTAAGAGGGTGCGGGGGGAGTTTCAAAGATGAAGAAATTGAAACTTGACTCTCGACTCTCCTAGAAAAGGATGCTAGAGTGATAGTGGGTACGTGGCGTGGACATGGCAGGGCGAGATGAGTGCCATCCTGGGCAAATAAACTGATGGAGACAAAAAAATCAGGGGGAACGGCATGCGCAAAATGCCGTTCCCCCTCTAATAAACTATTTATACATCTATGGCGTGATCTACCCTAAGTTCATCCGAGGAGGAACGAGCTTACTCTGTTTTCGCTCTTGCAACTGCTGCTGGATGAGCTTGGAATAGTAGCCATTACTGTGTAGCAATTCGCTATGCGTGCCCTGCTCTACGATCGTTCCCTGGTCGAGTACTAGAATAAGATCAGCTTTACGAATCGTGCTCAGGCGATGGGCAATAATAACCTGAGTGCAGGCAAAAGATTTCAGATGTTCCGCCACACGTTGTTCTGTGATCACATCCAAACTACTAGTTGCTTCATCCAACAAGAGCATCGCCGGGTTATGCGCCACCGCACGAGCAATAGCCATACGCTGCCGCTGCCCACCCGATAATGCACTACCACCTTCACCAACAAACGTATCATAACCCATCGGCATCTTCAGAATATCGTCATGAATTGCAGCAAGCTTGGCGGCATGCATAGCCTGCTCCCTATTCATCGTGGGATTGTTGAGCGTCAAATTCTCCAGGATTGTTCCACTGAAAATCATAGAAATCCTGCATCACTACCCCGAATTGCCGTCGCACTTCCTGATATCGCATATGTTGCAATGGGATACCATCGTAGCTAATAGTGCCACTTGTCGGCACATAGAGACCCAGTAATAATTTACCAAGCGTACTCTTGCCAGAACCAGTACGCCCAACAATGGCAACTTTCTGTCCAGATTTAATCGTCAGGTTGATAGAGCGAAGTACATCCTCACCATCAGAGCTGTAGCGAAAACAGACATCGTCTAGGTGAACATGCCCACTCAACTTCGGTGGCGATTGTAGCGCCTGCTGATGTTGCTCAGGCTCAGTGGCAGTGATATCAGTTAAGCGATCCAGATTAGCCTGTACAAGCTGTACCTGCTGTGCTCTCCCTACTACTGACATGAGCGGCCCCAAGAAGCTACCAGCCAGCGCATTCAAGGCCAGCATAGTCCCCACGCTCATCGAGCCATTTAGCACTTGCGTGGCACCGAGCCAGAGCATGGCAAGCGAAGAAAAAGAACCCAGTACCGACATAGCTGCACCCACTAGCGAAGAAAAATAGCTACGGCGCACTGAGACACTCAACTGGTCAAAGAAATGGTTCGACCAACGCTTATAGACTTCCTCTTCAGCACCTGCCGCTTTTACTGTCGCAATACCGTTCAGTGCTTCGGCCAGATAACCCTGCGATTTGCCTTGCAGGTTTAATTCCTGGCGTGCCATCTCACGAATAGGGTGATAAGTAGCCAAAACAAGCAATATATTAGAAAATCCAATTATAAGGGTAAGTATCGTGAATGGTAGCGATTGCGAGAGCAAAATGAATAAATAGGTGATAACCATACTACTATCCAGTATTGTCCCAATCAGATTACCACTGAGTATATCGCGGATAGTCGCATTGCTTGCCATACGCGTCAATAAGTCACCACTTGAACGCTGCTGAAAGTAGTTATAGGGGAGCGATAGCAGATGCTTAAAAAAGCCTAGCATCATATGGGTATCAATACGAGCACGTAAATATATAAGTAGCCATTCGCGCAGAAGTGTGGTGACTGTCTGTGCCATGAATAGAAATAGCATTCCCAATGCCAGGATGGTCATCATGTTGGTGATCCTAAACGGCAGAATTTGGTCCATGATCACCTTTGTCAGGAAAGGCGAGATGAGTCCAAAGAGCTGGAGAATGATTGAAGCAATGAGAATTTGTACAAGCGATCCTGGTGCCTGCTTGATACCCTGAAGCACATAGGAACGCAAAGTTACCGTAGGAGGGGGGGAAGTGCAGTCAAAATTGGGACCTGGTTCGAGGGTAATAAAAATGCCAGTAAATCCAGCATCAAATTCCTCAGCACTCAGTCGTCTGCGACGTCCACCAGATGGATCTACAACGATCACCCATTTTGGGGACCAGCGCTCAACAACTAGGAAGTGATTGAATTCCCAGTGCACAATAGCTGGTAGGAGTTTACCGCGTAATTCAGTGTGCTGGAGTGAAAAAGGCCTCACACGCATACCATAGGCACGAGCTGCTTTCACAATACCCAGGGCAGAGGTGCCATCACGACTAATGCCAAAGCGCGTTCGTAACTCTGAAATCGATGTCTTGCGACCATGATAGGTGAGGATCATAGCCAGAGAAGCCAAGCCACACTCTACACTGCTCATCTGAGCTAACGGACGCACCCGCCTTGGAAGTATTTTGCGTACTCTACTAGATAAAGAGAAACGGCGATCCTTTGATGGACGCCCTTTTCGTGGCCGGATAGCTTTGATCAGTCTAGTTTCTTGATCATATATGGCAGGACTAGATGGTATTCCCTTCCAAGAAGGAGGGACGGCTCCCCACTTTTTTTTTCCTAGACTGGATAAAGAGAAACGGCGTCCTTTTTGCCGTGGAACGACTTTCATTTGTTTGGTTTTTTGATCACTCACAGCTTTCATTAGCTTGGTTTCTCGATCTCGCATAGAATAATCAGGCGCTATTTCCTCTTATGAAAGGCAATAACGCCTCCTCCTTTTTTAAAAGGTATAATATAACGAATTAGATATCAGCTGATATCATCACAACGATTTATCACACAAGCCCGCAGGCCATGAACAGGAATATGCATGTTCAAAGAGGGTTGTCCGTATCGGGATCATTAATCATGCCCGCCACAACCCTTTAATTTCCAAATAAGTTACCAACCCCTGGTAAAAACGAGATCAGACGTTGCGATCCTACCTGTAGCTTCCCAGTCATTATGCTGCCAACATACTTAGTCGCAAAAGTAGGGTCCAGTTTGACCTCAACTACTATCGATGGCTGAGTAGTAGCAAGGGGAATATTTCCAAGATGGAAAAATGAACTCAAAGCTGCTGGACTCATCACACCAGGCATAATATGGGTAATCTGACTCTTGAGCGGCTGACCTGACGAACCGATGTTCAGGCTAATAGGCAATCCCGTATGCAGATTGCGTGCCTGCGCCGGAGGAAAGAAAAAGACAGCTATGATCATAACTGGTACTGGCTTTGCAATCATTGATGCCGATTTCCCCGTTGCAGATGTTGACTTCCCACTTGCAGATACTGGCTTCCCAGAAGGCTGAGCAGCAGATTGAGCGATAACTATGCCTTGGGTTGTCTCATATATCGGCACCTGCTCACTCCAGACCACTAATGTTGCCGCAACGAAGAAAGTAAGCAATGCCCATAAAAGGATGGTGATAGGCAAGGAGATAAAGCGAGGAACCTCATGCTTTTCCCGTCCCTCCATGTAGTGTTTTATCGCATTGCTACGAAATATTGATTGGTTGAGTTCTGGCATAAGATAGTTTCCATCAGTCAATATTGAAAACGATAAGCAATCCACTACCTTCAGTATACTAATCCAAACAAACTACTGGTGATACTTAACGATAGCATATTCTCAATTTTAAATTAACTTTTTGAGTAAATACGATAGAATACACTTCGAAAGGGGTCTATTCCAGTCGTCAATGTGAGTATCCCTTTTTCTATGCTTGCTGTGCAAGCCAAGTTTATTTTTACATCTATTGAGGAGAGACATTCATGAAACGTTTCGATCAAAAAAACTCATTCCATCGCTGGCTGCCTCTGTCATGGTAGCAGCAGCCACCCTTGCACCATTGCCAAGTTTTCTGACTTCTGGCAATATTTATGCCGCCACCAAATCACCAATTGGTACTGTTGCCAAAATTGCTGACAAATCACCAACTGGTACTGCTGCCAAGGTTGCTGATGTATCACCAACTGGTACTGCTACCAAGGTTGCTGATGTATCACCAACTGGTACTGCTACCAAGATTGCTGATGTATCACCAACTGGTACTGCTACCAAGATTGCTGATGTATCACCAACTGGTGCTGCTGCCAAGGTTGCTGATGTATCACCAACTGGTGCTGCTGCCAAGATTGCTGATGTATCACCAACTGGTGCTGCTGCCAAGGTTGCTGATGTATTACCAACTGGTGCTGCTGCCAAGGTTGCTGATGTATTACCAGTTGCTAAAAATATCGCTAAAGACACTGCAAAGGGTGCTGCAAGTAATGTCCTTCACCCCGCCGTTGATAAGGTATTGGACAAAGCTTCCTCATCTCCCACTCCTACCCCCCCTGTCAATGCTGGCAAAGCGACCACTCCTGCAACGTTGACAGATGCCCAAGGGAAGCCTGTTGGTAACTCCCAAACGAGTCCAGTCACTACCGCCCAGTAGAGCAGCATTATGTAAAACACCTCTCATACTTTAGTAGAAGACCAGGGAGGTAGAAAGAGAGTAGCCGATTGTTTGATCGGCTACTGCTGTGTCAATTCGAAATTTAGGAGAAAGATCCATGAAAGGTTTCAATCGAAAAAAATTCGTAACTATTCAGGGGGACTAGAACGTAGGTCAAATAATCGAAAATGGACTGATAAGCGCTGGTAATTTCAAGCTTAACGAGTAGTACCTACAGTGGACATTCTGTGCCTAGCAATGGCATGACTTGACCCACTCTCTAGAAAAGCCAATTGAAGGAATGATGGCATTGACAAAAGATCAGAGGCAACAACAACCTCTAAGAGCAACAAAGTTGCTATCCCCTGCAGCAGAAAGGGTATTTTTAGACCTGAAGTGATAAAAGAGAGAAAGATCACGACACTCCAGATGGAGCCTGTAGCCCATCAGGAACCACTGGATAGCCCAAGAGTGCCTGTTCCAAAGACAGCAGCAGATTCTTGCCTTGCTTATGCAGGGTTGAGAGGTAGCCCCGAATACGGGCAAACGCCTGCGCCCCAGCTTCGCTGCGAAAGCAGCCCGAGATTTTCTGTTTTACCTTTAACATTCGAATATCACGTTCTGCCAAATTGTTGTCGAAAGATACCGCAAAATTGTCCAAGAATCGCAAGACCGCCTCTCGGTGTTTGCAGAGTCGATCCAGCAGATTGCGAGCTGAACTTTGTTTGCGCTTGCCTCGTTTGGGCAGGGGAGCCGCCTCAGGAGGGGGATTGGCAGCATATCCGACGGCGATAGCTTGCTCGTAGCGACAGAGCAGCTCAGCTGAACGTTCGGCCTGTACACGCCTCTCTCCTTTGGCTTGAGCTTCTTGCACGGCTTCCTTCATCTCCAAGAGGACATGCATGAGATCCCCCGCCCACGTTTGCCCTTTTTCCTCTGCCTCATACTTGAGGTCGCGCAGATGATGCACATTGCAGGATCCATGCTCACAGGTCTCATAGCTCCAATAGGTCACCCAGTCATCATGAACACTGATCCCCCGAAAAGCAGGCAAAATCCCAATCGCATCGGTTGCCTCTCGGCCTCGCTTGGCATGAACGGCATAGTGGGTCAGGGTCCCTGTTGAGCAACTATGCCACCATACCCGTTGGCCCGCGATATAACACCCGCTCTCATCATTGTGGGTCACCTCCGCATGCATGAGAGCCTGCTTGATTTGCTCTTCTATACCGACAAGCTTTTCGGCACACCGCTCAATCATCCTCTGGATGGTTCCTCCACTCATTGGGCAATCCAACAGGTCTGCCAGGATTTGGGCTGTCCGCCCGATTGGTTGTAATTGCTGACAGCTCAAGTACAGAGCGACGGCCCCGATGTCTGCCCCATAGTGCACAGCGGCTTTGACCTCTTCTGGGAAAGAGGCCACCGTGATCGTGTTACATCTGGGACAGCATTTGCTCTCATTCTGATGCTCGATGACCTCTCGCCGCTTGACTGGCAAGCTGATGACCTGTCTCTGCTCAGTCCTAATGCTCTCCAGCTGCCCCAAATCAGTAGAGCAATAGTCGCAGACGCTCACTTTATGAAACACGGTCTGGTCTGGATTTGCCACCAGAGAGAGCGTAGTACCTTGATGACCTTTTTGCCCTCCTGGCTTCTTCCCACTTCTCTTGCGCAAGCTCCTGGTCTTTTTCTGCCGCCCAAAACGATCAGAAGATGGCGGCAGACTACTATTGCTGCTATTCTTGTTCGTCTTCTCTTGCAGCTTTTCCACTTGCCCACACAGCTCTTCCAACTGTCCTCCCAACTCCTCAATCTGCTGGACCAAATGCCCCAATTCATCTTGCTGCTCGTTAATCCGTTGGGATTGAGTCCGCATGACTTCCTCTTGCTTATTGATCTTCTCTGCTTGCCGTCGAATGATCTCTTCTGCTTCCCTGACCTGTTGTTCGGGCGTTTTTCCTTCCGCTGATAATTCCTCCTGGATGTTCATACTCTCTAGTTTACCCCCTCTTATCCCTTTTTTCCATCCTCTCCCCCAATTAGGTCTTTCATCCCTCTTTCAACATAGAGTGCAATTTTTCCCGTCCATTTTCTAGCCCCCCTGAATAGTTACAAAAATTCATTCCATCGCTGGCAGCCTCTGTCATGGTAGCAACGGCCACTCTTGCACCATTGCCAAGTTTTCTGGCTGAAGGCAATGTCTATGCCGCCACCAAAATGTCAATTGGTATTGTTACCCAAAGTGCTAGTAAATCTCCAATTGATACTTCTACCAAAGTTGCTGATGAATTGCCAACGGACAATGTTGCTAAAGTTGCTGATAAACCGCCAACGGACAATGTTGCTAAAGTTGCTGATAAACCGCCAGTTGCTAAAAATTTCATTACAAACATTATTGGGGATTTTATAAGAAAGGCTCTTAGCTCCTCCAGTAATAAGGCATCGGACAAGGGTCCCTCAACTCCTACTTCTACCCATTCTATCGGTGATAAGGCATTTAGCAAGGGTCCCTCAACTCCTACTTCTACCTATTCTGCCGGTGATATTAAGGTTAACAATCTAGCTGTATTACTTGCCTCTAACACAGTCCATATCACGCGACACTACAAATGTTCCAACGATGCTGGGGGAACAACCATCCACGTTACACTTACACAGCAACCACCAGAAGTACCTAACACAGTAGTAGGCTCGAATACAGCTAATGTCATATGTGACAACCAATTCCATCCAGTCACCGTTCCGATCACTGCCGATAATAAGACATCTAAATTCAATGCTGGCAAAGCGACCGTTACTGCAACGTTGATAGACGCCCAAGGGAAACCCGTTGGAGACCCATATACGAGTCCAATCACTATCATCTAAGTAGAACAGCAGCATTATCCAAAAGTACAAAGTACAAAACACCTCTCATGCTTTAGTAGAATGCCAGAGAGGTGGAAAGAGAGTAGCCGATTGTTTGATCGGCTACTGCTGTGTCAATTCAAAATTTAGGAGGAATATCTATGAAAGAACGTGGTTATTCCTTTGAGGTATTAAGAGCGCGGCTGCTCTACGGGCAACGCATGCGCCAACGAAAAGAGCCTCCAAGAAAACGAGCCCTACATTGCTAGCCTTGCCAGCCGCTCTTTCACCTGCACCAGCGCCTCATCAGTCTTACAGAATGAGAAGCGCACATAATTCTTGCAGATATCGATATGTTGCGGACTATAAAACGTCTCGGGAGGAATACAAGCCACACCAATCCCCTCGATCAGGTAGTGAGCGAATTCGTAAGGAGTTCCTTTGAATACGTCTGAGAAATCTGCCATCAAGAAATAGGTTCCCTCAGACATCGAATAGCGGAGACCACTACCTTCCATAGAGGACATGAGGAGTTGGCACTTGGCTTCATAGGTGGCACGAAGTTCGGCATAGTAGCTATCAGGCAGATTGAGCGCATAAGCTACAGCTCGCTGTGATGGATGATGAACCGGCCCAGGCCTCCTCATTCCTGGGTACACGAGTACCAATCACCCCATTCCCTCCTTTCCGTTTTCTGATGCATCCATGAGAATTGCAAGATATATGGGAAGAAGGTATCAAACTAGCAGATACACTCATCAATAGGGTGACGCTGCTATCTAGATGAGCAACAATCCATTTGTTTGATACCCTGATAGTTAGGAGGATACAACAGCCATGCTTAAGTTAGTATATCTTACGTGGCTCTCTGAGGAACGTGACAAGTACATTTGGGAAGATCTGTATAACCACTCATGGGACAAGATTATTGGGCGTATGTACCTACTCAAGGCTAATGCGAGTACCCGGCGTGTGTTTTATCTGATTAGGTCTAATGAGGAGGTTAAAGATTGTAATTATCAAGATGCTCTCGCGGATTTTGAACAGGCGCTCTTGTTGCTTGCAAAAGACGGTGTCAGGAACAGTTACTATATCTGTGCTCTGTCTGATAAAGCGATGACACAGTGCTTCTTGGGACACTATGAAGCAGCACTTACGACGATTAATCGAGCACTTGCCATGAGTCACAATGATGATGAGATACTCAATAATCGAGGTGCGATTCTTGTTCTGGCTGGTGCCTACTCAGAGGCGCTGGATGTTCTTCATGCGCAACTAGAAAAAAATCCACAGGATAGCTATCTTCGTTTCACACTGGCAACGTGTCTGCTCCATATGGAACGCTACCCTGAGGCTATTGCCGCTTATGAGCAAGTAATCACTAAAGAGGGCCGTTTGGAAAACGATGCAGGCCTCATCGCGGCTCGCCAAGGTCGGCAGCCCGATTGGGACAATCTCTAGACGCACCCTAAGAACCTTGCAACCTACACTTGTCCCAGAGCGTTGGCAGATGGGTTGCGGCCTTGCTGCTTCAACATTCTGAAATGGAGCAGCAAGGCTGTAACCAGGATTGGCTCTTCACTGCACAAGCTGCGAGAGGATCTTACGTGCCTGCTCTGCATTCTGAGCACCACCCAGCTTGATGCTGAGACGCCCTAGCTGTGGCAGATTGTCAATGGTTGCCACCACTTCTTCTGCCAATGGAACTAGCTCTGGAAAGTCATCCCGCACAAAATCTACAATGGTTTGGCGCATTTGGGTTACACTCTGAGTTACACCCTGAGCTACACCCTGAGCCTCGCCTTTCTCTAAAATCCATTGATAGGCTGGTGATTCACTAAGAAAATCATCCATATGACGCCCCCTTTCTTCTAACCATGCGAGGTTAATCTCCTGCTTGAGGAGTTCAAATGTGCGTGCTGCGAATAGATATCCAATTACCGCAAAATCACAATGCTGCTCTTCTGAGAGCAACTCGAACATACGTGTTACTATCTTACGACTTGCACCTCCCTTGGTCAATGGTAGCAGCGGATATAGGACAGTATGCCCCAAATCTAGCACCACCTGATGAGGTATTTTCCACATCTCAATCCTCTCATAGTAAAAACGAATCCCTTCCTCCTGCCGTCCAGGTGGCTCTCCTGGCCGCATCCACAATAAGGGAGGCGAAGCCATCTTGGCCTTCTTCCAGAGAGACACGACACATGATCTCACGGGCAAGAGCTTGTCTTGAAGACGAAACTGACTCCACAATAACATGTAGTACAAGAGTAAACGTTCAGCCATCCCTTGGTCTTTTCCACTCTGGAACTCTGGATTGTATATGAAGCTTTTTTCATAGCGTTTCACCTCTAATACTGCATCGGGCTGCCGTTGGGTTCCACTGAGCTTGGTACGGTGGTTTTGCAGGCATATCGCCCCTGGCAGCAGCAAGTCGAGAAAGGCTTGTGGGTTGCTATTGACCAATAAACTGAGACTATTATCCCAAATCTTTTCCACGTTGTGTCCCTCCTATCTACTTTAGTTTTCTCAGTATATCAATCAGATTACTACATGTCTATACTTAAATATGCGTATATAAGTATAATCATATCATGCTATGCTCCCTGCAACCAGAGCAATTTCTGCTTCAGACTGATATTTCAACCATGAAGGGAGATATTTCAATCCTCAAGAAAAATCAGGGTGGGCACCATGAGATGCTGCGCCTGATATTATGGATCTTAGGACAAGAAGGTTGAGCTATTTTGTACAGGCCCGTCAGCAGTGATTGGTGGGAAGGGACGACATGCACGTCGTTCCTCCCCCAATCAAGGACCAACCCTACTTTGCTAGCCTTGCCAGTCGCTCTTTCACCTGCACCAATGCCTCGTCAGTCTTACAGAATGAGAAGCGCACATAATTCTTGCAGATATCGACATGTTGCGGGCTATAAAACGTCTCGGGAGGAATGCAAGCCACACCAATCTCTTCGATCAGGTAGCGAGCGAATTCGTAAGGAGTTCCTTTGAATACGTCTGAGAAATCTGCCATCAAGAAATAGGTTCCTTCAGACATCGAATAGCGGAGACCACTACCTTCCATGGAGGACATGAGGAGTTGGCACTTGGCTTCATAGGTGGCACGAAGTTCGGCATAGTAGCTATCAGGCAGATTGAGCGCATAAGCTACAGCTTGCTGCGATGGATGATGGATCGAGAAGGTAATGAACTGATGGGCACGTAACACTCCCTCCACAAGCTCAGGCTGACCATAGACCCAACCAACCTTCCAACCAGTGGCACTGAATGACTTGCCCACACTACTCACAATCACAGTCCGCTCAAACATACCGGGCAAGGTAGCAATGGAAACATAGTGAGCCTCGCCTAGAGTCAGATGCTCATAGACCTCGTCGCAGATGACCGTCACATCATGCTCAATACACAACTCAGCAATCAGGGATAACTCTTGGCGCGTAAAGACGCGTCCAGTGGGATTATGAGGCGAATTCAAGATCAGGGCCCGTGTCTTCTGCGTAAACGCCGCTCGCAGCTGATCGGGATCGAGCGTCCACGTAGGAGGATGCACAGGCACATAGACAGGGATTGCGCCAGCCATCGTAATACTTGGCACATACGAGTCAAAAACGGGCTCAATCACAATCACTTCATCACCAGGATCAACCAAACCCATCACCGAGGCAAAAATACCCTCTGTCGCCCCCGCAGTGACAATAACTCCCTTCGTGGGATCGATATCTAGACCATAAAAGCGTGCCGCATGATCAGCCACAGCATGGCGCAGAGCTGAAGTACCAGTTCCAGGCGCATACTGATTAGACTTACCAGACTGCAAGGACTGTACAAGCTGCATTACAATATCTGTTGGCGTATCAAAATCGGGCTTCCCCTGTCCCAAGTTCAGTGCCTTATATTGTAGGGCAAGTTCATTTATTTCGGTAAAAATAGTTGTGCCGAACGTTTCTACACGACGAGCCGAGGTAGACATGCAACATCCTCCGTCTAAGCTGAGCAGTTAAGATCGTTATCACCACCTGAAGGGATCAGGAAATCAAGTGCAGGTAACTGAGAAGAGTATAGCATAGGAAAACTGCAAAAAGCTAGGGATTGAGCTGACACCTCAACCTTCATGACAGAGCACCTAAATGGTGGTTAGCCAAAAAAATCATACAAAGATGAGCACAAAATCTCAGGCCACCACCTATTAGTACGACTACACCTAGTTTTACACGTATATTCTGTCTTTTTCTTCATCCTTCAAAAATGCTACTGTAGCCTGAATACCTTCTTCCAGATGCACTTGCGGTTGCCATCCTAACTCCCGCACAGCCTTGCTGCAATCAAAGTAAGTGAGATAAATATCGCCAGGACGCTTCGGGGCTCGTATAATTGGCACCTTGTAGCCAAGGGCTTGTGCGATTGCTTCATAGATTGCATTAACTGATGTGCCTTTGCCTGTAGCAATAACGAAGCAATCCAAGTCGCCTTTATCAAGAGCCAACAAATTAGCACGAGCGACATCCTCTACATAGACATAATCCTTTTGCTGCTCACCATCCCAATCAATGCGCACCTGCTCACGAGCAAGAAACTTCTTGGCAAAAATAGATATTACTCCAGCCTCTCCATTTGGGTCCTGGCGCGGCCCATACACATTTCCATAGCGAAAAATCGTGTAGGTGAGCTGATGAGTATCGTGCCAAAAGCGCAGATAGTACTCCGACGCTAGCTTAGTAGTACCATAAGGAGATTCGGGATGTTGAGGCGTATCTGTGTCGACTGGCAAATGATCAGGCGTACCATAGGTTGCACCAGACGAGGCAAAGATAATTTTCCGTGTGCCGACACGACTACAGTTAGTCAGGACGTTGAGAAGACCAAGGATATTGACACGAGCATCAAAGTGAGGTTTTTTTGCTGAGATTGCTACACTATGTTGTGCTGCATGATGGTTCACAACCTCTGGTTGAACCTCATTGAAGATCTTAGCAAGAGCCGTTTCATCGGTGATATCGGCCTGATAGAAGGTAGCTTTGGGATGAATGTTGGAGCGCTTGCCACCTCCTTCTTCCCAAAGATTGTCAACAACTGCAACATCGTGGCCTGCTGCAATATATTGGTCAACAATGTGTGAACCGATAAATCCAGCACCTCCAGTAACAAGTATTCTCATCGAACTCTGCTCCTTTATCGTAACTATTATATATGCCAACTGTACAAACAATATGGCTTGTACTTTTAGCTTCCAAATTAATAATACAAACAACTACCAACAAAAAATTAATATATCAAAATATCTGATTTTGGCTGATACCTATGATGAACCTAGAAACAGCGCAGGTAACCTGACTGAAAAAATTGTGTGGGCAAAAATGGCCATCCTTTAGCGCTCAAATCACTAATATTTATCATGCCCAACTGGTCGGATGTGCGGAGAATTGTTGCATGGAGGTGCCCACAGTCAACGGATGCGATAATGATGTTTGACAAATTAGTGCGGCCATGATTGTACAGAGAGTTGCCAGATTAAAAAGAGGGCATTTCATAACTCAGAATTCTCCCACAGATGAGCTAGAACGCGCTTGGGAGAACGAATGAGATCAAGACGACCAGCCTGTTGAGCAGCTAAGCCCACGAGAACGGAAGCCGCATAGGTCAGAAGCGACTTGGGAAGCCATCTCTGACCAGCCTGTGAGAGGAGGACGTTGCAGATGGAAAAAGAGAAACACGCGACCGAAGAAGCGTTCAATGCTGCTGCGTTTACCCAATTCTTCTCTGGTCCAAGTTGGAGGTAAGCAGGAGTGCTTCTTGCGGTTCTTGGGATTGTAGGCCACGACGGCAACCGCTCCAAGGAAGGCGTAAATCCAAGCAATCAGACGCAAACCCCAGTAGGCAGCATCTAGGCGGACAACGCGAGGACCAATCTGATAGAGTTGCTTGGCCCAGGCCAACAAGCGTTGTGCAAAAGGGGCGTCATGGCAATTGGCCGGGGAAAGGAGAAACAACAGTGGGAGTCCTGAGCCACGACAGATGAGCGTATGGACGCGGAAGCCCCGCAAAAGGGGGCGCGGATGGTGCGCTGGAGCATGTCCATAGGCCGCATCAGGATCGGCTCGCCTCCAAGCGAGAATGGGTGCACTGTCAATGATCAGATCTCGGGCGCTGATGAGTCGGGATCGCAGGGCTTGCCAGACGGTAAGCACAAAGAGCGACTCGTGAATGGGAGCCCCGGCCATGTGGCGACGCTTGCATTGTTGTGATGGGCTAGGAACACGTGGGTGGCCCTCTTTATCCAGAGGCAGTCCACAGGCCAAGGCCAGGGCGGGCCAACGCTTCAACCAGTCACGCATGTCTGCATAGGATAAGCGCCACAAGGCCCGTAAGAGACCGATGAGAAGCAGGCTTTCTTCGCTATAGACTCGTGGAGCCCCTCCCGGAGCTGCTGGCAACGGTGGAGGACAGCGGCGGTGAGCCAGACGGACGGCCAAACGGCAAAGGGCAAGCAGATGCAAGGTCCTCACCAGCGTGAGTGCATCGATGTGTAAGGGTGATCCTTGCCGAGCTTGTGCTCGGTGGTATGCTGGTGGAGGAATCGGTGTGTGGTCTTCAACGATCATTGCAACCATAGAGCCAGTCTCCTTGGCGAGGGAACGAGCCTCGCCAAGGTCTAGTTTACTTGACTCTGCCAATCCCTCTCACTCTGCCATTCGAATACTGATCGGCTTTTCCGGGGTTATGAAATGCCCTCTAAAAAGTCAAAGATCATTACCACATTTTCAAAGTTTGTAGAACAGCATAGCAGTTCAACGTAACGCGAATATTGATCACTGCTTTACTTTCCGAGTTTCAAGACTCTCTGAAAACACGTCAACCACCTCAGATTCTTTAAAGAAAAGAAGATTCAATACAAGGAGTGTCATACATGTTTGAGCCGCCATATGAGTTGATTAGTTGCTCATGGCCACATCCACTCCAGCAAGTCGATGGACGATGGGCCTTCGAGCTTGAATGGGATGTGCCGCAGATGTCGATACGGCCAGAACTTTATTGGGAGGAGATACACGGTGAATTGTGCTGGACGGTGAACTGGTCTCGCTTCTTTCGGTCTCACCTTTTTAGGCATGAGCATTCACAGCGGTTCCCGCTCGCGAATGGTGAAATGCTTGGCTTCTCCATCATTTTTTGCATTAAAATACGAGCAAGCGGCATTCTGGTTATCTGGAATGATGAGAGAAGCATTATGCGACTCAATGGACAAATTATTCGCAAGGACTGCAATGCTAGCCCAGTCTTACGATATGAAATCAAAGTGAACGAGGGAGACACACTGGAGATTGCTCAGATGCATTTTAATAAAAATTGGCAATGGAGTGCCCGACTGATTTCAGAAAGGGCAATATGATACCATAACCCCCGCAGATATACTCCTGCCGTACCTTGCTCCCACTCAGCAGCAACTCTCGAATCCAAATGGACCTCCTCTCAAGATCTACACGGATGGACGTACTCCTATACGCGCCGTAGCAGCAATTTACAGCCTGATTTTGAATGGCTATGCGCCATCTGCGGTCTACTTGTATGGAGAAAATCAATGGTCGGAACGTGCACGCCAACTTTTCTCCACAGCTCTCCCCTTTGCACAGGTTATCTCACACGAGCAGGTATTATCCAGATTACATTCTCTAGGCGTTCCCGAGCTAATTGATCTAGCACAACAGCATTGGTTTGTTATGAAGAACTGTATCTGTCTCCTCTATCCTCCCGAAGAGTTTTGCTTTATCGACGATGATGTGTTCATCCTCAATTCACTTGACGATGCCCTAGCAGCTTTCCGCTCGCATGATCTAGTCTATACTCACGATGCCGACCTTGGCAAGCTCTATTTGCAAACCTGGGAGAACCTTCACAGATCTTCTGGTGAGTTGAGCACACGGCGTTTGAATACTGGATTGTTCTGGCTGCATAATCACTACGATCCACACTGGCTGGCACAACGTATGCTTGTAGGTAAACTTAACCCTTCATGCCTCTGGCTTTGGGATCAAGGTTTTCTTGCGGTCACCTATGCTGACCATCCTACTTTTGAGCTATCCCAGCGGCGTTACATCCTTGCACGGGATGATGGCTTGCCAGGTGGCATACTCGGCTATGACTACGAGCATAATCCATGTGGTTTCGCTAGCATACATTTCGCAGGATTACCAGAGAAACCTTCTGATGGCATGACTCTCGCCATTCTAAAGAAGCTTTTGCATCATCATGACAAAGCTTCAAAATTATTAGTACCTCAAGCTCTGAAAAGTCACTTGAGCTAAGCCCTGCTCTGGCCTGAGTTGAGCCTGGAGAAGCCTGATACGCTGCTGGCTACCGAGCTAGGGCGCCAGATGAGGGAGTTGCTGCTGATCTGTGTCTGAGAGCACGCCGGAGCTTGGCTGACAGATACTTACAACAATTAAGGTAAGGGCTTTCTGGTTCAAAATATTGAGATCTAGGGGCTTGATAGCCAAAGGCAAAGACCCGTAGATCTAAAATGCTCGTTTGAAATGCTTGCTAAGATAAAAAGAAGAATAACTCCTCAGGCCAAGGGAAAGAGAACAGCAAGAGCTTCAAGCAGAGGTCATGCTCACTTGGATATGACAGAAAGGTAGCTGCGGATGCGACAAAAGGTAGTATCCCTATTTTCACCACGTAAAATTCTAGAAATTGTAACTAGTCATGTTTTATTGGGGAGTCAGTCTAGAAAAGGCTATAAGCATATTATGACTGACCCTCTTTATAGAAATTCCGTATTTAATATGGCAAGCACATTCATATTGGGCGGATTAGGATTTGCCTTTTGGATAATCATTGCCCGACTATATAAGGCAGAAGATGTGGGTATCGCTACTACTCTCATCTCTATCATGACATTATTAAGCAGCTTCACCATTATGGGGCTAAACACAAGTTTAAATAGATACCTTCCTAGATCTGCCAATAAAAACGAATTGATTAATTCCTCGTTTGTCATTGTAACTCTTGCTACAGTTTTAGCTTGCGCTATATTTTTTCTAGGATTACAAATATTCTCACCACAATTAGTATTTTTACGATCAAATCTCTTCTACATTATTTCATTCACTATTCTTGCCGTTTTTTCTTCTTGGAATTTCCTTGTTGAAAGTATTTTTATGGCTTTTAGGGCTGCTGGCAATATACTCCTAAAGAATACTATCGTCAGTATATTAAAACTTGTACTTCCTTTTGCATTTATAGATTTTGGTGCTTATGGCATCTTTACATCCAATGCTTCAGCATTTGCTATCGGAGTGCTTTTTATCCTCATTATACTTATTTTCAAGTTCAAAATTAGGCCCTCAACTTCAGTTAATATTTCCTTCGTCAAAGAAACCTCGATATATTCATTCGCTAATTACATAGCATCTCTAATGTTTAGCATGCCATCGCTTGTATTGTCGGTCATAATATTAAATGTTCTATCAGCTAAATATACAGCTTACTATTACATTGCATCCATGATTTAAAACGTTTTGCTGAGCATTCCCTTAGCTACCGCCCAAGCCTTATTAACAGAAGGCTCATATAATGAAACTGCCCTAAAAAAACTTGTCAAAAAAGCAACTATAATGAATTTAGTAATTCTTATTCCGGCAATAGCTATAATCATCTTTGGAGGTAACATATTGTTACAGTTCTTCGGCAAAAACTATTCAACAGAAGCTTTCCAATTTCTACAATTATATAGCGTATCTACAATATCTACAGCTATGTTCATAATTGCCACTACTATTATGAAATTGAGACATCAGATAAAATTGCTCGTTATTTCGAACGCAATCACAAATGTTCTTACATTATGGCTGTCTTATGCTTTTATCTCTGGTAGGTTGACTGGCATAGGATGGGGTTGGACACTTGGGCAAGCAATTGCAGGGTTAGCATCTCTCTTCTTTATAATCGGTAGCTTAGGAGCCCAAACAAGCCAGCCAACATTATTGACCCCTGTGCCAATCACCGCTGTCAGACCACCTATTTCAACAGCGTGATTAGGCACAAGACAACCATGGGCAAGCAAATTAGACCCATATCGCATTGAACATTACAGGAACGCGAGCTACAGCACTCTGGAACACGTCCCCATTTAGACGAACGATAGGAGTTAAAGCATGACATTCGGCAAAAAGACACTATTTTCCTTATTACTGGGGTTTGACCTCCTAGCCAGTATACTCGAACTTACACATGTCAATTTCCTCTATACAACAACGATTATTTCCTTCTGCACCTGTGTTTTATTACCGGGCTTCCTGATCTCATTAATTTTTCAAATTAAAAAGCTATCTTTTTGGGAAAATCTCCTATTTATTATGGGACTCAGTATTGCTTTTTGGAATTCGGTGGATTACTCTTAAACGTAATTTTACCGTTGTTTAATATAAAAACACCATTATCCTATAATAACGTATTTTATAGTTTTAATATTTCTTTATTATTACTTTTCATACTTGCATGGTTAAGAACAAAACAATTAGAAATTAAGATAGCGCTTCCTAAGTGCTCGATTATCGAGAAAGCATTATACACCTTGCCTGTATTCTTTCCTATACTCGCCACCTTGGGAGCTATTGTCTTAAATAATGGTGGTAGCAATATCCTAACACTCATCCTGCTCGCGGCCATAGCAGGATATAGCCTTCTCCTAGTGCTATTTCGCGATAAAATAGTAGTTGATCTCTACCCCTATGCACTATTTTTCATAGGACTTGCCTCTTTATTCACCACTTCTCTGCGTAGCTGGTACATAACAGGACATGATATTGAGAGAGAATTCTACGTATTCCAGCTTACCAATACACATCACATTTGGAATATGGCATTCTATCAAGATCCCTATAACGCCTGCCTTAGCATCACCATACTGCCAACAATTCTTACTCATCTCCTATCTATACAAGACATGTATGTTTATAAAGTCATTTTTCAAATCCTATTTGCAACCTCACCATTAGTAGTATTCTTTGTATTAAGAAACTACACTAAACCCATACTTGCTTTTTTATCCGCTTTCTTTTTTATATCTTTCCCAACATTTTTCAATGATATGGCCATGTTAAACAGACAAGAAATAGGCTTTATCTTCTTCGGCCTAGTGCTATATACGATGCTCCTTTCTGAACTCTCTTTATCGAGAAGAAAGATATTATTTATTATTTTTGGTTTCAGTACTATAGTTTCTCATTATTCAACGAATTTTGTTTTACTTGCGTTAGTAGTATTTGTATACGCTTTAACGCTAATAATATTATTGCCACGTGTGACAAACAGCCTTGCTTCAGTGTTATCAAGGTCCTATATAGTGATAAAATATATTTTTTGCGACAAAGTGAGCAATAGTCAGAAGAGAAATAATAAGACAACTTGGTATGCAAATGAGGACGCATTACAGTTTCCTATAATCACTCAGGCTGACCATTCTACCAAGACCCATTACCATAAAACATTTCTTGGTAGAAACCCATGGAGTAGAGAGCAACTCAGAAAATTCCACAGAAATGAACGCAAAATCTTAGGCCATCGCCAGTTAGTATGGCAGCATCCGTTTCTCAGTTTACCGCTGATATTGCTTCTGTTTTCAATGACTTATTTTTGGAATACTGTCTATACACATTCATCAAACAACACTAGTTCAGTGATATCAGAAGTTATCAATAGCCTGCTTATACCGTCAAATACTAACATCAGGTCAAGCGACCTCTCCAACAGCATTTTCTTTGCTCCCAAACTTGATCCCAAACAGCGGCTTCAAGATTATATTAACAGTCTCCTTCAAAAGGCAAACACTAGCGAGCTGTATAGTAAATCGATAACCAGTAAGTATCCTAGTCAACTAATTCCGCAAGAACGACTTGCGCCAACACCATTAGGGAATTTATTATCTTCTTTCCACATCCCAGTATTCAATATTAATGCCGCACTAAGGTTACTTGCTGCCTATTTTATGCAAATTTTTGTCCTCATTGGTTTGCTATCTTTCTTTTTCTTCAAGAGTAAAAAGCCGATTGATCTGCAATACTTACTTCTCTGTTTTGGAGCTATTTTTCTTCTCATTCTTATAACTGTGCTGCCAGCTCTATCAATAGAGTATGGAGTACTACGAATGTTCCAACAGTTTCTTTTCATACTTTCCCTACCAATTGTGCTTGGCCTTAATGCAATATTGTTTTTTGTAAAAGAGCAAAAAAGGATATTTCTTATTGGAATAATAGCAATTATGTTTTTTTTAAACTTAACAGGATTTACTTCGCATCTGACAGGAGATTACTATCCTCAGATGGCATTGGACAATGCTGGTTTGTATTACGACGCTTATTATGTTCATAAATCAGACGTTCTTGCTATAATCTGGCTCTCAAAGAATAATATCAAAAATGAACCTGTAGAGTCTGACTTATCGGGTATGAATAAACTGCTAACTTACGGAGATGTTAATGCCTTAGATGAGATTTTTCCACCAATAATTCAAAAAAATACATATGTGTACCTAGAAGTTTCAAGTCAGAGAGTAGTTTCTATTGACAAAAACATACTAACTTACAGATCATCTAAACCCTTTTTAGATAAATATAAAGATACCGTATATAGTAACGGTAAAGATAATATTTATAATTGATTGACGTTTAAATTAAACCATCAGTACAGATTGCTGGAATACCATTTACTCTTGTGGAGATTACTACTACTCCTGATTCCCATGCTTCAAGAATGCTTAAGGGAAATCCCTCCCATAGAGCCTTGCTGCAAAAGAACAAACAAACCCTAAATCTGGTGAGTGACTATGAATAACAGCTGGCTTTATTTTTTTCAAGAAAATAAAAGACCAAATAAAAAGCAATATGAGAGAAATAATACGCTTAATAGTAATTTTTATTAAGACTATATGCCTTATCCAGTATTCCAAATCTATAGACATTTGGATATCTTCCAGTTTATCCTGCTTTACTTGCGAGAATGAAAACATCATGACCCAGCTTCTTCTGTTCTCTCTCTAGATTTTGAACTACTATTGCATCACCTCCAATAAGAGGAGGATACGTTTTTGTAACATGGAGTATTCTCATAAGGCTACCTGACCTCATGCTGAAGAGCGTGTCTTGTCGTAATACTGATTTCTTTATTGAATATTAATCGTTAATGTGTATACCCGAGCAATACAAACAATGCCTATTGAACATGTTGAATTAGATATTATATTAATTTGTACATTTCCTTTTTTAATAGCCTGATACACGGCATATACGAATGTGAAATAGGATTATAATGAAGGGTTCTACAAGCTTTAATATGCCATCCTCACTTAGAGAAAGTGAATAATTTTTGCTGTTATCCAACTGAAGTTTAAGACCAATCCGATCAGATAAATGTAAGGTTCTTGTTCCGTGATTATTGACATTTGTTGCCAAATAACTTTGTGAATTAACGATGGTTGCCGCCTGCAGTGAAGGATTATTTTCCCCTAAGGCATACTCTTGAAGAATATATGCTGCGGGCAAGAAATAATCACCATGATTTTGAACGATAGCCCAGGCACCAGGATATTGATCGTGACTATAGAAGTTAAAAGCAACTGTTCCAATTATCTGGCTGCTATGCATTTCTTTTAAAGCTTGATAAACCCCTTGGTAAACCTTTGCTTGTAATTCAGGGCTATCAATTGTATTCTGATCGCTGATCGCATAGCCATTGGCTGCCCCAAATTCCGTAATCATTATTGGCTTTTTGGTCTGCAACCGTTCTCGACTTGTGATATAAATATTTTTGCTCCTCAGATCAGGATTCAGACCAATCCCAAGACTCTGATATCAAGGCCATACATGTGAACAGAATAAAAGTCAACAATATTGGCTAATTTTTGACCAGCAGAGAAATTGAACCAATTCAAAGCACTGGAGGATAGATTAGGGTTATAAGCATCGCTGGGCGAAAAATAAGTTGCCCACGCTCCTATCGTTTGTTTAAGGTGAGGGTATCTCGCCTTGATCATATTATGGGCAGTCTGAAGCATGCTTATATTAGCATCTGTTAAGACCGGCTCATTCTTAATGTCTACAGCGTAGACATCCGGATTAGAAAAAACTCCACTATCAATGTACTCTTGTACTAAATGCAGATATGCTGGTTTTATATTACGAGTATAATAATCTCGGTTATTACTATTGACCTCTATAAGGATGATCGCTTTAATCCCTTTCCTTTGCATCTTATTAAGCACTTGATTCCACTGGTCCCCCGTATAAACAGAGTCCGCATTGTTATTAAAGCTTCTCACCGAGTTTGTTATGCGTATGAGGTTAATCCCGAGATCCTCAGCAATATCGATGAAATCCTCGCCTTTACTATTGACAATATAATGCTGTGAAGCAGGCAGGATTTGACTCATATCAATGTTTTCACCATAGAATGCCAACGTACTCGTTAGCACTGGAAGAAAGGAAGGGAAACATTTCAAGACCAGATGATATTAATATAGGGATAGAGCACATATGCTGCAAGAGCAACCAAAGTAAAGAAGAGACAGGCCATCCGGATGAGAACTCTTTTGGTTTTGTGATTTACCTTTCTTAACATTGCTATATCTTACCTCACTCTATCTTAACAATTTGCTTATAAACATCTTCTATAGTATCCAGAAACTTTCCCCATGAATAAGCACGCGCTTTCCGTACCGACAAAGTCTTCAACCTCTGGAGTGCTTCTTTATCTGCTAATAATGCATCTAGTGCTTTTGCATAGGTTG
Source organism: uncultured Chloroflexia bacterium (assembly GCA_963727755.1). GTDB lineage: Bacteria > Chloroflexota > Ktedonobacteria > Ktedonobacterales > Ktedonobacteraceae > DASYAN01. The sequence continues at coordinate 57,560 of CAVSHN010000004.1, forward strand.
TGGCTGTTGCATCTTGAACAAGGACACCACAATCGACAAGGGCTTCCCGGACTTCAGCCAAATCAGCCGCTACCACTGGAAGGCCCGCTGCTAGCGCTTCAAGCATTACAAGACAAGCACCAGCTTCTTTAATTGAGGGAAGTACAGCTATATCTGCTGACTTGTAAAATTCAATAAGTTCTTTCCCCACCTTTTTACCATGTAGCTTAACATTTTGCAATTTATACTTCTTAATTAAGGCTTCGACGTCTTCCCTGAGTTCCCCTTCACCCACAATGTCCAAAAAGACGCTAGTTTGCATTTGCGAAACGGCTTCTATGAGAAGAGAAATGTTTTTCTGTTTTGATAACCTACCTACGAATAACAGACGTGGAACAGTATTTTGGCATTTTTTTCCCCGACGAAATAGTCTTCAGCCACACCAGGAGGTATCACAACAATAGATTCCAATGGAAGGGCATATTTCTTAGCAATACACTTCTTCTGTGCTTCTGAGTAGCATATTATTTTCATAGCCGATTTCAAAACCCGTTTGAGGAACCATTTCTTATAAGGCTCAAGCAGAAAACCCCAGGGGCCAGAAGGATCTACATCCAGATGGATATGTGCGATATAAGGTATCCCTTTTAACTTGGATATCAAGTAGACAATTTCTGGCGAGAATGCCTGTGCAACATGGAGATGGATAAGAGAATGACACGGGAGAGCAAGCAGTCGAAAAAATAAGGAAAAGATAATTGGCGTATGCGCCAATTCAATCGATTTTAAATAATGAACCCACGATTTAGAATTAGGCATTGTACTTCGGGAATAGCCTATGTCAGACGTATATACCGACACTGCGTATCCTTTGTCTACAAATCCTTCTGCTATTTGCGCCACAACATTTTCCATGCCACCTAGGTGAGGTGGATAATAGGATACCACGTGTATGATGGTTGGGGAGGATAGGGTTAATTTTGACACGACTTATAAACTCCTTTTCCAATTAATACTCCTAATCTGCAACTTATTCTACTTTACTGGTAATGTCGCATCATAGACATCCTTTCTACTTGCTTGGCAAATTTTCTCCAGTCGTATTTTTCTTCAACCAATTTTCTTCCGTTGTTACCCATTGTTTCCGCCAAAGTAGGATTGCTCATGATAGTACTAAGGAAAAGTACTCCAGATCAGATGAGAGGGACATAAAATATAGAGCGTTGCCAGACAAGCCAGAATGAAGAAACTGACCATCCAGATGAGAAACCTAGCCCTCTTGGTTTTTTGATTTACTTTTTTAGCATGCTGTATCTTACCTCACTCTATTCTTAACAACCTGCTTATAAAGATCTTCTATAGCATTCAGGATCTTTCCCCATGAATAAGCACGCGCTTTCTGAACCGACAGAGTCTTCAACCTCTGGAGCATTTCTTTATCTGCTAATAATGCGTCTAGGGCTTTTGCATAGGTTGTGGCTGTTGCATCTTGAACAAGGACACCACAATCGATAAGGGCTTCCCGGACTTCAGGCAAATCAGCCGCTACCACTGGAAGGCCCGCTGCTAGCGCTTGAAGTATCACAAGACAAGCACCACCTTCTCTAACTGAGGGAAGCACAGCTATATCTGCTGACTTGTAAAATTCAATGAGTTCTTTCCCCACCTTTTTACCATGTAGTTTAACATTTTGCAATTTGTACTTCTTAATTAAGGCTTCGACGTCTTTCCTGAGTTCCCCTTCACCCACAATGTCCAAAAAGACGCTAGTTTGCATTTGCGAAACGGCTTCTATGAGAAGAGAAAGGTTTTTCTGCTTTGAAAACCTACCTACGAATAACAGATGTGGAACAGTATTTTGGCTCGTTTTTTCCCCGACGAAATAGTCTTCAGTTACACCAGCAGGTATCACATCAATAGATTCCAATGGAAGGGCATATTTCAGCAACACACTTCTTCTGTGTCTCTGCGTAGCATATTATTTTTGTCGCCGATTTCAAAACCGGCTTGAGAAACCATTTCTTATAAGGCTCAAGTAGAAAACCACAGGGGCCAGAAGGATCTACATCCATATGGATATGTGCAATATAAGGTATCCCTTTTAACTTGGATATCAAGTAGACAATTTCTGGCGAGAATGCCTGTCCAACGTGGAGATGGATAAGAGAATGACGCGGGAGAGCAAGCAATCGAAAAAACAAGGTAAAGATAATTGGCGTATGCGCCAATTCAATCGATTTTAAATAATGAACCCACGATTTAGGATTAGGCATTGTATTTTGGGAATAGCCTCTGTCAGATGTATAGACCGATACCGCATATCCCTTGTCTACAAATCCCTCTGCTATCCGCGCTACGACATTTTGCTGGCCGCCTAGATGAGGTGGGTAATAGGATGTTACATGTATGACCGTTGGTCTGGTTTGGGTTATTTTAGACATACTTCACTATCTCCTTATTTAGCATATTGCACATATTCCATCGAAATTTCCCTTTTCTATCTTTCTCTACCAAAAGATCTAACATTAGTCAGTAATCCTTTGGCTAATTGTGATGCAATTGCTCTAGTACACTGGAATAATCTTCGCTGTTAGAGCCCTCTCGACGGCCATACACGGCTCGTAAAAGCGCGTTGTTTGTTCCTTCCACAGAGGCGTTCCACGTGAAGTGCTCCTTCACGTAACGATAGCCATTGGTACTCAACAAAGTTGCTAGGTCAGAGTCCGCTAGGATGCGGTCTATTGCTGCTGCCAACGCATTGACGTCTCTTGGCTCTACCAAGAGGCCCGTTACGTTATCCAGAACTGCAAAGGGAATGCCACCTACGCGAGTTCCAATAACTGGCGTCTGGCATGCCAACGCTTCGATCAGCACTAGACCTAGACCTTCTGACCGATTAGTGGATGGCAAAACACACACGTCTGCCAAACGATAGAAGTCTGCTAGCTCAGAGTCTTCAACTGGACCAGGAAATAGGACGTGACCGTCGAGACCGAATTCGTTTGCCAATTTTTGGTACTTGGGGATTGCATCGCCTTTGCCGACCGCAAGGAGAAGGATATTCTCATATCGATCCCGAAGCTGAGCAATGGAGCGGATGAGAATGTCGAGTCCCTTGTGGGCATGGGTTGCATCCATCGACCCGACGAAGAGGACAATTCGCCGACCTTCATAGTCTTTGCGAATGGCGAGACCATCGGAGGGCAATGGATGAAACAGGTCAGTGTCCACACCACCCGTGACAACGGTCAATTTTGAGCGGTGAGCACCTAATCGGCGGGAAGTAGCTACGTAATAGTCAGATAGCACGACAATACCATCGCTTTGCTCAAGTGTCTTATCTCCAAGCACGCAGTAGTAGCCCGTAGCCATAAGCCTGCCGAGCATGGTCGACTTCTCGATGTCATTGAAGACAGTCAAGACAAAAGGAATGTGACCGCGTGCCCGTTCAGCAATGTCTGCCAAGAAAGGAACGGGCGTGTAAGCATTGATAACATCTGGTTGCTCAATCGCAAAGATCTCGCGTAACTTCCTGCGCCAGCCAAGACCCACAGGCGTGTTGGATACCTTCATGCCTGCTGATAAAATATACGTCTTAAAACCTACCCTCTCCTCAATGAGGATCGAACCATGGCCACGTCTAGTCGTGACGATGAAGATCTCATGCCCATATTTTTCTCGCAGGCGTGTATATACTTGAAGTGTATATGTCTCAGCTCCCCCACGTGCAGGTGCAAAGTAAGGCGCTACAAGACAGACTTTCATGGCGTGACCTCTTTCTTATCCATTTCTGGGTAACCTTTCTTCTCAAATTCCATATTTGATACTGTCGTGTTATCATCTAGATAACATGAATAACGAAACGCCGGTTGTACAGCTATAAAGACGATTAGGTTTTTATACATTAAAAACGTTCTTACCTTTATCTTTGCAAAAAATGTTCCATTTTTAATTTTGACGTTTCTTTCGAGTAGTGCTTTGTCATGTATACATCCTCAATGCTTTGAGCCAAAGTATTCCAGTCATATTGCTGAAGGAACGATGTGTACCTTGTAGAATCCGGCTCCCTCGCCAGATATATATCAATCGCATCCGCCAGATTTTCTTTTGATAAAGAGATGGCCTTTCCATTTAGTCCTTCCTTAATCAAGTATCTAGCAGCATTTTGATGATGATCAGTTGTTATAACTGGAAGTCCACATGCGTTTGCTTCCAAAACGACAATACCAAATCCTTCTCGCGTGGAAGGAAAGGGAAAAACACGTGATGACTTCATTAACGCATATAATTGATTGTGGTCTTGGATCTCTTCAATAAATTCAACATTTTCAAGCAGATCGTTGTTTTGAACAAGCTTGATTAAGTTATTTCTTTCAGGACCCCTACCCACAATAATACACTTTATCTTGGGATATTTCGTCTTCAGTAAAGGTACGCTTTGTATCAACACATCGACATTTTTATGAGATAATAACCTGCCCACAAAAATAACATCTGAGCGTGTCGCTGCAGGCACAACACTTTCAATCTCAGCCATCGAAATGCCAGGAGGAACAATAGTAATTTTCTGCTGGGGAACCTTTAGCTTTGTCATAAGTTCCCTTGCTGTATGTCCAGATATTGCTATAAATTTGTCAGGAAGTATCGAGGTGATTTTTTCAACCAAGCTTGCTAACACTCCTGAGAGGCCCATATATTTTATCCAGTACGAAGTGCCCCATACCTCATACCACATCACATGCATTTCTTTTCTTTTAAAAAGAGCAACCAACTTAGTACTAAAAAGCACTAAGTGTGGTATATAATTAACATCAATAACATCAAAGTCTTCTTTTATTAACTTCAGACAACATAGCGAGAATAGCAAAGCTTCTTTAATAGATCTCTTTTCACCTAAATAGAATGGGGAATAAGGACTTATTGCCTTTATCTGTATATTTTCTTCTATTATAGTGTTTGTCTCCTTTCCACCATTTCATACAATAAATCGTAACTTCATGTCCTCTTTCAGCAAGTCGCTTGGAAATTTCGTAAATTCTTTTTTCACCGCCCCCCTTGCTATATGGGTAGACCACGTCAGATACTATCGCTATTTTCAACATGACTTCCTCTCAACTAGGTTAATTCCTGCTTGTAACTTTTGGTAGTTTTCCACTCAAGTGGTGATGGTGAGAGCCAAGGCCCACTAGAAGCTGGTTCACCGAATGGTACTTTGAGCCTATCAACACTTACAGGGGAGACTACCTAACTTTTAATTTGTAACCAGTCAGGTCTCCTTGGTGCCTTGTGAGTCCGCCTCCAGAGCGGTACGAAGACTGTCCCGACAATATAAGCGCGATGGATATTTTTAGGCAAAAATGGCAATAGGCATGTCGGAGATGCCATTTTGGGCTGAATTACAGCTATCGAAATGCCCTCAACCCGCTATTTTACAGACCTGACTAGTTACTTTTATTCTATGATACTTGAAGATTTACGTGAATTCGCGACTGTCGAGCTTTCCACAGAGATCTGTTTTTCTTTTTCCCTTGGAATGGCAGCAGAATCCGTTGCCAACTTCTGTAAATCATCACGGCTATGAAAGGCTGAAGTTAAATTTCCGTTACTCCTTGCAATATTTGAAAAGAGCGTAGAAACTTTTTTATGGAATATTTGATACATTACTTTTGTTCCGTCTCTGAATGTATCAAGCTTTGCATCTCCAGCACGAGCCCGATATATAATCGGAACTTCTGCGCATCTGAAGCCTCGGATATGTGCCTCAATCTTTAGTTCTTGGGAGAACGACATTCCAGACGAACTCACATTAAGGTGGTCCCAAATTTCCCTTCGGAAAATCCACATTCCAGACTGAGAATCAACAAAAGGTGAATTAAATAGAAATTTGGTAAATGTTGTCAGTAACTTGTTGCCAAAGATATGAGTTGGGGTCATAACCTCCCGATTAAGATACTGCAGTCTGTTGGTATTAATAAAATCCAAATCTTCCTTTTCCATTTTTTTGATGATTTCGGGTAAATCTTCAAACGGATAGGTAAGATCTGCATCGCCAGTAGCAATAATGTCTCCAGATGCATTAGCAAATCCGGCTTTATATGCATTACCATACCCTCTAATAGGTTGGATAATGACAGTTGCACCATGATCCTTTGCAATATGACATGTTCTATCTTTTGATCCATTATCAATGACCATAACCTCGGTTTTATAGCCTATGTCCAGAAGTATACTAATCGGTATTTCTTTGAGAACGAGACCAATCCCTTGTTCTTCGTTTAATGCTGGTATGACAACCGTTATTTTCTTCATTCTGTTACTCTCCTATCCAAAAATCTATTGATTGCCGTTTGTTGGTCAACTCAACCATTACTTCTTGTCTGCCGAGCAAATTCATGAGATGGAGATTCTCATTTTTGACATAGTATTGGTTGTTTTTAACCAAAACCTTCCCGCTATCAATGATGTCTTTTATGCCGTTAGTATTCACCGATACCTCATAGACATACTGGTAATCAGCTGCCTCGAGGTTATGGATAACAAATGTAAACCTTATTACCTGGTTACGCCCTGCAGAACTTGGCAAATGCGCATTATCCTTAAAATAAAGTTCCGTCAAATTTTCAGGTTTGGGAACGAGATCAAGAGTAACAAGTTCACTATAAATAGATGCTCTATTTAAGTTGAATAAAAATGAGCACTCCTATGACTAATGTTGCTCCCACTAATAAAGGCGCCGACTTGAAAAGCCGTTGACTTATCAAGTGCATCAACCAAACCTTTCTCTTTGCTCTTAGGATATACACACTATCCAAATAATCACAGAGGTAAATTCACGTCATGTGAGCTTTGTGCTACTTCCATGTTCATGATAGCCATCAACTAAAATCATATATTCTGATATATTATGACAATACCAACATTACTATCACTAATCGCCATTGAATAATAGTATCACTGGATAATAATTCGCTACATTAATCTATTCATTAGTACCATTTTACTATACTTATTATATATATCCTAGAGTAAAACTTAGATTGTAAAGGATAGTGCATAATGCAAAAAACATCAAAAAAAGCGAGGTGTATATCACTATTTCTTGTCTCGCTTATTGCTATTTCAATTTCGGCTTTCAGCCATCTACCTCATCAAGTACTAGCGGTTGCCTCTATTTCAACTAACGGTGGATCAGGAAAAGTCCCAGTAGAGGTTGGTCAGCCAGGAAACAGTGATGCTCGACCTAGTGATACGCTCAATGGCAGAAAACTCATTTTTGATGACGAGTTCAACGGCTCAAGCCTTGATCAGACGAAATGGAATGTGAGAGATGAGGCATCCGTTGGTAACCATGAGCTTGAATACTATACACCAGACGACGTCTCAGTCTCTGGAGGAGCACTTGTGCTAAAAAGTGAGCATCGCTCTTACGGAGGACGGCAATACACCTCTGGAGCAGTGGATACTTTGGGCAAGTTTTCCTTTACCTATGGAAAGGTAGTGATCCGTGCAAAGATGCCTCAAGGGGGACAAGGCATCTGGCCCGCACTATGGCTAGTGGACAATAGTACAGGAACCCAGCCAAATGAAATTGACATCTTAGAGCAAAAAAATCAGTCAAACATAGCTCGCATGTTCGCACACTACGGACCAAAACAGGGTGTCGATCTCATTCACTATTTTGCCTGTTCTCCCTATAGCAATCCAGATTTCTCTGCCAGCTACCATGTGTTCTCCGTAGAGTGGGGACCAAGAGGAAATATAACCTGGTCTATAGATGGTGAGCAACGCTGTCACCAAACAATTCCTGGCTATTTCGACAAGCCAATGCACATCATCCTCAACACGGCAGTTGGTGGAGATTGGCCAGGCAATCCAGACGCTTCAACGCCCTTTCCACAGTACTTCTTTATCGACTACGTGCGTGTCTACCAGTAGACACGTGGTCAGGAAACCCACCTTAAGTTTAGTGAGCCTTGTCCTCCGTTCCAAGGGGCAAGGCTCGCTTTTAAATTCTTCTAAATCCTGCTTAACTGCGACTTTAGTACACGTCACCGACTACTAACCGCAGAGATTGCCTCACGTTAGTATTCTTCAGTACAGGAATTAACTGTGAGTACCGATATCGGCGTAGATATTACCTTGTGGTTTGTTGTTGCTTTGCCAAGCTTTGATAAATAGCATATGCGGGTTTTTGAGAGCCATCAGCGCGTAATAATCCGAAGTGGCATTCAGGATCATTGGGATCTGTACACCAGGTACGGTCCTGATAAGTATACCAAAATAATGGACCTGCCCAGGAATAGGAGCTAAAGAGTGTATAGGCATCATGAAGCCTCTGCACCTGCTGACTTTCTGTTCCAGGTGTCGATACTTCTCTCGTATCTCCTCCTGTTGGTGCCCCAAACTCTGTTGCCCAAATTTGCTTATTCCCATCTCCATTCGCAATCATCACGCTTCTGAGACTCGGATTGGTCTCTTGCATTTGTGACCACGCACTCCACGTTGCATAAGCAGTAGGGCAGTTAAACGCAGCAGCCCAACAATACGGATGGTGAGCCAACGCGTCAAAATATCCTTTGGCACCGTTTTTGTACATATCTGTCAGAAAATCAACCGACTGGTAACTTCCTCCGCTAGTTGCCGCGGGTTCACTTCCGCCGGAAAGTACAAACGCACTAGGATCCGCGTGTTTAATAGCAGTATAGGCAGCTTTTAACATGGTAGTATAGCTGGAAGGGCTGAATGTGCCTCCATTTGGCTCATTCCATATTTCCCACGTATGCACACCCTTTGGCACATAGCGTGTGACAACAGCTGCTACAAATTTCGCATAATCAGTACTACTTTTCGGCGGGCAATGGGAATTATCAGTGCATCCAGAAGGGAGTTCCCACGTCGGGGTATAATCCAGACTACCAAGTATCTTAATACCATGCGCATTCACAGCAGTAACTACGAAATCAAGTTGCATCCAACTATAACTTTTTGAATTGCTTGGCTGAATCGTTGGCCATCCAAAATCAATTCGCGTCCACTTCGCACCTAGATTTTGATATCCATTTAATTGATTAGTAAGGTCTGGACTGCTTAATCCTGACAAATCGCCTGATATTCCATAGAGGTCCTTGACTAAGCCTGCTGCTACTGCATGTTGTTGGAGAGTTGCCTGTAGAGTGGCCATGAGCATAACCGGACGAGCAAAAATGGCAAGGAAAAAAGGAAGAAGTAAGACAGATTTTTTATACATTAGGAATTGGCATACTCCCCCCTTTTGTTACAATAATACAATGATGCACTACTTGACATTGTTACATCATTGTATTATTGTAGCAATATCAACAGCAAAGTGGTATCAGCCATCAATATCGACCTAACTTAGCACTGAGCACACTAGCCCTGGATATAGCAAGCTTTGATCCTCTTCTACCCGTAGGAGCTTCCAAACTCAGTGTTCCCAGTATTGGATTAGTCCAACACTATGAATGCTCGGCCTTTAAGAATCTGGTAGAAAATAAGAATCTCTAGAAACAATACCAGCATTAACACTGAGCGAGGGAAGTCCTATCCCATTCTCCGCCCTCGCCCACCTCCAACGACTCAACTAAGCAATTTTAATGACTCCTGCTTGGTAAAACTTCTTCTTTCATGAAGCAAATCCATTTGCTTCGCATCATAATATGTTGCTAACTGATTATCTTGCGGCCTTGGTACAATTTTGTCTAGAATTGGCATTGTTTGACAAAACAATAGCCAATCATATTCCAACGTTCTTTTATAAACATCGATTACTTCATCAAATTCAGGATAGATTGAATATTCTATTTGAGCATATATTGGCCCGTCATCTATCCCTTCGCTAATCTCATGGATAGTAACTCCATGTTTGATCTCATTGTTTTTTAATGCCCAATTAATTGGAGATAGACCTCTATATCGAGGCAAAGGGGCATTATGAAGATTGAGTATTTTGTGGCATTTATCAATGAACCACTTTTTTACAACCTTACCGTAAAATACAGAAAAAACCAAATCGATTTTTTTATCTTCATCCTCAATGAAAGATACATCTCTATAGTGACCTGATGCAACTACCGAGATGCCTTTTTTCTTAGCCCATTCAACAAATGAATCTGTCCATGATGGCTCTGGAATGACCGGAACGATTTAAACTAGCTCATAGTCATCACTCTCGCAAAACCATTCTGCAATACGAATTGCCAGCGACCCTTTGCCCATGACAATAACTTCTCTTTTCATAGGTCCTCCTATAGCATTAAACGTAATCTGACGAAAGCACTCCCTTTACTCTATTGTACCAGCCTTATGACTTCTTTTGCAAGTTCTTTCGAGGAGTCCTGAATAGTTACCCTCTTCTTCTGCCTTAGCTATTACATTGTCTGACTCACTGACAACCTTGTATGTCACAATATCTATATACTTTCACCATGTGCCACTCATTTAGAGAATTTTTGGGTAACAAATACAATGTAATAAGAAGAGTCCAACAACATTACATATCAACTGGAGGCAAAATGACAATACCATGTTTTGATCTGAAAGCAGCTTATTTTGAACTCAAGGAAGAGTTTGATCAGGCATATCACAAAATCATAGAATCTGGCTGGTACATACTCGGCGATGAAGTAAGGGCTTTCGGAGGAGGAGTTCGCAACTTACTGTGGAACAAAAGAGTGCATTGGGGTAGGAAATGGACTAGAAGCACTCCTCCTCATAGCACGAGGCTATGGTATTGGTAACGGTGATGAAGTAATTGTGCCAGCCAACACCTATATAGCCACATGGCTCGCAATAAGTCATGCAGGTGCAATACCAGTTCCAGTTGAGCTCGAATATCAACACATCAAATATCAATCCATCCTTAATTGAAGCTGCTATTACTGAACGCACTAAAGCCATAATTCCCGTGCATTTATATGGTCAAACGGCAGATATGGACCCCATCCTTGAGATTGGACAAAAATATAACCTGAAAATAATTGAGGATGCTGCACAGGCACATGGTGCTCGCTACAAAGGCAAGAGAGCAGGAGGGATTGGTGACGCCGCAGGTTTCAGTTTCCATCCTGGAAAAAACCTTGGAGCTTTCGGTGATGGGGGCGCTATCACTACGAATGATGTAGAGTTAGCTGATAGGCTACGTGCTTTGCGTAATTATGGATCAAAGGTAAAATATTACCATGAAATACAAGGATTTAATAGCAGACTAGATCCTCTGCAAGCTGCATTTCTGCGAATTAAGCTGAAACACCTGGATGAGTGGAATGCACGTCGGAAAACAATTGCTCAGTATTATATTGAGCAACTTGCTAACATACAGGATATTACTCGTACCATTTATTCCAGATTGGGCCACTCCTACTTGGCATCTTTTTGTAATTCGCCATCCAGACCGAGATAAACTTCAACAATATCTTGCAAGCACACGGCATTGACACTCTCATTCATTATCCAGTTCCTCCCCATCTCTCAGAAGCATATGCAGACATGAACATGAGGCTAGGAACATTTCCTATCGCAGAAAAATTAGCAAATGAGATTTTGAGTTTGCCAATGGGACCACAATTGGATATGGCATCCGTTGAATCCGTAATCACACAGATTAAAAAACTTCTCAACCCACATTCCAAGGGCCTTGGCGTTTACCCGTAAATCGCCTATTGCTCACAAGGAATGAGCACAGAGAGTATCTCGATCCAGATGAAAAAGATGCATTTCAAGTAAACGCTAAAGCCCTTCAACATTCCGCAGAAGGGTTGACGGAAAAAAGGATTTCCAGTAGGTAAGAAAAAATGCGGAAGGGTCAAGCAGTGTCACAGGAAGCAGAGTATCAACAAGAGCAGCAGATCGTCATCTTTGACAGTGGCAGCTACAGTGATGCCAAAAGAGCAAGGCAGTGTTGAATGGGGATTTTGCTTTCTCAAAGATCCTCTGTTTCTGGCTTCTTCCATTTTTGTCAAGAAGCCAAAGCGGGTGATCGCATTGAGTTTCATCATGGTACTCTGCCTCTCGGTCTCTCGCAAGGCTTCGCACCTGCTTCGCTCCCAGCTGGCTCAAACTGAACAGACCGTTCCCAATCAGGTTAACAAGCCGACTAAGCGCCCTACCATGCGCTGGATCTTTCAATGCTTTGAGGGCATTGATCTCTTGCACATCCGCATTGGATCTCATTGGCAAACACAATCCTTGAACCCCTCCATCAATGCATTCTTCGTCTGCTTGGTCCTGCCTACTCTCAATTCTATTTTTTCTCTCCCTAAACTGATGGCTTAGATTTTGCACTCATTTTCGCAAGATTTTTGGAGTTGACCACCAGCCGACGCTATTGTTAAATCCAATCCATCGTCGATACAAATCGTAAAACGCTATCAGCCAGACTCCATCAGCAGATGAAAGCTGGTTTTAGCCTTAATACATCATTAAAACGCTATATATATATCAAAGATTTGATGCAGGCATTATATTAACACTAAGCGCAAGGCAATTTAGTGTGCCTAGTCGATGCGTTAAAGAAACTTACATTAGGGTATTACTCTAATACTTTAGAATAATACGGCAGATTATTCTGCAGCTAGCTACCAGATAGAAAGAGAAAGTACATGATTACAGAACAGCTTAAAGCGATTGTTGATGAAGTCGGCACCATGATGAACGAGTTTGAGGAGAAAGACAGTCATCGTTTCCGGGGCTTGCGGTTTCCTAGGTTCATGGTTTGTTGGTGTCTTTCAGTACCTCAACCGAAACGTGTTTAAACGGCCCTGCACAGTTTACGCTATAGATTCATTCATTGCTACCGATAGACTAAATAATCTTTTTGAAGTTGAAGATAAAAATATTCGCTTTGAGACTAAAAACATTGCTAATATGAAAATTACTTCAAAATTTGATTATATTATACATGCAGCAGGAATTGCATCTCCTGTCTACTATCAGAAATATCCTATCGAAACAATAGACGGCATGGTTTGGGGTTGTAAAAATTTGCTTGAAAGCGCTTCATGTTACGGCGTTGAGTCAATGCTTGTTTTTTCATCAAGTGAAATATATGGCAATTCAACTCCTGACATGGTTCCAACTCCTGAAACCTACAATGGTAATGTTTCATGTACTGGGCCACGTTCTTGCTACGATGAGAGCAAAAGGATGGAAGAAGCATTATGCGCATCTTATCATCAAGTACGTAATGTTCCAGTCAAATGGATACGACCATTCAATGTATACGGACCCGGTATGAGAATCAAGGATGATCGGGTTATACCAAAGTTCATTTTTGCAGCTCTTGAGCAAAGGCCTATTACAGTCCACACTCCAGGGTCGCAAACAAGGACGTTTTGCTACATCACAGATGCTATGGTTGGCTTCTTCAAAACACTCCTCCTAGGCAAGAATGGTGAGGTATACAACATTGGTTATCCCCCGAGAAGAAATCTCAATGTCTGAATTGGCAGATAAAGTGAAAATCCTTTTCAAAGGGGATTTAGAAGTCATTCAAATCGCCACGCCACCCGAATATCCACAGGACCAAGCGCAGCGCCGTTGTCCAGACATAACCAAAGCAAAAGAACATTTGGATTATGATCCAAAGGTAACTATTGATAAGGGTTTGGAATTGATGTTAAGCTGGTGCAGAAAAACAATTCTAGACGAGAGTCGATTCGAACGGATAAAACTAGACAGTTTGAGCAGTCTAGAACCAATTTCTGTAACTACTCAGGTCACCTCGGGGAGGGGTAGATAAAGCTGATAAACTGAGAATTTGACCGAGGAAGAAATGGAATGTGGGAAATTTCAGCATCCACAATTGCATCTGGATATCCCACACCCATTACCATATCAAGCAACCCAAATCTCGGTAACAAAGAAGATAATATTGATAGCGAAAAATGCAATAGATACTATGAGTAGCATTCTAGCAAAGTTTGATTTTTCATGTAATATAGCCATTATTATGAATATAGGAAATATCATCATTAAATGGCGTGGGGCCGACATAAGTGATTTACCGACAACCGTTACTGGAAAACAAAGTACAAATAAAACCATCACGAGAGAATAGAGACTATAATGCAAAGGTAGTCGCCTCCAGCCTATTATAAGCACGAGTAGGGGTAAAATTGTAAAGAAGAGATCAGCCAGATTGCGCTGAAGATCATAACCTGATACATACAATGCTTTGATAGCGTCATACGTTCCTACCCAAGGAAAAGCCATATGGCGGAACCAGACACGTGTTTGCTCAATACTGAATAAGAAAGGATTACCAAACTGAATATGGAGAACGAGCATATATAACAGCAGCCCTGAAGGAAGCAGCGCGATCGGCAAAAAGGCATTGAGATTTTGTCGCCAGTTCTCTCGGACAAAGAAGGTACGCCAACCAAATCTTTGTATCAATAGAACTAAGAAAGGAACAACGAGTACTATACCCGTTGGCCGTGTAAGAGTAGCCAAAAAGCCACATATTCCTGCAAGCCACCAGTCCCTCGGTTTTCCACGGCGCAAAAAGGCAAAGACAGCTAGACTCAGCAGAAAAAAAAGCGACTCTGCATAGCCAGCAAAGAAGAAGATAGCATATGGGGCAAATGTTAGGTAGATCAAGGCATTCTTCGCAACATCGTGACCAAAATCTCGGTATACGAGCTGATAAAACAAGATCAAGACAGCATAGAAACAGACGTTGGCTATTACCATTCCCGCCACATAGTCAGCAAAGATCGATCCTCCAAAGAAGCTAGCCAGATAATGCTCTAACAATGGGAAAAGAGGGAAAAAGACTGTGTTCGAGATATTATAGGCATAGCCGAAGTGAGCAACCTCTACATAACGAACGACATCCCAACGCCACCAACTCTCCACAAAACACGTGATATTGTGGGTAGAGCATGACATAGTTGTAATGTCTCTGCGAAGATTAGTTTTGTAAATAGGCAAGAGGACGACAGCTCTATAGGAAATCAGGATGATCATTAGACGGCTCAGTGCAAAGATCCAACCGACCTCTGCCCAGCCTCCTGTTTGCACTACTACTACAGTATCTTGCTCGACATCTATATTTTCTTTTTGCTCTACCACCATAAAAATCTTCCTTAAAGAGAGTTTTCTAAGGACAACAGAGAGGACAGCTTGATGATAAACCCTGCTCTAGAAATAGCATAGACTATAAGACTTGGCATATCCAGGGGGAAGTAGGGACAGAATCTCGACTCAGTCAGAGGCAATTGAGAGAGTGTAGATAAATTCAGAACAGGCACACATCGGATGCAACGTGTGCCTGACCAGATTGTTTTAATGGATAGAGGCACAATCATACAACTGACTAGCGCCCAGACCAGCATGAGAGTTACTCGTCGAAGATTGCCAAGCACTTGTCGGTACAGCACTACAATGACCAGTCACCCACGTAGACAGCGAGTTTTGTCCAAACCCTCCAAACCCTCCAAAGGCAGCACCGCCGCTCCCAGCATTACCAGAAAAGATTTTGCTCCCAGGCGGCATCTGACCCCTTAGACGCTGCGTACTACCTTGCGAATTGACTAGGAATAAGCGTACCGTACCATTCTTGATCAATGCTTGCAGATCACTGGTGGTTAGAATGGGATCAGCACCCATAAAACCACCCATAGCCATCACAGGCTTGTTCGTGGATAGAATAAGCGAGTCCGCTGTATTTGCATTTGGCGTGGCCACCAAGAACTTCGGCATTGCCCTGATGAGCCTCCAGATAGGAGATTAAAGCCGGATCGCTCTGAGCAGACCCACCTCCAAAGCCAGCAAGACCTCCTAAAGGACTACCAAAGTCGTTCTGTCCTCCAATGAGACCCATGCCATTTCTATTACCCCTAGAGAAGCTACCTCGCGCATTAGCCAAACCACCAGGGTTGCTCTAGCAGTAGGGCCAGCAGTAGGGAAAGAAGACTCAGTGTTATGGACAACAGAGTAACCAGCCCATACTGTTGGACCCACAAGCAGAGCCAGCAAACCAGCACTGACCGCCGCACCCGCAACACGAAACGCCGATTGACTTAGGTATAGTCGTGGTTTCAGGCGCAAGAAAACTAGAGTTATTACAACCAGAACGGTCAGAATACCGATCAAAGGACTTAACCACTGCGACCACGACGGATAGCTCATCAGCATATAGATCTGTGCTGCCGCAGTAACTAGCAATGCGATCGGAAACAACCAGCCACGCCAACCTCTGCTACGATACTGTCGCCACATCACTACCAGACCAATGCCAACAAGTGCACATAGTCCCGGAGCCATCTCAGTCATATAGTACTGATGAAAAGATGCATCTAGCGTAAAAAACGTTGCCATCGTCACTAGCCAGAAGCCCCATAGAACGAGACCTAATTGCTGTCGATCCTTCTGAAAATTGAACCGTCTCTCGCAGGCCAATGCAACAATAGCTAACAGGGCAAATGGTAACAACCAAGCAATCTGCCCACCTAAAGACACACTGAAGAGACGCAACGGACCAACAGCACCTGATCCGGAAGGACCACCTTGAAATTGTTCCATGGCGTTAGATGCATTATTGCCAGCCTGGAATGGCGATGGTAGCGGATTTGTCTGAGTAGCTCTATTTAAAGAGCCTGCACCTGACTGCCTGCCCCCATAACCATTTCCTCCTATCTTGAAGCGATTGAGGCCGTTATAGCCAAAGGCCAGACTAAGCTCAGAATTGTCCTGCGTCGAGCCCACATAGGGACGTTGCGATGCTGGCGTCAGGTCGACGGCGACAGCCCAGGAGAGCGAGATAACAAGCATCACCAGTATTGCCAATAATAGATGCCAGATACGTGTCCAGATTTTGCGTGGCGCACATAACAAATAGGCCATAGCAAGAGCTGGAACCACCAGATAGGCCTCCGCCATCTTAATGTTGAAACCAAGACCTACAAATATGCCGCTTAACAATAACCAACGCAACTTACCAGTCTCACAAGCGCGAATTACTGCCCATGCAGCTAGCAATAGCACCAGTGCCAAGGTCCCATCGATGGTATTATTGCGGTCAGTGACAACCGTGATCGGACTCACAGCCAGCGCCAGAGCAGCAATCAGCCCCGCAAGCACTCCAAAGTGACGGCGCACAAGACAGTAGAGAAGCAATACCGCCAAAACACCACAGAGAGCTTGGGGAAGAAAGATGCTAAAAGGAGTAAAGCCGAACATTTTAGTGCTCAGGGTCTGCAACCAGAAACCAAGTGGAGGCTTGTCAATTGTAACAAAGCCCCCCGGATCAAATGAAGCAAAGAAGAAATTCTGCCAATTGTCCCCCATACTCTTCACAGCAGCGGCATAGTCGAGATTCCCATAGCCATTTTGACCCAGCTGAAAGAAATTCATAAAGATCGAGAGAGCCAAAACTGCTGCCAACGCTATTCGGCTCCACAAACGCGATATCCCCCTCTTGCAAGGAAGAGTGACACTATCCGCTGGGGATAGTGGCAATGCATTAGTAATATCTATCATCAGTACTCCCTCCTGACAAAAAAACAAACAAAAGTATTTAACTCTGTAAGAGAGTTTTCAAAAATCAATAAGTGACACAACTACTCATACTAACCTGCGTTCTATTGTGCAACGTCTTGAGCTTCCAATAAACACACAATGCATTACGCTTGAAGGCAGGTTAGTATCAAACGCCAATGGGGGTGGTCAACACGATCTTTGGCTTTCGCCTTCCCTGGGGCCAGATTTACTGTTGTGTGCCCTTTAGTGTTGCGCCTGCCTTGACTCCTGGACTCACGTTCTGGAGAGACTTGTGTTGCTCTCGCTTCCATTTGTGAGCATAAACAACGAGTTCTCGAAAAGCACGGGCGATCACGACAGGACTAGCACCAGTAGCTCGTCCACTACTGCGGGGCAAATGGCGTACACCTACTTCTTTATAAGTACACCCAGCCTGCCTCATCTTGTACAGCAACTCTGCATTAATCATTGCACCACGCGTTTCCAACGGATAGGCATGAAGAAACTCTGTGCACATCAGCTTAAAGGCACAATCAATATCACGTACATGCACCCCCAGCACAAACCTCACAACCTGTTTCCATCCCCAGGCATTGAGCTTGCGCATCCACGTATCCTGACGATCTATCCTATAACCAATCACCGCATCGTACTTGGCAATGAAAGGGGAAAAAGTTGCTAGATCCCGAATATCAAATTGTCCATCCGAATCCATAAAAAAGGTGAACTCTTTCGTTGCTGCTGCAAAACCAGTTACCAGAGCGGCTCCATACCCCTGATTGACAGAATGCGAGATCAGACGGACATGTAAATCCTTGTCACTCATCGCTGCAACAACGGATGCCGTCTGGTCTTTACTTCCATCGTTGACAATGATCACCTCAAAATCCCTGACCCATCCAGAAAGTGTATTGAGGATATCTGAGATGGTACGAGCAATAACTTGTTCCTCATTATATGCAGGCAAAACAACAGAGAGGCTCCGTATCCCACTGCTCTCGGCTGTATATTCTGGCACATACGTATCAGATGTTTTATGCCCTTGGTAAGTTAAAAACGTTTTCATATGTTCTCCAAGGTTACTCATGTTTGACTGGTATAACAACTCTATAGGAGCATCATCCTGCTGCGATCTGTTAACAAAGACCCATAGACGCATGCCAAGGAAGGAGATAAAAACTGTTCCAGCAATGGCAACAATTTTGGAGGCATTCATCCACAGTGCAGCATTAGAGATCAAAGGATGAAAGAGGTTATTGGCAAACCAAATGAGTATATCGTTGCATACTATACCGAAAAAGGTGGTAACAGCGAAACGCCTCACCTCGCTCCATGTTGTTCTCTGCCGACGAGCAAAAGTCCAGTACTTATTGAGAAAGAAGCTATTCACCGCACCTAAGCAATAGGCAACGGAATTGAATAGCAAGACCAGAATTGTATTTGTTGTGGGAAATAGCCAGAGCAAGCCATTCAGAATCAGTAAATCGATTAAAGTGTTCACCCCACCAACGATCCCAAAGCAAACGAGCTGCCCAGGCCAGTTCTTCCAGATAGTAAGATACCGTTTCTTACCAACTTGTATATGATCAGGTGTTT
Organism: uncultured Chloroflexia bacterium; assembly: GCA_963727755.1. Lineage (GTDB taxonomy): Bacteria > Chloroflexota > Ktedonobacteria > Ktedonobacterales > Ktedonobacteraceae > DASYAN01. The sequence goes on from CAVSHN010000004.1 coordinate 76,634, forward strand.
GACCACTGTGACAAACTTCAGATGTCTCTATCATATGAAACACTCCCAACTAAGATCATTATATTTTTAGGGCAAAAGTATGACACCGGGACTCACGATTCTTCTCTACTAGGGGCAAAAACCCTTTGAGCTTAGAGAGGCTTCGCTCTAACATCGATAGAGAAGCATAACCTTGTTTTGTGATTTCTTCCACCAATTTGTCCTACCGATTGCTATTGTATTCCAGGTTTATATAGAAATTGTAGGAAAAACTTAAAGCTAGTGTAAAATTTTTTGGCACGCAGTAAAATAACCTGAGACAAATTGATACGTACAACTTTCTACATTTCATCGTGAAAATCATAAAAAATTACCTTTATCGACTTACGAAGCAATTACACATTACAACTAGGCAAAAGAGCAACCTTGGCAGGGAATGATAAAATAGATGACACGGAACTCTTGCTCAGCTTAAATATCCTCTAGCATAGTCTCATCTCACAGCATAATAATAAGGAGCAGAGGTATTGGAAACGTTCACTGAAACTGTGGCGAACTCTTGACAACTCTTGACAACTCTGGTATGATTCTCTTATGAAGTTAAGCGATTATGCCAAGACTAAAGGCGTCTCGTATAAAACCGCTTGGAGATGGTTTTGCGACGGACAAATCAAAGGTCGTAGATATGGGCGGACAATCATCGTTGAAGAAGAGATAGAGACACAGGTAGTTGCCTCTCAAAAGGTCGCTGTCTATGCCAGAGTCTCATCAGCAGAGAACAAGTCCAATCTAGACAGCCAAGCAGGGCGATTAGTGGCCTATTGTACCGCTAAAGGCTACCAGATAGCAAAAGTGGTCAAGGAAATTGGGTCTGGCGTCAATGATAGCCGTCCTAAGCTTCTGGCTATGCTAGCAGACCAATCCATCAATCTGATTGTAGTTGAGCACAAGGACCGCCTGACACGCTTTGGGTTTCGCTACATTGAGACTCTACTCAAAGGCCAAGGGCGCTCTGTCGAGGTTGTGAACGTCGCAGAGAACGGAACCGAAGATCTGCTAGCGGATCTGGTGTCCATCATTTACAGCTTTTGCGCTCAACTCTACGGACAAAGACGAGCTAAACACAAAACAGAGAAGATTGTAGCAGAGCTAGAGAAAGGAGACGAAGATGCAGCTAGTTGAGAAGCACATGATCAGCAAGACTGATGCTCGCTTTGCGGATGTAGATCGTGCAGCCTTCGCCTCCAAAAATCTCTCCAATGCGGCGCTCTATGAGATTAGGCAAGAGTTCATCTTTTGCGGGAAATACCTAAACTACAACCAGATGGATAAGCGCATGCAGAAACATGAAGCTTATCGCCTGCTACCCAGGAAAGTGTCTCAGCAAGTGCTCAAGCTTCTCGATAAGAATTGGGCGTCTTACTTTGCAGCCATCAAAGCGTATGAAGAAGATCCATCTAAGTTCTTAGGTCATCCCAAATTGCCTGGATACAAGGACAAGCAGGAAGGGAGGAATATCCTTGTCTATACCATCCAGGCTCTTTCGAAACCAGCACTGAGCCTCGGCATTATCAAACCGTCTCAGCTTGGAATAGAGATCAGAACCAGACACAGGAATATTGATCAGGTTCGTATTGTGCCCAAGAAAAGCGGGTGCTATATCGTTGAAGTTGTCTATACCGAAGAAGAAAAGCCAGAGTTGCTCAATCATTCTCTCGTTGCAGCGATAGACATTGGAGTGAACAATCTTGTCGCGCTAACATCAAACAAAGGGGGATTTGTCCCTCGTCTTGTTAACGGGCGTCCGATTAAGAGCGTAAACCAATATTACAACAAACGCGTGTCTAAGATGCAAAAGAAGATGAGTAGCAACCATCATACATCACGTGAGCTAGAACGTGTTGCCGCCAAACGAACTAGGCGCATCGATCACTACATGCACGCTGCGAGCATCCGCATCATCGACTTGCTGATAGCTGAAGGAATAGGCACGCTCGTCATTGGCAAGAATGCGGGTTGGAAGCAGGAATGTAAGATGAGCAGGAAGAACAACCAGCATTTCGTGCAATTGCCACATGCAAGGTTCATCGATATGCTCACCTATAAGGCGAAGCTAGTTGGCATCACGGTCTTAGTACAAGAAGAGAGCTATACGAGCAAAGCCAGCTTTCTTGATCTTGATCCTATACCCGTCTATGGGCAAGAAGGCGAGACACCGGTGAAGTTCAGTGGCATACGTGTGAAACGTGGCATGTACCGATCAAAGTCAGGCCAAGAATTAAATGCAGATGTTAACGGCAGTAGTAACATCATGCGTAAAGCACTCCCAAATTCCTGCAAAGGTCATGGGATAGAGGATGTGAATGGGATGTTCCAATCCCTCGTAGTGCATCCTGAGAGGATAGTCGTTCCCCTCCGAACACCTACTCGTGGAACAGTTGTCCATTGATTAGGTAACTATCTAGGCATAGCATTAAAAATGAGTATAGCAAAGAAAAGGAAACTATCATGGTACATAGCGGCAACTTTCCGAAAGGAGTCGTTTCATCGTTTCTCTTATTTGCATGCATGAATTTCATCATTGGATGCGCAGGACCATTACCTGCAACATTATTTGGACAGAATGCCGTCACACCTACTATTGTGTATACTAATCCAGGCATTACGATTGATAACACAACAAAGTATCAAACAATTGATGGCTTTGGCATCTCCGAGGCATTTGGAGAGGCAAGTGTCTTGCGCAGCTTACCATCTGCTGTTCAGCAACAGGTTCTTGACGATCTATTTAGTACCTCAACTGGCGCTGGACTCGATATTCTACGCAACATGATCCCCTCCAGTTCAGACTCTTCGATAGAACCGACCAATCCTGGATTCGAAAAAGTTCCTCCCACCTACGTTTGGAATGGCGACGATCAGGGTCAGGTCTGGTTGTCAAAACTGGTAGAGAAGAATTATGGCATCACCCAGCTGTATGCCAATGCCTGGAGCGCTCCTGGATTTATGAAGACGACTGGCTCAGACATCGGTGGCCAACTCTGTGGAAGCCCTGAATCTGCGTGGTGCAACAGTGGTGATTGGCGACAGCCTTATGCGAACTACCTCGTACAATATCTTCAGGATTACCAGAGAGAAGGTATCACGATCCCGTACGTTGGTTTTTCCAATGAGCCCGATATCCCCTCGGTAAATTATTCAAGTATGCTCATGTCTCCAGAACAAGCCGATGATTTCGCCAGAGTGCTGGGACCAACCCTCAAAGGTGCTGGCCTCCCTACCACAATCGTCTGCTGCGACTCCGAAACTTGGCTGACAGCCAAAAATGGCTACGTTCCTGCTATTGAAAATGATCCAATGGCATCCCCTTATGTTTCAGTCTACTCAGGTCACGCCTACATTAGTACCCCAAAATCTCCCCTTACCTCAGACCCTACAAAAAGAAGCTGGGAGACTGAATGGTGTACTTTTAATCCATGGGATAACGCATGGGATAACAGTAAAACTGACTCGGGCTTCACATGGGCACAACATATCTATACTGCTCTGACAGCAGGCAACGTGAATGCTTTCTTCTATTGGTGGGGAGCATCCAACGATTACAAAGGTCAGTCACTCATCTATCTCAATGGGTCTTCAATTGACGTTTCAAAACGCCTGTGGGCATTTGCAAACTACAGCCGCTTTATCCGCCCTGGAGCAACGCGCATCAGCACAACTACTAGCAATAGCAACTTGGAGGTCACTGCATTTACTAATACGAACGGTTCCATCGCTATTGTCGTGTTAAATACTGCAACTCGGGCCGTGACAGTACCCATCGCACTGCCAAAAATGGGCATTGCAGACGGAACATCTGTTATCCCATATAGAACAGACAATACCAACAACACGACTAAACAAGATCCATTAACCTTGACGAATGGCACCTTCCCAGCAACGCTGCCTGCGCATTCGTTGATCACATACACTATCTCAGCTAGTTAGAGTGCTCTTCGTAAACTGCACCGAATACTCAGCATTTTCCGTTTCACTAGTAGGAGTAGTGCTCTGCATTCGCCTTCTTCCCAATAAGTCCTTGTTCAAAAGTGGTGAACTCCGATAAACACTCAACAGTAGAATGCAAGCTTCTCTCCTCACTATCTTTGCGGTTTCTTCGATAAAGAAGCTCAAGCGACCAAAGAGGTAAAAAGATCCTCAACGGGCATGCCTGAAAGAGCGTGTTTATAGACCCATTCCAGAAATAGCTTATAGTGTGTTTCTTGCACAGCATAGCGGGCTTCTCCAAGAGTAGCATGTGGCTCTTCTTGTTTATCTCTTTGCTGTTTAAGCTGATAGCGTACTTCTTCTAGGAAACTAAAGGAAATCCAGCAGAGAGTCCAATAGCGCAGCAATGCGGTGGTAGTCATCAATTGATACTGATCAATACCAAGAAGTTCCTTTGTATCACCAAAAAAGACTTCAATATCCCAACGCTTGCTGATATGTCCAAGAAGCGCTTGAGCATCAGATACCATATCGCTAGAGGCCCAGAAACGTGCTTCAGAAATGGGATCATCAAGACTTTGACGAACGACGATAAGTTTGCAACGATACAATGAGCGGATGCGTGTATCTACTACATGTACAAATACCTTTCTTGCATGGTTTCTCGGCCAGTGACATTCTTGATAGGCACTTTCTGGAAGTAAAGCCGCATAATCAGTTAATTTCTGCCATTTCCATCCAGAAGGATCATCTGCACATGAAATACGCAGTGAACGATTGCACTTGAGGCCTGTTGTGATTTTAAAACCTCGTTTCCGTGAAGCTTTCCAGATTTTCTTGGCACCGTACCAACTATCTAAAAGAACATGCGTCTCTGTTCCAGCAGGAGGAATGAAGTTTTCAATGTGTTGAATCATGAGATCGATTTTGCTCAAGAATAGTGCATTTTCCTTTTCTGCTGTCTCTTTCTGTCGGTACAGAAGAGGCTCTAGTGGGCAAGAGCGGTCTAATACCGTATAAATGCATTCAACTAAGCTATGCCCTTTGATACGCTTATCGTACGTCGTTGAGTGATGTTTCCCCAAACCTTCCATCTTCTTGCCTTTGGGTTTGGACATGGTCGAATCGTCTCCGATCAGATACCCGGTGACGAGGGGTTCCTTGTGTCGTCCACGTCTCTTTGGCTGCTGTGCTCGCAGCCTTTGACGTTCTTGCTCAATTTTTCCATGCATCATATCACAAAAGCGGGAGAAGTTGTGCTGGTTGACCAGATGGTGATCCCAAGGTGCTTGTCCAAAAAACGGCTCACACTCGCCAAACTCTTTTTGCCAGCAACGGCTCGCTGCAAATGAGAGAGCGTGTGTCCTTCTTTACTCATCAACATGGCCACGAGCACGGTTACAAAGTGCTCAAACTGTGGACGGGAAAAAAGGCCTTGAAAGGATTGCAAGTATTTGCGCAATCTCTCGTCTTGGCATACAATCGGATGTGGCATGAGGTTCCTCCTGGACAGGAACTTTGATTTTATTCTTTGTACCACAAGGAACTCATGCTTTCAACTTTTTCCCCTTTTGGAAAACTGCAAAGATAGTGTCTCCTCTCTTCTGCTTGATTTTTCCATCCATTTCTTCGCCTGTCTCATGCCATACTCATAGATGGTAGTCAAGCACACAAAACAAGTAAGTCATCTTGCTTGCCTTAGCATTTTTCATACAGACAACAGGACAACTAAGGTAATAAATGGAGCCAAACGGAAATCTGTCCCTCTTTCCCCCTGGTAAATCCTCCAAACATTGGCTAAAGTATACTCAAGACCATGCCTTTGGTGACACTCTCAACCCGCCTTTGAGGGGGTGAGCTTCGATCGCACTTCAACGGTGTGGCCTGCCCCCGTAGGGACCTGCTCCAAGAGCAGTGGTTGATCTGTTGACTGAGATAGACAACAAGCATCAGATAATGCCAGGGGCGTGTCTGCCCTACTACTACTCCTGGAAAGTCCAGGGCGTAGATACGTGACGGAACGAGGAAACGACACTTGCCTACTAAATGCGAGCGGATGCATATTGACACTGCCGACAATGTCGCGATGGCCTGTAAAGCCCCATTTACGGCATGCCCAATTTCTGCCCTTGGGCTTCTGTTTGTGCTTGCATACCGGACACTGGCTACTTGTGCCTCGTTCAGAGGGAGTCGCGCTCTTGATGCAAGCTTGTGCGGATTTATGGGTGAGGTAATCGATGTCCTTGCCATATTCCCACAAGGACATCCGTTGATTATGGTGACGCCCACGATCCTTGTCTCGTACACCATGGGGATTGCCGATGAAGAGGAAGCCCACATGGTGCTCTTGGCAAAAGTCGATCACTTTGCGCGTAGCTTTGTGACGCAGATCACGGATGCGGCGTTCTGCTCGTCTGCACTGCTTGTTCTTGGCCCATTGCAGCCGTCTCCAACGTCGCGAGCGCTTTTTGCACTGAGATTGCTTTTTGGCCAATTTTCTCAACTGCATGTTTCTCTGTCTCTTGAGAGAGCGGATGCCACGGCCTGTCACGATCATAGCCTTGCCCGTGTTGGTACTAACAGCAGCAAGATGGATTTCACCCAGATCAACAGTTGCATGAACCGTTCCAGGTGCTTCTTCAGCTTGTGGTGTCTCGATACAGGCATGCAGTTCAAAACCATTATTCCAAACGAGGCTACATGCACCGCTGTTCTTAGGAAGCTCAATCGGCAAGACGATGGACTCTCGTCCCTTTCCCATTGGCAGAACAACACGTCCATTTTCACGACTTACAGCTTGAGCAGACCATTTGACCGGATAGAAGCGTTTTTCGCGCCATGGATAGTTCATCCGCATCTCTGGATGGGTTTGACGGAGCTTGCGTGTGGTGTCGATATTGGCAAGGAAAGCATGTACTACCATCTGTACCGATTGACTGTGCAAGGCAAATCTTCCACCTTTGGTCGCCTTTTGCAACTC
>CAVSHN010000005.1:0-19458 GCA_963727755.1 uncultured Chloroflexia bacterium
CTATTCTTGCATTAGAAAAAGATCTATTCTTTGCGACAAAGATATGTGATACGTTGCGGCACTATGGGATGGAGGTGATGGTTGTTCGCACTCTGACCGATTTTGAGCAGCGACTGGTCTCCGATGGTGATAAGCAACCAGCGTTAGTGATTGTCAACACGGCTACGAAGGGAGTTGATTGGGAAGCTGCGATCCGTGCAGCGCGGACAAATGGTCTTCCCGTGCTGGTTTTTGGCTCGCACATGGATGGAGAGGCGCGAGCGAAAGCTCTCCAGGCAGGTGCTCAGAAAGTGGTAGCTAATTCAAAATTCGTCAGCGATATGCCTAGTTTGGTCAATCATTTGCTTGAAATGACTGATATTTCTTGTAAGAACTCTCTTACGACATCTTTTGAGAAGCAAAATGAGGACGACGGGTAGGACTTCATTCCCTGAAACGCATTATTGATGCTGGGGGACGACTTGCCAAGTAGGTAGGCCTGTCCCCCATGTTTTCGTTTTGTTAGAGGCTAGCAAAATGTAGAGTAAGCTACGGCTGTTGAGATGGGTTGGTTGGGCCCGATGGAGGCGAAGCGGTTGGCAAGGTTTGTGATGCTGGTTGTTGCAGCTGAGCAATCAAGGCTTGAAGCTGGCTAATGCGAGGGTCCTGTCCCAAACCACTGTCGATATGCATGTAGTATACGTCACCTGCTCCTGGCGGTAAATCGATAACATGCTGAGGATCATACGCCAAAACACCGCGTTCAAAACGTTGATAGATGACTCCCGGATGTCCGCTAACTCCAATTTCATTGCTCAGGGGCAGTCCCAAGTAGGTCAATCCACAAAGTGCATTTCCCCCAAACTGCTGATAAAAGCTAAGAATACTGTTCCCAACAAGAAATCCTGTTTTCTTACAATGCCAGGCATTATTATAGCTTTCAAAGTATTTGCTAACTTTAGGGGTATTTAAGTCGATTGCCATAGGTTGTGCTCCTTTTGGGAATGCCGCATAAATCGCATCCAGTAACGACGGATTTGCTGCCGCTGTTTCGTAGTACCACACACTGATTGCTGTATGTCCTTGGGTATATGCTGCCTGGGCAATGCTCACAGGATCGTTGGGGCCAAATTCTTGTGCCATATCAACCGTTGGTTGTAGGCATGCTGCACCTGCAGCTGCAAATTGTGTCCAGCATGATGCTAGGTAGTTGTTGTACTGCTGAGGCATATAGGCCGATACGCATGGGTTAAGTGCTTAAATTCCGCCTTGCCAGTTCTGCAAATTTGGATCTGCCCAAGTACTTACCAGGAATGTGCCCTTATGCAACAGGTTGTTGCAGAGGTATGAGGCCCATGCAACCTGTCCATTCCATTCTTGCTCCATATCAGCTATCACAATGTTGTCAGGCTCACCTAACAGCTCTAGGAGGATATTGATCTCAGCATCCAAAGCACCGTATGTGTCCCCGTAGCTGTACGTGTATGGGATGACACCAACGCCCTCAGCCTTGATTGCATCACGAATGGCTCGATACCCATTGATGCCTCCATACCACCAATTAGCACCGTCCGAGGTTTTTACGAGCAAACAGTCTGCTCCGTGTGCGTTGGCGAATTGTGCAGCTTGTTGAAATTGCGTGATAGTCCATGTTGCACTACTGGTACCAAGGAACAATAAATGTTGCCCAGTAACCTTAGCTACATCTTGACAGGTCATAAAATCCTCCTTCTTAAGTTAGAGGGGAAGTATCGCCCAACCAATTTTGTGATATCTGAACATGCCATTGGTTTTTCTTCTACTACTAGCAGCTGCACTAAGTTGATTGAAATCACACTGTACAATGATATTTTAACATAAACATTGCTTATATTTCTAGTGGATAATACTAAGCAAATAAACTAACAGTAAATCTTGTATACAAGAAAATTAAGATATAGATAGGAGGATGTGTAGTACTATGCTATTATTCATACTATGGATGGCCTTTGCAAAAATCTTTCATCGGGATTGGAGATGTTTCGAAGAAGCTGTTACGTTTGTTTGCTCTCTTTGAAACTTTCCCCAACTCCGTTTTCCAACTTTACGTTTCCAATACTCAAGCCACTTTCTGCTATATGCTATATAGATGAGTTGAAAGCGACCATTCAATCATGTAGTATGTAGGGGGTCATTGCTCGTTTAACCATCATGCGGGTAAGAGAAAAATAAAGGATATGGGGGGATTATTATGCCTTTTCCTATGCAGATGACTTTTCCATTTCAATGGAGTTGGCTACAAGTTGTGCTCGTGCTAGTGGCAGTTGCTGCTATTGGTCTGATTATTTCTTCTATTATGAGTTTAGTTGTTAAAGTCAAAGAGATAGAATTGCTAGAGGATGAACAGGGCCGTTCTTATCGGCTCATGCGACGGCGGAGGCGCTTTCGCTTGCATCATGGCGTAGGGGGATTGCTCTTACTCTGTGGGAGCGATGCTCATATTGGTGGCATCAGTTGCTGTCCAGTCATATCTGGGTTTCACGGGTGAGATCAAAGTTGCAACCGTTCAGGCAACGCCGATAACTAATATGCCGCATATGATGATTGTTAGTTTGACCCTTTATGATCAGAATGGACAGCAGATATCTCATGAAGAATATAGCCTAAATGGCGATAGATGGGAGTTAGATGGTGATGTTGTCAAATTTCAGCCATGGCTCAATTTTTTGGTGTCCACTCGGGATATAAAATCAGCCGCTTAACATCCCAGTATGACGATACGAATGCTCATACGATAAAACCTATTTCGCTGAATGGGGGCGATGAAGATTTTTACAATTCGATTCGTAATAAGACATGGTGGTCGACTCCCGCTGTCATGGCAGTTTATGGAACTGCAATACTGGAGCCTGCCGACAGCGTAATCTATGATGTATTTATGGACCAGACAGCGATGTTAGCAATCCCTGAGAAATCCTAGTTTGGGAAGTGAGAGATTTGGCTCATGGCATGTACACATCCTTCGAACTAGTGTATAATATCCCAGAAAGGTTGTTTTCGTTCATTGTCAATAGCCGTTTCTTAGGAACAGGAAACATAGGGAGTACGGCGCTCCTCCCAGTCCCGTCACGGGGTGGGTCTCTGCGCTATGAATAACCGATGATAGAGACAGTCCCGGCTGGTACGGAATTACATGGGCGCTATCGTATCGAACGCATATTAGGTAGCGGAGGTTTTGGGCATGTCTATCTCGCAATAGATCTAGTCACCAATCAACAATGCGCGGTAAAGGAATATTTAGTAACAGGTACAAGCGGGCAAGAGCAGCTACAGCATGAAGCTTCTGTCCTTAGCCATCTACACCATCCCAACCTTCCAGCATTCCAAGATGCTTTTGCTGAGCGAGATCGTTATTACATTGTTCTCAATTATATTGAGGGAAATGATCTAACAGATCTTATTCGTATGGCTCGCCAACACAATGAAGTTGTGCCAATTAGACAGATTATAGCTTGGCTATTGGCGGTTTGTGATGCTGTTATGTTCTTGCACCGACAGGAACCAATCGTCATCCACCGTGATATTAAACCTGATAATATCCGTATCACGCCCTTAGGTACAGCTATCCTGGTAGATATGGGAAATGCGAAAGCCGCAGCTGATGGCGTACGCACTCTCATCTTTATCCGCCACCAAGGCACGCCAGGCTATGCACCACAAACAATATCCGGCGGCAGTGGAACCGATGCTCGTTCGGATATCTATGCGCTAGGAGGGACGCTCTATTTTGCGCTCACTGCCCATGAACCACCCAGTGTCTCGATACGAATCAGTCTTTGCAGCAAGGACGCCCTACATTGCCATCACTACAAGAATGCCTTGAGAACAATCCACCCGCAGCACTTGAGGATCCCAATGCTGGCTGCCCAGTTTAGGCTGGGAGTCACGAAGCCCAGTAAACCCGTGCTACATCATTCACGGCACATAGCGCAGCTTGGCATGTTATCGCCACAACTACTCAAACAGTTGAATGGTATCATTCAGAAAGCTATGGAACTCACTCCGAACAAGCGTTATCATTCCGTGACTGAGTTTGCCAGGGACCTCCGGCGAGTTGCAAAGGCTCTGCCAATACCACCTCCATCAACATCTTCACGCTCGGTCGATCCTAATTCAACACAACCGAATTTCCAAGAAGTCTTTGATACACTTCAGGCGCAGGTAGCCAAAGAACAGGTAAACAACGAACAGGATCATCCTGGTAGAGCCACACCGCCTCTGGCCCAGAACTCTAGTGCACGTGTTACCTGTCCGCGGTGCGGTACGCTCATACTTGCAAATATGGGATCGTGTCCACTGTGTGGTACTGCCTTGAGTGGCTTAGCCAACATGAAGATGACAAATATGAATGCCAAGGATATCTCTGCAGAACAAACTCTCCTTGTTAGTCCATCTCCATTCAAGCGTGGAACTCATATAGCTCAACCACAGATGACCAGCATAGCGGCTTCATCACTAGTTCAGTCGAGTGGAGGAGTGCAATCATTAGCTGGCGATCCTCCACCACCCCCTGTGGCAACTCAGATACCTGCACTACCAGTCATGCAGCCTGCTGTTCTTAGCAACCAGCAGTATGTCTCCAGTCAAGGATGCCAAAATCTAGTACTTTTCAGCGTCAAATTAGGAAAGAGAGCTGTACTTTTCCTGATTGCTATTCTCGTCATATTGATCGGTATCACCATTGCTCTATTACTCCACCACTAGTATGATGGTGCAATACTGCTGCTATAACCTCTTCATTATGAAACATGTTTATTGCCTTTAACGCTCAATTGGCAAATCGCGACGCTCGCCCCATTCATTCCAAGAGCCATCATAATTGGTTAGTTGAGGATATCCTAGCATAGCCAGACTGAAGAGAACTGCTGTTGCTGCTACTCCGCCATTACAGTAAGCAATGAGGTGCTAATCTGGTGCGACATTTATTGTAGCAAATGAGCGCTGGAGTTCCTCGTTACTACGGAATGTCCCCGTTTCTGGATCGATTAATTCTTCACGCGGGAGATTGATCGCACCGGGAATATGACCGCGTCTACCTTTACCACGAGCAATTTTGCCCGTGTACTGTCCATCGTCACGCGCATCTATTATTTTTACTCCCTGTTGCCCTAGCAATGCTAAAACGTCCTCAGCCGTCGCACGCAATTCTGGCTGCACTAGAGCGGTAAATTTAGTAGGAGGATAGGTGGGAATAGTGCTCTCCAACGGACGCTGCTCACGCTGCCACTTGGGCAAACCACCATTGAGCACTACGACCTGTTTATGACCATAGTAGTTGAGGGCCCACCAGAGACGCGTGGCAAATTGCGAAGCAGGATGTGCATCATAGGCTACAACCAGATGTTGATCACCAATTCCCAGATGACCCATCACTTCAGCAAATTGCTCAGGAGGAGCGATCTGCGCCTCGACATCATCCTCAAGATCGACAATATCCTTCGTCCAGTCGATATAAACAGCACCGGGAATATGCCCACGCTCATATTCGTCCCTCGCCCCCGTATATGTGGCATCCTGGAGACCCTCTACCCCTTTACGAGGGACTGTCCGCACATAGCCTCGCATATCTACAATACGCACCTGCGGATCGTTCAGATGCTCTGCTAACCACGAGGTTTCAACCAGAAATTGACTCCGCTCTTGCTCCATATAACGCAACCTTTCTTATGAAAACAGTATTATATCTTTGGCTAAGGGTTAGCCTTCTGAAGTGAGAGTTTCAAGCTCAATTCTCGGCTACAAAAAGCAATTCCCCTAGATAAGGATACACTATCATGAAAACAAACCGGACGCATCCCGGTTATCGGTACTCACAAAGTGAGCTGGGCTACCTAGCACATTCATCGCCTTGACCCCGAGAATGCGCATCGATGCGTTGGGCGTCTGTGTAGTGATATGGCGCTGTACTTTTAGGCCTAGCGGACGAGCCAGTACGAGGGCTGCTGTTGATGCGAGGACGACGTTATTAAAGGTATTATACGGACGCCGCATTTTCGTTACAGCCATTGCCGAGAGAGCAGTCAACAGCCCTGATACTGCTAGGTTGGTTCCACAGCGCTCATGTACTGCCAGTTCAGGTTGGGTCGTACGCAACAGATTGAGAGCTTCCTCGGCAGTAGGAACAATAACCTCAGTTGGTATATCACCAAACACAAAGAAACCAGCTGCAAAAGAGATGCCAGAGAAACGTACCTCCGGAAACTTCCTCGACAACAATACAATTGTTGCATGCTCAAGGGCATGATTCTGTCTGACTGCGGCACCCAACAGTAGTTGTTGTGCAGCTTGTACGATAGGATTGATGGAACTCATGGTATTATCCTTCCAAATGCAAATTTTACAGTTTTTTCCTGCAGGACTTTTCGCATCCCTATCTATGATCACGGCCCAAAGGTCACATTGAAGACGACAATCTCGTCTCCAAAGTTGACCACGTCGTTGTCGTGTAAGAGCACTGGTTGATGAATGCGTACGTTATTGACCAATGTGCCGTTTGCGCTACCAACATCTTCTAGGTACCAGTTCCCATCTGCAAACCAGAGGCGTGCGTGGCGACGAGAAACAGTACGCCCAGAAATAACCAAGTCATTTCCATTGATACGACCAATCGTGGTCACGTCCTGATGAAAACGATAGGGACGCCCTTTCATTGTCCCACTATGGATAGTGAGACGTGCCAAGACGGGGCGACCATTTACCAGATAGGTATCGGACTGCGCACGGCAATTCGAAAGGTCATCCCCACACGTAGTACAGAAGAGACGGGTACTTGGATTGGTAGCCGCGCAACGAAAACATGTCAGCGGGACAGCAGCTTGCCCATCGGAGGACGCTTGCGGATTACCCGTTGCGGGATTAGCATTAGACATCGGTTCCGCTGAATTACCTCTAGGCGTTGAGGCAACCAGAGGAAGCGGAGCAAGCCCACCACGATACACACGCGATAAAGACAGATTTGAAGCGGCTAGTGCTCGTGTGATCGCTTCTACAACCTCTTCTGTCGTCTGATAACGATTTTGTTGCTGCTTGGCCGTCATTTTCTGCACTACCTGGATAATCGGTCTTGGGACATTCTCCGCTGCTAATCGACTGATTGGTAGCGGCTCGTTCATATGCTTGAGGGTGACGGCAAGCGGGGAATCGGCAGTAAAAGGGACATGACCAGTTAAACAATGGAACAGCACAATCCCCAAAGAATAAATGTCACTACGGCGATCTACCATCTGCCCTGTCCCCTGCTCGGGAGACATATACTGTGGTGTTCCGATACCTGTTCCAGCCCGTGTGAGATTTGTCGTTCCCTCAAGGATTTTGGCGATGCCAAAGTCTGAGAGCAAAAGGTAGCCGTCTTTGCGCAGGAGTATATTGGCAGGCTTGACATCCCGATGGATAATCCCATTACGATGGGCACATTCCAAGCCTTCAGCAGCCTGGATGATAAAATCAGCTGCTTCAGTCACAGGTAAAGGACGCTTCAATCGGTCTTTTAGGGTACCCCCGTCGACGTACTCCATGACGATATACGTAATATTATCCTGTTCACCAAAATCGTCGATTCGTACGATATTGGGATGTGCTAATCTTGCAACTGAGCGAGCTTCTCGCTCAAAACGTTTGACAAATATGGGATCACGAGCATACAGGGTAGGCAAGACCTTAATGGCAACATGACGATCAAGTGTGGGTTGATACGCTTTGAAGACCATAGCCATACCACCGGCTCCAATCCGCTCGAACGATCTGAAACTGGCCCAGTGATTTCCCAACGAGCATACCTAAATCGTTATCTGTCTGGTTAGGATGAATATTTTCTGACTGCATAAACCCGTTGGCTCCCTCTGTCTCTGCCGAAGGATCTCGCGGCAAATATGTGGCCTTACTCTTGGCATTTCTTAGAGAGCAGGTCGCAGAGAAGCGGCAAGACAGTCTCGTGGTAGATTGCGGAAATAAACAGGACTCTCCTGTACCTCTCTCCAGGCATCAGTATAGCACAATTGATGGCGGTATAGGAAACGTAGTGAATTCCTGATTACTCTTGACAATGCTTGGGAACTTTGTCCTATTCTCTTGTCTTTGCTTGTCAATTATGCTAGCATAATGACGTGGGTTGTCGCAAGTGCCAATGACCTTACAGACTATGGTGAAAAGCCAAACGGGTGCGGCAGCAGAGGTTGTTCTGCATAGGTCCTATAGAACGTTAGTAGGAGGTCTGTAAGCGAGGTAAACATGTTCTAGCGATACAGATCAAGAGGACAAGTACTCCCAAACGCTGCTTGCAGCAATGGGATAGAGGATGCGAATAAGGCCGCAGGGTCTTTAGTAGTGTATCCTGAGAGGATTGTCGTTCCCCTCCGAACCCGAAAGCCTAGCATACGCTAGCTTTTTGGAACTATAGCACAATCTATGGCGGTATCAAAGTATGAAATTTGCTGGTGACGATCCACAGGTGACCTTGTCCTGCTTCTGTCTAATCAGAGGAGAGAGGATGTGGGAAGTATATGAATGACCCACATTATCGTGGGTTATCCATATATTACAGTTGGTGCCTTAGTTCATTCACTCGTTTATCAACTAGTTCATTCACTCGTTTATCAACTAGTTCATTCACCCGTTTATCAACTAGCTCATTCACCCGTTTATCAACTAGTTCATTCACCCGTTTATCAACTAGTTCATTCACCCGTTTATCAACTAGTTCATTCACCCGTTTATCAACTAGTTCATTCACTAGACGGGAAATGTCCTCATGGGCGGCGCTCTCTGGACCTTCTTCAAGGTAAGACCGAGCTAATTTACTCTCTTCAGGAGTAAGCTTTTTATTAAAGCTTTCAAAATTTTCCTGAGTAAGTAATTCACAAATATGCTTTTGCTTTTCAATATTAGAAGAATAGGATTGAAACAAATTTGCAATATTTTCATCATTATGCATCTTAAGATACATTCTCCTTTCATCAGGGGTTTTCAACTGATCAAACCCTATCATTATAGTAGTAGTAGTAAAATGTTTAAGCAACATCTTATTAATCTCACTACGATACAATTCTGAGTCGTTAGTACTATCATTAATAGCAGCCTCACAAAGAGATCTTGTCACTTCTATTTGTGTGTTTTTATAAGGAATCGCTCTAATAAGTTCTTCTCCCTTATTAACATTATCATACATATAAAAGTATCGATACAGATTTGCAATATTCTCAGCTTTAAGCATGCGAACAAATCTTTTCCTTTCCCTATCATCTCTAGCTTGATTAAAATCTTCTGCATGCTGGCGAATCGTAAACTCTGGATATAAATCTGGGAATAATCCCAATTCTTTTAAATCATTCAACTTTTTTAAAACTTCAAAAGGAATTATGTAACGGATACCTTCTTGGTAACGGAGAACTTTTTGCTGGTTACGATGCCGATAAAGATCAGAGGCGTCATGCAACGCTTTAATTTGCTTAAAATCAAGCCCTGTAACCAAATTTTTTTGCATGTTAATATCAAGGCTTATGTACAATCCTGCAATCTCGTCATGATTAAAGCATCCAAGGAATTCTTTCCTTTGATCAGGTGTTTTCAATGTGTCAAAATGTGCTATAGCTTCATCATCGTCAAGCCCGTCAATAACTTCTCGGCGTCTATTATCATCAAGGAGGCGAAGAAATTCATGCTTCTGATCAGTGCCTCGATAAAAATGTATAATAGTCTGAGGATTAGCATGCTCAAGCACACTCTTAAATCTATGCTCAAGCATTTGAGAAGATTGATCTTTAGTCTGTGGTGAAAGGTCTTTCATAAAATTAATAAACTGTTTTCTAGCCAGTTGCTCATTTTCCGCTCAACCAAGCTCTTCACACTCCAAACTGCCGCTCGAACGTGCTAGCCTGTTGATCTGTCTGGTTGTTATGCCGACTAACAATCTGTGCTTCAGGGATCATAGGATCAAGCTTAGATTGTTCCTCAGGATGCAAATTGCGAGGATCTTTATCCTTCCACGTGGATACATGTTTATCACGAGCACGAGAAGATAAATCGTGGTCTGAGCGCTTTGGTGAGCGATCCCCTGGAGAGTCTTCGCCTGAGCGTAGACGCTTCCGTGATGGGCCTTCCCCTTCAGAAATCTTGGCGAGGCGACGAAAGTTTCTCTGGATGTTGCATAGTAGATAATACTCCCTTCGTGGCAAAGATGTTGCCACTTGTCTCTACATGTTTGTTGAGAATTGGTTCCCTAGACAAGAAGCTCCCATGCAAGCAATGTTCTCTCTCTTGGCACATTGCCAAGCTGGAGCACCTCTTCATAAAAAGGATACCTGATCAACGAGGATTTTTTCAAGTGGAAAAAGGGACATCTTGCTGGAAAGAAGGGACATTTTCTTCGTATCTCTATGCTCTTAAAGGAGAAGAAAACTTTTCATGCACTTTAAAAGGAAGATATGAATTAAATTGGCAATTGACTACTTAAAAGCAGAGAAGCTTGCAGTTACCCTTTATAAGTTGCTGCAAGCTTCTCTGTTTCTAACTGAACGAGCAGAGTTTATCCCTCAAGAAGCAACGTTTCTGGATCTTCCAACAACTCTTTGATCTTGACCAGGAAGCGTACGGCTTCACTGCCATCGACAATGCGATGATCGTAGGATATGGCCAGATACATCATGGGACGAATCACAACCTGTCCGTTGAGAGCTATTGGACGCTGCTCAATCTTATGCATTCCCAGAATACCAACTTGTGGACCATTCAAGATAGGGGTTGAAAGCAATGAGCCAAAGATACCACCATTGGTAATGGTGAATGTGCCACCTTGCAGTTCTGCCAGTCCTAGGGTATTTGTTCTGGCACGTTTGGCCATGTCAGCGATCTCACGCTCAATTTCCGCAAAGCTCTTACGATCCGCGTCACGCAGAACTGGAACCACTAGCCCTTCATCGGTTGAAACTGCGATGCCGATATCATAGTAGTGCTTCAGAATAATTTCAGTACCCTGGATTTCAGCATTTAAGAATGGGAAAGCTTTGAGGGCTGCGACCGTTGCCTTGGTAAAGAAGGACATAAAGCCCAGCGAGACGTTGTGTTTCTCTTTGAAGGTCTCTTTGCGGCGAGTACGAATGTCTATAATGGCAGTCATATCAACTTCGTTGAAGGTAGTAAGCATCGCTGCTGTGTGTTGCGCCTCGACGAGACGTTGAGCGATGGTTTGCCTTCGACAGAGTCATACGAATGCGTTCTTCACGACCTAGACCTGCTGGTGTAGGCTGTGGTAGGGGAGAAGACGGTCGTTGCCCCAATTGAACAGGAGCAATAGGTATCGAAGGTGTTGTCGTTGGTTTTATAGAGTTATTTGCATTATGCTCCAAATATTAAATCACATCTTCTTTAGTGACACGGCCATGGGGACTACTGCCCCTGATCTGAGCAATGTCTATCTGATGCTCTGCAGCGATGCGGCGAGCAAGTGGGGATGGTGGTCGTTGCGCATCTGTTGATCTGGATACAGGTTGTGTGGATGAAACGAGCGGTTGCTGCGCCATCGTTTCCACCAAGGGCGTGCTATTCGGCTTTGGAGCACTCGGGGTAGCTTTAGCACTGTCCTCGATCACTGCGATAACCTCTCCGACGGCAACAACGTCACCTTCCTGTTTGCTCACCTTCTGTAGCACTCCTTCTTGCTCAGCAGGCACATCAACGTTCACTTTATCGGTTTCTAACTCAACGAGGACATCTCCACGTTGGATAAGATCCCCTTCTTTTTTGTGCCATGTTGCAATAGTAGCATCCACGATTGACTCACCCAGGGTTGGCACCCGAACTTCAACGGACATTTTTTCCTCCCAATTGTTTCAGTGGCGAAGTGGAGGCTTCTGCAATAATTCGTTCCTGCTCCAGCACAAATAAATCCCAGAAGCCTACGTCAGAGGTTGAGCGGTTAGGACGAGCGATGACGTCAAGCGTTGCAGCGGGATGAACAATTTCAGTCAGTCGCGGGAACATATAATTCCAAGCCCCCATATTGCGCGGTTCTTCCTGCACCCAGATTACCTCGTGGGCACGCGGATAGTTAGCAAGGACTTTCTTCAGTTCTTCGCCAGGGAAAGGATAGAGCATCTCTACCCGTACAATAGCAATATCTTCATTATGAGCACGGCTTTCGTGTGCTAGCAAGTCAATGGCGATTTTCCCACTACAAAGTATGACGCGTCGGATCTGATTTGCGCGTTTATGTGCTCTGGCATCGTCAATGATTGGTTGGAAGGAACCCTTGGTTAGATCCTCCAATCGTGCCGAGGCAAGAGGATGGCGTAGCAGAGCCTTAGGTGTCATAAGCACTAATGGACGTGGATAGCGCTTGGAGGACTTGATATTTCCGAGATGAGCTTGCATGCGCGGCAGATTGATAATATTGGGCAGCCGTCGAACAGTTTGCCACACGCCAGTTATCTTGTGCCGCTAGTTGGAGGTAGCGTTCCAGACGAGCACTTGAATGCTCCGGTCCTTGCCCTTCGTAGCCATGAGGGAGCAATAGGACAAGGGAGGAGTCCTGCATCCATTTTGCACGCCCAGAGGCAATAAATTGATCGATAATTACCTGGGCAACATTGGCAAAATCACCAAATTGAGCCTCCCATAATACCAGTAAATCGGTAGCTTGGATGCTGTAGCCGTATTCAAAACCGAGTGCTCCAGTTTCACTGAGGGCACTATTGTAAATGGAAAACGATGCCTGTGCCTCAGAAAGATGCTGCAATGGAATATAAGTCTCGTCATCTTCAATGCTATGGAGCGCTGCATTGCGATGGCCGAAAGTGCCTCGCTCCGCGTCCTGACCAGTTAGGCGAATAGATATCCCTTCAGTAAGGAGTGAGGCAAACGCAAGTGCTTCGGCCTGTCCCCAATCAATTCCACCTTCTTTGTCCAGAGTCGTCATCCGACGCTGTAAAATACGTGTCAGTTTAGGATTCGCCTTGAAATGTTTGGGCAAAGTCAGTAATTCTTCGTTCAATGCAATAAGCCGTTCTGCTGGGACAGGCGGTGGTGGATCTATGTCAGATGGAGAATCATTATGTGTAGTAGCAAGTTCTTCGATTATATCCACACTAGCATCAGCATCTCGCTTCGCCTGTTCTAATACAGCAAAGGCCTCTTTTACCATTGCATCAGCTTCTCGCAACGGTACAAGTCCCTCGCGATCAAGCTGGCGAGCATATAACTCGCGTACCGTTGGATGAGCACGAATGATCTCGTACATTTGCGGCTGCGTAAAAGCTGGCTCATCACCCTCATTATGACCCCAGCGGCGATATCCCACCAGATCGACTAAAACATCCTTATGGAACTGGTCCCGATAGGCATGAGCTAGACGTACGGCGATGAGACAGGCATGGGGATCATCTGCATTGACATGAATAATCGGAATACTAAAGCCCTTTGCCAGATCACTTGCAAAGGTAGTAGAACGGCTATCCTCTGGATTCGTAGTAAAACCAAGCTGATTGTTGGCAATAATATGGATGGTACCTCCAACCCAATACGCATTGAGGTGCCACAAATTGAGAGTTTCAGCTACGACGCCTTCTCCAGGGAAAGCAGCATCACCATGAATAAGAATGGGCAGTATTTTATCAATGTCTTGCAATGGAGTGCCAGCTATAGAACGTATCTCTTGCGCAGCACGTGTCATTCCCTCAATGACTGGATTGACAAATTCTAGATGGCTAGGATTAGGAGCGAGCAGAACCTTAAGATCTACAGCCGCCCCTTCTCCCAGCATCTGCTCAGCTCCTAGATGATACTTGACATCGCCAGTCCACCCAAAGCCAAAGCTATCGGTCGCAGGTATCCGTTCTTCTTGCTTGCTCACATGAGCAAACTTTGCCAGGATGTTCGCATAAGGCCTGCCAAGCACATGTGCCATCACGTTAAGACGCCCCCGGTGTGCCATGCCAATAATGACTTCCTTCGTCTCAAAATCGATAGCCCCAGAGATAATCTCGTCTAGCATTGGCACAAGCACATCAATTCCTTCAATTGAGAACCGCTTCTGGCCGGGAAAGGTCTGGTGAAGATAGCGCTCAAGAACTTCTACTTGAGTAAGTCGTTTCAGAAGCTTGCGTGCTTCAGTTGGAGGAGGTGTGCGGTGATACTGATATAAACCTACCGCATCACGCAGCCATGCACGCTCGTTCGCACTTTTGACTTGATCAAACTCATAGCTGATCGTACCAGAATACATAGCACGCAGAGCGTTGATTGCCCCTAATGCGTTCTTAGCTCCTTCGGCGGCATGCCCTCCAATCACCTGAGGTGGTAGCAGCGCAAGATGGTCGTTAGTGATACCATGTTTCTCTGGCAACAGAGCCGGATCTCCCAAAGGTTCTTTCCCTAATGGGTCAAGATGAGCACCTAAGTGTCCCCGCTCCCGAATAGCATGTGCAAGAGCTGATGCCGCAACGATATCCGCTACCTGTTCCTGATTTAGCTCAGACGTTTGTTTTTGCTTTTCACGCTCGTCTAAGCTGCTCACGCCATTTGTATGAAATGGCGCAACTGTTTCTTCTTTCAATGGCTGTGCCAGTGCCTCAGCATCAGGCGACCATCTTGCAAAGAACTCACGCGTGTCAGGGCTGACCGTTGCAGGATCTTGTATATAGCGCTCATAGAGATCTTGCACGTAACCTGCATTAGGTCCATAAAAATTTTCTAGAATGTTGTTCATGAGATATCACGGCGCAAAGGTCAATTCTTCTCAATAAGATCAGAGGAAGCGCCGCTGCTCCTTTCGTATACTGATACCCATTAGCACATTGGAAAAGCTGAAAAAGGGTACAATAGCATACACGAACGCCCTGGAAAGTTTCGACCACTTTTGAGCAAAAATTACACCCTTGCAAGTACATATGGTCCTAGCAAGATCTAATTGGCGTCCAGGGCAAACATCTGTAACATTAAAAATCCCTTTATTGAATATTCTTCGGCGAAAAATCCTTTATTGAATATTCTTCATCGGATATTCCTTATCGCAAGGCCCTTAAGAACCCATTCATAGTCTAGCACAAATCTGTACATTTTTTTAGCACAAATTAGCACAAATTTCTAGCAAAAATGTAATCTGATCTAGCCCTGAGCCAGCTTTCTCAGAGGGTTGACAGCAAGTAAGTCTGCTGTTATACTACAAAATATCTCTTTGTGAAAGGAAAAACATTATTTATGCGTTTGTTAACCTTTCAATCTGTATCTGGTCCTCGTCTTGGCATTAAGACCTCACGCGGCATTATCGATGTCAGTGCTGCTCATGATGCCTTCAAAACGGTACTAGATGGTGTGGCAGTTCCAGAGACAATCGAGACGTTGTGCAGTAACGGCGAGACCGCCTTGCAAGCACTGCGAAGCTTAGAACAGTTTGCTAGCCAGGAACAGAGTGCTCACTGGCTATTGGCTGAGGAGTCCTTGCAGCTTGGGCCTTGCATTCAACGACCAGAAAAAATTATTTGTATTGGGCTTAACTATCGTGGGCACGCCACGAAACTGGCGGGACAATCCCCAAATCGCCAATATTGTTTCCCAAGTATGTCAATGCGCTGGCGGGAGCTAACGAAGTTATTCCTTTGTCATCGCATGCTCAAAAGTATGATTACGAGGCAGAATTGGCTGTGGTGATAGGCCGACGCGCTCGCAATGTCGGTATCGACGACGCACTGAACTATGTCCTGGGCTACTGCAATGCCAATGACTTGAGTGCTCGTGATTTGCAATTCCGTACCAGTCAATGGATGCTCGGCAAAATACTGGATAAATTTTTACCTCTTGGACCCTATCTCGTGACCGCTGATGAAATTCGCGACCCACAAAATCTGCGCATTCGTTGCTGGCTGGATAGCGGGATTCGTCGGATTCTAACACTCGATATGGTCTTCTCGGTTGCCTATCTCGTTAGTTACCTTAGCCAGTATATGACGTTGGAAGCTGGCGACGTGATTTGCACGGGTACGCCCGAAGGTGTCATCCTTGGTAAGCATGGCGCAGGCAGAGTCTGGATGAAAGCTGGCGATGTGGTCACAGTTGAAATCGAGGGTCTGGGCCGACTGACGAATGTCTTGTGCTGATGCTGGCTCCGAGTACTCTTGCCATCTGTCGCATTTTCAGGTAATATAGGTCTATGTAGAGAGCGAGATAATCTATTCTCGTCTCAGAGATAGTAACTAAGAGGCGATGATAGAGAGAGTCAGGAACCCCACGCATAAAAGCGGGGGCTTGAGAGCGCAGCTCCAACGTTGCTTGGCAAGCTCACCTGACCAGACTCAGCCAGGCGCCGTATGGCGCATGGGCTACGTTATCGACGAGAGTTCAAGTTCCTACCTGCACGTGCGACGCCAGCGTGCTGCTCTAGAACCGATGGGTTAAACAGTCATTTCTCCTTATATACGAGGGTTAAGCCAGTGCTCATCGGAAAGTACAGGGTCGATAACATTGTCGAGGCGAACTTCACCTGGGTTTCCAGGGGCTCGAAAGAGCAGTTTAACGTTGTTTCCGTAGTCAGAAGCTTCAACGGGCGGATGGCTACGGGTACAACTATCAGAGAGGTGAGAAGTGTGCGCGAGCTGCACACGTCGCCCTCGTTCCCAACCACCATAAAAGGAAGGCCTCTTTCATTCGCATGTCTAAAGCCAGGGGCTCTCAGAGGCCGAGGGTGGAATCTGACCGCATCGTACTTCCCGTTATCGTAAAGGCTTGTCATCCGGTCGCGCTATGCTTCCTAATTATCGCTCTTCCAGATCGGATCACAGATTAAAAAGTGAGCCAGTGCACTCTTTGTACGTATGCACTGTGTTAATTGTGGTGGTACCACGGGAATCGCTCTCGTCCCCAGATGGACTTGGGCTTTTTTGTTGTTTTTAAGGGGATACAGGCAATAATGAAAACCAAGCTCCTTTACCATACGAACAGCTATATGTACAGAGTGTACTGCAAAAGTTGTTGCCGTTGAAGGCGACGATGTTGCACTAGACGCTACCATATTCTACCCAGGTGGTGGTGGTCAAATGGCAGATCACGGTGTGATTTCGTGGGAAGACCAAGTCTACCAAGCTACAGTGCTAGCGGTGAGCAAGCGCGACTCCGTGGTCTGGCATACACTCGACTGTTCTCTACCTCACGTAGGGACTGAAGTTGTTGGCACCATTGACTGGGATTTCCGCTATCAGATGATGCGCACTCATACTGCGCTCCATATTCTCTGTGGTATCATCTGGAAAGAATTTGGGGTCCAGGTCACTGGTGGCCAGATGCACCTGGACAAGGAGCACGGATGGACTTTGCAATGGAGAGTCTGAATAAACATCGCATTCAATACATTGAAGATAAAGTAAATGAAGCAATTGAGGCAGATTATCCGATACGTGTCTATACATTACCTCAGGAGGAAGACCCTTGTCATCCCAGACTTGGTGCGCACCAAAATCAACTTGCTGCCAGCGAATATGGAAGAGGTCCGTATTGTCGAGATTGTTGGGCTTGACCTGCAAGCTGATGGAGGAACACATGTTAACCATACGAAAGAAGTTGGTGGCATCCGGATTACCAAAACAGACAATAAGGGCAAAATCAATAAGCGTTTAGAGATCGAACTTAACGATCTTTATCCTGTTTAAGAGTAACAAGCAGAATATTCTAGTATAGCGTCATGGAGACAGAGGAGGACACAATGTCTGTGAAAGCAAGCGTATTCAAACCGGTCGTCGCTGCCGACCGCGTTGATTATCCCGCATTGGAACGTACCATTCAGCAATGGTGGGAAGACCGAAGTGTACGTCAAATGTATCTGCAACGCAATGAGCGCAGTGACAAACAATACTCATTTCTGGATGGTCCAATCACCGCTAACAATCCCATGGGCGTTCATCATGCCTGGGGACGCACTTACAAGGACCTGTACCAACGCTTCAAAACAATGCAGGGTTATAAACAACGTTATCAAAATGGCTTTGACTGTCAGGGACTCTAGATAAGGTTAACGTTGGAGCAAACTTAGGGTTGAAAACGAAACGCGACATCGAAGCATACGGCATCGCTGAGTTTGTTGAGCGGTGTAAAGGGCGACTTTTCACGTTTGCTAAGCGGCAAACTGAGCAATCCATTCGCTTGGGCTATTGGATGGACTGGGGTCACGACTACTATACTCTCTCGGATGAGAATAACTATACCATTTGGTCGTTCCTCAAGAAATGTAGAGAGCGAGGCTTGATCTATAAAGGGCGCGACGTTATGCCATGGTGTCCGCGCTGTGCCACAGGTATCTCCAACATGGAGATGGAGACCGAAGGATACAAGGAAACATCTCACTTGAGCCTCTATGTCCGCTTCCCATTGGTCGATCGCCCAGGCAAGTATTTACTCGCGTGGACGACTACTCCTTGGACTCTGGCCGCAAACGTCGCTGCTGCCGTTAACCCCGATCTTCCTTATGTCAAGGTTGAGCAGGATGGAGCATTCTATTATCTAGCGAAACTCCTGCCTATTCTGAAAGCGCTTAAAGGGCGCGACAAAGGCGATTACCGCGTTGTGGAGACGCTCAAAGGCAGTGACATGCTTGGCTGAAGATATCGTGGTCCTTTCGATGAGTTACCAGTAGCACAGGGTGTAATCCATACAGTCATATCCTGGAAAGATGTCAGTGCGACCGAAGGTACAGGTATCGTCCATATCGCTCCTGGTTGTGGTCGCGAAGACTTTGCCCTTGGGAAAGAGTTCAATCTGGCTGCTCTTGCCCCTGTCGACGAATTTGGCGTGTACATACAGGGATATGACTGGCTTACAGGCCAAAATGCCGCTGAGGTCGGACAACAGGTTGCCGAGAATCTGACACAGAAAGGACTACTTTATCGCCCACAAAACTATCGCCATCGTTACCCAACCTGCTGGCGCTGTAAGACTGAATTGATTTTCCGTTTGGTTGACGAATGGTTCATTTCAATGGGAAAGCTGCGCTATGAGATCATGGATGTAGTAGGTCAGATCACATGGATTCCATCTTTCGGTTACGATCGCGAGATGGATTGGCTACGGAATATGGATGACTGGATGATCTCTAAGAAGCGTTATTGGGGTCTGGCATTGCCCATCTTCGACTGTCATCAGTGCGGCAATTTCGAGGTCATTGGCAGTCGAGAGGAGCTGAAAGAGCGTGCTGTCGCAGGTTGGGAAGTCTTCGATGGTCACACGCCTCACCGTCCATGGGTTGATGCCGTGAAGAATTCGCTGCTCGCAGTGTGGTGCTGAAGTTTCTCGCCTTAAAGATGTGGGTAATCCCTGGCTCGATGCTGGTATCGTTCCCTATTCGACATTGCATTATCAAACTGACCCTGACTACTGGAAGCAGTGGTTCCCTGCAGATTTTGTCACAGAATCGTTTCCAGGACAATTCCGCAACTGGTTCTATTCAATGCTGGTGATGAGCACTGTCTT
>CAVSHN010000006.1:0-14031 GCA_963727755.1 uncultured Chloroflexia bacterium
TTCGGAGTCACGTGCAGGATGAACTGGATGCACCTGCATTTTTCTTTCAGAATTGCACATTTTTGCATTCCTTTATTCTATACAATTGCTATTATGAAGTGCATGCACTTCTGTGCAGATCCGTGGCAATAGCTCCTCATTAGTATATACCCTTGGCATTATAGCATATCCCACAAGTAGAGTGTGACACTCTCAACCCCCTCGTGAGGGGGTGAGCTTCTAACGCACTCCAACGGTGTGGCCTGCCCCCGAGGGACCTGCTCTAGAAGCAGTGGTTGATCCGTTGGCTGCGCTAGACTACAAGCATCCTTTGATGCCAGGGGCGTGTCTGCCCTACTACTACTCCTAGATAGTCCAGGGCGTAGATACGTGACGGAACGAGGAAACGACACATGCTCATCGAATGCGAGCGGATGCATATTGACACTGCCGACAATGTCACGATGGCCAACAAAGCCACATTTGCGGCATGCCCAATTTCTGCCCTTGGGCTTGTGTTTATGCTTGCATACCGGACACTGGCTACTTGTGCCTCGTTCAGAGCCAGTAAAGCACTTGATGCAAGCTTGTGCGGATTTATGGGTGAGGTAGTCGATGTCCTTGCCATACTCCCACAAGGACATCCGTCTGGTTGTGGTGACGCCCCCGGTATTGCGATTGCGGACACCGTGGGGATTGCCCACGAAGAGGGAGCCAACTTGTGTTCTTGGCAGAAGTCAATGACTTTGCGAGCGGCTTTGTGGCGCAGATCACGGACTCTGCGCTCTGCTCTTCGGCATTGCTTGTTCTTGGCCCATTGCAGTCGACGCCATCTGCGAGAGCGCTTCTTGCAGCGAGATCGTCGCTTCCCAATTTACCCAGCATCTTGGTTCGCTGTCGTTTGAGCGAGCGAATGCCGCGGCCTGTGACGATCATCGCCTCACCCGTGTTAGTGGAACAGCGGCCAAGTGGATTTCACCCAAGTCAACGGTGGCATGGACTTCTCCGGGGCATTCTCAGCTTTGGCGTTTCGATGCATACATGCAACTCGAAGCCGTTATTCCATACCAAGCTACATGCGCCGCTATGCTCAGGCAAAGTCGAGATGCAAGACGATAGGCTTGCGCCCATTGCCCATGGGCAGAATAACGTGTCCAGGCTTCTTCGGTTGACGGCCTGAGCAGGCCATTTGACCGGATAGTAGCATTTTTCGCGCCATGGATATTTCATCCTCATTTGAGGGTACGTTTGGCGGAGCTTGCGTGTAGTGTCGATATTAGCAAGGAAAGCATGTACGACCATCTGCACCGATTGAGAGTGCAGCGCAAATTGTCCACCCTTAGTGGCCTTTTGAAGTGCACTTTTCCCAGGCCAAGGCAGATGTTCTCTGCGAGCCTGTTTGTGTACTTCGACGCAAAAGTTCCAGACTTTGGCGGCTTCCATCTGCGCATCTCGAAGCACCGCAAACAATCTTTTGTGTGGGCTGCAATCGGTAGATATGGACTGTTTCCATATGAGCAAGCTCCTTTCTATTTTTGTTGTCCTACTATATACAACGAAGCATATTTGGATAAGTAACATTATAGTATTCCAATTTAGAGGATGAAATGCGCAAATATGGCAAAGAATTGTATGCTACAGGCGGCGCTCTCATCCCCATCCCAGACATCGGGGATGGGACTTCTCGCGACGCTTTCGTTAACCATCGTACCATCTTCCTTCAGCGGTTTTACGGGACCATAGGTCTTTTTTCTAACACTCCTCTAACATCTCTCCTATGCACTTCTAATACTTGTCGTGGCATACTCAAATACGGATTAAGTCTGATTGACCACCTGAGAATGGCGATGAACAAAGAGAGCAAACAACAACCGGGTACGTCGGCAGAATGTGCGCTTTATACATCGCAAATGGTGCACCGCTGTACTAACTGTGAAATTGATTTTTTGTGGTCTCCGACTCTAGTGCAGGGGAAAATCTACTGTTGCATGGGTTGTGCCACAGGCGGTCCGTGTTGTTGCGATTATTCCCAATATGACTCAGTCAATGTCTCAGGTGTTATTCACTACGGCCCTGGGCCCCCCCCAGAGTCGTTACTCAACGTGAGAGATTTGCAAATTCATAGCGGAAAGGAAGTGTACATCGTGGCAGTAGCAATTCATCCTATTGGAGAGCGTGTAGTCGTCAAGCCAGCCGCAAAAGAAGAAGTCACCAAAAGCGGCATTGTTATCCCCGATACTGCTAAAGAGAAACCCCAGGAAGGAATAGTGATCGCTGTAGGTAGCGGCCGTTTACTGGATAATGGCGATCGTGCCACCATTGAGGTCAAGGTAGGCGATCGAGTACTATTCGCCAAGTATGGCGGTACCGAGTTTAAGCTGGATGGTGAAGAGTACTTGGTACTCAAAGAGAATGATATTCTAGCGGTTATTGGCTAGTATGATACCTATCAAGATCTAATGGGAGGAAAATTCAAGAATGGCAAAACAACTGGTATTTGATGAAGAGGCTCGTCGTTCCCTTAAAAAGGGTATTGATGTCCTAGCAGGTGCTGTAAAGACAACGCTTGGCCCAAAGGGTCGCAATGTTGCCCTGGACAAGAAGTTTGGTGCACCTAGCGTAACGCATGATGGTGTGACTGTCGCCAAGGAGATCCAACTGGAAGATCCCTTTGAGAATATGGGCGCCCAACTGCTCAAGGAAGCTGCAACTAAGACAAATGATGTTGCTGGTGATGGCACTACCACAGCAACTGTGCTAGCTCAGGCGATCGTCAGCGAAGGCTTAAAGAATTTGGCTGCTGGTGCAAACCCCATGCAGTTAAAGTATGGTATCGATAAGGGTACTGAGGCTATCGTCGAGTATATTCGCAGACAGGCAGTACCTGTCCAGACCAAGAAAGATATTGCCCAGATTGCCTCAATCTCAGCTGCCGACGAGCAGATTGGAGAGTTGATTGCTGAGGTAATGGACAAAGTCGGTAAGGATGGCGTCATCACTGTCGAAGAGTCGCGAGGTATCAACTTCGAGGTAGAGTACGTCGAAGGTATGCAGATCGATAAGGGATATATCTCGCCCTATTTGGTGACTAATACAGAGAAGATGGAAGCCTCACTGGAGAATCCCGATATCCTGATCACCGATAAGAAGATCAACGCGGTCCAAGATATTCTGCCTCTGATCGAGAAAGTTGTTCAGCAAGGCCGTCGCGAGATTGTGATTATCGCTGAAGATGTCGATGGCGAAGCTCTGGCAACTCTGGTAGTCAACAAGTTGCGCGGTATTCTCAATGTGCTGGCTGTCAAAGCTCCTGGCTTCGGTGATCGCCGCAAGGAGATGCTACGAGATATCGCTGTGCTGACGGGCGGCCAAGTTATTAGCGAGGAAATGGGTCGGCGCCTGGACAATGCAACGCTAGCCGATCTTGGTTCTGCTCGCCTCGTTACTGCCCACAAGGAAGATACTACTATCGTTGAAGGTCATGGCAATCCTGCCGAGATCCAAGGCCGTATTCGCCAGATCAAGGCTCAGATCGATGAGACCACTAGCGACTATGATCGTGAAAAGCTCCAGGAGCGTCTGGCAAAATTGGCCGGCGGTGTTGCAGTGATCAAAGTTGGAGCTGGTACTGAAGTTGAGCTGAAATATCGCCAAACCCGTGTTGAGGATGCGCTCTCTGCTACCCGAGCTGGTGTCGAAGAGGGCATGGTACCAGGCGGTGGTGTTGCACTTATCAATGCCATTGGAGCCTTAGATGAGCTAAAACTGACTGGCGATGCAGCAACTGGTGTAACCATTCTGCGCCGCGCTCTTGAGGAGCCCCTGCGCCAACTAGCGATCAATGCAGGTAAAGATGGCTCGGTCGTTGTCGAGGGTGTGCGCCGCGCTCAGAAAGAGCACAACAATTCTCATTATGGGTACAATGTGCTGCTAGGCGAGTATGGCGATATGTTCGAGTATGGTATCGCTGATCCTGCCAAAGTGACTCGTTCAGCATTGCAGAATGCAGCTAGCATTGCCGCAATGATCCTGACCACAGAAGTCCTTATCACTGACTTGCCCGAAAAGGAGAAGGCAGCAGCTCCAGCAATGCCTGAATACTAGTTGTCACGTTCCAGCTTGTCACAATAAGCTAGATTGCGACGAGTTACATCAAGATAACAAGCCGACGGCCCGCTGTGGAAACATAGCGGGCCGTCGGTCGATCATCATGGGCGCAGGGATCCCCTGCATTGATACAGGGGGATATCCCAAACGGTTCCTGTTGCCTCTACCCAAAGACCTATGAGTTAAACTTGAAGGTGCTGAGGATGGGCTGAATATACTCTTGCATCGCCTGCTTGTAGAGGCTTTGGGGTACGGCAAAGTTGATATTGTAGTAATTCTGATGATCGTGGAAGACCGTAATAGTGGTAAAGTGCTTCTTAACGTTGTTCTGATCTACGAAGGTTGCATCCCGTTCAACCCATTGATCACTGCCAATGGTTGGTGAGCCATTAGGAGGCACAACCATTACAACATTCGAGAATTGCTGCGCCATTCCGGCAATAAGATTCTGTGTTGAGCTGGTCTGGCCCTGGAATTTCGGGATGATGTACTGGGCGAGAACCGTACAATGAATATACGGATCAATTTGTCTGGTTGAACAATGGGATACTCAATTGGATCGGTGGACTGATCGACAGGCCCAGCTGTCCAATCAGAAGGATATTGCACCGAGATATTCATCGTAGCATCGCTCGTGGATGTAAAAGGAGCAGGCATAGGCAGTGAACTGACATTGCTACCAGAAAGCGCATTAGTACCCGATGCACTTGGGAAATGCGACAGGGAGCGGGCAGGATGGGAATTGGGCGGAAACTGGCCTTGGATGGCGAGCACGCCAATAGTTCCCAACACACCCACAACTGGAGTGAGGAGCACAATCAAAACCACACTAACGATGCGACGCACCACAGAACTGGCCAGAGGTTTGACCTTGCCATTAGCATGAACTCCCGCCATAGCTAGTTCGCTCGGTTTGGCCTCGACAAGGTAGGGAAGTTTCTCCGAAACTCTTGTGGGCCAAGGCGGAGTTCCCGGGGGCAGATACGAGAACGCATTTAACTGACCCTGCGATATACTTGATCCGCACTGGGGACAGCTAGTAGCCAAAGTTGGCAATTCAACTGCACATTGGGAACACTTCATCACGCCTCCTGTAAGCTTCTACAATAATTGACGATGCTAGTCCTCTTCTACAATCATTATGCTAGCACAAAATGGCAGTCAGTTGGTACCACGTTTATTTTACAGTTGAAATATTAGAGAACCAATCACAAAATGTCAACCTTTTTCCACACCCAACTGGCAGAAAAAAGGGACATTTGCAAAGAATTAACATATTCTTCAAAATTCTTCTCTGTACTACTGCTATAACAACCTGAACGGTTCCATCCGCCAATCCAACGATACAACATCCATAAGCAAAGTGCAAGGCCTCGAATTTGCCAGGGATGATAGGATCTTGCTCCAGTAGCAACTGACCAGAGATCTATTAGGCAAGAAACTGGAAATCTGGCTTCATCGTATGGTAACATTAACCGTGGAGACTTGAATAGTCTCCTTATGTATGCTGTGGTTTGTTCCTAGATCAGGTTATATCAGTGTTCTTTAACAAAGAGCAACTAGATAGAACAAGCTTGTACCTCATGGTGCGCAAAATGCCGAAAGCAAGCACCTATCAAGAAAGGAGCTATTCATGTCCACGCGGAAGACGACAAAGCTCTCCCCTCCGCAGTTGATTCATTCGCATCGTCTTATCATAGCCTCAAACCGTGGTCCCGTGGAATATCAGCTAACGCAGGAAAAAACGCTCAAAGCACGCAGAGGTGCGGGTGGAATGGTCACAGCGTTAACTGACGTCGGGAACACGATGGATGTCACGTGGGTTGCCATGGCTATGACTGAAGGCGATCGTCTGGCTATCAAGCAGGCTCAGCAGCAGGGCAGCTCCCTGCAATCTTCTCTCTCAGGCTTGAAGATGCAACTGCGCTATGTTTCGATTGCCAAAGAGGCATATCGCAAACATTATGAGAAGGTTAGCAATGAATTTCTCTGGTTTCTACAACACTATATGTGTGATCCGACACAAGATGCGGAATTGGCCAAACAATTGCAAGATGCCTGGGAGAATGGATATACTGTTGCCAATCAAGCCATTGCTCTCGCAGTTAACGATGAGATCGAGCGAGAACAAACGGTGCCAGTGGTGATGTTACAAGATTATCACCTGTATCTGGCCCCAGCGATGATTTGTCAACGCCATCCGACCATTTTGATGCAGCATTTCATTCATATTCCCTGGCCAGACATCCGCTGCTGGCATTTCTTGCCAAGCAAGATCACACAGGCGATTTATCAAGGGCTAGTAGGTAACGATATTATCGGCTTTCAGACCCAGCGAGACGCACGCAATTTTCTCGAAGGTGCTCGCACCATCTTGGATGGTGCCGTGGCAGACTTCGAAGAGGGAGCCGTCTGGTGGCAAGGCCATCGCACACAGACACGAGCCTACCCCATTTCCATTTCGGTCACGCAGGAGCGCAAAGTGGTAAATAGCGCCGCTGGCAAGCGGGCTGCTGAAACAATCAAGCCGTTATTGTGTGAGCACACAATCATGCGTGTGGATCGCCTTGAGCCAACGAAGAATATTATACGAGGTTTCCAGGCCTACTCTCAGGTGCTTGAAAAACATCCTGAACTGCACAGCAAGGTTGTCTTCCTGGCTTTTCTGGTGCCGTCACGGCAGACGTTGCTGATGTATCGACATTTCGATGCTGATGTACGTTCGCTGATTGATGACATTAATCACACGTATGGGACAAATGATTGGACGCCTATTCAGGCGTTTTTTGGTAATGATAGGGTGCGTGCACTGGCAGCGATGCAGTTTTATGATGTGTTGCTGGTCAATCCGATCATTGATGGGATGAACTTGGTGGCTAAGGAGGGAGCCGTTGTCAATCAACGCGATGGGGTGATTGTGCTTTCACGTACCGTCGGTGCATTTCATCAGATGGCAAAGGGGTCAATTCCAACGTCTCCTGTCGATATTGAGGAGACCGCCGAGGCATTATATAAAGCCTTGACGCTGCCAGCTGATGAACGCAAGATCAAAGCCACGACAGCACGGCAAGCTGTTGAGCGCAGCGATTTAACGAAGTGGATGGCACAGCAAATAGCCGATATCAATGAGCTGCTTGATCGTACATTTGCTCATGCACAAACCCCAATAATCCAGTCCACTCCCAATGTACCGATAGTAGGACTGGTTTAAACCCAGAGATCATCTTGCAAGGGGTTTCCCTTGCTAGCTAGAGTACGCGGACATCGACTTCGTTTTCTCTGCCAAGAACGATCTCCGTGCGATCTTCCACATGAACGAAGCGCAGATGCACCCGTCGTGCTCCTACATAGATTCCATTAATTTCCAGTGTCTTGAGCCAATCTGGCAGGGTGGGCTGATCCAACGTTAGACGGTGCTGCTCAGCCTCAGGATGCAGCCCAAGCAATGACTGGATCAGGAGAAAAGGTCCCCCGTCGCCCAGGCTTGAGGCGAGCAAGAACAGGATAACGAGTTGGGCCATAGCCATCGCGACGCGCAAAACCGCAGTAGAGTTCCGGCAAGCGAGCACTGTCGTAATAACAACTGGCATCAAACAGACTCTTCAAGATGCGCCCAGCCTCCTCTTTTCGTCCATAAAGGGCAAAACCAGTTCCTACCAAGGCACTATCATGTGGCCAGACCGAACCATTGTGATAGCTCATTGGATTGTAACGCTTGGCCTGTGTTGAGAGCGTGCGAATGCCCCACCCACTGAACATGTCCGCACACATTAAGCGATGGGTGACCCTGTGTGCCAAATCATCGGGGATGATTCCCGTCCATAGGCATTGTCCTGCATTGGAAGTAACGATATCACAAGGTTCTTTGTGTTCGGCCAATCCCATATAGAAGACTTGCTCTTGCTCCCACCAAAAGTGCCGCAAAAAGTTTGTCTGTAATGTCTCAGCAATATGATCCCAATGAATGGCGCAGTCATGCTTACCCAGTCTCCTGGCAAGATAGCTCATAGCTCGATAAGCAGCATAGGTATATCCCTGTACCTCACATAGTGCCATCGGGGAACGGGCAATCCGACCATCACTATGAGTAGCCAATCAAAAATCCTTCCAGCCCTGGTTCACCAGCCCCTTTTCGGAAGTACAGTGAAATTCAATAAAGGTATCGCCATCTTGATCGCCATAGTCTGTTAACCATCTGGCCGCCGCTTCTGCATTGGGCCATAATTTCTCCAGAAATGCTAAATCATTTGTCCAGCGTATATAGGCTTCGAGGACCATCAGAAAAAGCTGAGTAGCATCCACCAAACCATAGTAGGGAATATAGGGAATTTCACGACAGTTAGCCATCTCGCCTGTCCTGAAACTCATGGAGGATCTTCCCCGGCTCCTCTTCAGTGAAAGGTTCAACCTTTTTCCCTTGATGAGCAGCAGAAACGCCAGCACGCCATGTACGACCTGAGGAAACCAGGGAAGAAACTCCAGAGCGGTAAGCAGCCCATCACGCCCAAAAGGACAGCAATACCAGGGAGTACCT
This sequence comes from uncultured Chloroflexia bacterium, assembly GCA_963727755.1. GTDB lineage: Bacteria > Chloroflexota > Ktedonobacteria > Ktedonobacterales > Ktedonobacteraceae > DASYAN01. The sequence goes on from CAVSHN010000006.1 coordinate 8,621, forward strand.
GCATATGGAAAGAAACCATGGGGCGTCAGAGTACTCAACATCATCAGGTCTTGCATGCCACGTGTCAGTAAGCGATTAAAGAAGGGATCATTCGTTTGCGTCGTTGGTAGCTGCTGGCTACGCCATGCAGATGCCGCAGGTTGTGTCAACAGTTTATCAGTACCTGATTTGCTCATTTTGATTGTAACACGTATTTGTACAGTACTGCCTGGCTGGAGGTTAAGCACCCAATCAATTCTGTCAGATTGTACATAATTGGCTGATGGTTGATATTGAAGCTGTGTTGTACGCTCAATATCATCTAACCCTTGATAACGCAAAACAACTCCATCGCTCTCTTGTAGGCTTGGCAAATGTTTCCCTTGCTGTTTGCGCAGAAGGCCACGAACCTGAAAGAGATCACAGAAATCTGCACCAATTCTCAAGGTCAAGTTGAATACCACAGCACTCGCGTGAAAATTGGTCACCGTGAAGGTTTGAACGAGTGAATCTTGCTCTAATTCAATAAAGCGGTCAATATGAATAGCCCCTTGCTCAACAATATCTTGGTTCTCCACTGCAAATGTCACATTCGTGAGATCAATGTGACAGGCATCTCCCATAGCAGCAACCTGATGGGAAAGGGGCACAAGACGACAACCTTCTAGATAAAGATTGCAAGTTTGCAGGAAACGTGTCCCATGCGAGAAGAGACCCATCTCTTGCACCGACGAGAGAAAATCACCGCACACATCTGCCACCAGAAAGGTATCACCACCCTTGAGTACTAGGGACGTCGCGCTGGTCTGTTCTCTGTCCTCTCTAAAATCCAGTTTAATTGGTTCTGCCTGCTGCGTCTCAATAGCGGAAAGCAGGACTACTTTTGGCATGTGATCTGTCATAGCAGTTCTTCCTCGTGGCTGCAAGTTTGACATCCTTCCCTCATTGGAAGGATTTGAGATTCCGCTCTTCACTGGGAGAGCATTGCTCGTTTATCCGGTCTTGTCTGTGTAGACTCTTGCCTGTGTAGGCTCTTGCCTGTGTAGGTCCTCTGGACTCTCCACTACAAGCAAACAGCGATTACCCAGCAGTTTTCCTATTACTTAATCTTTGCACGACTTAGTTTTTACACATTTATATGTCTATGGTACCATAAAATATTTGAGAATTCAATAATGTAATTAAAAAATTAAATTTTCTTCTCACCAATTAAAAACAGCAAAAAAATTTTTTTAGAATCCGTATTGGTATTCTGGTGTTGTGATCTGGGTTGGATCGTTGCCGTGTACCGAATTGGACAGGCTACTAGGAAGTGCGGAAACATGAATATACTATACTATGACATGCTATGACATGGAATGGAATGGCCCTTTATGATAGCCAAATTGGGCTATGGAGTGAGGCATTCTCAAGGAGGAAAGGGGGACAAATTGAGCTAACGACTACCTAGAATATGGCAACTTTGCGCATCGCCTAACCCAAAGACATGGTTGATCACTGGCTGAATATTCTCACAATGTGGAATAACTACATCCTGGTCTGCTTCTAGCATGGGATCATAAATAGTTGCCAGATCTCCATAATCTTGTTGACCCTGCCCTGGCCCCAATGTAACGTGTTGCACAGTATTGCTGCTCAGCATGTGTCCATATTTAGCCATTGCCAACACTTCTTGTTCGCTCAAATCGGTATAAAATTTCTTATCCAGGCTTTTTAGCAATTGTGCAACGCTTGCCAGCATATTGGGACTGGTAAGCTCTGGCTTGAGGGCTGTCAATACTTGCTGCTGGCGCTCTTACGCCCAATGTCGCCTATCTGGTCCGAGTGACGTGTACGGACATATTCCAAGGCTTGTTCGCCAGTAAGATGCTGCGGCCCAGGAGCTAGATAGACGATTATAGGCATACGGATTATTGGGATTGCTACTGGTTCCGCTATCATTAGGATAGGTATCATCAACAACTGGATGGGTGATATCAACATTAACGCCGCCAAATGTATCAATTACCTTCGCAAAGCCATCCAGCCCTACCCATGCATAGCGATCGATAGTAATACCATAATCCTGCTCGACGGTCAGGCGAGCTAGACGGACGCCGCCTTCAAAGCTGTTATCTCGCTGGGCACCTAGCAAGAATGCCTGATCTATTTTATGCATACCACCCACCTCTGGTACCGCTACCCATGAATCGCGTGGAATAGAGACCATACTTACCATATTGTTGACTGTATCAATATGCACAACCATCATAACTTGGGTGAGTATCTGTGGGAAAGTGAATTTGCCATCATTGTCGCTTCCCAGCAAGAGGATGTTCCACGATCTACCAGCGATAAGACTGAAATCCACTGGCTGGCTCAATGCTGGCTCATCCTGGTCACGACTGACCGGGCGTTCAAATGACGTAAGTGATGGTTTAATATTGGTCACATAATAGTAATAACCAGCACCGAGTGCGCTACATCCCAGCAGCACCATCAACAAAAAGGCTGTGCATGCAATGATTATAGGCCTCTTCCATGCACGCTTTTTCCTCTTAAAATGGTGTTGCTTTCTTCTCTTGGCAGGAAACAGCCACGGGGAAATGATAGACATGCTTTGGTAGGAATAATATATCTCTGATCTGGCCAATCGGCCTTGTTGATCTTCTGTCCATCCCTATGAGATCTCTGCCCATGATATCCTTATCCAATTGACACCATTTTCGTTGAAGAGAGAGAGAAACGCACGACATGCCCAGCACAAACCATGACACAATCGTTAACCTTCATGGTTTAGAACGGGAATGCAAGCAAATTCGTTACAACCACTTAGGGCTATTCCCGAAAGAATCTGTCACACCTAAGCAAGAAAATAGCTGCCATTGATTGACAATAAGTGACCGATATAGTATTCTGTCAGTGTACTGATGAAGTACATAAATTTAGTTTAGGAGGTTATTTGAAAGCGCGAGACGTTATCAAACGGCTTGAGTCTGAAGGGTGGTACTATGTAGGAACTAAGGGGAGCCACCGCCACTACAAACATCCAATCAAGCCTGGAAAGGTGACAGTGGCAGGACATCCCAACACAGGCCTACCAAAGAAGACCTTGTCAGACATTAAAAAGCAAGCTGGTTGGTAAAAAGTTAGGGGGATCTAGTCCATCCCCCTAACGGTCCCGTCTCTACTATACCACAGAGGACTATGGAAGAAAAAGACAGGGAACTAAAGGAGGAAACGCTATGGCAGTTTGTTATCCCGTTATTCTCGAAAAAGGAGACACCAGCTACGGTTCATACGTCCCTGATATCCCTGGATGCATTGCAGTCGGAGAAACACCAGAAGAGACGCTTAAATTAATGCAAGAAGCGTTACAGGAGCATTTAGAATTGATGCAAAAAGACGGTGATGTTATCCCTGACCCATCACCTATGAGCGCTATTATATACGACACAGATACAGAAACCGTTCATGAGGTGAAGGTTGAGCTGCACCATAGAGGGACGTATGCTAACTGAGATATACACCATCGAGCAACTTCAACAAATATTGAAATTGAGCGACCGGACCATCTTCCGCCTTCTCAAAGAAGGCAAACTTAGCGGCTTCAAACTTGGGCGTGAATGGCGTTTCCAAGAATCGGACATTAATGCGTACATTCAGGCTCAGAGGGAAGAAGCTCAAAGAGCACGACTTCAAGTGCAAAGATAATTAACAAGGGAGACGATGCTCCCTAATCGTCTCCCTTTTTTGAGGAATTATTAATGGATCTTGAACGTATTCAACAGGCATTGCGAGACGAGCAGCTTACGCAGGGCTGGCTCTTCTACGACTTTCGCAAAGCGAATCCAATCGCCTATCAGGTCCTGGGACTACCCAGCCAGGAGATGTATTCACGACGCTGGTTCTATTTTGTACCCGCTCAGGGAATACCGACAGCAGTGATTAGCGCCGTTGAGCCACTTTGCGCTGATTGCCAGGGCAATGCTTGATCTTTCGTACTTGGCAAGAAATGCATGCTCACGTACATTCCCTATTAGCCTCAGGGACACGCATTGCCATGGAATACTCACCTATGAATGCCATTCCCTATATCTCACGAGTCGATGCAGGCACAATAGAGCTAATACGTCTTTTGGAGTAGAGGTCGTGAGTTCGGCAAACCTAGCTCAGCTTTTCATTGCTCAGCTAACTGAGCAGCAAATCGCTAGTCATCGTGAGGCTGGACGGCGTTTGATCGCCATCAAAGACCAACTCTTTGCCGAACTTAGTGCTGACCTGCGGGCAGGAAGAGATTTGGATGAATATCAGGTGCAGCAACACTTTGTGGAACTGATCTTGCAGGCAGGACTGATAATGCCCGAAGGGGAAGCTCCCATTGTGGCTGTGAATGCCAATAGGGGAATCTACATTACCAGCCCTCTAGCACCCAATCCAGTCCTATCAAGCATGGCGATCTGGTTCTCTTTGACTCTGGAGCCGTCTCCCTATGGACGACGCCATCTATGCGGATTATACCTGGGTTGCCTTTGTCGGAACACGTGATGAAATTCCGGCACACCAGCGTGAGGTCTTTGAGATTGTGCGTAACGCTCGTGATACAGCGATCACATTTATACGTGAACGGCTCGCAGCAGGCAAACACGTTGAGGGCCGTCAAGTAGATGATGTGGCACGTCACATCATTGCCACAGCTGGCTATGCTGACTACTTTGTACATCGCACTGGCCATAGCATTGGCACTGTTGAGCATGGCAATGGAGCCAATATAGATAACTTTGAGACACAGGATGAACGCATTTTGCTGCCATACACATGTAACTCGATCCAGCCAAGGTATCTATCTACCCGAATTTGGTATCCGCAGCGAAGTAGATCTGCTAATCCTGGGCAAACATGATGCTGAGGTCACAGGTGTGCCTGTTCAAGAAGAGATCGTGCCTTTACTGTAAACGCACCAGCGTGTGAAATCACCTAGAGAGTGTCACCAACCTTCCTAGTATCTCCAACGTATATGCTAATGGGTGTGCCTAACTTTTTGCACGGCTCAGCAAAATCGGGCTGAGCGGTCGAATTAAACTCATATATATCAAGTTTCGTGCTCACTTTTTGCAAAAATCCTAGGCGCACCCTATGCTAATCAGGAACCCCCCCATAAAGGGAAGGCCTCGTTCCTCCCCCTTAACAGGATGCAAGGGGTCTCCTGGCTCGCTTTGATGATACAAGACACCATTTTGACAGCGTATTCGTATAGTGAGAGGAAGAACTGTATGGGCGAAGAATGGGAGCAAAACCCAAATTCAGCATCGGGTCCACCAGAATCAAGATGAGATAGATAAACGTTTTGAAGATATCAAGCACAAAGTAATTAAAGGGGCAAATGAAGCTCAGATGCGTATCAAGACTGCCTTTAATAAAGCTAGTGATTATTGGCAGAATACACAGACACC
>CAVSHN010000007.1:0-34298 GCA_963727755.1 uncultured Chloroflexia bacterium
CCGGATTTTTTATGGGATCGGACGTTCCCCCATTGGGAGTGAGCAGATCGGTGAGAGTCTGTTCTTGGATAGGTAAGGGAATACCTGACAAGAAAAATGGAGGTGAATGAATATCTTCTTCTGTGCAATTCAGAGTTGCATTAATCTCGGCTACGGCTAGGTTATGGAGTGGCGGGCGGATTACAAATAGCCAAGCCATACTCAGGCCAAGCAGCAATAGGACGAAGAATGAGCAAAGACCAGGCAATGCAACCTAGCCCATGGCGCCTTTTCTGAGGACGCGGGAATGTACTTAACCGTTGGTGAGATCATGTGTAACCTTCTGTTTTTGTCTATGAAATACTTGCTTTGCTAGTAATCCAGCTGTTGCCTGTGGCCAATTGGATTAAGTGACATCTCCCCACGCCTAAAGGGCGGGGGCTTCTCGCCCTGGCGAGCGAGCATTCCTGCTTCGTTGGGGGTTGCCCATTCGAGCTTTCGCCCGAGCAGGTCTGACACCTCCTCCACAGGCAGACACCGAGAGCCCCTCGGCCAGAATGTTTTTTGCAGCGTTGATATCCCGGTCGTGCCAGACACCGCACTTTGGGCAGACCCATTCGCGCACATCAAGTGGGAGGTCTTCTACCACATATTTGCAATCATGGCAGGTTTTGCTGGAAGGATACCAACGATCAATTTTGATGAGAGTTCGCCCGTACCACTGGCTCTTGTACTCCAGTTGACGGACAAAACTCACCCCATCCCACGTCATGGACCGATTTGGCCAGACAGTGGTTTTTGACCATGTTCTTGACGGCCAGACTCTCCACGCAAATCACTTGGTTTTCATGAACAATGCGTGTGGAAAGTTTGTGCTGGTAGTCGCGCCTCCGGTCGTTGATACGGGCATGAACACGAGCAATCTTTCGCCGTGCTTTCTCCCTGTTCTTGGAACCCTTTTTCTTTTTCGCATGCCGACGTTGAGCTTTTGCCAGCCGTTTCTCTTCCCTGGCATAGTAGCGAGGGTTGCCCACAGCCTCACCAGTCGAGAGGATCACCATCGATTTGAGGCCCAGGTCCAGCCCAACTTGTGCACTTGTAGGTGGAAGAGGTTTGATCTCCTCTTCAAAGAGTATGGAGACAAAGTAGCGGTCTGCACAGTCCTTGGAGATAGTGACCGACGATGGTTTGAGATCTCGGGGGAATGCTCAATGGAAGGTGATAGCAAGAGGCTAATTCATCTTGGCAAGTGTGAGTTGACCATCCAAGAGGCTCAAGGCAGTCCCAACGTAGGTAGCCGACTGGTTGCCTTGCTTTTTCTTGAACGTAGGATACTTGGCTCTCCCCTCGAAGAAGTTCTTGTAGGCACGATCCAAGTGGCGAAGAGATTGCTGCAATGGAACGGCAGCAACATCCCCAAGCCATGGGTGTTCCTTCTTCAAATGAGGCAGCATAGCCGAGAGATCGTTGTAGGTCAGCTTTTGCCCATGTTGGAAGTAAGCAGTTTTGCGAGTCGAAAGGCCCCAGTTGTAGACAAAGCGGCAGCATCCAAACGTTTGCGCAAGGATACGCTTCTGTTCGGCAGTCGGGTAGAACCGATACTTGTATGCTCGCTTTGTTTTGCTCACTCTCTTTTTTCTGTGTAAGAATATAGATATATCATATCACACACGTCAATATACAAATGTTCATCGTACAGGAGAGTCAAATGAACATTCTTTCATACAGGAAGGGGACTGGCTCAACCCAAGCCCCAAATAAGGACTCGCCATTCACCCCCAGGGCTCTTGCAAGGGGTCCTCTGGTTCAGAGAAGTGATAGATACTTTAATAACGGTTGAGAAGGCTGGGTTGGTGACATTTTTGGTGGAGATTGTGAGATCTCTTAATTGACCGGAGTGGTACAATGCATATGTACCGATGAGGTACACAAAATTTGCTAGGAAGAGTGAGAAGTCCTGTCTAAAAGAACTCGTGATATAAGTGTGTAGTATGCATGGAAAAAGTATAAACACTCTGGAGTATCCTAAGATATTGGCAAAAGTGGCTGGTGAACCCGGGTTCTCCGCTGGTAAAGAGTTGGTGCTAGCTCTGGAGCCAACACCAGATTTGGCCGAGGCTAGACGACGTTTGGCTTTTACTACGGAGGCTTCACGTCTCATCGATTTGTACCCTGATGTCGGCGTGCGTGGCGCTCATGATATCCGCCCGTTACTGACTCGCGCTGCTCGTGACGGGGTTTTGACAGCGAATGATCTCGTGGCTGTGATGAGGACGGTGCGTTAGTTCGCTCTATGTGCGGAGTGCTGGAAAAGCTTGATGTTGCAACTTTTCCTTTGCTGCATGCCCTCGGATCTGATATGCCTCGACAACCGGAAATTATGAACCGCATCGAAGCAACTGTCAGTGAAGATGGTGAAGTATTGGATACAGCTAGTCCTACATTGCGTAAGTTGCGCTTTGATCTTCGCAGTGCTAATCAGCGTGCAAGAGCGTCTGCGTACGCTGGTTGGTGATTTTGCACATGTGTTGCAGGAAGAGATTATCACTATACGCAATGATCGCTATGTTGTGCCTGTGAAAGCCGAACTTCGTGGGCAGGTCCGTGGCATCGTCCATGATCAATCGTCTAGCGGCGCAACGGTCTTTATTGAGCCGTTGGTCGTGGTTGAGCTGAACAATAAATTGCGGGAGTTGCAAGCAGATAAGCGTGAGGAGATCGAACGTATCCTGCGTCAGGTGTCCGCAGAAGTTGGCCGTGAGGCGGAAGCTCTTAAAGTTGTTGTCGAACTGCTGGCCGAATTTGATATGCACTTGGCCAAGGCTCGCTATGCTCGCTTGACACGTGCTAGTGAGCCTCGGTTGAACGATGAGGGACGTATCAATCTCCGTAATGCTCGCCATCCATTGTTGACCGACAAGGTCGTGCCGATCAATTTCTATTTGGGGCAGGATTTCTTTATTGTGGTGATTACTGGTCCTAATACCGGTGGGAAGACTGTTGCACTGAAGACCGTCGGTTTGTTGTCGCTGATGGCTCAGTCCGGTCTGCATATTCCTGCCGATGAGGATTCAGAGATTGCGGTATTCCAGGATATTTTTGCTGATATCGGCGATGAACAGAGCATTGAACAGAATTTGAGCACTTTTTCGTCTCATATGAGCCGGATTATCGATATTTTGCGTAAGATCGATAGTGAGCGCAAACGCTATACTGATTTTCGTGGCAAGATGGCAGAGGAGTTGGTGGTACGACAGAAAGAGCGTCCTGTCCATATTTTGGTGCTCTTCGATGAACTCGGTGCCGGTACTGATCCGAGCGAAGGTTCGGCCCTAGCACGTTCCATCCTTACCTTTCTGCTGGATCGTCATGTGACGACTGTGGCGACAACTCACTACTCGGAGCTGAAGGCCTTTGCCCATGAGCAGAAGGGGGTGGTGAATGCTTCGGTCGAGTTTGATATTGAGACGCTTTCACCAACCTATAAGCTCAGTATTGGCCTGCCTGGTCGCAGTAATGCCCTAGCGATTGCCGAGCGTCTAGGTCTGGACCAGCGCATCATTCGTGGTGCACGTAGGTTTCTGGGCAGTGCAGGTGTACGTATGGAGAACCTACTCGAAGGCTTGCAGAATGAGCGCAAAGCGATCGAGGATGATCGCTTCCATCTGAATATGGAGCGGGCTGAGACGGAATATCAGCGCAAACAGCTTGAAGAGGAGCGTCTACAGGTTGAGATGCAACGTGTCAAGATTCTCAATGAGGCACGTATGCAGGCACAACGAGAATTGGATGAGGTTCAAGCTCAGCTTGCAAAAATTAAGGGAGAAGTGAAGCGCGGCGATCTGAACTTTGAGCGTTTGGGTGAGTTGCGTCGGCGTGCTCGCGGTCTGGAAGAGAAAACGGTGCGAGTGCCTGAGCCTGTGCGTGCTCGCCAATCCTCGCCCCAGGAAGAACGGTTGGAAGGGCCATTACAGATTGGGGATACGGTGTGTGTACTCAGCTTTGGGCAAACGGCTCAATTGCTAGGTCTCTCGGCTGATCGTGGTGAGGCTGAAGTACAGATGGGTTCAATGCGTCTACGTGTGAGTGTTGACAATATCGAACGTATCAACAAGCGTAAGGCAGCTTTTGATGAGCGTGAGCAATCAAGTATCACGCGTCCAATGCTGGAAGATCGTCCTGAGGTGCCAACGCAGTTGGATATGCGTGGCTGGCGAGTTGAGGATGCACTAGAGGAACTGGAGACTTATCTCAATGATGCCGTTCTATCTGGCATGTCCTCAGTACGTGTTGTGCATGGCAAGGGGACAGGTGCGTTGCGTGCAGCTGTTCGCGAACAACTTGTACATCATCCTCTGGTCAAGTCATTTGCATTGGCATCACCACAAGAAGGTGGTGATGGGGTGACGATTGTTAAATTGAGAGTTTAGCAGCCACATAGACATGGCCTAAGAAAGTTTAAAGTGCCACAAGTGAGTATGCCTGCTGCTATGATCTTGCTCCATATGTCTGATGCTTGGGGATGATCTGGCAACCAACCCTTTGTTAGCACAATTGCAATCTTGTCTGCTCTTTCACAATATTTCTGTATAGACTGATTTAAAGCACTTATTTGAGATTTGCTTAAATAAGGTGCCTCTTCCTCGTTAATTGGAATTTGTTGGCTATCGGTTGTATGATTGGATTGCTGTGTTTGGTAAAAATCTTTTACAGCATTATTGGCATTCGCTAGCCACCTCTGCATGTCTTGGGAGGCTAGATCATCAACACTCGTTGGTATGGATCGATAATTATTTTCGATGTTGAATTCTTCCATTAGTTTTTGAATGTGGAAGATAATCCTAGCGTTACACATCTCTGCAATCTGCGCTGGGACGCTTTTTAGCTCTGCTAGATACTCAATGACCTCGTCAGGGGGTGGGGATTTGATTGTCTCTATCTTGAGCTGCTCCTTCGTCTGGAAATATTTATCGGATATAACAAGCAGTTGATGGAATTTACGCTCTTGCTTCTCCTCCTCATGCTTCGTAGGATTAAGTGGGTTTCTGATATCTGTAGTGCCAGCATAAGCTAGCAATGGCTGATTGTCGGTATTGTACTTCTCATCGGGATGTGGAGACCATGCCCGTCCGGGGTTAAATAGAGTGCGAGTTTCTCACCACCAATCCTCGTCAGAGTCTCAGCGAGGACGACTCTTCTCTGGATCATACCCATCTATGAGAAGCTGCCATGCGCCGTTTATAATACGTGTTTCGTATTCTGACATTCGGTTTTCTGTGAATTTATTGACTAGACTTTTCCACATCTCATTGCGTTGCTGCGGCTCCGGCATAGCCTTAAACGTAGCCAACCAGTTAAGAGCTTCTCTATATTGATCTATTGCCTTTGAAGATTGTTCCTTATAATCCAAAGGAGCGTGAGAAAGAGTAATAGTCCTGTCTGGAGTCCCTCCAACTATAAACTCACACATTCGCAATTTGTCTGCTAGAAGTTGGTGCAACATTGCTGCAAAATCTGTATCCTTAGACGGATTCGGCACTAATTTTTCAAATTTGCCATGATCTGCCTTACGAACATCTAGCATATTAAAACTTGCCTGCTTCATAAGCCCAGGTTCCCTATATTTTTCTCTTAGCCTCTGTACTTTTTTCTCATCATACATGTTTTGCTTTGTATTGCTATCTTGCCACCCTGCTGAGCCAACGGATGGCGTAGGTGTGGTGGTATCAACTACTACTGGGGCAATCTCTGTAGATGTGGTTGGTTCATCAGTTCTTTCAGCCTGTCGTTTGCGCTCACATATATTGTTGTATAACTCTTTTATCTGAGTTATACTTATATCACGATTTAATATCTTTCTCTCACCATTATTAAGATAATCAAGGTTGTTGTAGTAAGCAATCTGTGTGAGCAAGTAATCATCCGTCAACCCGCATTTGTGCAGCTCTTTCTTCACTGCTCTATATATGCTATTGAGTCTGGCAGTATCTTTGTCCATCGCTTGTCGATAGTCATCGTAAGACCCAAAATATATCCTTCCGGCACGGTCCCACAAATCAACCTTGTCCCGAGCTTTTCGAGTTTCGCACGCAGACGTTGTTTTACTTCTGGTGGTATGTATGGCGCGTTTTCTTGTGGTGTAGATGGCGTGTTTTTAATCAGGTGGAGAGTAGCGTCAATATCGCGACGTTTGCTATTTGCTAGATTATCCATATCCTTTTTGCGTTTTTCCACCTTGTCACACAATTTGATAAGATCATCAAATGCCGTTTTATATGGATTGGAGCCCATAGAATAACTATCAAGCATCTTGTCAAACGTGTCTCCTATATGCTCTCCCATCATTTTTAGTCTCTGTTGCTCGTTCCCAGAAAGGTACCGAATGTTTTCTGTATCCGTAAGCAGCTTACAGATGTCATGTGCTATAGCGGTTGCCTTATATATGTCGCTGCTAAAGACTTGGGATAGCCGTCTTATGGGATCAAAGGGGAGTGGTGTGTTCTCTTGTGGAGTAGTATTTTCTATATTATGTTGACGGATCTCTATTCGATTTTGCATAATAGTGCTCTCCTTGTCTTTATGGGCGTATTGTCAATGGTAATATCGGTATTACAGCCGTATGACATTAAAAATGTGCAAGGGTGGCTGTGTGTTATCTGCGTGCTTAAGCATGCCATTCGATATTTTATGCATATTGCCGCATATGCTGATATTTTTGTTCTTTTCAGTATTTTCGGTAATTAATACTGCAATAGGTAGGTTCGAGCATGCCTGCAACTGTTACTAAGTATACCCAAAAGTAGAGCCTTTTTTCAATACCAAATTAGAGACATCTTCTACGAATGTCTCTTTTTTTTGTTCAACGCGGTTTTTAGCCGCTACCACATTGCCCTCAAAAATCTGTTTTTATAGATAAGAGCGCCAATTGATGTATTTAGCCTTCATTCATTTCTCCGGTGATGTAAAGCCAACGTGCGAAGTGCATACGCAGATCATCAGTCATCCGTTGGCGAATTTCAGCATTCTCATAGAGATGCTCACGTAAGTGGAGTAACATCACCGCCTCTTCCCATACGAAACCAACATTCATCAGATAGTCGAGCATGATCTGGTCTTCGCTACTCCTGGGTGTATAGTGCTTGGTCTCAAAAGGTTGAGCAAGTTTCTCCTGTCGCTCGCTATGTTCGAAATGGCCATTAGAAGAGGTGGTTTGCGTATTTTCCATTGAGATGCCTTTCAAGCTTGTGTAGTGATGTTGCACAATGGTCTATCGTTCTCAATCGGCTTTCTGTAGACAAAATGTACCTTCTCTATATGCATGCAAAAGCCGCGCCAGTGCGGCTACACTCTGTATCGTTTGAGTGCTGATAGGTAAGCATACTCTCTTGAGGACTCTTGCTTGTTGAACAAGGGACCTGTGTCAATATCCAGTGGGTTTGCTTACAGACTACACTTTTCTCTCAAGTGGGCAGTGGTGGGAGTTGACGTGTCGCTATAGATGATAAAGAGGTGCAGAATGTGCGCAGATACAGCAGCGGATGTAGATGTAATCTGGAGCAAATTTGCCAAGGATAAAAATCCTGAGTTGCGAGGTGAGTTGATTACAGTGTATGCTCCGCTCGTCCGTTTTGTGGTTGGGCGCTTGGGTATCCCACCGACTAGTCTGTTGGAAGCGGAAGACCTTGTCAGCTATGGTATGATCGGCTTAATCAATGCAATTGATCGCTTTGATCCATCGCGAGGTGTGCGTTTTGAAGCATTCGCTTCGGTGCGTATTCGAGGTGCGGTTATTGACCAATTGCGCTCTCTCAACTGGCTCCCGCGTTCGGCTATCTCACGTGTGCGCCAGATCGAGGCTGCTTTGGCGGCACTTGAGCAGAAATTCGGACGGCCAGCGAAGGAGAAGGAGGTTGCGGAAGCGATGGGTGTATCCACGGATCGCTATCGGCAAATTCTGCTTGAAATGAATTCGACTGTTCTTTCTCTGGATGCACCGCTGGGTTCGTTGTCCCAAGATGATGAAGTGACTTCACTCTCTGAATTATTGGAGGATCAGACTGCTCCAGGGCCGGTTGAGCAGGCGGAACAGCAAGAGTTAACAGGGATGTTAAGTGTTGCCATTGATGCTTTGCCAGAGCGTGAAAAGCTCTTACTGGCTCTCTATTACCAGGAAGAGTTGACGATGAAGGAGATTAGCAAAATTTTGAATGTCTCTGAATCGCGTATCTGCCAGTTGCATATGCAAGCGCTGGTGCGCTTGCGCACTAGCTTGTCTGCATATGCAGTTGGCGATGTTACCAGGGACATAGCTGAAGAAAGGAGAATGAATAAGAAGAGAGAAGCAATTGCTGTATCATCAAAAAATCGCGTTGTGAGAAAGCGCAGGATCTGAAGACTGCCTATCTGTCTCTGCACGGTGGTTAGTGGCATGAAAAGCTCTTTTCTTGCTGTCTTGCAAGAGGATGGAGTAGAATGACGATTGACTTCCTGTTAAATCGATGGTAGGAGTCGATAAGTAGAATGTGATGTCTTGACGATGGCGCGTACCAAATCAACCCAATTGCTTTGGCTAGGTGTATACTAGATAACAGAGATATGTTTTTTTCTAGTTGAAACAGAGAGGCTGTCTCGATCGTGTCAAAATCGAGTTAGTTGTGGTATCTTGCCATAAGCGTTTAGTATGAGGGGAAAGCCCTCCTGCAATTGCTACTCGATCTGGGCATGGCACGCTGAAAGGAAGCGCCCTTGGCAAGTGTTTGTTGCAGTGTAGGGACGCTTAGGAATTGCTTCTCACGAAGGGAGCTTCGCATGTTGGTTTTGAGACGAAAAGTTGGAGAAAGTATCGTGCTTGCTGGGGTCATCAACGTTTCCGTGTTGGCTGTTGAAGGCGAGCGGGTAAAAATTGGGATTAGTGCACCGCCTGATATCACTATTGTGCGGGAGGAACTCTTGCGCACGGCTATAGCTGATTCTGTGTCAAGTCAGAATGCTCCGCCGGCCCCAGCTCAGCCGCGAGGATAAGACGCGGTCAAGCTGGGGGTGTGTGAAGTTGTGAGTCGTCACAACTTTATTCAGGTGTTGCCTTTACGTTAAGGTATCCGTCTGCACAAGCCTGAATTGTGTTGGGCTCTGCCGTAGCGGTAGTTTGTTGTTGGATAAAGGCTTCTGTCATTGTGTGTGCAGTATTATCAGAGTACTGGATAGGAGGAGATTTCATCAGGTAGGCGCTGGGGCCTTCCAAGGTACCACTGATGCCGCGATCAAGAGCTAGTTTGACTAGACGAATGGCATCGATGACGACACCTGCAGAGTTTGGCGAGTCCCACACTTCAAGTTTGAGTTCCATATTTAGTGGGACATCGCCAAACGTGCGACCCTCTAGCCGGATATAAGCCCATTTGCGGTCTTGTAGCCAGGGTACATAGTCGGAGGGGCCAATGTGGACATTTTCTTCGCCAATGTCATAGTCTAGTTGGCTGGTAACGGCATTAGTTTTGCTGATCTTTTTTGATTCTAGCCGATCACGCTCTAGCATGTTATAGAAGTCAGTGTTGCCACCCACGTTGAGCTGCATGGTGCGTTCTAGGCGTATACCACGCTCGCGAAAGAGATGGGTCATGACACGGTGTGTTATCGTGGCTCCAACCTGACTTTTGATATCGTCGCCGATCATTGGCAGCTTCTGCTCTATAAAGCGTTGCTGCCAGTATTTTTCGCGTGCAATAAAGACAGGAATGCAGTTCACAAAGCCAACGCCGGCTTGTAGGATTTGTTCGACGTACCACTTGGTGGCCTTCTCAGAGCCAACTGGGAGGTAGTTGATAACAACATCTGTACCAGTGTTTCTGAGGATGTTGACAATGTCCTGGGTCTGTCCCGGGGCTTTTTTGATGATCTGGGAGAGATATTTTCCCAGCCCGTCATGCGTCATCCCTCGATGGACAGGTACTCCTAGCTGTGTGACGTCGGCAAAGCGGTAGGTATTATTGGGGGGCGTATAGATAGCTTCACTGAGATCTTTTCCCACTTTGTTCTGATCTATATCGAATGCAGCACTGAACTCGATGTCGTGAATATGGTACCCACCGAGGTTGACGTGCATTAGGCCAGGGACAAAGTCGTCTGGCTTGGCATCTCGATAGTAGTGGACTCCTTGGACAAGTGCACTAGCACAATTTCCTACCCCAATGATTGCGACACGTACCTTTTTGTTGCTTGACATTGTTTGTAGTTTACCTTTCAATGCGCTATGGTTTGTGAACTAGCTGTCTACTGGCTACGTTGCATTGTTGAACCGTGCTGGTAGTATCATATGCCGTTCTTTTGCAAAGTGCAAACACTTGCATGTAGACGTTTGCGCAAAGATGAGTAAATTGCAGGTTTTATGTACTACATGAAAAAAGATATGAGAAGCTTCTCATATCTTATAAAAATGATTTGGTGAAAAAATCTCTAGGAAATATTATAATCGTTTTAATTTTCTTAACCATCTATGAGGATCAAGTGGGGGTAATGTTACCTTTTCATAGATGTCTTCTACTGGAATAACGAGATCTATAGTTTCCAGTTCTACATTTTCACCCTGATGATACCATCTATCTATCCATTGAAATTGGTCTAAACCCTCTGTGCCTTTTCGGGTCATTTTTCTGGACCATCATGATATCCCAATTTACAAGAAGATATTCTTTGATGGATGAGCACTGTGTATAGACCCAAACTTTATCCACTCTGTCAGTTTTCTCAGTAGAAGGGGACAAGACTTCTATCACTAACTTTGGGTGTTCAATGTATGTTTTATTTTCGGTGAGATCTTGTTCGTTGCATGTTACCATGATGTCAGGTATGTAGCATTCATCCTCTATTTTAAGAGTACCTTCTGAAAGTGCAGCACATGGACCTTTTCTTAAGTGATGATGTATAGAAGCATACACGTTTCCTATTATGAGAGTGTGGTTAGTAGACCCTCCTGTCATAGCTACCATATGACCATTTCTAAATTCATATTTCTGGTCAAGTTTTTCACGGTCTAAAGCTAGGAAGTCCTCTACTGTCATTGGGTCATGTTGTCTTTTCGCTACCATGGATCGTTTACCTTTTCAGATGTGTGGATTGACAGCTTTTTGGCTCGTTTTGCCTTTATAAGTATATCCAGATTTCCTCTGGCTGTCAATCCGTGCTGTTATTTCTCCAGTGTACTCTTACTGTTGCGTTCTCCATCATGTGTCAGGAGGATGCGTTTATTATCATAGATAGTTTCGAGATGCACTGGACGTCCCCAAAGCGTATAAACATGCTGGAGCGTTTTCTCGGCATAGGATAAATCCAGATCTTGGCCCTCATGGAGGTGTTTGATGTAGAGTTCGCGATTGCCTCGGTAGTCACCATTGTCGACTACCAAGTAGGGGTGGCCAAAGTTGGTCATGTTAGCAACAATGGTATCGCGCACTTTCTGCCAGTTCTTCTCAACAATAATCCATTCATCACCCTCTTTCTTGTAGAGGTAGAGGTCTAGGTCTTTGATGAGATCTTCAGTTAGGTAGTTGCGTAAGAATGAGATATCATTTTCTATCTCACGCACCTCGAAGAGCTTCTGGCGTCCCATTCCTGGCTGGCGTCCAAGTTGCTCTTGTTCTTCCTCGGTAGGATTGTCCCAGCGTTTCTCAATATCTTCGAGGATCTTGTACCCGATATAGTATGGGTTGAGTGAAGTGCGAGATGGTGTGAGTACACTGGAGTGCAATTGGGCGAATTCTCACGAAGTCGGGATCGGAGATGATGTTGCTATCAGCTAATTCGCGCATTATGCGCGAGTGCCAGATACTATTGTGATGAAGCATGCCGTTGGCAATATAGCGATGGGAACGATCCACAGTGATGTCATAAACATCGGCTACATCGTGTTCAATGCTTACTACCTCATCGGTAGGATCTTCCTTGCAGAACCACTGCCGTTTTGAGATGTACTGCTCCAGTATTGCCCGTTTGCGGGCTAACCCAAAGTTAATTTCTTCCGCGAATACGCGAGTAGAAGAGCCTTTGATCCTTATGTTGGGACCATAACGGCGCGACAGAATCCCATAGTTAAGCAATACAATTTGCAATGCCTGGGCGATATCGTCGCTGAAGGTTGATAAGATGACCCCGTCGCTGGCTGATGCGCAGCCATCACAGTCAAAGTAGGCTCGCAAGAATGCGCTGACTACGGATTTGGGAGAACGTAGAATGACATCTGGAATACTCTTCTGCGCAGCCTTGGCATGGAGATCAATCCCTAACGATTGCAAGAGATCCAACACGTTCGCTGCATAGAAGACAACACGCCAGCGACCTCCTTTGCCATTGATCGTCTTGTCGTCCCAGAATGGAGTTGTTTCAATAGCGAACAGCTCCAAGACAAGTTGGGTATAGCGATCTGCTTGTTCACGGTCACCCGTTGTAAAACCGATAGCGTTCTTTGACGTGTGAATATTACCATCACCAATCAAGTAACCAAGAAATTCCGCAAATTGTTCAGTGACGTGGGTAGGAGCCATGAGTGGGAAACGGGAACTATACATTGGTTTGCCAGCATTGCCAGGAGTAAAGCCTAAACGTTGTACCGCCTCGTCAATGCGATCTTTGGCATACGTTGTTTGCCCACGCAGTGAGCGATACACTGTATGCATTCCAACTCCAGCAGCCAGAGCGACATCTTCAATGGTGGGCAAAACAACTTTTTTTGGTGTTGCTACCTGGACATATTGTTCAGGCCAGATGTTATCTCCCACGCTCAAAGGGATATGTTGCCCAATTTTGACATCTTTCAGGGCAATCCACTGATCCGGTCCAATGCTCAGTTTGTGCTCGTCTGCACCTTCCAAGATCAGTCCACGGCGAGTGTGGAGCCGAATTGTTGGCGCATTGTGGCGAATGTGTCGATCAACAATTGGGTCACATACTCCTTCACCACTTGCTACTAGCATGGATATATTCCGTGCTAATAAGTCGTGTAACGCATTATAGCGCAAAAAACCATTTTTAGTTAATACCAAGCTATTTCCAACTAAGCAGGCCCAACCTTCATTCATTACCTTAGTTTGCATTTGTGGCACGAAATACAGCATCTCAGCACGTACAATCTCAATAATATCGCGCTGCCAGGGCTGTAAATGAGGAGCATGACGGCTCAGGAAGAGCAAAATGTCCTTCTCGGGCTTTTCTGGGAATTTTGGTGGTTTGCCAGGGAGTTTTTCGCGCTCCTCTTGAGCTTTTTTCTCCTTCTGGTCTAGGCCCCAGAGATCTTCGTAGTCACTGGATGGTTTCTTCTTTGGTTTCTCGTCCTTTTTGTTCTTCTCTTCGTCCTGCTCTCGCAGCAGCAGGTTGTAATCGATATGCTCTTGGATAGAGAGTATCGCATCGAGAAAACGTTCTACTTCATATCTGCCATGGTCGAACTCGTACTTGGCAATGCGCTCGGCATGTACGCTGACCTTATCAATCATGCGGCGTGATGTGTGTTGGAAGTAGACATTGTTCTTGAAGAAATCTGTATGGCCAAAGACATGAGCAGCTACAAATGTGTTTTGTAGCAGACTATTCATTTCCATTAAGAAGGCATAACTGGGATTAGTGTTTACAACCATCTCATAGATCTTGCTTAATCCCATATCATATTGCATTTTTTGTCTGTAATATGCCTTCCCAAATGTCCAATGGCTGAAGCGACCTGGTATACTGTAGGACGCGAATTCATACATGATCGAGGCTGGAACAAGTTCGAAGTGGGTTGGGAAAGGGTCAAGCCCAAACTTATGAGCTTGATCCCAAGCGGCATCAATGCCATCGCGCAAACGTTCAAGATCGCTAGGGGAGTCATAATTTGTCATTTACGTACCTCTTGATTCTAAAATGCATTCGGTCCCCCAGTCCTTATGAGCCATTTGGTCCGCCAGTCCTGAGCAGGCTGTACGCGAACCAAACGCCTCACAGGCTGTACGGGAACCGAACGCATTTCTATCTGACCGGAACAGTATCGCGCTGTGCAAAGAATTTTCGGAGCGCAGGGTATACCTCTTTTTTGTCGGAGATGGTGACTGCTGTAAATTTCTTGTCTGTGATCTTGTTGTAGGCCGACATGAGTGTACTGGGCGAACGGTAATGCCCCTCGCGTATTTCGCCGTAGCCGAAGATATTGCACACATCCATCAGCTTATGAACTAGTTGGACGCAACGGTCATTGTCCCATGGCAAATTATCACCATCGGAAAAGTGGAACGGATAGATGTTCCAATCGTTGGGGTTGTAGCGCTCTTGGATGATCTGGAGGGCCAGTTCGTAGGCCGATGAGACCTGGGTGCCACCACTCTCTCCCTTGTGGAAGAATTCTTCTTCTGTAACTTCTTTTGCCTCAGTATGATGGCTGATGAAGACGATTTGCACGTTGTTGTACTTCGTGCGCAGGAAACGCACCATCCAGAAGTAGAAGCTTCGTGCAATGTATTTCTCGAATTCACCCATTGAGCCGCTAATGTCCATCATGGCTATGACGACGGCGTTGGATTGATACTTGATTGTGGGCTCCCAGACTTTGAAGCGTAAATCTTCGGATTTGATATCTTTGAATGTGGCATCACCCTTGGCGGCGTTACGCTTCAGGTTCTCCATGATGGTGCGTTTCTTATCGAGGTTGGTTAGTGGACCCTTTTTGCGTACATCGGTGAAGCGTACGCTTTCGGTCTCCAGTTCTTGCTGACGCTTCTGCTCAAGGTTGGGAAGACCAAGGTCCTCAAAGATCATTGAGGCCAATTCTTCCATGCTGATTTCGGCCTCGTAGTAATCATAACCGGCATCTTTGCCAGCTTCGCCTTTGCGTCCTTTTCCCTGTCGTGGCTCCTGAGCAACGACGTCTCCTATCTTACTCTTGCCTGTCCCCTGACCAGCGTGCTGCTGGCGTCCATGGTCATAACGGAAACTATATTCTTCTAGTGAACGAATGGGAATGCGAACAACTTTCTTGCCATCGGAAAGAATGATGCTTTCCTCGCTGACGATATCTCCTAAGTTTTTCTTAACTGCCTCACGAATCTTCTCTTTGTGACGTTCTTGGTCTGCCTGCCCTTTACGGTGTAGCGACCAATCATGTTGGGAAACGGACATTGCTCTTTTCCCTTCTCTAGATGTGGAGATGGTCCTGTCGTGTTCCACTAGGTGTTATGTCTACTAGTGAAACACGATGTTCTCTGACCACTTGGTGACTGCTCAGAACGGGCGCACCCTACCGATCCGATGGCGATAAATCGCGTTGGTAACTCCTGAGAACGGGCGCAAAGTATTGATAGTACCTTGGGGCCCCTACCGATGGCGATAAATCGCGTTGTGCCTTATCGATTTAGCAGACTTCCTGTGTAGCGGAGAATTTCGTTCGCACACACGTGGCAGTAGCCGTGTTCCGACATCAAGCGATCAACTACTTCGTTAATTTTGCGCAATTGCTCTTTGTCGGGCGTGCGTGTGGACGTTGTGATTTTTACTACATCACGTAAGTCGGCGAACAATTTCTTTTCGATTGCTTCCTTCAAGCGCTCGTGGCTCGTGTAATCAAAAGTTTGCCCTTTGCGAGCTAGTGACGAAATGCGAATGAGAATTTCTTCACGGAATGAGCGTTTGGCATTCTCGGAGACGTTAATTTGCTCTTCAATCGAGCGCATTAAACGCTCATCTGGTTCCATCTCTTCATCAGTAATGGGGTCACGCAGTTTAGTTTTGTTACAATATGCCTCGACGTTATCAAGGTAGTTGTTCAGCAATGTACGGGCCTGCTCTTCGTATGAGTAGACGAATGCACGCTGTACCTCTTTCTTGGCCATTTCGTCGTATTCTTTACGTGCCTCGCTGACAAAGTTGAGGTAGCGTTCACGTTCTTCACGCGTGATACTTGTATGCTGGTCGAGTCCATCACGCAGAGCCCGTAAAGCGTCGATTGGGTTGATGCAAGTGACATTCGGCTTGACAAGCGCATTGGAGAGGCGGTTAATCACATAGCGTGGCGATATGCCATCCATACCCTCACGCACCGCTTCTTCCTGCAGTTCGCGTAGGTCCTTCTGTTTGAAGTCTTCCATATCCTCTCCGTCGTAGAGTTTAAGCTTCTTCATGATGCTCATGCCCGCCTTCTTAGATGACTCCAGACGTGTAAGGACGGCGAAGACGCTGGCGATGCGTAACGTGTTGGGGGCGATATGAACGTTCTTTAGAGCACTCTGCTTGAGCAGTTTCTCATAGATCTTGACTTCGTCTGAGACACGCAGATTGTAGGGAACCTTGGCTAGAATGATGCGGTCCTGCAAGGCTTCTGACTTCTTGTTGCCGACAAACGATTGGTATTCATGCTCGTTCGTGTGGCTGACGACTACTTCATCTGCGTAGATCATGCTGAAACGACCAGTTTTGATGTTCTGCTCCTGGCTCAGTGTAAGCAGCACATACAGGAATTTTTCATCACAATTGTGATTTACAAAACCGTTAGCGACAAATGTGTTGGAACCAGGAACATGTAGATCCCAGCACTCGGCCTCACCATCTTCAATCGATGCAACCGAATCATAGAACTGTGAGGCATTTAATAACGTGCAGAGTCCTGGAGGGGGTTCAATCAGACCTTCAAGTTTATCCAGTATCTTCGTCGCCATAGGACGTGTGCAGGTATTCGTTGCCGTACGTAACATATGGAGGTTTATGTACTGTTCGCCTAAGATCTGTCGTGCTCCTATGTGGTCGGCACTGTGATAGCCTTCTCCTGCTATGGCGCGTGCTATTGTCACTCTTTGCAACTCGTCGGATAGCGCGACCCAGTATCCGGCTGTATTGGGAATGAGATCGGCTCGTCCAGCATGTTCAACTTTTGTGATAACCGCTGATACTCTAGCAATTTGCGTTGCGGAAGCAAGCGCATCTGCGAGGCAAGCAGATCGGCATCTGCTCCACTTGCAGTAACGTTCCAATACTCACCTTTCTCTTTAATAGAGGAAGAACGAGCAAAGGTCTTGACGCGGCGTGCAATCACCCCTAGGTTGAGCAGGACGACTTGCAGTTGTCGTGAGAGTACTTCCGACGCTGTTGTCCATGAGAGCCTGCCACGGAGATTAATTGTACCATCCCCTGCGAAGTAGCCTGCAAGGAATTCCAGCATAGATTTACGAGACGATTGGAGAACAGCCCAGGGGATTTCTTTGTTATAGGCACCAGTTTTGAAGCCGAGGTATGCCAAGAAGTCGGCAAGGGATACGCTATTGAGCTGAACAACACCTGGATAAAGGCGTGGAGTGATTTCGAAAAGACACTGTGTCAATTGTGCATAGTCTGTACGTAACTCGTCCTCTGCATTTGTGAAGCGCACTGTTCCATCATGGCAGACATCGCCTTCTGCAATGAGGTAACCAAGCCAACGAGCTAGATCTGGTGTCATATGCTCAGGAACGCGGATGGTTTGGGCATGTTTGCGACGTTGCGATTGCCATTGTAAAGCTACATCCTCGCCCCAGAGATCTGTCCCTTTTGCAATACAACCCAATCGTCAACTTGCAACTCATCGTGCCGTTTCCAGATGATGACACCATCGTCATTGACTACCTGCAAACGATGTTCAGGCGTTGCTTCCTGGATAAAACCACGCCGAGTCACGATGCGCTTCGTCTTGCTCAGTCCAGAGCGGTAGATGTGTGTTGCTGTTTCGACCCCCGTACTGCTGGCAAGTGACACTGCAATTTCACTAGACTCCCCTACGGGATGATCATCTGGCTGAGCAAAAGAGTCTAAGCGGCGAATCCCGTGATGCGTGAAAATCAGCGAATCACCTCGCGAACACTTTAACATTTCTACAAATTCCATTACACCACGGTTTGCAATGTTTAGTTCGCCATCGAAGCGATATGCCCGTGGATCGCTTTCTACCCCTACTTCTCCAATTGTAGAGAGATCTATGCCACCTACTAATTCACTGATATCTTGACTTTTAGGGTCAGATGGCGTAAATGTGCCTATTCCTACCCTGTACTTTTCACTGAACGTAATGCGATTAATAGGCACTTCTTCAATGCGGTCGTGATACTGGGTATCGACCATATAACGGCAATGGGGGCACAGGTCGCCTTCGATATACAAGCCAAACTCTTTCTCGAGGTCGGGACGGAGTTTCGAGGGGGGATCAAATGGAGTGGCTCTTCATGCATTGGGCAGCCTTTGATCGCGTATATAGCCCCAGCGAGTGTGCGGCTATATGCCTCTAATCGACGCTTGAGCAGGTAAACAATCGTGGACTTACCACCACCTACAGGACCCATAAGCAGCAGCACGCGCTTGCGCACTTCTAGGCGCTGTGCGGCAGAGTGGAAGTAGTCAACGATCTGCTGTAGCGGCTTCTCGATGCCGAAGATTTCTTGACTAAAGAATTTGTAACGGGGCTCGCCCGTGCGTGTGGTTTCGACTCCCGCATCCATGATCATGTGATAAATGCGCTCATGGGAAAGCTGGGCTGCCTCTGGCTTCTTAGAAGCAATCTCGAAGTATTGCGCAAAGGTTCCTTCCCACATCAGTTCGCGCTCTCGATCTCGGTATTCTTCCAACCGCTTCACCAGATCCATAGTTCATCCTCTCTTTTATATGACTAGTAGTGTACTAATGGCATAAGTCTACAATCCTTGCCGAAGCACTTTTCGGAAGTGTGACTTTTCTCCACACCACTTTCACATCTCTCTGTTCCAATTGACAATGACATTTTGTGTCTATCCTCCTTCAGCCAAATTGGGGGCGGAAGTATTAGCTGGTGCAGGTATGTTTTCCTCTATGCAATGCTTGTTTCACTTCACTTACAATTGCTAGCTTGGGAAACAT
Organism: uncultured Chloroflexia bacterium; assembly: GCA_963727755.1. Classification (GTDB taxonomy): domain Bacteria; phylum Chloroflexota; class Ktedonobacteria; order Ktedonobacterales; family Ktedonobacteraceae; genus DASYAN01. The sequence goes on from CAVSHN010000007.1 coordinate 18,850, forward strand.
GCTACATGATCAGCATAAATTAGAGGGAAAATGTCTCTTTTATTTGGAACATCCGCTCCTACCCATATCTATCTAGTTCCGCCCGAACAAGTAGCGCCTATGCCACCAAAAGGGCTGGTCTCTTACTCAACACATGAAATGCGAGAGAACCAGCCCTTTCTACGTTTCGAAGGATTTCCTGCTTTAGATCTGTAACGCTTTTTGCCCAGCCTTTGGATTGGAAGTCTTCGAATAGCGTTCTGGGATGCATCACAGGGATGCTCCTAACTAATAGCTCTATCTGTCCTTTCTCAATCCAACTTTGCAAGCTAAGCAAATCAGCTACCTCACAACAATGGGATCGTCTTATCTATCATGGGGAAACGTTGCCATGATGCCCATTGTCTTACTATGGTATACGCTCATTATACCATATTTCTCGCTCAAAATTAAGAGGTAGTAGCCATTTTCCAGGGCTTCCTCTGAAAATAGGTCTCCCGTCCAGCAGGAGGAAAAGCCCCAGGCCATTTTCTCTGCGTGCACGCCAAAATGGGCTTTTTGGCTGCTTGAAGCTGGGTTTTACGATGGGCTCGGGGGATGGGTGTACACACTAGCTTACCGAATGAGCCGTAACGCTATATTTTAAATTTTAAATCAAAGTCCCGCATTGAATACTTCTGACATGAATTTGTGGAAGACGTTGCCGATGCGAGCCTCAAACTGATTGAGCTTCATGGAGCCCGTTGAAAACGTCGTTAAATAGATCTCCCACCACATCATTTTAAATAGCAGTCCTTCCTGTTTATCAAAAAAGCGCAATCGCAATGCGGTATTATACGCGGCGGAAGCCTGATCTGACATCTTTAACATTATATCTACTCTACGCGCATCAAGGTCTCTTAGAGCATCAGGATCGTTTGCGAATGCTTCAACCAGACGTTGGTAGGCAAGGGTGGCCGTTTGATGAACCAGCTCCGTTGACCTTTTTGCATATTCCACCGGATCTTGCTTCTTTAGGGCATTATCTTTTATTAGTTTGTCAAGTTTTGCTTCGATATCATCGAGTTTTTTGTTGCAAACATCATCCTTTAACTCAGATATCTTGAAAGATCGTTGATCTGCAAGTTTCTTGATATTTATTGAAATGTCAGCTTCTGGATCGTCAGAGCTAGGATTGAGTATCTTTTCGATGCATGCTAAAGTGTTAAGTCTATGTTGCCGTATACTCATTATATCACTTAAAGGTGCTAAAATGAGTTCGGGATTGCCTTCTGCTCTTGCTGTAGTTGTCGCTTTTTCTAAGTGACTAACCATGAGATATTCGTAATTTTGCCTTCGCTCCTCCAGATTTTTAGGATTATTGAAGAATTTTCCTTGTTTTAATCTTAATGCCTCAATAATTTCATCGGGGTCGGTAGAGTAGTTCGCTTTGATAAGATCAATCTCATTTTTTAGATAAATATCATCTTTTCCATGCACAAACTCTTCTATGTCTTTTACATATGTCCTTTCTTTTTCAGAAAGATCTCCTTTTCTCATATATTTTTCATACTCTTCAACTAGCATACGCATGGTAGGATGATCACACTTTGGTTTTTGTTCGTCTGCATTAGGGTCGACAAGAAGCTTGAAATCATATGTATTATTAAAATGGAATGCTTTATATATTTCATTAAGCTTATTTAGCAATTTTTTTCTATCATCATCAGTAAAAGATTTATTGCCTTTATTAAGTATAGGCTGTAATGCTTCTTTCAGTTCATTTGTCAATGCATGATCGAGGTCATTATGTGCTTTGAGCGTTTCTCGTAAGCTTGCACTGTTGGAAGCTATTGCTCTCCGCAATTGATCACGTGCTGCTTTTTTTAATTCTTTGAGTTCGTATTCGTTATGTGGTGGTCTATCGAGCCGTTTCATCATACTAGATGTGTCAGTTGCATTATTGGCAGAAATATGACGTATATGCGTAAAAGCTTCATTGATTTTGTTTAAATCATTAGTATTATATGCATCATTTAAAATCTTTAAGCACTCATCTTTTAGATCTATTGAACAATTGCCAGCTTTTGCTTGCATCTCCTTTAAAGGATTCAAGAATCTATTAGCGTTGCCAAGATATTTTAGAGGGATCTGTCTCCACTCTTTGTCTGTTCGAAGTATGATGCCATGGTCTTTATCTACCTTTATTTCAGTGAAATCCAAGGATTTTAAAGGTAAGACAAACTGGTTATCTGGCGTTGTGTATGTCATTTTCTCGAGGTCAAATCGATGCGTATTTTTGAGTTTGTCTTTGTCCATAATATTTTTATGCAGTATTTCAACCTCAGGCATAGTTTTGGTGCAGGCTACCCATGTTAATTCATTTGGACCTTTATGCTTGCTCTCATTGTTAATAACTAATTTTCTGAGTGTTTCAGTTGAATATGTTTTTGTCTTTCCTTGGTCATCAGTGACAGTTAATTTACTTCTCTCATTACCTGGGTTTCTGTCATATTTAGTACCTGGGGTTTTAATTGATAGTGTGCGCGTTTCTGTATTAACCTCAATATCTGAAGATCTTTTTGCATATATTGATTTCACCAAATACGGTGATTTCAGGAATATCTTCCCTCCATTGGATGGTCGTTACTCCTGTCTCCTTGTCGTGTTTTAGACTCCTAATTTCTCTTAGTTGCACATAAATTCCATTTATTGATGCCCATCCTCCATTAACATTGTCCATGACTATATGCGCTCTTGATAGGGCTTGCATACTGTCAATATCTTCTGATTTTGAAGTTCCACGTAATGCTTCAAATACGTCTCGTACTCTTTTTTTGTTTTCGTTTATTTTACGCTCAATATAGCTGGAGTTGTGGATAAGAGCATCTGAGATATTTGTTTGATCTACGGTAATAAGATTGGGAGCGGGATTTTCAAGCCTTTTGCGGAATTGCAAAAGGGCATCTCTATCAGTTTTGGCTGACTCTGCAACGCTTTTCTCATAATTTGTAATCTGTCCTACAGAAGTTTTTTCTGCTTCATATTCATTACGTATTTTATCTAATAAAATTGTTGTATTTTGAATAATTCCATCATTGTTGTTTATATTACCACTATCTGCTTTTTGTGCGATATTGAGGTGTAGGTCCCTTAATTCTTTTTCTAACTTAGCAATCTTCTCAGCATTTTTCAAAGCATTGTTGATGTGTTGATGGGCTAAATTGTCTTGTTGTACATCTTTTTTAGATATATCCAATTGTTCTTCGTATTGTTTAACTCGCTCCATGGTTCGTTTTGCCCGTTGATTATATTGTTCAGCTAGATTTCTAGCTCTTGCTGCTATTGCTTTTTTACCACCTTTCCAATCATCATCTGCGCTAGAAGGAATTTTTTCTAGTTCTATCTTTCTCTCTTGTAATTCTCGTGATTTTTCCTCTGCATCTTTGATTAGGTCATTGGAATATCTAGCTATGACAGCTTTTATGTGGAGGTCATCTCCAGGCTCTACGGAAAGCAATGTATCTAACTTTTTTGTCAGCGTTTCTTGTGTTCTTATTGCTTCTTCTAATAAATTTTTTTCAAGCTCGCGGTACTTTTTCTCTTTCTTTATGGATTCTGCCAAATCATCGCCTGTAAAATTGCCATTAGCTTGTTTTTTTTGTTGAGTGGCTATAGCTTTTGCAGCTTTATCTGATAATTCTGCAATTGCAGCCATATCTTTTTCTAACTGTTCAACTTCTTGACTAAGTTTAGTAACATCTTTTGCAATTTTACCTTTTGTCCCAACTCCTGTAACCTGTACTTTAAAAAAGTTTTCTTTTTCAGCAAACTCTTTAGCCTGTTTAGCATATTCTTCGATCTGGTATATCTGCTCTTTGATTTGATTGTTAAATTTGGTAACTTGTTCTTGAACGGATTTTTTTACTTCCTCTGTGGAATTACCTTCCACAGTAGTTGTTCGTATTGCTGCTAGATCTGATGAAATTCCCCTTAGGTGACTCACTGCTCCTTCTCCATTTGTTTTAATCAATGTATTTAAATCATTAATGCATGATTCATAGTTATTAAGTTTAACCCTGAGTTGTTGTCTGTAACCGTTGTTAGACCACTCTAAAATCTCTTCAGCAAAGATTTTAGCCTGTTGCACAAGTTTTTCACCTTGTTTCTCATGTTCTTGCCCAGCAAACTCGTTGAGTTTCTTAACAAACTCGGTGGCCCTAGGGATATATATTCTCTTACCATTTGCGGCGCGTTCACCGGCTTGTAAAGGATTATCCCGTATTGTGGCATTTTGATATGTTTTAGGTATTTTTTCGTATTTTTTAATGTTTTCTTGAGCTTCCTTCAAGCGTTGATCTGCTTTGGCAATTTGTTTAACAATTATTTCTTTAAAGTCATTCCAGTATTTTTTTATCTTATCTACTTCATCTGCTTCTGTTATCTTTTGTAATGCATCCTTAAGCCTTTTTATGTCTCGTTCATCATTTTTTGAATATCCTTGGTTGAGCATTAAATCTTGTAATTCTCTAAATTCTTTTGTGTCAATAAATGAGAAGGGACGAAAATTGCCAATCGTGTACTGTCCAATTAGGCTAAAGGTCTCATTCATCAGCTGACGTGTATAATTTTCTGCTTGCCTGTGAGTTTCTGCGTCTTTGTTCTGGCCTATAGGATCCTTCCTTGAGGGGATATATTCATAAAGACTTTCGATAAAATCTACTATATTCTGTTTTTCTGTGCTAAGTGCACTATCTAAATCTTGGGATTTTTCTAGGTGAATTTCAGCGCTATTCTTATCTTGCTTGGCTAATTCATGCTGCTTGGCCTTATTCAAGACTGGTTTGAAAAACGACTGAATCTCTGGCTTGTCAAGCCAAGCAGGCCTCTCCTCATCAACTATAAGGCTACCCTGACGAAGTTCGGGTTTGTCTTTGCTAGCAGTAGTAACCTTCAAGGTGGAATCATAAGGCGTTGGGCGAGTATGATGATCTTTCCTAAAAAGGCGTGTTAACGAGTCTAACGGGCCCTTTATGGCGCGGTTATCCATGATATATTTCTCCTTCAATGTATGACCAATATTCATGCATGATCCATTAAAAATGGCGTAGATTTCTATCTATCTTTGCCCTCTCCCAACTCAAACTACTCTTGATTAAAAAGATACCTGATCAATGGCTATTTTTCAAGGGAAAAAAGGGACATTTTGCATAAAAAAAGGGACATTTTCCTTGTGCCACGGCTAGATGGGGTGAGATCTTGCTAGATAACTAGCTGTGGTATGTATAGATTGCACAATGTTGCTAAGAGCAATTATTGAGTTTGAGGGACGAGGAAAATGTCCCTTTTTGCACTTGACAAAGTACTTGTCGATTAGGCACACTTGTTATGGAAGTGGTTATACTTGGAAATGTGCAAAGATAGAGGTTTATTGGGAAGTCGCATTCGCATGCTGGCTTGTTGTATTGCGACCTTTTAGCGTTAATTTTGTAGATTATATAGTAGGAAATAGTAGACTAGTCAGCTTCTTGGAGCTGTAATATAATCGGTGAAGAATTCGTTTCTCGTTCATATGATGCATGGAAAAAGTAGGTCTATATCATTCTTCAAGCACTCTACTTACTCGCTGGCGGCTTGCCATTTGTGCATTTTGACGTCCCAGGGATGCTTGTTTTCAAATCAAGCTATGGTTGTCTGATTCTGTGCTGCATTTGGTGTGATTTGAGGAATAATCTTCATTAGGTGTGTTGAATTGAAAGGTAAAAGAATATGCCAAATGAGATTAAATTGTCGTCGGACAATACAAGTTCAGATCAGACAGAAACGAAGATGAAGTCGTCGGGGATTAAGGATCATATGCGTCACTTGTATGAACGAGCGGATCAGGCGAGGCAAGAGACCGACTCAGCTCCCCCAAGTCCTCGGGACACTGACTCAGTTTCCTCAAGTCCCCAAGAGAGAGGCAAACGCCAGCTATCTGCTTTGGAACTGCTAGATGAGGAGTGGAGCAAAGTAGAGCCCGGTGAGGATGGCAAGGATCCCGAAAAGGTGATTATCCCTCTAGGCATGGGGCGTGGAGGGATGTGGAGGAGGGGTGATGGTGCGGGTTCGAGTGGTAGGGATCAACAGCGAGATACTACCGATCGCTCGATTTTCCGGCACCCTGAAAGACTGACTGTGATACAAACGCTCAAAGGACATAGAGGTAGTATTAATTCAGTGGTGCCCGGCGTGGACGGCAATACCCTGTTTAGCGGAAGTGAAGACAGGACAATCCGTGTGTGGAAGAGGAATGGGCAAAACTGGGAGTATAGCCAAACGCTTGAAGGACATAGAGGTTGGGTTAATTCAGTGGTAGTGAGTGGGGATGGAAATACCCTGTTTAGCGGGAGTGAAGACAGGACAATCCGTGTGTGGAAGAGGAATGGGCAAAACTGGGAGCATAGCCAAACGCTCGAAAGACATAGCGGTGGGGTTAATTCAGTGGTAGTGAGTGGGGATGGAAATACCCTGTTTAGCGGAAGTGAAGACGAGACAATCCGTGTGTGGAAGAGGAATGGGCAAAACTGGGAGTATAGCGACATGCTCTATTATGCACCATTTGGATGTAAGTTTTTTTCAGTGGTGCCCGGAGTGGATGGGAATACCCTGTTCAGCGGAGATAATGACGCTGCAGTCTGTGTGTGGAAGAGGAATGGGCGAATCTGGGAGCATAGCCAAACGCTCAAAGGACATAGATTTTCGGTTGAGTCAGTGGCGCCCGGAGTGGATGGGAATACTCTGTTCAGCGCAAGTTGGGACTATACAATCCGTGTGTGGAAGAGGAATGGGCAAAACTGGGAGTATAGCCAAACGCTCGAAGGACATAGAGGTTGGGTTAATTCAGTGGTGCCCGGCATGGATGGGAATACCCTGTTCAGCGGAAGTTTTGACGGTACAATGCGTGTGTGGAAGAGGAATGGGCGAAATTGGGAGTATAGCCACATGCTCGAAGGACGACGTGAAGGCGGTGTTACATCAGTGGTGTCCGGAATGGATGGTAATACCCTGTTCAGTGGAAATGGTGATAGTGCAATTGAGGTGTGGGGAGTGAGGTGAGGAAGGATAGTCAAGAGGGAATGGGTTATTGATTGTGGTGAATCATGTTTAGGTTAATGAATTGAGTAGTTAGGATGATACAGGTTAGTGGTGAGTTGCTCGAGTTACATACAAAATATGCATAATATACAATTTGTGCAAATTTTGTATGAGTGTAGTCGTGGTATGATATTAGAGATTAATATCGTGGAAACGGGCGAGGTATTTCGCCCGTTTTGCAATCGATGACATCCTGACAGAGAACAGTATTGGGATGCTCTTCCACTTACTCTGGTGGGAGATGATCTTTCACCCATGTATTCACGCCTTGTTCATCCAATTTGACAGTAGCATCCTTAAGTGGCCTAATGACCTCAGTATCTCGAATGTCAACTCTGCGCAATGCAAGTTCAGCAAGTTCTGCTGTTGCCTCCGAGAAATGGGTATGCAGCAATTGGAGGATCACTTCGATCTCGCCTTCGGTTTTGCCTTCGATTTTGCCTTCGGCCTTGCATTGTCGAAGCTTATCCAGAAAGAGCGGATTTTGCTGCATAAAATCGGCATATTGGGTAGACATAGAAAGCTCCTTTCCAAGCATATCTTTGATAGTGTCCGGCACCGTAGTGGTCCGGCTAAGGACGACGTGGAACTGGGCCAGACGCTCACCACATCGTTCAGGGTACTCATGGATCTCTTTAATGGCTTGCCGTAGCATATCAACTGTGGGGTCTTTCATTGCTGGCAACAAGACGTAGAGTGGCACAGCACGCTCATCTAAGATCGGCTTAGGATCTTCTTCCCAGAGACGGATGACGTCATAGTGAAACTCCGGTAAGATAACTTTGTCACCGCATGAGACTCTATAGGGTGACTGCTCGGCTGCACATTTAAAAAGAAATATTACAATACAAAAGACGGGTACGTTGTATTTCAGATGTAAGTTTGCAAAGTAGGCCAGCATACGGCGTGCCATGGTCTTATCTGGACCACTCTGTAGCTCAATATGCAGAATGGCTTGCAGCAGGAAATACTTGATCCAGTAAGCTAAATCGGTTTTGAGTATGCTACGATCGATCTCGACGTTTTGTTCGGCCTCTTCGAGTGTGCCATCGAGAGTGGCCCCTTTGAGAAAATATGAGACCAGCGAGTCCATCTCGCCACGAAAGAGCGCCTTAACGAAGGTATCATAGGGCTGCTGTAGATCTTCTGCTGGGTTATCCACTGTCCCTTTTCCCCCTAACAAGAACATTTGTATTTAAGAGGAGTATAGCATATGATAGTGTTTCGCTCAAGTGGTGAAGGTGAGGGGGTGAGATTTTACAGTCGATGACTTGCTACTTGATATATTCGATCGATATCGTTGAAACGGGCGATTTATTTGCCCGTTTTACAATCGATGACTTGCTAACTATAGTTCACCATGCTATAATCGTTTGAAAGGATAGAGTAGGAATGCCACAGCAAAATGCAGAAACAGGTTATCATCTATGTAGATTGCAATGGCAAGAAGCCATTTAGGGAGTGGCTTGACAATCTACAAGACTCCAGCGGACGTCAGCGTATTATTCAACGTATTCTTCGACTAGAGCAAGGCTACTACGGTGACCGCAAGTCAGTTGGAGAAGGCGTGCACGAGCTACGAATGTTTTTCGGACCCGGTTATAGGGCGTATTTCGGGGAAGATGGAAAAAACATTGTGATTCTACTATGTGGCGGTGATAAAGATAGCCAACAAAATGACATTAGACAGGCAAAAGCATATTGGAAGGAGTATAAAGAGCATGATAAACTACCCGACTGTCAGTGAATTTACGGAAGAGTATCTCCGCGATCATCCCGAAGAGATAGACAGCTTTGTCTCAGTTCTCTTTGAGGAGTATGCAAAAGATGGAGATGCTGCTACATTGCTTTCTGCCTTACGGATCGTTAGCCGCGTTAAAGGTCTAAGCGCTATAGCGGAAAGTGCCGATCTGAGCTGGCGGGGAGTGCAGACTCTCTCGGAGGATGGTGATCCTAAATTTGGGAATGTCAATGCCATCCTGCACGCTATGGGCTACTGGTTGGCTCCACAGAAATTGCAGGCTTCTTAGACAAGCGGTAATGAGGCAAGAGAAGCTGCAAGGGCAATAGCTGCTCTAACAGGAGAGCTTCGCTGTCGAATTGTAGGATGGGTGTGATGGGTTGTGGCATGATATATTCAATCAATATCGTTGAAACGGGCGATGTGTTTTGCCCGTTTTAATATAAATGATGTGTGATGCAAATATAAACGCGATTTATCGCCATGGGTAGGAGCCCAATTTATTGCGCCCGTTATTAAATAATACACGCATTTTCAAATGTTTCACCGTCACACACCTATCGGGTCCCTACACGACACGCAATTATTGTATGATGGTTTGGATGTAATGTAGCATGATATTTGCAGTTATTATCATTGAAACAGGCGAGACATTTTCATCCTCTCGACAAATCCGTTTGTACTATGTTATACTTGATCTATCTAAGAGACAGTGGTAGATAGTTGAATTGGTTTTCACGCTATTTTGACTAGAATTGCAGCAAAGGTGGGAAGAAGACTTCAAGGAGGAATAAATCGGAAATGGGAGAATGGGATGGGCAGATGAAACATCTTGTAGGTATTGCACGAGAGGATTTTGTGAGTTGGCTAGTCGAAGGTGCACGTTTTGATAAAGAACTGTCAGCGAATTTCGCGACCCGCAAACGGGATGGCGATAACCTGTGGCAACTCGAGATAGATAGTAAGCCGAGTCTCTTGCACCTAGAGTTTCAGCTCGAACCGGATGAGAACATGGCAAGGCGTGCCTGGGAGTACAACGTGGATGCAGCCATTAAATACAAGCTACCGGTCAATTCGGCTGTGATCTATCTCAGAAAGCCAGGTCATCCCAAGGCGGCATCGCCCTATCAGTTAAAGTTACCGAATGGGAAAGTTGTTCATACCTTCTCATTTACGGTCATTGAATTATGTAAGGTCAACACCAAGAGCCTCTTACAGCGGGGGCTAAAGGGTATCCTGCCGTTGGTTCCTCTGACGCAAGATGGTCAAGACCATGATGCGATCGAGTATGTGATCAAGGAATTGCGTCAGCCGGGAGTCGAGAAGGCAGAGGAGTTGCTCACGCTAACCTATGGATTGGCAGCACTCGTCTTTAAAAAGGAGAGTGAACATCTTTGGCTTCAAAGGAGGTTTGCTATGATAGAAGATGTTATTAAGGAAAGCTGGGCTTTCCAGGACATGATACAGATAGGACATATAGAGAGGCAAAGGCAAGATTTGCTTTTGTTTGTTAAGACGTACTTTCCAAATCTTGCTCAATTTGCACAGGACGTCTGTGATACTATTCAGGCACTTGAAGAGTTACAAAGCCTTTTTGAGAATGTTTTGCGCACAAGAGATGAGGAGAAGGTGCGTCAGATTCTTCTTGATGCAAAGAAGTAGATTATATCAGATCTTTGATCTTGTCTGGCACAGTCGTGGTCCGGCCAAGGACGACGTGGAACTGGGCCAGACGCTCACCACATCGTTCAGCATTGTAGTACTCGTGGATCTCTTTAGCGTACGCGCAATGAATTGCGGAATGGGTGTGATATGGTGTGAAATGGATGTATCGTGTGTGCAAAGAAAATAGGTATTGTGGTTATAACGGGCGAAATAAATCGGGCCCCTACCCAGCACGCAATGAATTGCAAGATAGGTGTGATGTGTTGTGGCATGATATCCTCTGTCAATATCGTTGAAACGGGCGATGTATTTCGCCCGTTTTGCAATCGATGATGTTCTTACAGAGAACAGTATTGGAATGCTCTTCCACTTATTCTGCTGGGAGATGATCTTTCACCCATGTATTCACGCCTTGTTCATCTAATTTGACAGTAGCATCCTTAAGTGGCCTAATGACCTCAGTATCTCGAATGTCAACTCTGCGCAATGCAAGTTCAGCAAGTTCTGCTGTTGCCTCCGAGAAATGGGTATGCAGCAATTGGAGGATCACTTCGATCTCGCCTTCAGTTTTGCCTTCGGTTTTGCCTTCGGTTTTGCCTTCGGTTTTGCCTTCGGCCTTGCCAGCTTTCCAGGATTCAGCCTCGCATTGTCGCAGCTTATCCAGAAAGAGCGGATTTTGCTGCATAAAATCGGCATATTGGGTAGACATAGAAAGCTCCTTTCCAAGCATATCTTTGATATTGTCCGGCACAGTAGTGGTCCGGCTAAGGACGACGTGGAACTGGGCAAGACGCTCACCACATCGTTCAGGGTACTCGTGAATCTCTTTAATGGCTTGCCGTAGCATATCAACCGTGGGGTCTTTCATCAGACGTAGAGTGGCACAGATCGATCTCGACGTTTTGTTCGGCCTCTTCGAGTGTGCCATCGAGAGTGGCACCTTTGAGAAAATATGAGACCAGCGAGTCCATCTCGCCACGAAATAAAGCCTTAACGAACGTATCATAGGGCTGCTGGAGATCTTCTGCCGGGTTATCCACTATTATCCCCCCTAATAAGAACATTTGTATTTAGGAGGAGTATAGCATATGGTGGTGTTCTGCTCAAGTGGTGATGGTGAGAGCAGGTTTTGTGCGGCTTGACGAAAGGCTCGTCTACAGCTATGATACCCCTATAGGAAGACTAAGCATTTTCATGGTTGCCGATTTGATTCTCGATAGAAAGAATACTTTCATGATCAGCTATTAGATGCAGAATGTGTTTAGTAGAGGCGTAGAGCGAGTCTAGCTAGCTACCAAGTCACAGGGAGTGGATTGAAAAGTGTTATTTGAAGCATATGAAAAAGAGCCTCAGGCTCATAGTCCCGTGCGTGCACAGTATTTAAGGATTAAGCAGCAAAATCCCGATGCTATTCTCTTCTTTCGCATGGGCGACTTTTATGAGATGTTCGATGATGATGCTGAAATCGTGGCTCGTGAACTGGAAATAGCATTGACACGTCGCGATTTTGGTCGTGGCGAAAAATCACCAATGGCTGGCATTCCACATCATGCCGCCGATGGCTATATTGCTCGTCTTGTGAGTAAAGGCTATCGCGTTGCCATCTGCGAACAGACTAGCGATCCCGCTCTCTCTAAGGGATTGGTCGATCGCGAAGTCATTCGTATTGTCACTCCTGGCACTGTGATTGATCCTACCATGCTGGCTGCCAAGCGCAATAATTTCCTGGCTGCTGTCATCGTTGGCCGGGATGCCGTTGGTATCGCTTATATCGATATTACGACCGGAGAATTTGCTGTTACCCAGTTCAGCACATCTGAGCCACAGCTTGCCGTTCAGCAAGAGATTGCTCGCGTCGGACCTGCCGAGGTTTTGGTGGAAGCTCGTTATAGCCGCCAGGGGAGTCGCAAACGACGTTGGCTGGCAGCTGTGATGAGTGAGAAACAGGTCACTAAAGTTGGTAGCAATGGCAATCCTAATGCAGATATACCAGACGTTGAAGAGGAGGATGACGAAGATGATATTGCACCGTTGGCTAAGGCGCTAGAGGGTCTCGCTGGCCACGTTACGCCCTATGATGCTCGGTATTTCACAGAGGATGATGCTCGCCATCGTCTCTTACGCCAATTCAATGTTGCCTCCCTAGAGGGCTTTGGCTGTGATTGTCTCCCGTTGGCAGTTCGCGCCGCTGGTGCCGTCCTCGCATATGTGCAGGAGACTCAGAAGGGGCTGCTCCAGCAACTCACTGCACTAGAGACCTGACTCGACTGGCGGTTTTATGACGCTCGATCCCTATACACGTCGCAATCTTGAACTCTTTGAGACGGGTTAAGTGGCTCGACTAAGGGCTCCTTGCTCTGGGTTCTCGATCGCACGCGTTCTCCGATGGGGGGACGGCTCTTGCGACGCTGGATCGGTCAACCGCTGCTCGATCTCGTCGTTCTGCAACAGCGTCAACAGGCAATTAACGAATTGCTCCAAGATAGTCTGCTCCAAGCTCGCTTGGGCGAGGCTCTCAAGAAGGCTGGCGATATTGAACGACTGATCAATCGTGTGCGCCAACGTATTGCTACCCCTCGTGATCTCGCTGCTCTTGCTAATGGTCTGCGTGCAGCTGCCGAAGTACGCGCTTGCCTGCCAGAGGATGAGATCGCACGTATGCCTGTTCTTGCAGGTGTTATGCAACGTCTAGCCGATAACGAGGATATTATCACACTTGTTGAGCATGCCATCGTCGATGAGCCTCCAGTGAGCATTACTGAGGGTGGGATTATTCGTGATCATTTTAGCAGCGAACTTGATCAGTTGAAGCAGGCCTCACATAGTGGACGTCAGTGGATTGCTCAGATGGAGCAGCGTGAGCGCAAACGTACAGGTATCAACAACCTCAAAGTTGGCTTCAATAAGGCCTCAGGCTACTTTATCGAAGTTTCTAATGCTAATCTCAATCGTGTGCCAGCAGACTATGTCCGTCGGCAAACGCTTACTAATGCCGAACGCTATATCACATCCGACCTGAAAGAATATGAAACGCTCGTACTTAATGCGCAAGACCGTATCAATAAAATGGAGAACGAGTTCTTTGTACAATTGCGAGCAGATATTGCTATTGACGCTTCCGAACGCATTCTTGCAACGGCTCAGGCTCTTGCTGAGATCGATGTCTATCTAAGTCTAGCTGAGGTGGCAGCCAAATATAATTATTGTCGACCGCAGCTCAATGATGGCGATAATATTCATATTGTTGCAGGTCGCCATCCAGTTGTGGAACAGACGCTCTCGGATACCGCCTTTATTTCCAATGACACCAACCTCTCCAATCATGATGCCCAGATTTGCATTATCACCGGACCTAATATGGCTGGCAAGTCTACGTATCTGCGGCAGGTTGCACTGATCATTCTGATGGCCCAGATCGGGAGTTTGTCCCATCGGAATCTGCGACGATCGGACTGGTTGATCGCATCTTCACGCGGATCGGGGCTCAGGATGATCTGGCGACGGGCCAGAGTACCTTTATGGTTGAGATGGTCGAGACTGCTAATATCTTGCATCATGCGACTCCACGTAGCCTGATTATCCTGGATGAGATTGGACGTGGTACCAGTACCTATGATGGTCTGGCAATTGCTCGTTCTGTCGTCGAATACCTGCATAATAACAAGCGTACTGGTGCATGCACACTCTTCGCTACCCATTATCACGAGCTGGTCGAAGTCGCTCAGTTGCTGCCGCGTATTCGTTGTATGAATGTTGCAGTCACAGAGGAAAATGGTCAAGTCTCTTCCTGCGCAAGATTATTCCAGGGGGCGCTGATCGTAGCTATGGCATCCATGTCGCACAACTCGCAGGCATTCCACGTCCAGTCATCCATCGGGCTCAGGAAATTTTGGAAGAACTCGAACGTAAAGGGGATGCCAAGGCACGGCGCAAAGCTATGCGCGATATGACCATGCCTGCGGCCTGGCAAATGACCCTGTTTGCCTCCGAGTCCCATCCTGTGGTTGAGGAACTCTGGAATCTGGCGATTGATGAATTGACACCGATTGAGGCGATTAGCAAGCTGTATGAATTGCAGCAGAAGGCTCAAAGGGACTGAGGCTGAGGGTTATTTATGATCCGCAGCTTGCTCAGCTATATTAAGCAAAAGTCCTACAGCACTTTCTTGCCCTTCCACAACAATCGAGCGTCATCTATGGGTTCTCTTGTGGCGTTTTGTTGTGTTTGGTTCCCACAAATGCTTGAGTCTTTAGAGTGCTAGTTTCATCACCTATAAGTTCTTTAAGTGCATCTAGCTTGTCGAGGTCGAGTTCTTCGTCCCCAAAAGCAATAGCATCCTGTACTTTCCACTTATCAACCAGATATTTCACACTGGCCCCTTTATGAGCCTCTATACCGGTTGTTGCTGGGTTCAAGTGGATCTCAAACGCCATTGCTGATGGGTTATACATAAATTTCTGGAAGTCCTCATTGCTCTTATCTTCCAAATCATCAAAGTTAGTATCAGCTGATTTTTCTGGCAAAATCTTTTTTAAGATATTATTGAGATTTTCTTGCACGTCTTGAATGTTTAAATTCTTCAACCTCCCGATAGTGGATAGTTGCCCCCACTGCTTTTGGCTCAAGTGTAATTTCTAAGTCTTTTAATTTGTTATCAGATTTTATCTGCTTTTGTATTTTATTCAGCAAATTCTTCTGTGAGTTGATATTAGGGTGTGATATCTCCCCGTACTTGTATTTTTCCTTTAGTTTCAGGTCCTCTATGTTCAATCCCGTGGCTACCGAAAATGTCTATATCGTACGATAAGAGCATCATCAGCTCCTGATCTCTTGAGTACTGTTCAGTACCCCTGTGTCCTCATTGATAGGTCTACCAGTAATGGTCAGCGACTTGTAGCCTTTATGCAGGAAGGTCTTTACAGCTAAGAGGAAACCGTGAACTGCTAGT
>CAVSHN010000008.1:0-648902 GCA_963727755.1 uncultured Chloroflexia bacterium
GGGAATTATGAGATCGATTACCTCTCTTGCTTTATCTATCACTGGCTCTACCATCTTTTTCTTCCTAAACATATGTTTTTCAACGTATTTTGCATAATCAGCCTTTTGACGTAACCCCTTCAAATAACGAAGTTCTTCTCCTATTTTACACCTTTCAGGATGATCATAACTATCTTCAAATATACTGATGAGAAATCGATGAGTTTCCCTTCTACTACCTTCGAACTGCTGCCGGGTAGGATATTCTTTTACTTCTTCAAGATACTCACAAGCCCGGTGGAAAGCTGCGTAATATGCCCTACTTACCGATGATCTGAGCAGAGCCTCTTTACGAGGACTACTCTCAGCTTGTGATAGCGGATCTCCAGCTAACAAGTAATACTCCCGCCAATCAAACATCATCATCATTCAAACCCCACCGAGATAAATCCACGTGCTTCTTGCGACATCTCCCTCCAGCAATCCTCCTGGAATTTATCAAACGAGCTTTTAAACTTTCTGTCCCACAAATCATCATCAAACTCTACCGCTGCTGAAAGACTTGCATTCTCTAACCATCCTGTTTCATTTAGATAGCACAGAGACATGGGTGCATCATCAAAGTAGTGGCACTTTATCTCATGTATTCTATTCAACTCAGCGATCAAGAATGGATAACGACTTAGAACCGCGAGGATATCTTCATCCTGACCTTCGTAAAATACATACTGCGTCTTCAGCTTCTCAATCTCGCTACCAATTGCTGAGACTTCAGTTGCAATTTTCTGCAAATTGTCACGCCCATCCACCTTCCAAGACGCCATCTGGTCATCTCTATTGGCAATGGACTCGTAGGAGTCTAACTGCTTCTCATTAGAGCTGCTCTGCGTCTTAGAAAATGGTACGAATGATGCTTGCTTTGTTCTTTCTATCATGACTCTAATCTCCCTTCTTGCTTTGAACTCCCTAGGAAAAACCTCATATAGCAGATCTCCAGCTAACAAGTAATACTCCCGCCAATCAAAACCCTTCATTCAAACCCCACTGAAATGAACCTACGTGCTTCTTTCGACATCTCCTGCCCACATTCCTCCCGGAATTTATCAAACGAGCTTTTAAACTTCCTGTCCCATAGACCATCATCAAACACTACCGCTGTTACAAGATCCGCATCCTCTAACCGTCCTGTTTCACTTATATAAAATAGAGACATGGGTGCATCATCAAAGTAGTAGCACTTAATCTCGTGTATCCTATTCAGCTCAGCGATCAAGAATGGATAACGACTCAGAACCGCGAGGATATCTTCATCCTGGCCCTCGTAGAATTCATACTGCTTCTTCAGCTTCTCAATCTTGCTATCAATTGCTGAGACTTCAGTTGCGATTTTCTGCAAATTATCATGCCCATCCACCTCCCAAGACGCCATTTGGTCATCTCTATTAGCAATGGCCTCGTAGGAGCCTAACTGCTTCTCATTAGAGTTGCTCTGCGTTGTGGAAAATGGCAGGAAAGATGCGTGCCTTGTTCTTTCTATCATGACTCTAATCTCCCTTCTTGAATGGATTATCCTGCTGAAATTCGTCGATCGTATCTCTAAAAACATCACTAAATTCTACCAGCCTTTTATAATCCAAGACCAATCTTGTTGCACAGACAGCAGTAGATTTCTCTATTTTATTAAATTTCTCTATTTGCTCTTCTAACGAACCTGTGATGGTAGGGAGCCGTTGCTCAAAGAACGCTACAACAAACTCTTCTGGCCCCGTCTGTTGAACCGTTATATGGGTTGTGCGCGATGTGAGAATAAAATCTGGTACAACCCACTCTATGGGGATTACTCTCCCTAATTGCTCTTTCTTATCAGACACAGGCATCCTCCTGACATTGATCGAAGCTCTGATGGCATTGTATCATCAGATTTGTGCAAGGAAACCCCTGCCTTTAGGCATGGGGAGGATTTGCTCCCTGTACGCATGGGTGGAGGGGAAGGCTAGTGGCGGCTTTAGCCAGCTAGACTTGTGCGATCGCACTTTCTTGCTCTCCTTTCTGTTGTGAGTCCCTTGCGGGAAGCCGTTTTTGGTGGGAACGGCTAAACCCTTGTAAACTGCTCTTTCGAGCCCCTGGTTTCCCAGGTGATGTTTGCCTCGACGAGGTTATCAGGCGGCACATCCTCCAAGCACTGGCTTAACCCTTGTACACCTGTTTAACCTGGAGGTTTGAGAGCTACAGGCTGGCAACGCACCCGTAGGTAAGAACTTGAACACTTCCTGATAACGTAGCCCGATGACCTTACGGCCCTGGCTGGGTCTGGTCAGGTGAGCTTGTGAAACGGAGCTAGCCCGCCTCACAAGCCCCTGGCTTTAGCCATGGGGTTCCTGACGCTACTCAGCACCACAATTTACTTTTGTTGAATGTTACCATCAAAGAGCAACGACATCAATACTCATATTTACGTATTTTTTCTTATCAATCTACATACGAAGATGATATGATGAGAGGGATACAGCATTCGAGGAAAGGTTTTTATGAATTCAGACGCAAAGAAGATGCAGGCCGCTTTCTG
Source organism: uncultured Chloroflexia bacterium (assembly GCA_963727755.1). Taxonomy (GTDB): domain Bacteria; phylum Chloroflexota; class Ktedonobacteria; order Ktedonobacterales; family Ktedonobacteraceae; genus DASYAN01. The sequence continues at coordinate 2,546 of CAVSHN010000008.1, forward strand.
GCTCGATTACAGTCACCAACTCTCAACCGCCATTCGTTATCTCGAAGCTCTGAGGGCCGTAGAACAAGCCATTGCCCTAGACGAGTCTAATGCTGAGGCTTGGTATGTTAAGGGAACGTGTCTGGCAATGCTAGCTCGCTATGAAGAGGCATTACAAGATTTTGAGCACGCTTTACAGCTCGAACGATCGCTATGTGCCAGCATGGGATGGCAAGGCATGGGTATTGGGTATCCTGGGCCAGAAAACTCAGGCTCTAGCAGCCGTTGATCGAGCGCTAGAGCTTGATCCCGACTATTTTGAGGCCCAGAAACGCCGTGAGCGGTTGTTATTGCTGCAGTAATTGTTCTACCAACTTGACAATTTGCTCATGTACACGTTCAATCGGTTGCGCTGCATCAATGACTTTGATCCGTTCAGAGTGAGATTCCGCTAGTGCAAGAAATGCTTCTCGTAAGGTACGATGAAATTTCTCAGTTTCGCAGTCAAAGCGGCTGCGAACTGCACGTTCATGGGTGAGAGCAGTACGTGCCTGAACCTGAGCAGGTCCCAAGTCCAGCAGGATAGTGAGATCAGGGACATATCCCTGAGTAGCCAACAGTGAGAGTTGCTCGACACATTCAGTACCCACACCCCGTGCAGCTCCTTGATATGCAACGCTGGAGTCAAGGCAACGATCACTGATTACCACGGTCCCCGCATCCAGTGCTGGTATAATCTTCGTTGCAAAGTGTTGGGCCCGATCAGCTTGAAATAAGAATGCTTCCGCGAGCGGAGTGATTGCTAATTCTGGATCATGGAAGAGCAGTTGGCGAATCTTGACACCAAGTGAGGAACCTCCCGGCTCACAGGTTCGGATATGAGATACACCATGAGCCTCCAACCAGCACCCTAACATCTCTACCTGTGTAGTTTTACCAGCCCCATCCAGGCCCTCGAACGAGATCAAACGTCCCTTACACACAAGCTACCTCCCCTTGTCAGTACGATAAATATCATAGTCCCAATCAAATTGCGGCTTAGGCAACATATCTTCAGGCATCCATTGATCATCGGTATTACCTTTGCCATATTTACCCTTATACTCTTTAAATGTCTCACCGACATATTCAAAAGTCAGCTGGCAAATGCGAAAACCAACGGGAACCCAGATTGTCGTTTGCGTGTGATTACTAATCTCCATCGTCCAGCGCCCGATATACCCAACGTCACCAACTCCAGCACAACGACACACGGAGAGACCCGAACGGGCAACAGTACTACGCGAATACATCTTAGCCAGAAATCCATTGTGACCACCAGCAATCTCCTGCGTGTGTGCCAGAATCGTAGTACCGGGACGAATAGCAATCTTGCCATCCTTCGCACTGCGAGGTTCGCCCCAATAGCGACGAATCTCATTCGGGATATCTAGATGCATCACCTCAACATTGGCATCACCCTGAAAATACCACTCCCCCAAGCGACAATCATACGAATTTGTACCCAGATGACGCTCGTCAAAGGGCTCAATCACAATATTGCCGCGCTTCCTCTCCTCCATGATACGCTTATCAGATAGCAGCATAGCAAAGCCAATCCCTCTCTTATACATTCCATTATATGACTATAGGAAGTCCCGCACACCTGCCACTGAACACATCCATTACTTGGTGTTGTGGATTATACCTTGAGAGAGGGGCAAGATCAAGCCAAGGGGAGTGGTCAGTTCAACGTTTATGCTCTACACCTTCCCTACCTCCATTACAACTGCTGTAGTATCATCTAAGTGGCCGTCGCGTTCTGCTACTCTAGATGCATTAATGAGTGCCAAAGCAGCTTCTGTAGCAGTTTTACTTCTTTCTATGATATCAGTCATCTCTGGATCCGATAACATACCATATATACCATCACTTGCAATAATAATTTTTTCACCTTCATTAACCTTAAATGGAACTATATTTGGTATTGGTTTGTCCTTACTACCTAAGTCTTGAGTTATATAGTTTCCATAATGGATAGCAAACTTAATTTTCATATCTTCTATAATGTCTGTTGTATTTTTAATTTTTTCTGTAAATCTTTCATCATCACTATATTTTTTATATTCACGATCATTCATTCCTGCAATTTTTTTCTGAATTCTTAGCTGTTCTTTTTCATCAACTGCTACCTTATCTTTTACCTTATCTTCCACGTGGTATAGTGATAAAAGCCTCTTCCAGTCAACCTCAAAGAACTTACCCTTGAATGGACCATCATCTAGAGTAATATGCTCTAATTCACCATCTTTCCTTAACACATATACTCTGCTATCTCCAACATTAACAGCCATCATATTACCGTCTCTTATTGGAATAACTGCCGATAATGTTGTTGCACCACATGTACTATCTTTTTTTATATCATCGTGTATTTTAGACACCATTCTGTCCAATTCATATGTTATTTGGTTATCTTTCAGTTTGCGGACTTTCTTTGAAAATTCAGATAACTTCTGTTTGAAAAGCTTTGTTGCCTTTTTAGACGCTTCACCTCCTCCAGAACTTCCACCAACTCCATAACTTCTACTAACTCCATCAAATACACCAGCGCCATATTTAGAGATAAAACATGAATCTTCGTTGGTGTTATGGCCAGGATCTTCCATGTATCTATTTGGGTTTCTTCTTTCACCTATTGTTGTTGCCGATGCTACTTCTTTGATCCATTTTTTTCCTACATACCTTCTTTCGATATTTATATCTTCTCTTTTACCTTTAACATATACCTCCTGTTTTGTTCTTTCTGTTTTTGCCATGCATTCCCACATTCTCCGACACCCGCCTAAACTTCGGAATAAAGATGATAAATGGCTAAAGCAGGTAAAACGCACATGATCCCCTGAGTTTTCTTCCCGTCGATGACTCCCGCTATCACGACGTTTAGGTGACTGCCACACCTCAGGCTGCTGCCCGCGAAACTCCACAGCACTAGGGAGACTGTTAGGAGAATCAACCTCTTGTATTTCATTTCCAGATTGTCTCAAATCATCGGCATTGGAAGACCCAAGTCGGCCCTGTTCCTGGTAATTCTGCCTGCCTTGCCCATGGTTAATCTCAGACTTTTTTTCAACCGTAGTAGGCTTCTCGGGGGTATATTTGGACCCGCTTGACTGACCACTAGTTTCTCCAACCTCTGATTTTTGAGGTGGTACCACGCCATGGGCAGCCAAATTCTCGTCACGACGCCCAATCATACTATCAAGTTTATTTGCCATAACATGAGCTGCCTCGGCCTCATCACTGCGCCCAAGACGCGTAAGTACACTTCCTAATTGGCGGTTAGCATCGGCAAATTGTCCTTGACCCTTCGTAAAGGCTTCCTCTGCCTTCTGAAATTCTCCAAGCTTATAAAGCACTATGCTCTTCTGACAGTGAGCCATGGTATGCTCTGGATCGAGCTTAATTGCATTCTCAAAGGCGTTCAATGCCTCCTTATCATTCCCCTGCTTAGCAAGCACTAATCCCTTCTCATAGTGAGTATAAGCATCAGATGGATCGAATTTAGTTGCATTTTCAAAGGCGTTCACTGCCTCCTTATCTTTCCCCTGCTTAGCAAGCACCATTCCCATCTGGTAGTAAGCGTCGGCGTTCCCCGGATTGAGACCAATCACCTTCTCAAAGGCTTTCACTGCCTCTTCATCACGGTTCCCGAGATCCCTAAGCGCAATTCCTTTATTGAAGTGAGCGCTGATATGACTTGGTTTTAACTCAATAGCCTTTTCAAAGGCTTTCAGTGCCATTTCATGCTCCCTGAGGTGAGAATGCGCTATACCCTTATGGTAGTAAGCATCAGCATCTCTAGGCTTGATAAAAATAACCTGCTCAAAGGCCTCCACGGCCTCTCTATAACGCATGAGAGCTTTGAGTTCTAGACCCCTCTGATAGCGAGCATCAGTATTGCGTGGATCTAAATAAATTGCCTTTTCAAAAGCTTCCAATGCCATTTTATGCTCCCTGAGGTGAGAAAGCGCTATACCCTTATGGTAGTGAGCCTTAGCAAATTGTGGATTGAACTCAATAACCTTTTCAAAAGCTTCCAATGCCTTTTCATGCTTCCTGAGGTTAGAAAGCACTTTTCCCCTCTGGTAGTGAGCTATAGCATACTCTGAATTGAACTTAATTGCTTCTTCAAAGGCAGTCAAGGCCTCCTCATTGTGTCCGAGCTTTGAAAGCACTTTTCCCTTGCCATATAGGGCACAGATATACTCGGAATCGATTTCAAGAGCTTTACTAAAGGTTTTTATGGCCTCTTCATAGCGTTTGAGTTTATAAAGCGCAATTCCCTTACCATATAGAGAACTGGCATCATTGGAATTGATTTTAAGAGCTTCATTAAAGGCTTTTATGGCTTCTTCATAGCGTTTGAGACCGGAGAGTATAACTCCCCTCATGTTGTGAGTACTAGCACTAGCATTCTCGCCCTCGAAACGAATTTGCTCACTCAAAGCTGACAACATCTCCTCATCGCGTCCTTCGTACATGGGACCGGGATAAGCGAAACGTGGCATCATGAATTCGGAATGGGTATTTCCTCTGTCGTTAGTATTGGCACGCTCAGGATTGGAGGTAGAAGCTTCGATTGGGCCAATTGGTTGGCCTAACCTGTATCGTGGATTGATCCCTCTGCCGATCAAATGGCGGCGACGAGAACTCTGAAGACTATTATTTGATAAGACTTCTCGTCGCGGTAATTCTCCTCGCGGTAATTCTCCTTGGTATTCCATGTGTGTATGCCTTTCTTGTAAACTTGTAGTTAAAAACATTGTTTTTCTTTTTTAAGAAAAAGGGACGATGCTACTTGACAGTATCGACCTGTCGACCTTGTCCAGGTATAAGACTACCAAGTTGATATGACGCATACCCTCAGCCAAGTTAAGGATATCATGACGGACTTGGAGTCTGGCTCGAAATGTCTGCTAGTTCTGTATTAGTGATATTTGTACAAATTTCTACTCTTCATAAAAAAGTATACTTAATTGACAAACACTTTGTCAAGAGGAAAAAGGGACATTTTGACAGAAAAAAGGGACATTTTCCTCATCCCGCCATGCTCTACAAACTCACTCCAAAAACTGCAGAGATAGTAACTACACCTATGTTGCTACCATTTTTCTGCTCACCTATGGAGAGTATACAAGCAAAATCTCAACTTTTCCAGGAGGATGAAGGGACAGTTTGTGCTTCCTGCCAAAGTGGTGCCTCTCTCGGTGACAGACTCTCTGTTCACCAAACCCTAGTTTGTTGCTGACCCAGTGGTTCACGCCCTATACACGAGAAACAAAGTTTTTGCGCTTGACGCTTGAGGATACTTCCCCGAAGCTGCATCAACTGCTTAGGAGAAAGGCTGCGAGAAAGCTCTTCCTGATGTTCAGGTCTCAGCATGTTATACAGCTTTATTCTCTTTTCTTGATCTTTAAGAGATAGATAAAGCTCTTTATGATAGTCACTCCCTAGCCCTCTGACAAGCGCTCGCTGCTGCGCAGGTTTTAACATGTTATAAAGCTCTGTTTGCTTTCCTTGATCTTTCAGATCTCTATAAAGATATTGATGATAGTGATTATCAAGATTTATTACAAGCTCTCTCTTATCGTCATTATTAATAAGCATTTTATAAAGCTTTGTACTCTCTCCTTGATCAGGGTTTTTATCCATTTCTATATAATTTATATATTCATCTTGTGCTTTGAGATGTCCATAAAGCTGCATTCGAAGATCACTCCCAAGCCTGCCGACAAGCTCTTCTTTCTTAGCATGATCAAGCATCTTATACAGATTTGTTCGCTCTCCTTGATCTTTGAGATCCCGATAAAGATTTAGAAGATAATAATCTCCCAGATTTGCTGCAAGCTCTTTCTTTTTATCATACTCAAGCATGTTATACAGCGCTATATGCCCTTCTTGATTTTCATACACATGCACAATCTTTCCACGCGCTGCCTGATCTACCAGAGAGAGATACAATCTCTCACATCCTCACTCCCAAGCCTGCCGACAAGCTCTTCCTTCTTAGCATGATCAAGCATCTTATACAGCTCTGTTCGCTCTCCTTGATCTTTGAGATCCCGATAAAGATTTAGAAGATAATAATCTCCCAGATTTGCTGCAAGCTCTTTCTTTTTATCATACTCAAGCATGTTATACAGCGCTATATGCCCTTCTTGATTTTCATACACATGCACAATCTTTCCACGCGCTGCCTGGTCTACCAGAGAGAGATACAGAATCTCTCACATTCTCACTCCCAAGCCCACTGGCAAGCCCTTTCTTTTTATCATACTCAAGCATGTTATACAGCTTTATTTGCCCTATTTGTTTTTTTATACTTAAATAGAGCCCTTTAACATCTTCATCCTTAAGATCTCTGGCAAACAATACCTGATGCTCCGGTTTCAGTATTTTATACAGTTTTGTAAGCTCTTCTTGCCTTTCTGCACCTAAATCTATATTATAAATATTATAAAGCCCCCTATCCATAATCTTTCCTAAAAGCTTGTCCTGATGCTCCGGTTTCAGTATTTTATACAGTTTTGTAAATCCTTTTGGCCCTTCTATATCTATATTATAAAGCCCCCTATCCATAATCTCTTTGAAAAGCTCTTCCTGCTGCCTCGGTTCCAGCATTTTATAAATCTTTCGCTGCTGCTTAGATGATAGCATTTTATAAAGCTCAATATGCTTATCACACCCCTGATCTTCTTGATTTCTCTGCTTCTCCTGACCTTTCTGATTTTTCTGACTTTCAAGGCTTTGATAAAGATCTAGGCAATACCCCAGAGTAAGATCCCAAAGAAGCAGTCTACGATCTTCATCATCCAACTCTAGATAAAACTCTAGCCGCTCATCCCGATCAAACTTTTTATAAAACTTTTCTAAAACATCCAATGAGCTTTCGCCATGGCTCTCGCGTCCTGGATTTACCAATGGATCAGCCTCGGATTTTTGAGAAGATACGGCAACAGCTTGCCACAAACCTCGAACAAAGGCCTTCGCATCTGGACGTTTTTTTAAATCTTTATCCACAACACGGGAAAGAAACAAGTAGAATTCACGCTTCTTCTCGTTTGCATCCGGCTTTGAAATATACTTTGAAATAATCCACTCATGAAGTTTTTTATTCAAATATCCATATTTCAAATCTTTATCATCACATATCTGCTTTAACGACTTATGCTTTTCCTTCCAGTCCACAATTTGCGCCGATTGCGATTGATCATTTTCCATGCGCTTCTGTGGCTCCTCGCCAAAGAACAATTCCAAGGCCGTAATCCCAAGCCCATACACATCGGTCCCAGGGCAGCAAGCCTCACCTTTCATCAGCTCAGGGGGCATATAAAGGGGAGTACCAACAATCTCTTCTTCAGTCCCAACTGGAGCCACAAAACCAAGATCGCCAACTCGTACGACCCCATTTTTTTCCAGCAACAGATTACTAGACTTGACGTCTCTATGTACCACACCACTCTCGTGCAACTCTGCTAATCCATTACCAGCCCCTTCCATACATTCAGCAATCTGCTCTAGTGGCATACCTTTTATGCCATTATCATTGTTTTCTTTAATTTTGCCTTCTAGTGTTCCACCGTCTATATATTTCATCACTAAGAAAGGAACCTTACCCCGCCTACCATACCCCAGGAGAGGCACAATGTTTGGATGATCGAGAGCGGCCATACTCACTATTTCCTTGAGGAATCCATCTACATCCTCATCACTATGTAAAACCTTGATTGCTACTTTCTCCTCTGAAGCATTTTTGCCAAGAAAAACTTCCCCAAATGTGCCTCCCCCTAAACATTTGATAAGTTCGTACCCTTGCAACTTACTTCCAATACCAATTTGCGGTAGATATTGACTTTCTTTACGTTTTTTCTCAATTATTTTCAATTCTTCCACTAAGTTATCTAAGCCTTCTTTATAAACTTTATATTCACTTTCGTTTTCTATCCTTCTTTGACCAGCTTGCTGGTAGATTTCTTTCAAATAATCTATACCTAGCTCACTCTCATTTGATCTAGATCCCTCTTTTGAATCTTTACTTTTGCTCTTTCCAAAATCGCCACCCATTATAATGATCTCCTTTCATATCGACATCTATTCCGGTCAACAGTATCAATTGCCCTGCAGCCACATCCTGGCCGCAAGCATCCAATCTTTTTCATCTCTTCCTGATAGATACACTACCCCTACTACAATTTTTCTGCTAGCCTATGGAGAGTATACAAGCAAAATCTCAACTTTTCCAGGAGGAAGAAGGGACAAAACTAACACTTATTTTCTCCAACAAGATGTAATAAGGGCAACAATAAGCACAATAATGATAATCACAAAGACTACTGGGATAAAACTGCCTGGGTTCAGGTGTTGCAGACTCAACTCAAGAGTGGCAGGCCCGCCTATAGCTCTTAGATAGAAACACAGATAGAAAAGGATAATGGTCCCGGAGATTACCGCTGGCAGAACTCCTAAGCAACGGGACAATAGGAAGCGTGGACATGGACAGAGCAGATTGCCAACGCAATAGCCTAGAGCAACCAGCAGGACAAAAATGAGTAGCGACCAGAATGCACCTCCCAGGAAGCTAATAGCAGCATAGCAAGTAGGAGATGGCAAAGACGAGGAACCACTTACATATGCAAAAAAGCTCCCTGAGCGGCCCAGAAAACAATTCAACGTATCACTGGTATCTGGATGAACCAGACAGATTGCCAGCAGAATAAATACCAGAGAGATGACTTCTCTGGCCCATCCACGCATGAAACCCATCACTATAAAAATGAGTAGAATACTGAAACAACATTCTTGTGACGTCAAAGGAAACATCATACCTTCGCAGCTCCCTTCTGGTATTGGGTTGAGAGTACCATAAAAGGAGTACTGGGCTCTCTCCTTCAAACCCCGTACTTGTAATCAAGGATAGCATGAGTCCTACCTAAAACATAGGGCATTACGTCCCAACTTTGTTCAGAGTATCGTTGAGTTGAAGGTACACAGAGCTTTTTTGCATGGGGATCGCCTAAGAGAAGCGGACACACTTATGACGGTTGACAAGTTCATCTAGCGATGTTTAATGGGAGGGAACAGCGGACGCGATAAATCGCGTCCGAGGAATGCACTATTTGCCTGTTTGACTGGAATAACAATATACTACGCCCGCGTACCTCACCCTGCTCCGTTCACCACATTGCTATCGGATAGCGGCGTATTCACAAGATGCTGCGTAATAAACCAGAGCTGCTCCTCATGCTCACGCAATACACTAGAGATCAGCAGATCATTGGTCCCAGAAATTCTTTGTTCTGCTCTGTCAGACTGATTCCCTCGCGCAATTCTTTGATAATGAGAGCATGAGCATTCGCTGTCCGTGCCAGCATAGCTGGAACATTCTCTTCGCCAGTCGGTGGTCGCTCAATCTTCGTCATCTCTGCTACATCAAAAGGCATCGCGACTGCCACACCACCCAGTGATTGAATGCGCTCACCGATGAGATCAACCGTTTCCAATATCTCATTAGCATGCTTTTCGAACAAGAGGTGCAATTGGTAGAAGGTTGGACCCGCTACCTGCCAGTGATGTTTTTTATACAGACTATACACAGTAAAGGAATCGGCAAGCAGCTGATTCAGCATCCCAATACTTTGCTTGATCGTCTCCTCTGGCAGACTGAGCGGGACATAGTGTTGCTGCCCATATTGTTGGAGCAGGTACGATTTTGGCTGAAGATTAGGCTGTGCTTCTGGCGCTCCCTGCTTCGTTGTATGGACAGGTTGTGATTTTGTTGTCATACGAGAGTTACTCCTCACCTTTGCGCAAAAGTGTCAGCGGTAGCTTTAGGTTTCTAGATAGTTAGCACGGATATGCCTCTATCAAGGTTTCACATCTATAATATTGATGAGTTTGTAACTTACTCTTATACACCGTTCTCATTCTGTTCGCTTCCTGCTTCCTTGCGAATTTGCCATGCCTTTCCCACTGTGTTAGACTGAGACAAAAGAAAAGCCATCAGATCTACCATTCTCATGCTACTGCTAATTGCTCGAAGAATGTGTAGTCTTAAATGCAAGAGGTAAACAATGAATTTATGCACTTTTTCTCATTACAAGCGCTCCAGCATATATTACATATCATTGGCTATCCAGCGGTCACACTCTTTATCCTCATAGAGAGTGCAGGTATACCTCTGCCGGGAGAGATCATGGTCTTGCTAGCCTCATTCTCGGCAGGAACCGATGGTCATTTACAACTGCCGATAATCATTGCCTGTGCAGCCACTGGCGCAATCATAGGAGACAATATCGGCTATTACATTGGACACGTTGGTGGACGCAAGTTTATCGAACGTTTTGGACGTTACTTCTTCCTGAAAACGCAGCATCTCGATAAAGCAGAAATGTTCTTCAATCGGCATGGCGCAAAAACAGTTTTTTTTGGTCGTTTCATCTCGCTCCTACGCATCTGGGCAGCGGTGTTGGCCGGCATGAACCATATGCACTGGCGGACATTTCTCATCTACAACTCCCTCGGAGGGATTGTCTGGGCTTGCTCCATCAGTTTGCTAGGCTATCTAGCAGGACACGTATTTCACCAACATTTTCATCAAGTGGAATGGTTAGTGAAAATCATCGGTTGGGGCGGGACCGCGATCGTGCTAGTAATAACAGCAGGCGCAGTCTTTACATATCGCAGGCATCGAGCCCACTGCAAAGGTGCACCCAACGGGAAATAGGAAAGGCAGCCTGTGCACATGAGCAATCTCCGTGCCACTCTCATCACGCCATTATCCGGACCACTTGCTCTCTTTGGCCGTGCCAGTGCCGAGGGGCTTACATTGTGGTCAAAACACGCTGCCCACCTACCACCTCCATGGAGCAGTGTAACACTCGATATCCATGCTAGCATACCTGATACAGCACTCGCCATGCGCACCGCACTTGCATCTCAACCAGACATCATCTTTGGCCCCTATGGGAGTCATCCTATGCTCGTGGCCATGCGTGTGACAGACCGTGTTGTCTGGAACCACGGTGGAGCTACCTCACAGCTCTCCCGCCCAACATTTCCTCAAGTAATCAATGTCCTCTCGCCAGCCACAACCTATTTCACAGGCGTCCTACAAGCCGTCCGGGCAGTAGACTCGCATGCAACCCATGTTACTCTCTTGCATGCATCAACCTCCTTTGGCAAAGATATAGCGGCAGGCACAATACGCGCCGCCACTGAACTGCACTTTAAAATTCATGCTATTCCTTTTCTACCATCGCACGTACGAGACGAAGAAATATCCATACCTACCGCAGATATTCTGCTCGTCGCAGGCAATTTTGCCGATGAGTTGGCAATAGCTCAACGTATATTGAGCAATTCCTGGCGTGCTGCAGCATTTGTCGGTGCGGGAGTCGATCAAGTACTTGCCTCACTAGGAGAACGACGCGAAGGATTATTGGGACCAACTCAGTGGATGCCCACCCCTCTTGAACCTGACGAGGGACCAACGGCAGACTGGTTTATGACGAAGTATCGCCACATGACAGGAGAGGATGCTTCTTATCCCGCTACCCAGGCCTTTGCCGCAGGCTTGCTATGCGCACGATGCCTGCGAGACTGCGGCACATGTGAAGATGCAGACATACGTGCAGCAGCTCGTCAACTGATTTGCTGCACGTTATACGGAGATTTCCGTCTTGACCCTAACAATGGCTTACAAATAGGCCATCAAGTTCTCATTATCCAATGGCAACAAGGTCAACGCCGAATTGTATGGCCGCCAGCACAAGCGGAGCGCTCCTTAATATTCTATTCCCAACGGGCGCAATGAACCTTTGAACAACGAATTACCTTATTTACAATTTATTATCTGATTTGTAGAGGCCCAATTCATTGCGCCCGCTGCTCATGAGAAAATGCATTGCAAAAAAGAGACCATACCAATGGCTTGACAACGACCTCACTTTTACGCTATTTTTTATATCAGAGAAAAGAACAATTTCATACTGATATGTCTTCGGGGCAGGGTGAGGGAACGCATCAGCATTCCCAATTCCCGATCGGCGGTAGAGCCCGCGACCCGTTGTAATCCAACGGTGGACCTGGGGAAGTTCCAGGGCCGACGGTATAGTCCGGATGGGAGAAGACGGTAAGTGGTCATGTTTGGCACTCCTTATATTTATAGATTTGCCTCTGACCATGCACTTCGAGCATCTTTGCATGCTCATAGCCTTTCCTCACAAGCATAGGCTAAGCTCGACTTCTGTTCCCATCCCATCTCTTCAACCTGCTTCGCGTCTATCTTCTCTGCTATACTGAAAGGACTAGAAGCGGTGCATGAAACAATAAACAATACCCTCTCTCTATCTGAGGCTGTAGACGAACTGCGTGCTGGTAGAATGGTGATCATCTGCGATGATGAGAGCCGCGAGAATGAAGCAGATCTTTGCCTAGCAGCACAATTTGCCACACCAGAAGCTATTAACTTTATAGCTCATCATGCATGTGGCCTCATTTGCGTTGCACTCTCAGGCGAGCGGCTGGACGCATTGAACATTCCTCTGGCGCAGCATAAGCAAGACCCACTCCAAGGGACAGCTTTCACTACCTCAGTAGATGCTCGCTACTCAACCACAACCGGAATCTCAGCACGCGATCGAGCCACTACCATTCGTGCTCTAGTTAACCCCCTCACCAAACCTCATGACCTAGCGCAACCCGGGCATGTCTTCCCATTGCGGGCACGCCCAGGGGGCACATTAGAGCGACGTGGACATACTGAGGCCTCAGTCGATCTGATGCGTATCGCAGGTTTGGAACCGGGAGCTGTGATTTGCGAGAATTCTTGACGCTGATGGCGAAACCGCTCACGGTGAGGCACTCCTCGCCATAGCTCGAACAATGGAACCTCGGCATCATTTCAGTCGACACCATCGTACGCTACCGCCAAGAACATACTGTCAGTCTGATTGCAGAGACGCAACTACCTACTCCCGGAGCCACCTTTCAGCTACTCGATTACCAAGAAATCGCTACCGGACAACACTATCTTGCCCTAGTACTTGGTGATCCACAAAAGTTCCAACAGCACCCACCGTTGCTACGCCTCCACTCGGCCTGTGCCACTGGAGACATCTTCGGCTCCCAGCGTTGTGACTGCCAAGCGCAACTCCACGCAGCCCTCCAGCGTATCGCTACAGAGGGAGAGGGATTGCTCCTCTATCTTCCCCAGGAAGGGCGAGGCATCGGACTGGGAGCCAAACTTCAGGCTTATGCACTGCAGGACCAGGGATATGACACCATCGACGCCAATACCCACCTTGGTTATCCAGCCGATGCACGCTCATATGCAACAGCGATAGAAATCCTACAAACCCTACATATTTCCCACGTACGCCTAATGACCAATAGTCCTCACAAGGTCCAAGCATTGACAGAGGCTGGCATAATAGTCGAACATGTTCCACTTGAAATCACGCCAAACGTATCAAACGTTTACTATCTACACACTAAACATCAGCGTCTTGGTCATATGCTCACCCCACTATATACAGCACTGGAGATAGATATCTTACAGAGAAAGGAAAACAGTCCCCATGGCATACCCACCTGCACCTCCACCTGTCACAAATCTTGATGGACATGGACTCAGAATTGGAATCGTCGTTGCTCGCTATAACTGGCACATTACCGGCGCCATGCTTGCGCTTGCTCAAGAAGCCTTAGTCAATCTAGGCGTAGCAACCGAGAACATTCACGTAGTAAGTGTTCCTGGAGCATTTGAATTGGCAACGATAGCTCAAGCTATGCTTGCTCATAGCCGCTACGATGCACTCATCTGCTTTGGATGTGTAATGAAAGGAGCAACTCGCCACGACGTCGTCGTCAGTGATGCAGCAGCACACAGCATTCAGCAAATTGCGCTCAACACAGGCGTACCCATCGTCTTTGGAGTAATGTGTGCAGAAAACCAGCAGCAGGCCAAAGAGCGTGTGGACCGTGGCCAAGAATGTGCACACACAGCTATAGAGATGGCCCAAACCATCCGAAAACTCAAAAACAACAGAGATCACGAGGAGGATTACGATGTATTCAGGTATCATTGAAGAACTAGGAACAGTCAAGCACTGTAGCCCAACAGGTTTCACTATCGAGTCTCATCAGGTACTCGAAGACCTTGCTATTAAAGACAGCATCGCTGTCGACGGTATCTGTCTTACAGTTACCGAACTGGGAGAAAACTGGTTCCATGTGGATACAATGCCAGAGACACTCCGTCGAACCAATCTTGGCAGCTTACAAGTGGGAGCAAAAGTCAACCTAGAGCGCTCTCTTGCAGCAAATGGACGGATTGGCGGTCATATAGTCCAAGGACATATCGAAGCTGCTGTCACCGTCCTCTCTCTCCAAGAAGACGGCATTGGCCTATCAGTTGAAATTGAATTACCTGCTCACCTCCGTCCTTATATCGTCTCCAAAGGCTTCGTTGCCTTGAACGGCATTAGCTTGACGGTCGTAGAAGCAAAAGAAGACCACTTCTCAATCGCCCTCATTCCCTATACACGCGAACATACAAATTTAGGTCAGATACGACCTGGAACCAAGCTAAACTTAGAAACCGACATCCTGGGGCGCTATGTAGCACAACAGTTGCAAATTGCTGGGTCACTCAAAGCTTGACAAAGATATTGATAATGCTAAAGACAACATTGCATTCATTACAAACAGGGGGGGAAAGATGTAACAATGGTAGATCATTCGTTTCCTTGACAGAAAAAGGGCTTTAGCCCGCCGCAAGCTACCGGACTTCAGTCCGAGGAGAAATGCATTCCGTTCCCATACAACCTTTAAGGATGGGGGAGCGGATGCATTTTAGAATGCATTTTAGAATGCATTTTAGAATGCATTTTAGGCGTCGTGGCTTGAGCCAAAAACCCGTTAGCATACGATTCCTCGCTATTTTTCTCATACTATCCCACTCTGTGGAATATTTCGCTGTTACGTATTTGAGCATACTTCGTTGTAAACAGTAGAGCACCTTGAAAACTGAAGAGTGTACGGGTTCCGTAGCGAAGGACTACGGGTAAAAACACTTCCGTGTTATTCCAGATGTATCAAGCTATTTTACGTTACGAAGGCACGGGTAACCAATCCACGGCTTTAGGAAATGTAGCGTTGAGAAAATAAGAACACTCAGGAAAAGCCTCCACCTGTGTGGGTATGTTCCCACGGGCAAGCATCGTAAGATGCGGGTGTTGGGACTCCCCAGGATGCAAAAAACGAGAGTTGGCCATTCATCCCTTCTCGAAAGGCATGGGAGCACCAACGAGCATGGCACCGCTCAGAACAGCCACTCAAGGATGGTTGAGCCTGTTCGCGATATCACCAATCCACTACACGTTTTAATGGAGCCGTAGCTACGCTACATTGGCTTCGAAGCGCGACTACGTTGGGGTGTCAGAAGCTGCCGGACGGCTAGTCCGTGCGGAGTGTCACAAGCCCGTCTTTTCCCAGTACTATGTTCAGGTTCAAGCTGTGACCCATGGTTCGCTCATTTTTTAGTCAAATTCGCTTGCAAAGCCGAATGCCATTGCTGAGTATTAGCCATTTTCACATTGACAAACTGGCTTGCGCATTGGCTTCACAAGGAACTAGCGAACGGAGGGCCCTGTGAGAGTATAGAAATCAACATGTGAGTACGTTCGAACATATTTTGCAAAATAGTGTACTTGCCCGATTAAAACAGGCCTTCCTAAAACAGGTCGCCAGGAATCCAGACACTAGTAGCAGGTATCAGCTATTTCAAGGCTACCGTCTCAACGTAGCCCAACGCACCGATGTAGGTCGTCACCGCTCTCATAATGAGGATAATGTAGCCTATATCGTTCCCAAGGATGCCATGCTGCAATCCAAAAAAGGCGCTCTCTTCATCGTCGCTGATGGAATGGGAGGGCATGCGGCAGGCGAAGTAGCTAGTGAGATGGCCGTGAGTACCGTCTCAACCCTCTACTACCAGGATAATGACGGTGATGTCGCTGCCAGTTTGCTACGCTCGATTAAATATACGAACGCCCTTATATACCAGCAAGCCAGACAGCAGACCGAACATAATGGGATGGGAACAACCTGCGTAGCTGCTGTCTTGCTCAATAACCGGGCATATATTGCTAACGTAGGCGATAGCCGAGCCTATCTTGTACGCAATGGCTGGGTGCGACAAATATCTCAGGACCATTCGTGGGTTGCCGAACAAGTACGGGCAGGAACCATGACCGTGGCAGAAGCACGTATGCATCAGATGCGCAATATGATCACCCGCTCGCTGGGCTCATTACCTGAAGTTGAAGTCGATATTTTTATCGAACAAGTACAAGAGGAAGATACGCTGGTACTCTGCAGTGATGGGCTGTCAGGAATGGTCAGTGACAGTGAAATTGCACAGATGGTCCAACAATATCCTCCTCAGGAGTGTGTGCATCGCTTGATCGAACAGGCTAATGCCTATGGAGGCACAGACAATATTACTGTCCTTGTAGCACGCGTGCTAAGCCAATCTTAAATAGAGTTAGGAGCCTTAATTGTAACCAGTTGGCTTATATAGGCTCCTTTTCTTCTTTAAGCTTTAACTACTATTGCACCCCCCTGCGTAGGATGGGAATCACAGTGATATTTGAAGGTTCCAATTTTACTAAACGTGAGAGAGTACGTCCCGTTCGACTTGATCTGAGACGATTTAATTGGACCACTACTATCATCACTCGTGACTGTGTGGGAAGCACTGGTTGTATTACTCCATGTCACCGTGTCACCCTCGAGAATCGTCACCGAGCCAGGGACAAAAGCACATGATTGAGCCTTTGCGCCAGGGACTATCTTGACCGTCTTGCCAGTACTCGGCGGCGTAGGTGTTAGCGAGCTTGTTGGCGAGCTTGTTAAGGAAGGGGGACTACCTACAAATGGTACGGGAGAACCTTGTAAGGAAGGTGGAGATGACTGGATAGCTGATGTGGTTCCACTGGAGGATAGTCCAGTCGGAGAAGACAGAACAGATGGGCCACCACCCCCGAATGAAAACGTGCAGGTACTAGACGCTGCACTGAGAAAAAACATGACTGTCGTTATAAACAGCAGAATCCATTTTGCAGATGCTAGTCGACGACGCAGCTTCAGAAATACATTCAGACGCTGCTTTAGAGACTCTTTCATTAGGAGACCCTCCTTACAATCAAGGATACCTTATGGGTCATCTTATACCTCACTCACATCTTTTCAAAAATCAGCAACCAACCTTGCTTGGAAAGATCGGCCTACTAAATTGTTGCACGACCCCGCCATCATCAGACACTTTATGATGGCTTCCAAAGGTGGACAGCAACAAAAGAACAACAATCCCTAAATGGCTAAAGGCTATTTCCGACAAATGCTGCTTCTGGCCACAGGAAATGATCACCATCAGCTAGCCTCATCCTTCTTTTTCTTGCCTAGCTTTCAACTGCCTTGTGAATTTACTTGGCAGGGCGAGTAGCAGCAACTGCACTGCCACCAACCTTAATTTTCGGAGTTATGCCCGGTAGTCCTGGAGCTGACGATTGCAATGGTGGTAGTAGCTTTGACGTCGTTGTAGCTACTGTTGAGCTACTGACAATAGGCAAGTTAGCAGGTAGCAACGACAGAATATAACTACCTGTTGGGCAACCAGTAGAGGCAGCACTGAGAAAAAACATTGCTGTCGTGATCAACAACAAAGCCCACCTCACAGATGAAAGTCGGCGGCGCAGCTTCGGAAATACACGCAGATGCCGCTTCAGAGATTTTTTCATTAGGAGAACCTCCTTATTCTCATGCAGGATACTTTGTGGGCCATCATGTACCCCGCAGCTCTTTAAAATTTTCCGTCAGTGCAAACATTACGTATCATTGAGCTTAAAAGCCGTCCCTGATTTGAGCTGGGTAGGACGGCCCTTTTGCCACGACGGAAAGAATTAGCCATCAACCTCACCTAAAAGAGGTAAGCCAGAACTGCTTCTGCTAGTCATACCCAGAAGCGGCTTTCTGTTGACTATATTATAGTGGAGCTTACGTAGTCCCAATAGGGGGAAACAGGGACAGTTTTCACTTTGGCTCACGACAAGATGTGCTCATCTTGCTATTTAACTGCTCTTATTCTGCGGAGACAGTCCTTGAACAGCTTCATCTGTCTTGAAACCTAGAACGGGAGCCTTCAATGATGATGATGGGATAGAAACAGCAGGCTTCTTCACAGCTACTTTCGGTTGTGAAGACTTCGGCAAAGAAGCCACTATGACCCGTTTATACACCCGTGTATAATTCTTTGCCATCACACCAACAGAAAAGTTCTGCTCAACATGAGCCCGCACTGCTTTACGAGTAAGCTGACCAATTCTTGGAATATAACGAACCATTTCATTTACGTCATGGACCAGAAATCCAGTCTTTCCATGGACAACTATTTCCGGTGCAGCACCACGTGCAAAGGAAATCACAGGGCAACCAACTGACATCGCTTCTATCATCACTAAACCAAACGGCTCTTCCCACTCTATCGGATTGAGAAATCCATACGCACGGCTGAGCAAGTCAACTTTTTGCCGCATATTAACGGGGCCAATATACTTCACCTGTTCATTGTCAATGTGCGGCTTGATCATTTCCTCAAAGTACCGCACCGTCTCCGGCATATAAGAATCAACTGTACCTGCCAATATCAAAGGCATACCAACAGCCTTGGCAGCAGTAATTGCATGGTGCGTCCCCTTTTCTGGCGTGATACGACCCAGCCAGACCAGAAAATTCTCCGGGCGCTCAACTGTAGGCTTGAAGATGTCCATCGCCAAACCGTGATAGACCACTCCTACAAAATTGAGATCATATGGCACTTGCTCTCGTGCACGTTCACTAATAGCTACTATTGGCACTCTTGAAAGCCACTCCAAATAGTAGCGATCCGCATCACCCGTCCTTGATTGCACCCGATCAAATGGAAAACAACTGTGCAATGTTGTCACCATAGGCGCAAGTAACTTTGCAGCTAGCGGAAAAACATACATATCTGCACAAGAAGAAAGATGAGTGTGAACTACATCAAAACGATGTGTCTTTACATACTCAATCGCTCTATGTGTGTGATAATAAGCCTTAAGATGGGCCTGCCATGATCCACCCGAGTCCAGAATCGCTTGTGGGAAAAATGACACTAACTTCGCTGATGTCTTAGCGTCACCAGGAGCCAACAACGTGACATCATGTTTTTGGGCTACCTGTTCCTCTATCAGATTGTAGAGAAATGTTTCCGTCCCACCATAGTTTTTCGGTGGAATAGCAATCCAAGGTGGTGCAATGTGTGCTATCTTCATAGTCATCCCCTTCACTAACTTCTAGCTATCTACGTTGATCTATGTATAGCATTGATGGCTACAGGATACATATTGTACAATTTCCGTCTGTACTTTAGTACCCACATCAGTATCCACCTTATACACGATTGCGATCTCTAAAAGGATACAATTTATAGAACGATAACTTAACAAAGTATGTTATAAACCGCTCCAATATATCTTATCCCTCATCAGCCGCCAAAGGCCTGGATTTGGACTTAAATAGATTAATTTTATCTAATATATCTAATGCTTCATCCACACCACAAACTAATGGTGATGGCGTTATTTCGTCATTGGGAAGAAAACGCGCTTTTTGTTGCATGTTGAGTCCCGCACCACTAAAATGGCCATCTGGCGAAGCACTCTGATGCTCCTTATGCGTAGATTCATGTGATGAATCTACGCCATAACGTACTTCTGTTGGAGATCCCCAGACACCTTCCCTTCGGGATAAAGATACCGTCTCCATTAACGGTACTGTCGTTTTTCCTCTTCCCTGAGACACAGCCTCCATTAGCGGTACCGTCGTTTTTCCCCTCCCCTGAGGCACAGCCTCCATTAGCGGCACCGTCGTTTTTCCCCTCCCCTGATATAAATGTCCACCTAATGGAGCTATTACTTTCTCTTTCTCAAAAGATTGAGATCGAGTGATCAATACATCTATCTGCCCCAACAAGGTGGTTAAATTACTTTTCAAAGCTTGCAGATCCTGATTAACAGGATCGCTAAGAACTGTGATAAACTTTTTTGCAAATGTGCAACAGAACTGCATGTAATCCATAATTGTTTTAGAATAACTACTAAGTTCTCCTATCAAACCAGCTGTCTCCATCACACCTATTGCCAAGTGCATCTTGCCCAGCTTCTCCTCGGCAAAACCAGCAAAATCTTCCTGCGGAAACTGTTTATCCTTAGTCAAGGTGTCCAATCGCTCCAAGCGCATAACAACTTCTTTGCGCATTTGCACTAATTTTTCTAGTGGCACAGCACCTCCAGAGGCTACCAACTGTCGTCGACCACTATAGTATACATGCATAATGGTATACAGCCTATTATAAACAGCTCTCAGTGAACCATATTCATTTACGAATAAATTCACACTCACTTCTTCTAGGTCTTTTTCTATCCTTTTAGCCATTTTGCTGTTCCTTCCTGTTTACTCGCTGCTTTTGCACTTTTACTATTCTTTCCCCACTCCAATCTAAATTATTAGGGAAGAATTTACCATTGAGCACTATCTACGGTCTAGCCAGAGGCCCTCGTCTTAGTTCGTTACCGACCCACTTATTACTTACCTACTTGTTTTATTAAGAATACCTAACCCGAAAGATTTTTTCCAGGGTAAATAAAGACATCTAATAGACAAAGGAAGGACATCTTTAAAAAGCTTTCGTCACCACACCAAAACAAGGACCCCTGCCAGAGTGGCAGGGATCTTTTGGTTCGAGGTGAGATAAACAAATAAGGCATTAAGTATATTTCCTAAAGAAACGCTCTATACGAACCAAGGCCTCTTCTAGCTGGCTGTAAGCTGTACAGTAAGCAGCTCGCAGATAACCTGTGCCAGCAGCACCAAATGCACTACCTGGAACTACAGCTACTTCCTCCTCAAAAAGCAATTTCTCGGCAAACTCCTCATCGCTCATCCCCGTATGGCCCACATATGGGAAGGCATAGAAAGCACCTCGCGGCTCACAGCAAGGGAGACCAATGCGCCTCAAACCTTCGACAAACATACGACCACGACGAGCATAGTCATCATGCATCATTTGCACATCAGCATCTCCTTGACGCAGAGCCTCAAGAGCTGCTTCCTGGGGAGCTGTACCAGCGCACATTATTGCATACTGGTGAACCTTGAGCATTGCCTCCAGAATATGAGCCGGTGCGGCAACATAGCCAACACGCCAACCTGTCATCGCGTAGGCCTTGGAGAAACCATCCAGCAGAATCGTTCGCTCCTGCATGCCTGGCATCGTTGCAATACAAACATGCTCGGTATCATAAACAAGACGACTGTAGACTTCATCAACTGCTACAACCAGATCATGCTCCACTGCCAGCTTTGCAATACCCTCTAACTCTGCACGAGGAACCACTGCCCCTGTCGGATTATTCGGATTGCCAATCAGAATCATTTTTGTGCGCGGAGTAATCACTGCTGCAATATCACTTGCACGCACGCCAAAGTCATATTTGGCATAAGTTGGAACAGGAACTGGAATTCCCCCTGAGAATATAATATCCGCTTCGTAAGCGACATAACCAGGATCGGGTGAGATCACCTCATCACCAGGATCAATGATTGTGCGCATTGCTAGATCCACTCCTTCGCTCACCCCAACCGTTACCAGGATTTGCTTCCCAGGATCATAGCTCAAGCCATAACGCTGTTCTAGTAACTTCGCAATTTCTTCACGCAATTCGAGCAAACCATAATTTGAGGTATAACGCGTCCGTCCTTCTCGGATGGAACTGATACCAGCCTGACGAATATGATCAGGCGTCACAAAATCTGGCTCTCCTACACCTAATGATATGACATTTGGCATGGTGTTGATAATATCAAAAAACTTACGAATGCCCGATGGCTTGACTCGGCGTACACGCTCTGAAAGCACTTCACGCTTGAAGGTATCCATACAACATGCGAGATTTCATCCCATCATGAGATTGGGAACAAACCTCGCTCTCCTTTCTCATCATTACTCGTGTTGCACATACGGCAAACTTCGCTCCACTTATATTCTCTCACACTTGAGAAAATACAGCAACAAAAGGATATCTATGGTAGTCCCCACAAAGAGGCTATTACTCCCTCACTCCCTCACCCCAATAATCACTGGCAATCCCAGCAATCCCAGCAATCCAGCCCAATAATTTGACAGTGCTACACTGCACTGTTTATACTAATGGGCATCACATCTCAGCTTGCTAATTTAGCACAACGAGATACCCACAACATACACCTATGTATCAGGATATACCATCTCTGCATGTTTTGTACCTGTTAGCAAAACTAATCTCAGCGGTTAGCAATATAACCACTGCAAGATTAGCAATGTGTGTATGTAGATAGGATTCAGGTATGGAGAAACGCTTTCATCACTACTATCTCACTGAGCAACTCGCTAGCAAGTCGCTGAGGTCTGTCTTTCTGGCTCATCATGTCAGTGACGCTTCACAGGAAGTGGTAGTTAAGGTTTTTGATTCTATATGTCTCAACGTTGAGCAGAAAGATGAGAGCCTCCTCCAAAAGGTCAAATGGGTCAAACATTTCTTGCATACACATATCGTTCCTGTTCTCGACATCGGGATTGAGCAAGGGCAACCCTACATCGTCAGCAGATACGAGAGTAGCGGATCATTGCGTCAGCTTTTGAATCGTCTATCTCCTCAACATTTGAAACTACAAGACGCATTATCTATCATCTTCCAGGTGGGACGCGCACTCCGCTATGCTCATGAGCATAATATCCTTCATGGCAACATCAAACCAGAAAACATTTTCTTCGATGAGCAAGGAAAGGCCCTCCTATACGCTTTTGTGCCTTCGCACTCACCAGGATCAGGGAATACCCAAGCCACCCACATCACACCTACAACACAACCACAGAGAGACAAAGTTTCCCCCTCCTCGCTGCAACCGGGAGTCCAGGCCAATCTTACATGGAGCTATGCGCCGCAAACAAGAAATGTGTATCAGAAACGTTCACTGAAACTGTGGCAAACTTTTGACAACTCTGGCGTTTTCTGGCTCTTGACATAGCGGTATATCTACGGTATAATACGGTTATGCCAAATACATCAAAGCATCCACGTGTCACAGCCTATATTCCACAGAACGTACTAGACGCTCTCAAGAAAGAGGCTCAAAGACAACGTCGATCTATGAACGGACAACTAGTCTGGTGTCTAGAGCAATGTTTAGGATTAGAGAAAAAGGAGGAAACCGATGCAGCTAGTCGAGAAGCACATGATCAGGAAAACTGATGCTCGCTATGACTTCATTGACCATGCAGCATTTGCCTCCAAGAACCTCTATAATGCAGCTCTCTATGAGATCAGGCAGCATTTCATCTTTGCTGGGAAGTACTTGAACTACAATCAGATGGATAAGCTCATGCAGAAACATGATGCTTATCGCTCGCTACCTCGCAAAGTATCTCAGCAGGTGCTCAAGCTGCTGGATAAGAATTGGAAATCGTACTTCGAGGCTACACGCGCCTATGAGGAAGACCCATCGAAGTTCTTAGGCCGCCCCAAAATGCCTGGATACAAAGACAAGAAAGAAGGGAGGAATGTGCTTGTCTATACTATTCAGGCAATCTCTCAACCAGCACTGCGTAACGGCATCATCAAGCCATCTCAGCTTGGAATCGAGATCAGAACCAGACATCGGAATATTGATCAGGTTCGTATTGTTCCCAAGAAAAGCGGGTGCTATGTGGCAGAGGTGGTATATACCCAAGAAGAGGAGCGTGTACAGCTTAATCCTTCTCTTGTAGCATCAGTAGACATTGGAGTAAATAATCTTATTGCGCTAACATCAAACAAAAGAGGTTTTGTCCCTCAACTTGTTAACGGGCGTCCAATCAAGAGCGTCAACCAGTGCTACAACAAACAAACACGCAAGCTGCAAAAGAAGATGAGCAGCAATCATTACACATCACGTGAACTAGAACGCGTTGCGGCCAAACGCACGCGGCGCATTGATCACTATATGCACACGACATCCAGACGTGTGATCGATCTCTTGATTGCAGAAGGAATCGGCACGCTGGTCATTGGCAGAATCCAGGTTGGAAGCAAGAGAGCAAGATGAGCCGAAAGACTAACCAACATTTCGTGAGCTTGCCACATGCACGGTTCATCGATATGCTGACCTATAAAGCTCAGCTCGTCGGCATAGAAGTCCTTGTGCAAGAGGAAAGCTACACGAGCAAGGCCAGCTTCCTTGATCTTGATCCCATTCCTGTCTATGGGAAGCAGGAAGGGAAGCCAGCTTTTAGCGGTAAACGTGTCACACGTGGAATGTATATTTCTAGTACAGGACAAGAGATAAATGCAGATGTTAATGGAAGCTATAACATCATGCGAAAAGCACTCCCAAACGTCTTTACTGACAATGGGATAGGGGATGTGAATAAGACGATCTCGTCTTTAGTAGTGCATCCTGAGAGGATAGTCGTTCCCCTCCGAACACCTACTCGTGGAATACTTGTCCATTGATTAGGTAACTATAACATGATTTATACACTGACTTTCAGCAGTGATCTACCAGATCAGGTCCTTACTGTGAAATATACTGTCCAAACAAGCAATGCAAGTAATGGCTATGTCATGCTAGAAGCTGCAACGCTCCAAGACTGATTTGACATGCTATTATTTTACTGTTTATACTTATGGATAGTGCTGTGTCAATATGTAAAACTACTAGGTCTTGAGTAGGATAGAAGCCTACCATCCCCGCTAGTTTTGCGTACATTATTGGTTTACCTTATCTCAGTGGTCATTTTAGGACCACAGTAGATTATTAGTGTGTAGATAGGATCCAGGTATGCAGGAACGCTTCAATCAATACTATCTCATTGAACGGCTCGCCAGTAAACCATTGAGATCTGTCTTCCTCGCCCATCGTGTCAATGACGCTTCACAGAAAGTGGTTGTCAAAATATTCGACGCGGCATGCCTCAACCTAGACCAGGAAAATGAACACCTTCCCCAAAAGGTTACATGGACCAAACAATTCAAACACCCACATATCGTCCCCGTTCTTGATGTTGGAATAGAGCAAGGACAACCCTACATCGTCAATAAGTACCAGGGAGGTGGCAACGGTTCTTTACGCCAACGCTTGGATCGTTTATCTTCCCAGCACCTGAATTTACATGAAGCGTTACGTATTGTTTTACAAGCAGGAGAAGCACTTTGCTATGCCCATGATCATAATATCCTTCACGGCAATATCAAACCAGAAAACATCTTCTTGAATAAACAAGGAAGGGTCTTGCTGACAGACTTCCACCTTGCTAGCTTCATCAATGTGATGAAACTCAACTACAAATCTAATTCCCACACTACCTGCTATATGGCACCAGAGCAATTTAGTGGTGCCATGAGTGAAATGAGCGATCAGTACGCTCTTGCTTGCCTTGCCTATGAGCTGATCGCTGGACGTGCGCCTTTTTCTGCTCAAGGCTTCTTTTCTATGTGGGCTAAACAGAGTACACAATACGCTACCCCTCTCTCCAATCTCGTGCCCGACTTGCCAGCACCAATCGAAAGAGCAGTCTTCAAAGGCATGGCTAAAGATCCATCCGAGCGTTATGACAATATTGCCACATTCCTTGAAGCACTTGAGACCATCCCGCTCTCACCAGCATCCGTCTCTACCAAAACGTTGATTGCTCCCGCTAATAGCACTCTCATAGGCAGAGGAACCAAATCCCTAGAGGTATTAGAAAACCAAGGCTCTCTTGTTACCCGACTCAGCAAAGCATCCGTCTCTACCCGTCTTCTTGACCGTCCTGAGCATGTCAACTATAAGACCGGTAAAACCCTTGTAGCCTCCACTGAGCCTCTCAATGCCATTGATATTGATACTGACCCAACTCTTGTTACCCATATTGGCAAACGACCTCTTTCCACACGCCTTCTCGATCGTGTTGAACATAGCAACCGTAAAAATGGCAAAACTCTTGAACCCGCTACTGAGCCTCTCAATGCCATTGATATTAATACTTCCCCTGCTATTTCCACCTGTCTTGGCAGAAAACCTCTTACTGCCCGCCTCCTCGACTATCCTGAACAAAGTAATCATAAGACTCTTGCAGCCTCTACCGAGCCTCTCAATGCCATTAACATTGATACTGACCCAGCTCTTACTGCTCGCCTTGGCAAAAATTCCTCCACTACCCATCTCCTCGGCCATCCTGAGCATGTCAACCATGACCATGGCATCAAGAAGGCTTCCGATACAAGACCAATAGATACCCGCGTTGAGCCTCTGTCAATAGGAAAACTTCCACAATCTAGCAAGCCAGTAACTCCTACAGTCTGGCTGGCATTCGCTCTTTCCAGTATCATTCTCTTGATAGGTACCGCTGTGCTTTACATATTCGTACCCTTATCATCACCTGCCCACACGCCTATTATAAAAAAGAGCCACCCGCCAGCGAAGATAATCCCAACAGCGCTGCCAACCATCAATCCTATATCAACACCACAACCTATAGCAAAGAATCAGGCTACCTCATCACGACAACCAATGCAGGCGTCAGTACGTAAACCTCTAGTCTCCTCGCCACCGACAGCACAACTGGTACAGGTACAGCCTTCCCTGGCTGTCAGCTATGCACCACAAAATCAGACTTATAACCTGACCAATGAGGGTACGCTTGACTGGATTGATTGGGGCATAAATACACCCCAAGATGTAAATCGTAAAGCCAATGTGCAACAGCAGATTAGCAACTTCACCATCATTGGCAGCTGTACAGTCCAACGTGACAGCTATTACTCAAATAGCAATATCGAGTGGTTTGATGGCACACCACAACCAGATCTGCATCACCACAGACATGGGGAATATATATTGACAGGCATCAATAATGGCTTTAGTCTCACTGTGCCAGCCAGCACCACACCAAGAACTCTACACATTTATGTCGGAGCAAAACTGGCACGAGGCAAGTTCACTGCGTCACTCGATGGAAAAACCTTCACAGATGCAACCCTAGACATGAGAGATGATCCCAATAGCACTCAAGCTAATAGCATCTACACGGTAGTCTTCAACGGCAACGCCGCCAATCAGGTACTGACTGTGAGATATACGGCAATGGCAACTAATGGCAGTGATAGCTATGTTATGCTTCAGGCCGCAACGCTTCAGTGATCATTCTACTCCACTATCTCACCATCCACGATAGCAATGGGGAAAGGGGAAAATTGTCCCTCTTTCCCCCTCGTTTTGTTGTCGCCTACCACCTATAGTATTAGCAAGCACCCCTTGAGGTTGGCATGGGGAGAGCAAGCCTCAAGATCACGGTACAGGCAATCTTGCCTGTGATCTCTTAGGGGTGCTTTGCTTTGTCCTCTTTTCTAGCAGGGACGACTCCGTGAGACAGTACCTTATGCCATTTTAAAAAAAAGCAATATCAGCAGCCTTTCTCACGCTGAATCAATTTTTCATTAACGCTTTCTACATCACAGAGTTTGGTTTTTTTTGTGCAGCCCTTGGATATATCAGCCACTTCTCTATCCATCACCCGTATATAGGTCAGTGCAACAGCCTTATTTGCTTCTTCTGACCCAATGAGCTTCCCCAGTTCATCCTGACACCTCCCAATGGCGTCAAACCTACTAGCAATGACTTCATGTTTAGCAACCTTCGCATAGCCATGGAAGCCCCAGCAAGCTGCTTGACACCTCAGTTCTAGCTCCTGCATCAGTCGCACTACTTCGCTTTCAGCCACGATTCAACCCCTTTTCTAACTACTTCAAATACATTATAATCTGTTCAAGACTTTTCAGTTTTTGAGAAAGTAGGGTATGCAGAAGAGTAACTGCCCTCCTGACTCACTGCGTACGGGACCTTACCCTAGTCTCTGCTCTGCCTCCATAGACAACGTAGAACAAAAATTGAAAAGTTCTGATTTTTTGGCATCATCTTGAATTATACACACATCAATTGTATAATGTAAGAAACACATTGTTACAAATATGTAACAAGTTGTTACAAATTAGTAGTGAGGTGGTGGATATGGACAAAAGTCAAAAGCAACCCTCGGGCTTGCGATCCAATGCTTTCGGAAAATTAGTAAGAGAATATCGCGAGCAGATGGGGTTATCCCAGGAGGAAGTTGCTGAGAAGTGGGGCTATACCAGAGAATATGTGTCATTGATTGAGAGAGGGAAACGCAAACTTGACCAGATCGAGCAAGTATACCGCCTAGCTGATATTCTGCAAATACCACATGAACGCTTAGATGCTATTGGAAGAGGACTACCTGAACGCAAGATCAAACCACAGCATCCTTCAGAAGGTGACGATGCCCTCCTCCAAGTTCTTCTTGAGCCCGCACAAACCACAGTCAAACCTCCAGATTAGTATGGCATACAGATAACGAGGCCTTTACGATCTCAGAAAGACTTGCTACATTAATTCATCGTTTAGAGGATGCCCTTACCAAGTATCGCGGAAGATTCGTCAAACCTACCCTGCAAATCATGGCATATGCCCACGAGATATTAGGAGAAATGGCTTTCGACCAACTCTCACTTCCCGAAGCCTATGGGCATTTTCAGGAGATGTTTGACCTGGGAAAAGAGCTAGCAGATAACGATATTCTTTCCCTCGCCATGACACGACAGGCAGATCTATTGCGCAAGAAAGGAAGATACGAAGCAGCTTTCCATCGTCTGCAAGCAGTAGAACCTTACGCAAATCAGGCCACCAAATACGTACAAGGTTTCCGATGGCAAATTCTGGCCAGAGCCTACTCTACTTACAATGACTCAGAAGGCTTCCAAAAAGCAATTGACAAGGCACAGGAAATAGTTGTAAGCAATAGCACAACACTTGATACAGGCAGCGGTCGGTTCGATTTAGTCCAAGTCCTCCAAGAGCGTGCCCAATGTCACACTATACTCTGGCAACCCGAAAAGGCATTAGATATTTATAAGCAGACAGATATACTCAAACCTTTCAGGTCGTTGCGAGATCAGGGCTCATACTCTATTATTAAAGCGCAAGCATTTGCCTATGCTGGCGAACTCGATGAGGGGATAAGATACGCTATCAAGGGCATCGAACTAGCCAGGACTTATCATTCAAAACGCCATCTCAGCCGTGTACAGGCAATGTACGATCGCCTGAATGTGACACGGATGAGTAAGAGCCCACGCTTACGAGAATTAAAGGACGCTCTGAGAGGATAGTTGAGGCTTTCCCCCTAAAGGAAGACCTCTTTCCTCCCCATGCCCTTCAGGCATGGGTTTCCAGAGGCCGAGTTCGATGATATCTACGCGTCAAATATCTCTCCCGATATGGTACAATGGTGGTATGACAGAGAGACACAAAACATCAGCTAAAACTATTCGATTAGATATAGCCGATTGGGAGGCTCTTGCACATATCAAAGAGCTGTATGGCTGTCCATCAGACAATGCAGCTATCAAACTAGCATTGCGCTTGGTTGCTAGGCAACCGTTTCATGGTGAGACGTTGTCTCACCCGCCTACGCGCAAGAGCCCCTAACCCCGAAAGGAAGCGGCTTCTATCCCCAAGGCTCTCGCCCCAGGGGTTTTACGCCGCGAAATGATAACCAGTCTTTCGGACAACAGATAGCGTTACCTTTCTTTCCAATCCCCGTGATCCAGGGATGAGTCCCCAGAAAGGAAAATCTATGGATGGCCTTGTAGCATGGATGTTCAAGGTAAGACAAATGTCCTCAGCAAAAAGAATTGCTCGAAGCATCTTGATGAGAATTCTCGTAGTTACCGCAGTGGTTGTTACCTTCGTAGGCTGCAATCAGATTGTAACAGCGGCTCATTCTGCAAAAGGTAGCGGATCGTCTGGAGATCCCAATATCAAGTATATTGGACGTTGGGATCTCAGTTCCCCTACAGCACGCATAAGCCATTGGCCCGGGGCCTATTTCAAAACGAACTTCACCGGACAAACTGTTAAGATCAAACTGGCAGGATCAGCCCATATCTATGTCAGTATTGATCATGGACCCTATACCTCCTATGCTGATGCTCAAGGAACGGTGGATCTAACGCCAAAGTCTCTAAAACCAGCACGAACTCATTCGCTGCTAGTAGCTTCAGCTACCGAATATGATCTCATTCAATTTGAAGGGCTCGTTCTTGACCCAGGGGCCAAAACAGTTGCTCCTACCGTGTCTTCAAAATTAATCGAATTTGTCGGCGATTCGATTACCGCTGGCGGCAGATCTAGCCAATGGGCAGTCTCTGGTTATGCTTGGGTGATTGGACAACGATTATCGGTAGAGCATACGCAGATTGCTCAGGGGGGTATCCCACTGACCTCTAGCCCCAATGGGGTTGGTATGAGTACGCAATACTTCAAATTGGCAACGACCTATTTCCCAAACTCGCCCGATTGGAACTTTTCGCGCTATCAGGCCAATGCCGTAGTGATTAATCTGGGTACCTGTGATGGCAATGCCAGCGATGCAACGTTTCAATCAACCTATATTACATTCTTGCAAAACATACGCAAACGGTATCCGCACGCTCACATTTTTGTACTCCGAATTTTCGTAGGTGGCCGAGTCCCTACCACTATGGCAGCTGTTCAGGCCGTCAGAGATGCCGGAGATCACAATGTGCAGTATGTTGATACAACTGGCTGGATTAGTCCCTCCGATACTGTCGATGGTATTCATCCCAGCGCTGCCGGGCACATCAAGATTGCCAATCACCTTGGACCGATTATCGCGTCCGCCATTGGTCTTGGAAAGTCATGGCGAGCCTTGTAGACTATTTACTAGAAAAGGTATCCAAGAAAGCCTCTACAGTTGAGCCAGAGCCCTAGAACACGAAGTCCTAGGTTCTTGACAACGATGTAAAAGTTTCATATCATTCATACACGGATACGCCACAGTATATAGAGGAAAAAGTCTATGCATCGAACAAGAAGGCCCAGACAAGTATATGAACGCTGGCGAACAATGCACTGGACGCCCAAGCAGCGCATCCATCAGTTGTTACGGCGCGATCCCGACATGACCGTGGAGCAATTAGCACAAACAGTTGGCTGTACTAGAGCTTATGCACGCATCTGGTTACGCAACTTCTATGCACCAGGTCATGAGCCATCGCATCTAACGCCACCGGATTTGTAACATATCTTGGTATCCTCTCAAGATTTTGGGAAAAAGTCTCTGATGAGCTTTCGTCAGAGCGCTTCTGTCCTGGATTCAACAATGGATCAGCCCCGGATTTTTGAGATGATACATATCCTGTGAGGATGCAAAAGGAAAGTCAGGGATCGCATGGCTCAAATCGTGACTATCATTAATTTTAAGGGTGGCGTTGGCAAGACAACTTGCTCGGTCGAGATTGCTTGCTCACTCGCCAAATATTATGGACGCAGAACCCTCCTAGTCGATCTTGACCCACAAGCGAGTGCCACCTTCTATGTTATGGAACAAGACCAGTGGAAAAAGTGGAAAGATCAAAGAGGCACAACATACAACATTTTCGAACAGCATCATTCTACTTTCTCCATTCGCAACGCTATTGTCAGGGATGTGATTTCAGGAACAGTGCTTGTTCCTGGCTTCGATCTCTTGCCGTCAACTCCCGACCTCATCGATGTCGACCTGCGTTTGGCCGACTTCGTCGGCTATCACATTCTGCAACGCCACCTCGATGAGATATCTGCCGAGTACGACTACATTATTTGCGATTGCCCTCCCAATTTTAATCCCGTCACCAAGAATAGCATCTGGGCCAGCGATGCCTATGTCATTCCAACTATCCCCGACTTCCTCTCAACATACGGCATTGGCTTGCTCCAACGCTCCGTCCATAAATTTTTCGGTTCAACAAGTTTGCCGCAGACTCCTGTTCCCACCTGGGAGGTATTATTCTGACACGCGTCAAGACTAATACAATTCTGAATACTACTTATTGCGATCAAGTACGCTTTGACTATACAAATAAGGTATTCAAACACATAATCAGCGATAGTATTAAAATTGCCGAAGCCGCTGGCAAGCGCCTACCTATCAGTGCCATTGCTTCACCCAAAGAAGAACATCTAGCAAAGCTGCAAGGCCAATTCCAAGCACTGGCAGGAGAGTTTATCAGTCGCATTCGCCACATAAATCCATCTCGGAAGAGCAATCCTATTTCGCCGTTATAGCAGAGGAACAACAGGTCCAAATCTATTGATTCTCTCAACCTGACCTGATAGAATTGCCGGGTGGTGTTCGTCTCCCAGCTTTTTTTCGTAGAACACATAAATGCAAAAAGAAAGGCTTCTATGAGTACTTCTATCACAATAGACCAGCTCGAGCGTATGAAAACGCATGAATTAGCAGACTTGCTCTCCAATGTAGTGCTACTCCTACGGCGCATGCCCAATGTTGAATGCCGAGAGTTCACCAGAGATCTCGATCCGATGACACAAAGTAGCCCACAAGAGAGACGAGGGGCACAACAAGGGAGCAATTTTCTTGACGACCGCTCTAGCCAACCCTCAACCAATGATACGTCTAGAAAAGAGCCATCCGAGCAACCTCCGTCCCAGACCACATGGACGATTGCGGACCTCGAAGGGAAAAAGCTTGACGAACTCAAACAGATAGCAAAAGATCTCCATCTCCGGGTCCCGTCCAAGATCAAAAAGGACGACTTGTTAAACAAATTGCGAGTTTGCTTATCAGGTAGTCACAGCGAACAATACGCCATCCAAGACATCTTAAACGAAAAGAAACGCGTATGAACCTCACATTCTCACCAACATACACCGGGCCACAGCCAGGCTCACCAGAACAGGTGCACGCCATCATTACCGAACTGCGCCGTCTCTATCCCAACGCGGCCTGCACCCTTAATTTTTCCAATCCCTTAGAACTCCTCATTGCCACTCAACTCTCTGCACAATGCACTGACGAGCGTGTCAATGTCGTTACCACTCAGCTTTTCCAAAAGTATCGCACCGTTGAAGATTTTGCTACTGCCAGCCAAGAAAACCTTGAACAAGACATTCGCCCCACCGGCTTCTACCGCAATAAAACCAAAAACATTCGTGCTACGTGCCAGCGCCTTATTACCGCATATGGAGGAGAAGTTCCACATACAATGGAAGATCTGCTAACATTGCCAGGCGTTGCACGCAAGACTGCAAACGTCGTCCTTGGCAATGGCTTTGGGATTGTCGTCGGTTTCGTCGTCGACACACACGTAGGACGACTTCGCTCGGCGTTTCGGTTGGACCCAGCAGACAGATGCAGTCAAGGTCGAGCAGGATCTCATGCGTATCATTCCACAGCAGGATTGGCTCGACCTATCACACCTGCTCATCTTTCACGGTCGAGCCATTTGCAATGCACGCAAGCCACTTTGTGAGCAATGTACCCTGGCCCACCTCTGCCCATCGGCACTGCTAGCCAATTTGCCAGCATAGGAATCATCCCTTTGCCAATTTAGTAGTCTCACACCATTTGAGCAGTTTGGCCTGCAAGGTCGGTCAGAGCGCGGACGCAACCGACGTTGGCAGGCCTGGGGTAACCATTGGGGAGAAAACAGCCGACAACCCTACACCATCTGGTAGGCTGCAGCTCCAACGGCCGCAACGGCCCCGCTAGCCACGCTCCCAGCTTGTGCCATGACTTTGCCCGCTCCCCCCCCCATCAATTTGGAACTTGTACCACAACAGCTAACACAATGACTTTTGGTAGTTCTCGGAAAATCTCGTTCATGATATGAAAGTTCGTCGCCAGATCTGGGTACTGTGGCGCAAGCAGTGGCAAGGTTGTGAGAACAAAGAGTTGGACCGTTTGGATAAAGAGGATGCTGAGAAAACCCTTCGCCCATTGGCCCACAACCTTTTCTCCAACCCCAGCAGGCAAGCCCCAACAACCAAAGGCTACCGGAGCCATCAGGATGTAGTAATTAATCATGATAATTCTTATAAAGAGCTGGACACACAGATTGACTGAAAGAAGAAATTGCAAAAATTCTGCTAAACGCTCGAACAACTCTATCGCATCTTTGATCCCCAAGGCAAATTGGAGCACACCGCCAATGAAGGGAATAAAGCTCGCCAAGTCGCTTATCAACTTTTGTTTCAGGATACCCACAAAATCATTAATTGTACATCCCCATTGATTAACTGGTATGACAATTCCCCGATATGATAAGAGATCTTTATCATCCGTATAGGTAAAAACGCCGCCTGCAACCACGCCTGCAGGATATGGTAGTGACTTATGCAAATAGACAACACCCATGTTAAGAATGTCGAAGACTTCGATGAGCATGGTGACAAGTTGGTAACTGACTGCGATTGCCAGAACACCAATGAACACACGCGGGACTGTATCTTGTAGACCGGCCGTACGACCGCTCCATGATGCAATAAACATTTGGTATCCTATCAACGCGCAAACAGGTAATATTAAGCAATATGCTATGGCCAGCATATCACCGAAGAGAATTTTGACGAATTTTGCATTGACAGTATCATTGAGAGCCGTGAACACAAGATGCCCAGAACCTGCCCCTGCACCCATGTCACCAGATAGCCAGTCCTTTTGGAGTAGCTTTTCATCATGAGTACAAGCACCCACAACAGTAGGTTTGCCCGCTGCACCGCTATCCCCACACATCACCCAATAGACATCATGCGGACCCAGGGACCCATATGGGCTATCGATCTCATGCTGGCCCTGCGCCTTGTCGATGATAACAGGGTCGTCACCGGGACAGGACCACATGCCCTCACAGCTAGGATCGTGCCTGCTGTCTAGTCGCACGTGAAGGGGATCCCACGTGCTATAGTCCCATTGTTTCCCATGTAGAGTGGGTACTATATACAGGTTTTCAGGCATATAAGCGGTATTATTATAATACACATCAATCATTTCCTCTTGATGCTCCAATGTGTTAATGCCTAATCCACCTCCACCTTGTCGAAATCTTAAGGCCTGCAGCAGTGCAAGCAAATCTATCATAGGGCATTCCATATCCACACACATCCGCAGACTGACTTTCTTCACCAGATTGACACACAGGATTATAGCAAATGACATCATCACCACCGCTATAATCATGGATCATGGAATCTTTGTTATCTCGACCAGAACCATTGTCAGAGTAGCACACGCTACGATTATAATTGCTATTACTACTACCATGACAAGTATATTGACCACCTGACAGAACCGCGGTGGAGGGGCTAGCAACACTGGAGGAGCTAGCAACACTGGAGCTAGCAACACTGGAGCTAGCAACACTGGAGCTAGCAACACTGGAGCTAGCAACACTGGAGCTAGCAACACTAGAACTAGCGGCACTGCTGGAGCTAGCACTGCTGGCAGGATCTTGTTTTTGACACGTAGGATCTCCATCAAGATAATTATAATCCTTATCACTACTTATACTAACTGTATACTGTGTTGGTGGGGTAGCAGCAATAACACTACCACCACTAAAACACTGATCATTAGTCGCATTATTAAGGTCAGTACAGTCAACTGTAGGGCCAGTGTATAAAGATTTAGAGGATGAAGAACCAGAGTCGTGAAGGGCCGAATGATGGGCTCCAACTGCCGAAGCCAATGGTTGTCGTCCTAGCAGAGAAAGCACGCATAGGCTAGTAAAGAATAATAGGGGAATAACAGCGACAAAAGCCGATCGACGCATGTTTTTCTTTTTCACTGACTGTCCAGCATGACGGGATGCTTTCTTCAACCGCATCTGGAAACTGCTCCACAGAAATTTGCCAGTCGTCTCTTTCCATCGTGCTGTTCGCTTTACCGATAGAGATGTCAACATGCTGTTCGTGCCACTGAGCCCTTCTTTCGAGGAGCTTTTGCCTGCCTTTTCCCTATTCCTTCCCATTTCCTCAACGAGTCCTTTCTTGATCAAGAGAGATGAAGAGGTTACACACCCATGAGATGAACCCTCCTCTCTGCCCATTTCCAACTGGAAATACTATTCTATTCCATATCTATTCCAGAAAGAGGATACTATTCTAGAAAAAGGATACCCGATCAAGGAGGAGTTTTGCAAGCGAAAAAAGGGACATTTTGGAGGAAAAAAGGGACATTTTCCGCGTGTCCCATCCTCTACAAGCTTACTCCTAAAACGAAAGAGCAGCAAGAAACTCCTTTGTCTTGTCAAAGTATCTTTTGCCACAAGGAGCCTTTTACTTAAGATCAGTGGGCTTCCTCTTCAATTAACCAATCCGTTACCCAGAACTTAGACATTTATAGACATTGCCATATCTGATGTCTGGTTCCTGCTTCGACGAGAGAAGTTTCACTTGTTGGTTAGACAAGCCAGAAGCTTCTCTCTCCACAGGCGTTGCGTTCCCGTGTAACTCACGGTACGTTTCTTACGCTAAGCTATTCGTTTTAAGTCTAATTCAGTTTGTGCCAAGTTCTTCGCTGCGTTATAATCTCTGTCTGCAAGATATCCACATCTCTCACAGATAAAGACGCGATCAGAAAGATCTTGATCTTCATCTACCCATCCGCAGCAAGAACAAGTTTTTGAGGATGGAAACCACCTACTCACAGCATTAACCATTGAGCCATACTTCTCAGCTTTGTAGGTGATTTGACGCTTAAACTCGTACATGCCCACATCACCAACTGCACGGCTCAGCTTCCTATTCTTCATCATACCTTTGACGTTCAAATCCTCAAGAACAATGGTGCAAGGCTTGGTTTTCACTATTGCATGTGTTGCTTGATGGATGGCATTTTCTCGGATATAGGCAATTCTGGCATGCATCCTGGCCAGTTTGCGAGCCGACTTCTTTCTGTTTTTGCTACCTTTCACTTTTCTTGAATGTCTTCTTCCAAGACGTGCAAGCTTCTTCAAGTTCTTGCGCAAGGCTTTCGGGTTTTCGAACGAGGAGGCTTCTGATGTCGTGGCAAGGGTCTTGATGCCTAAATCAACACCAAGTACTTTGCCTGTAGCTGGTACTGGACTGGCGACTTCTTCCTCAACCTGGACAGCGACATACCAACGACCAGCTTTTTCAGAGATCGTAGCAGACAAAATATGCACATCTGAAATTGGGAGATAGCCAGCTTCCTTGAGCTTCAGTAATCCAAGTCTCGGCAGTTGAATATGCTTCTCGTACACATGGATTGCTCCTGTTAAACGAAAGCTTCCAATACCTTTCTTCTTTGTCTTGAACTTAGGATAGCCAAGCTTGCCTTGAAGCTTTCCTTGCTTCTTCTTTTTAACATTGTTGAAGAAGTTTTTAAATGCTTTCTCCAGATTGCGCAAAGCTTCTTGTGGCGAACATTTTGAGACCTCATACATCCAAGGGAAGTCCGTCTTCTTCAAAGCATTTAACTCTTTGTGCAGGCTTATGGCGGTTGGCGTTTTGCGGCCAGCTTCATATTCCTCTTGATAGCGCTTGAGCCCCCAATTGTACGCGAAACGTGCAACTCCTGCATGTTTTAGACAAGCAGTGACTTGAGCATTATTCAAGTCTAGTTCTGTTTTATATCCCCGTACAATCTTCATCCGGTTTCTCCATCACTTGCTCTATACATTTCTTGACTTGTTCTGCACGTCGTTTGCTATTACGTCTACCGTAGATACGAGCTGCCATCGATGTGATTACTGAAACAAAATCATCTACAAGTCCATCATTTGTGTCTGTCGAGAAAACAACTTCCAGCTTTCTACCTTGCATGGCGAGCAATTGATCAATGTAGTTAAAGCTAAATCGTGTAAGACGGTCTTTATGCTCAACCACAATTGTGCCAATGGAAGGATCTAGCAGCAACTTCATCAATTTTGGACGCTGGTCGTTGAGTCCAGAGGCAATTTCAGTGATTTCTTTTACTACCTGATAGCCTTTAGCAAGAGCATACTCTCTAAGCCGTTCTAGTTGCCTAGTGACATCAGCTTTCTGATCCACTGATGAAACTCTTGCATAGAGAGCTATCTTTAACGCCTCTTGCGAAGTCGCAGGATCACAAACAATGACTGTGCCTATATCTAATTGATAGGCGTCAAGCTTACCGGCCTTCCACCAACGGAAAGCGGTCATGTAAGTGACGCCCATTCTTTTTTGCGTATTCGCTTAATCTCATGTTAATAGAACACAACAACACGATGTAAAAGTAAACAAATTTAGGAACTAAGTCCCTTGCGGCGCATCTGTGCTAGATCAAACTCAGCAGGAGCAAGCGGGCTCACTCCTGCAACAGCACAAGCCCAGCCGACAAAAGAAAAACCCGCCTGCAAGCCACGCCTAACTTCTATGGGATCACCCGTCGCTAGTAACTTCAAGCATTCCTGCGATAGCTCTATCGGGGTTTCTTCACTGTACTGACTGGTATAGCCCTTTAAGAGAGCCGTATGGGGCATAAAATTGTCAAAAGGCTGGTTAGTAATGGCTGCCAGCAAAAAGAGCCAATAGCTAACCTGACTTCCCTCTAAAATCGTATCATCCTGTTTCCCCACATGGACATGTTCCCCACTTTGCACTTCCGCCAGCTCTTGCAATTCATCCGCCAAGCGCGAAACAAGATAGCCATGACTCTTCTCATGCAACAGACGAGATGTGTTAGATTTCTCACTCAGATCATGGTCACGTAAGTGGAGATACACACTATAGAGCTGACACAAGGTCATTTCTAATTTGAGTTGTATCTCAATCGATACTCTATTCATTTTACTTATAATATGCCTTCCTAACTATAAAAACTATTTAATACTCCGGTTTAGAATTAACTTCTGTCTTAGCATGATACACCTCAGCAGGATCAAAAACACGTTCTGCTACCACCTGGTAGGTATCATTGGGCAACAGGCTACGATAATAACAGCTCTTGTAACCATCATGGCAAGCTGCACCCCCATGTTGCACCACACGTATCAGCAGACTGTTCTCTTCGCAATTGAGGAAGATGCTACGTACTTCTTGCACATTGCCCGACTGCTCACCTTTGCGCCAGATTGTGTTACGTGAGCGGCTAAAGAAATGAGTGTAACCCGTTTCACGAGTACGTTGCAGAGCTTCTTCGTTCATAAATGCTACCAACAACACCTCGTTAGTGACATCATCCTGGATAACAACCGGAATCAAGCCCTGGCGATCGAATTTTAGCACGGTCGAATTGCTACCCCTTTCGACTGCAAATATTGCTTCACATCACGAATACGATAATCCCCAAAATGGAAGATTGATGCCGCTAGCACAGCATCCGCCCCACCAATATCAAATCCCTCATACAAATGCTCTAATGCGCCTACTCCCCCCGACGCAATCAATGGAACCGAGACAGCAGCAGATACTTTCGCGTTGAGTACCAAATCATAACCCTGCCGTGTCCCATCCCGATCCATGCTTGTCAGCAGAATCTCACCCGCTCCCAGTTCAACCCCACGTTGTATCCATTCCAAAACATCTAAGCCAGTCGCAGTTCGTCCCCCATGAATAAACACCTCATAGCCACTCGGCATCTCGCTATTAGAACGTGCATCAACTGCCAAAACGATACATTGCGCACCAAACTGCTCAGATCCAGCTCGGATCAGCTCAGGATTTTGTACCGCCGCCGTATTAAGCGAAGTTTTGTCAGCGCCCGCCCCCAGAGTTGCATGGATATCTTCCACTGAGCGAATCCCCCCACCAACAGTCACAGGAATAAAAACCTGCTCTGCGGTACGTCGTACCACATCCAGCATAGTCGCACGACCTTCATACGAAGCCGTAATATCGAGAAAAGCAATCTCGTCTGCACCTTCTTGATTGTAATAGGCCGCCAGTTCAACAGGATCACCTGCATCACGCAAGTTCACAAAGCTCACACCTTTGACGACCCGCCCCTTCATCACATCCAGACAAGGGATAATGCGCTTGGTTAGCATCTTACAACCTTTCAAATTCACGAATAGCAATGGTTAGATCTACATCACCAGTATAAATCGCCTTACCCACAATTGCTCCCTCAACTCCCAAATCAGCTATTGCTCGCAAATCCGCAATCGAACTGACACCACCAGACGCAATCAACGCACTGGAAACTGCATGCTGCATCTCACTTAAGGCAAGTAGATTGGGACCAGTAAGTGCCCCATCACGAGCAATATCAGTATAAACGAAACTTTGCACACCAGCTTTACATAGTTCAGCAGCCAGTGCGACCGCTTTTACCTTCGAGGTCTCACGCCAACCAGAAATAGCGACCCAGCCATCGCGTGCATCCAACCCTACCACAATCTGCTCTCGCCAGCGAGTCAATGCCTCATGCAACAGCGCCCGGTCAGTAATCACTACTGTACCAAGAATAACACGATCCACACCCAGTCCAAGAATCTGCTCAACATGGGCCAGAGAACGCATGCCACCACCAACCTCAATATGCAGCGTAGTTGCCTCACGAATACGCCTAATGAGATCAGCATTCACAGGCCAACCCTGTGCCGCCCCATCCAGATCAACAATGTGTAGCCAAGAGGCTCCAGCCTCTTGCCAGCGCAACGCCACCTGGACAGGATTAGCATCATAAGTTGTTACCTGAGCATAATCTCCCTGATAGAGCCGCACACAGCGACCATCTTTAATATCAATAGCTGGTAATATGATCATCTGTTTACCCACTTCACAAAATTCTTGAGCATTTGCAAGCCAACTGCACCGCTCTTCTCTGGATGAAACTGCGTCCCCCATACCTGACTGGTCACAATAACACTACAGTAGGGTGAGCCATAATCAGTCACAGCAACAACACCATCGCGATCATAGGGTTCTACATAATAAGAGTGTGCGAAGTAAAAATGTGACGCTGGTGGTATACCAGCAAAGATGGGCAGATCCTCATACAAAGGTGAAACTTGATTCCAGCCCATGTGAGGAATTTTGGGACCATGGGGAATACGCCGCACCTCACCACGAAACAACTTTAGCCCAGCAACCTCTCCTTCAGCATGGTGGTCAGCTAACAACTGCATCCCCAAACAAATGCCCAAGAAAGGCTTCCCTTGGCGCGTCGCCCCACGAATAGCATCATCCAAGCCACGCTCTGTCATACGAGCCATCGCAGCACCAGCAGAACCTACACCAGGAAGCACAACTGCTTGAGCATTTGCCACCACAGCAGGATAATCAGTCACCTGGACCTGCGCTCCTATCTGCTCCAATGCTTTTTCGATGCTGCGAATGTTTCCTGCACCGTAATCAATGATTGCAATCATAAAAGTTCACTTGCCTTTCAGAAGCTATTTCTTTTTGTACCAGTCTATCACAAAATTGCCCATCTCTATCGTCTGCGCCAATCCCAGCCAGCAGATCTTGAGCAGACCGATTCTCACAATCCAGCAAATTGACAGTCAAAAGCGGGCAACACATCAGAGCCAAGCGGAATATTTCTTCCCAATCAGCAGGTAATGCATCACGATCTTGCAACAGAGCAATCAACGGCTTTAGCAGATATTCCAACTTCGTGTCTAGAATAGCCCTACGTTCTGGCGTCAAGCCGTAGTTATGCTCAATGAAAATGGTCTCACCCTCAACAGCAACGGTCATCTGCAGATTTCGCTCAACCTCACGGGGGAAGTACATCCAGTTCGCAAACACATTGTGAAAGAAAGGCTTTACAATATCCAGAATTGGCGAATGACGACCTGCAAAAGCGGGATCATAATACAGATAGCTTGTCTGCTTCTCCAACAATACGCTACCGAAATGGGCATCACCATGCCCAATTACTGTCATAGCGGCACGAGATGGATTAAGCACGACCTTCGCCCGCCCGATCAAATCACCTAACGTTGGCAATACTCCATCGATCGCAGTACCATTGATGACCCAGCGGTAGCATAAGAGATCCTCGAAAATCAGCCTCCGCTTTTGTCCTCCAGTACCCTGCTGGTCAGGAAAAGGAACAAGTTCGCTTGCATAAAAATTGGAGAAACGTCCACCAGTCAGACGATGCCAGAAGAGCTGGTAAATCGGCGCTTTGGCATGCTCTTCTGCTATACTGGTAACCAGCGTTGATTGGTAAATCTCAAGCAATCGTTCACACTCGCGCTTTTCAGCAGCAACAAGTACCTCAATCTTGGTGTGGATAGGACTTCCAATCTCGACAAGGCGCATCAGATCAAACATGACTGGCCAGCGGATCATTGGATAGATCACCATCCGCTGATTTTTGTCATAGACAGTGTACAGCGGCACAACAACATTATATCCAGCATGAGAGAGCATTACAGCACGATCATATTCTTCGATAGATTCTTGTTCTTCAACATATATCTTGAAAAAGTATTCCCGCTCATCAACTCGATAAATGCCATTTAACGAGTTCATAGAGACTTGTTGTGGCATCAAGGTTAGACTATCAACCTGCAAATCTGTATGACGAACAAACCAGCGCCACAGGAGGCGCTCAGCCTTTTCCCGTTCGCTAAATTGCAGATGTCGAATGGTCGCCAGATTATCAATACGTGTTAGTAACGCCGGAACATTGGTCACATCTTCCACCAGAAAGTCTGGCTGACTTTGTTCTAACAGCGCACGAGCCTCAGCCGAACGTGCTCCTGTCAGTACCGCAATCGTGATAGCTCCCGCCGCACGAGCACCATAGACATCACTGGGAGTATCGCCAACGACAATAAAGTTACTCTCTCGCTTCAGGGGCTCATCAAGTTGATAATCAGGATTCGCTGCTCGTAAGAATGGATAGGGATGCGGTTTGACCAGAGAACAAGCCTTACCTTGCCTCTCTAATCTAGCTTCCGCCTGATTTACCTCAAGATCAGTAACAACATGCTTTTCGTCAAAATACTCTAATAAACCATAATTTTTTAATGGTACAGTCGCCTCTCGTCCTGGCCGCCCGGTCGCAATACCCAGAACATACCCCTGTGAGCGCAATGTTCCTAACACTCCACGCAGCTCTTCCACTGGTAATAGAGGCCGTTCGAAATAGATACAACCGCGCTTGCCTGTTTGTCTCGGAGCGTGCCCACATTCCTGCATATATAGCTCTTCACCCAAGTACCACTCTTGAAAGATATCCCGGCAAAAATTCCACGAAGAGCTATAGCGTCCAAAAACATCTTCGATCTGGTGACCTAATACACTACTTGCATAGTGATTCAAACGACTGATGATTTCAAGCCCCACACATTTCTGGAAGATCGATGCATCAAAACGACGGAATATCTCTCCCAGGATGATCTTTGGCCCATCCACCTGCCCCAGAGCCTGTCGGAACGCCGCTATCCAGTCGGCCTCCCAGGGACGCAGAGGTAAAAACAGAGACCTATCAGGGAGTTTTGTCAGTAAGTCAATTAAACAAAGAGACACTGCCATATAACAAGTGTCCCAGTTGGAGTTAATAGAGCGGGCTTTGAATTTCAGGATGACCGCTTCTGGCAACGTCTCATAGCTCAGACGAAAACACTCTTCAGCAGTTGTCACAGGATGATAAGGAGCTGTGACTCCAGAGACGTTCCAGTAGCGTGGACTATAGAGAATCTCATGCAGCACCAGTCCAGCTGTTACCCAATATGCTTTTTCAGAGGTAATTACTCCATCAAGGTCAAAAACAATGACATTGCTCACTGCAACCTCTTCAAACGCTCTCGCAGAGCACGCACATTGATAAATTCTTCACCGAAACGATAGGTCAGTGGCGTGACATTGACATGAATTGCGCCAGCATCACGCAGCACTGCAATGGTATCAAGCAACTCAGGGGCAGATTTCCCTATGCCAGCAATACCAGTGATTGTGTACCAGCCCTGCTCCACACTCATCGATACACGAAATTCGATACTAGAGACTCCAGATTTCAAACGCTGATTCAACCTGCTACAGAGGTGTTTCATCGCCTCTATACTCTCACCATGCAAGTAAGCTGTCAACATCGAATGATCCCGGGCCTGCATACGGGCATCAATCAATTCCAGCATCGTCTCTGCCAACTTCAATGCCTGTGGATACTGACTGAGCGACCACACATTCCCAATCAAGCAAGCCTGTGAACGCAACACAACACCATCATCTAGCAACTTCAAATGATTTTCACGCAAGGTTGTACCAGTCTCGGTAAGGTCTACAATCAAGTCTGCCGTATCGGTCAACGGAGCCGCTTCCAGTGCGCCATGGGGAGAAAATATTTTACAATGAGTAATATTGTGACTCTGCAAAAACTGCGTTGTGAGCCGTGGATATTTGGTTGCAATACGCAAGCCACGCCCTTTGTGGCTCTGATAATAGCTAGAAAGATGCCAAAGATCGGCACAATTACTAACATCAATCCAAGTCTCAGGAACGGCAATCACGAGACGACAGCCACCATATCCCAGATCGCGTTCAAGTACGATGGGATCTTCACCATCTCCATTATCCTCCTCTTCATCATCACCATAGCCTCGATGCTCTGCCAATATATCATAGCCAGTGATGCCCAAGATAGCATCGCCACTAGCTACTAGTTGAGGAATGTCACTAGCACGCTGAAAAACAACCTCCAATCCCGGCATACTTTTGATTTGCGCCAGATATTGACGTGGATTGCTTCGACTGACCTTCAATCCACTTTCAGCAAGAAAATTTAAGGTTGCTGCCTCCAATGCTCCTTTATTCGGTAGAGCTAGACGTATATTGGCATTGCCACTCATATACCCTGATCCTTTATATACTTTACAAGCGATCCAACATCCAACACCTGTTCTTCTCCTGTGACAAGATCACGCA
Organism: uncultured Chloroflexia bacterium; assembly: GCA_963727755.1. Lineage (GTDB taxonomy): Bacteria > Chloroflexota > Ktedonobacteria > Ktedonobacterales > Ktedonobacteraceae > DASYAN01. Next base: position 47,393 of record CAVSHN010000008.1, read on the forward strand.
CAGTCACGACTCCCTTCCGCTGCTCATCCTCACCAACAATCAATGCCAGACGAATTTGGCGCCGTGCCGCTAGCCGTAAGCCCGCACTCACCCCGTGATCAGCCACATCCACTTCGGTACGCATACCAAGCGATCGAGCATCACGAGCAATTTGCAAAGCATATGGCATATCTTGAGCATACACAGGAATAACAAGTGCTTGCGTTGCCACAACTGAGGGCAAGATCTCAGGTGAAATTAGCGAGAGGAGACGTTCGATACCAAAGGCAAAACCGCAAGCATTCAACTCACGAGGGCTACCAACTGCACTCATCAGATGATCATAGCGCCCACCACCACAGAGCTGAGCATCAAAGCCATCCTCTTCCTGGGCATGAATCTCGAAGACAAGTCCCGTATAGTAGCTTACCCCACGACCCAATGATAAATTCAACACAATCTGCTCACGTGGGACATCACACAGCCCGACGATCGATACTAACTGTTGTAACTCGGTTAGTGGCGCAGGATCAAGCCCATAGCGATCTAATAACTCGCGTACCTCATCAAAGACCTCGGGAGGAGAACCAGAAACTGCATGGAGCGCACGCAGAAACTCCAGAGCGTGCAAGATTTGGCGTCGTTGCTCACTACGCCCCATCTTCCACAGGAAGCGCTCAACGATCTCACGTCGAACATCATCATCTCCAAAGGAGATACTGATACCATCCAGTAAAGACATCACATAGCGTACCTGCACAGCCTGATCGGTAGACTCAGTCAACTTCTCAAGCGAAGGATCTAGCGGATAGAGAGCTTCTAAGCGTTCTTGCGCAACCCGTTCACCTGCTTCAGAGCGACTAATCTGCTCCATTAAACTGAGCAGCAAGTGTGTAGCATGGCTATCCAGATGCAAACGATTGATAAAACCGCTAACAACCCCGATATGCCCCAATTCCAGACGATAGTGGGGGACATGCATTACATGTAAAATATCGCATGCCAGTTGCAATATTTCGGCATCAGTGGCAAAAGGATCGCCGCCAAACAGCTCAACCCCCAGTTGTGTATGCTGACGATAACGCGCACGTCCTGGAGCTTCATAGCGGAAAGTCGAGCCAGCATATTGAAAGCGTAGGGGTAACGGCTGCTGCTGATAATGATCGAGGTAAAGACGACAAATAGATGCGGTATACTCTGGTCGTAAACACAGTTCACGATTATGCAAGCGGAAGGCATAGAGCTTCTGCCATAACTCCTGTCCGAAGCTTGCCTCAAAGAGATCGCTCCGTTCAAGAACGGGCGTATCGACCTGAGCATAGCCAGCCTGCGCCAGGAACGTACTGAGTCGATCGATGACCCAACGCTGATGCTGATATGCTTCGGGTAAGAGATCATACATCCCGCGCAACCGTTCAACACGTTTTTTCATTCGCGTGGTCCCCGATCCTCAATCACCATTTCAGAAACAGTTTTCCCATCTGGCCCTATTTGACCGAAGAGATCGGCAAGTCGCTTGTCCTCAGCCTCTTCTTCTGGCGTATCCGGCTGGTCTGTTGGAATACGATAAGTAATTCCTCTATGAGAAAGGTAACGCTGGATATCACGTTCACTGAGAGAACGACCTAATGGAGGCGATGCGCGGAGATCCTGCGCAAGCAGATCATGGAGACGCTTTTCTAACAATTTCTCATCTCTCCCTGCTTTTGCTGCAAGAGCACTATATTCCTCGTCTGTCAGGGTTATATTCATTTGATGGGCCATACTTTTCCCTCCAAATCTGGATGAACTCACTTTGCTAACCTTTTGTGACACAAAAGGTTGTCTCTCACTCACGTGGTCCTCGACCCTCAATCACCATCTCAGAAACGGGCTTTCCTTGACCGAATAGGTCAGCAAGCCGCTTGCGTTCGGCCTCTTCCTCCGGGGTATAAGGCCGATGTGTCGGGATATGATCGATGAGTCCAGCTTCATAAAGATACTGTCCCATCTCATCACGAGCGTCCAGAGAACCCTTCAAGGAATGTAACGTGCGGAGATGCTGCGCGAGCAGCTCATGGAGGCGCTCCTTTAACAGTTCCTCATCGCTTCCTACTTCTGCTGTGAGAGCTTTATATTCCTCGTCTGTCAGGGTTATATTCATTTGATAGGCTATACTTTCCCCTCCAATATGGATGAGCCAACTTTCCCTAGCATATTGTACCACCAAAAACGTGCGGTCGCTCAAGTCTCATTTTAGAACTATATATCTCAATTGGTCACTTTGCTGGCGACAATGCCAGCAAAAAAGACCAAAAAAAACATATACAGTCATACCATAGTACTAACGTATAATCATCGTACCAGCGCCCTTATCAGTGAACAACTCGCGTAGCAGCACATGCGACTCACGACCATCCACGATATGTACACGCGGCACAGAAGCTAAAGCATCCAGACAAGCAGTGACCTTGGGGATCATCCCCCCATTAATCACACCCTCTTCCATCAGCCGTTTAGCTTCGGACTCCCTCAGCTCTGAGATTAATGACCTATCCGCTCCACAAATGCCAGCAACATTACTGAGGAAAATCAGTTTCTCCGCATTGAGGGCTCCTCCAATATGGGCCGCAACCAGATCGGCATTGATATTCAGACAACTACCATCTGGCCCCTCCCCAAGCGGAGCTATGATCGGAATATAACCTTCTTTAACGAGAGCATCGATAGGAGTAGGATCGACAGTATCAATTTCGCCCACGAATCCGAGGAGTTTCATCAGCAATATGTGCACGCACTAACCCACCATCGGTTCCACTTAAACCAATTGCTTTTCCTCCCATCTTTGATGCCATCAGAACCAATCCCTGATTGACCTGCCCCAATAATACCATCCGAGCCACTTCTAACACCTGCGCATCAGTGACGCGTAAACCATTCACAAAACGGGTTTGAATATTCAATCTAGTCAACCATTGAGTAATATACGGACCACCACCATGCACTATCACAGGATAAACCCCTAGAGCACGCAACCAGATCACATCTTGCAAGACCTCTTTCTGATGCTCAAGCGTGCTTCCTCCCAATTTTATCACGAGAGTCTTGTTCTTCAAAAAATCGATATACGGTAACGCTTCTGTAAGCACCTGCGCAATAAGATGATGATCGCTAATAATATCGCCTTCTGGCGTTCTCGCAAAAGAAATGGCCACTTATTAACTCCTTAACAAAACAGTAAAGCAACGAACACAACTTGAGGTCACTACAGCGGTTCGCCAAAGTCTTGATCCCTCAAAACAAAGGAACTCACTGGGGATACAAGGGATCAATCTTTCTGGCAACCACTACAAGCAACTAAGGATTCACACCCAGACCAGCCAATCCCATCGTCTCCGGTAGTCCACAGAGGAGATTGGCATTTTGGATCGCTTGACCTGAAGCTCCCTTGACCAGATTATCCAGACAAGAGACAACTATCAGGCGCTTTGTCCGCCCATCAACGATGGGATAGATGAAACAATGATTGCTTCCATAAGTCCACTTAGTATGCGGAGACTGCTCTACAATATGCACAAATGGTTCATTGACATAGTATCGTCTATACAATGAACGAATCTCCTCGCTTGTGGGGATGCGCCCATGCTCATCTTCGAGCAAATCTGCATAGCACGTTGCTAGAATACCGCGCGTCATTGGAGCAATATGTGGGACAAAGGTTAGTCTCAGCCCACCATTGACAGGATGACCGCCAGCTTCTGCAGCAATCTCCAACTCCTGCACAATCTCGGGCATATGGCGATGACCTTCAAGACCATATGCACAAACATCCTCATTAGCCTCTGGATAGTGGTAACTGAGCGAAGGTGTCCGCCCACCACCACTGATACCAGTTATCGAGTTGATAATCACGTTGGGACCAACTATTCCAGCCTCCATAGCCGGAACCAATGCCAGGATTGAAGTAGTCGTATGACAGCCAGGATTAGCCACTAGCGAGGCGGTACATATCCGCTCTCGATAGCGCTCACAAAGACCATAGACAGCCGTTTCCAATAGAGTTGGAGCAGGATGTTGATGCTTATACCACTCCTCATAGACACCAGCATCACGCAAACGAAAATCGGCTGACAGATCGACAACCTTTATACCGCGCTCCAGTAAGCTTATCACCGATTCAGCAGCAGCTACATGCGGAAGGCATACAAAGGCTAAATCGGTTTTTGCAGGCTGCTCAGCAATCACGAGAGCAGGATTTACTGCTGGGATCTCCCGACCAAGCGGTGGCAGAACAGCACGTAACTGAGGAAAAACATCCTCCAAACGCTTACCAACTGTACTACGCCCAGTAACAGAGGTCACAACAAACTCAGGATGTTGCGCCAGTAAGCGTAGTAACTCCAACGCTGTATAACTCGTCGCATTGACAATAGAAACTGTTTTCATAAAGCCAACTACCTTCCAGAAGCTCAAAACAATAGCAAAAGCTCTCGCCCCTTGCTATCTTCTTCACTTAAGGGACGAGAGCTTCACATGCCCCCGTGGTACCACCCAATTTGTTTCAATCTCATCTGAGTAATCGTGGCTAGCGAAGCAGATACCCCACTTCTCATACCACACACAGCGAAGATGGAAACCACTTGTTTGGGCTCTTTTGTTGCATGGGAGCCATCCATCTGCCCTACTTGTCACCAGATAGATTTTCAGACAAAGCATCCAGATCACCTACCGGGACTTTCTTCGGTCAGCCGCTCACGAAAGGGTTCTGAGAAGGTGCTTCCATTTCGCATTCTCAACAACTAGCGAATCTCTGTTGGGCACCCATCTTATACTATATTCGTTCAACGCGGGCCATTGTCTATGCAGTTGTTACTTGTTCAAAGCATAACAGCCCTTAGCAGTAATGTCAATTCCTATTTTTTATGCTAAATTAGCCAATCTATAGTAAAAATAACCATATGCCGCGATGACTTTGCCCAAATATGAGCAGAAGACATGCAGCATATCTCACCGCCATACAACTTTTACACTGTTGCATACACGTTTGGAGAGGGAACTAGCCTATTTGAGGCAATAGCAGCATCTATCCAGCACTCGATAGCATACTGTCCTTGCTTTACCGCCTCTTTATATGTCTTGCCATGGGTCCTACAGCCTGGAAGTTCAGGAACTGTAACCACATACACATCACTACGACTATCCCACTGAATAATCATTGAATAGTGTTGGACTTTCATAATTACTCCCCTTTCTTTTCTTCTAGGCGCTTTAGAGCCTTCTTAACATCATCAACCTGATATGGTTGCGCATCTTTTCCATCTTTTCCAGCTAATGTGACCGAAATGCCCGGTAGACTAGGATGTTCCCAGACGGTATGACTTCCTTTGCCGGGCCGAAAGAAGAAACCAGCTTTTGCTAAAGCGGCTTTCAATTGTCTGATTTTTTGTGGCATCGTCCCTGCCTCATATAAGTATACTACACATGCAAATGGTAGAGCAAACAATCGTAAGTATAAAACCTCAAAAAGTTTATCAATATCTATCAATGCTGTCAATTCTCATTTTTTATTATTAGAATACTCGGATGACATAGCAAAAATAGCTACATATTACAGTGATTATACCTAAACATACGTATAAGATAGGTATTCTAGAGAATCATGCTGCCATTTCCCTCTATCATTGGATAGAATAATGGTCGTTGTCTAAGCCTTTTTATGAGGTTGCCCAGGCAATCTCTGATCGATACGATAGGAGGCCACCATTTCCATACTAGACGCGAGCACAGCTCACCGCGAAAAAACCCTTGTTGCGTTATCATCAGTGGGAGCCGCGATCGGACTGACTAGTCTCAAATTTACCATTGCGTGGCTCACAGGGAGCCTTGGCATTCTCGCCGAGACTGCGCATTCGGGGCTAGATTTGGTTGCAGCATTGATGACATTCTTTGCCATCCATCTTGCCGACCGTCCCGCCGATGCTAGCCATAACTACGGCCATGGCAAAGTCGAAAACCTTTCAGCCCTTCTCGAAGCGCTACTGCTCCTCCTTACCGCCGTCTGGATATCGTTGAAGCTATCCGTCGCCTGCTATACCACGAAGGACATATCGATGTTACTATCTGGGCCTTCGTCGTAATGATCATTTCGATCATCGTCGATATCACACGCTCAAGAGCACTGCTCAATGTTGCCCATAAGCTTGGTAGCCAGGCATTGGAAGCCGATGCTCTGCACTTCAGCACTGATATCTGGAGTTCGTCCGTAGTGATCCTAGGCTTACTGATAGTTTATCTGAGCAAGATTTTTCATCTGCCCAGCTGGCTGAGCCAGAGTGATGCAATAGCTGCCCTTGGGGTCTCTGGCATTGTTATCTGGGTGAGCTTGAGACTTACCAAAGAGACTATTGACGCCCTTACTGATCATGCGCCGGGGGAATTAGCAACGCAGATCCATACACGCATTGCACAAATTGAAAATGTGACAGAGGTCCGGCGTGTACGCGTACGCCGCGCTGGCAATAAATTCTTTGCAGATGCAGTTATTGCGGCCCCACGTACATTGAGTTTTGAACAAATTCATACGTTGAGCGAACTGGTAGAAAAAGAAGCTATGCAAGTCGCACGTACCTTTTCAGAGCAAGGAGAAGTTGATGTTGTAGTCCATGTTGAGCCCATGCCCTCCCCAAAAGAAACGGTCATTGACCAAATTCACTATCTGGCAGAATTACTGGCAGTCCACGCCCACGACATCCATGTTCGTGAGGTCAATGGAAAACTTGAAGCCGATTTTGACCTAGAAGTCCAGGCTGATATGGAGTTAAACGAAGCGCATGCCGTAGCAACTCAACTGGAGCAGACGGTACTTCAGAGTAATAACCTCCTATGCCGTGTGACCACGCACTTGGAAGCTCCAACCTCCCAAATTGTGCAACGCCAAGATGTGACAGAACACTACTTAGTCATAGCTAGCAACATTTGCCAGATTGCTGATACCATAGCAGGCACAGGGAGTGCTCACGAGGTACATCTGTACCAACCAGCCGACTCCCGCGAGCAAGAGGATAATGATGCACCCAATCTCGATCTGGTACTACACACGACCTTTGCAGGAAATACTCCTCTCAGTCGGGTACACGTTGAGGCAGAAGAAATTAAGCGTGCCTTGCGTCGCGCTTACCCTAAGCTGAATTCGGTTACTATCCATACAGAGCCACCCGAACAGCTCTAGCTAAAAAGCATTCAAGACAAGCATCCAATCAGGTAGATACAAATACCCCAGAGACCATCTAACGCAACGGTTGACGAAGTTGAATCGTCTATAAAAATGGGGAAGGGTGCTCGTCTATCGATGCCTTTTTTTCCTCCCGCCCCCTAGAACGGGGAGGGTCCCCAGAAAGGGATTTTTATGGTATTATCCATTTCATAAAGAAGAGATATTTCTTATGCAATATACAAACCCTTCGACATATTTTAGCGAGAGGAATAACGAGCGTGCTCAACAATAGCAACGAGTTGATAGGGCAAGTGCTCGGAACGTGTACACTCCAACATCTCCTTGGACGCGGTGGGATGGGTGCAGTGTATCTAGCACGACAGTCACGGCCTCGGCGAACAATTGCAGTCAAGGTTATTTTACCTGGTCTGATGGAAGGAAAAACTTGTGAGCAATTCCTGGTCCGCTTTCGCCGCGAGGCCGATGCAATCGCTGCCCTTGACCACATTAATATTATGCCCATTTATGAGTATAGTGAGGCGGGAGATATCGCCTACCTCGTCATGCCTTATGTGACAGGAGGCACACTGCGCGACCGCCTCGAAAAGTCCCCCATCCTTTCATTAGCAGAGGCGATGCACATCATTGATCAAGCTGCAACTGGACTTGATTGCGCTCATGCCCAAGGTATCATTCACCGTGACCTCAAGCCTGGCAACATGCTCTTTCACGCTGATGGCAGGCTACTGCTGGCCGATTTTGGCCTTGCCAAGGTCCTCAAAGATGTCGAGAATAGCGGGCTTTCTCTGCTGACGAGTGCTGGCACTATCATCGGCACTCCTGAATACCTCTCGCCAGAGCAGGGCACAGGCAGTCCACTAGATGCACGCACAGACGTCTATTCGCTTGGCATCGTCCTCTATCATATGCTCGCCGGGCGTGTCCCTTTCACAGGTACATCCCCAGTTGCTGTCGCGATCAAACATGCCATGGTAGAACCACCTTCTATACGACAATTTAATTCCCATATCTCACCTAGCGTAGAAGCTGTGATTATGAAAGCCATAGCTAAAGCTCCAGACGATCGCTTCTCTAGCGCAGGTGAATTCGCACGAGCACTGCGTCAGGCCGCCTCACAAAAGGAAGCCCCAGCATTGCACATACCATCAAGCGAACAAAAAAACCTAGATGACAATACCAATCCTGCACTACCTAAGCATCAAGAACAAGCAAAAGCACAAGCAAAGGAAAAGGTCGAAAAACAGTTGCCAGAAGCCTTCGCAAGCAGAAGCGCATCCAGAACAGGTCGGCAAAACTCCCAAGATAGTAGACATTCCAGAGCTACAGGACCATATTGCTATATTACCAACCATGGTCATGCAGCCTCACGACAATATGTTGCACAATGCTGAGACAGAAGAAAATCCACACCTACCACAGGCTCTGGCTTCCAACACTCCTGCTACCTCTCAGCCAGACGCTACAACAATGGCAAATCCGCTACCACAAATCGATTTCGGCCCAATGGCTATAGGAAGTATTGAGCCTGCAATTCAGTCAGATGCAGTAGAGCATTCACCTCTTCCGGCACAAAAAGAAACCGTAGAACATTCATACAATGACAAACAGCTTTATCTTGGACAATTTAGCCATCAGGCTACTGTACAGACACGATTCCGCATATCAGACTATCATCCATTACGGATGGTACTTTTTGCTAGTCTTCTCATTGTGTTCATTATTGGTAGCCTAGCCACCTACCAGCATTTTAGCCAGTATTTTAGGGTAGCACCGCGTGGATACAAGAACCCAAATCTTAACTCCCGACAAATACCAGTGGCGAAACATCTAGCTGGCACACCTACAACGACCCCGCAAGCATTACAAAATGTGCTGCCCACACCACCCTCAACAGTACCACATGGAGCGCTGATTTATGGAACAACAAGCCCTTCATGTGCTAAACAGGGAGACAAATGGAGCACCCCACCAAATGTTGGCCTTACCTGCACAACAGATGGTACACAAATAACCACTAACCAGAATATTACTGACCTTTTCACAGGTACATTCCTAGAGCAACTGCCTAACGGCACTGCAATGCCCAATGACTTTGTCGTCCAGACCCAAGTAACTATCAATCCTGGCTCACAGGGAAGTTTCGGCATTTATTTCCGCAGCCAGACCGATGATCATCAAAAATCCTACCTCTTTTTGATCGACCTAGATGCTACTACCTGGACCATTTACTATAAGGATCCCAACACACATACATTCTCAGCTCTTAATGTGTCTCCTGTCACAACAATGCTACACAGCGCGACACCAGGAACGATTACCATTGATCTACAAGTCCAAGGAAACAATTATGGTGTCTTCATCAATGGTGCCAATATGGGCAGTGCACAGACCTATACACCATGGTACCCCAATGGGACAATCGGTCTAGCAGTTGGTCAAGGTGCCAATGTGACCTTTAAAAATGTCGCAATCTATGCATTATCGTGACTAGTCTTGACCGCCTATATCCCCCAAAAGTAAGGAGAGGAAACCTATTCGCCCTCAAATAGCCATAAAACATGTTATGATTAGAAGGGGTATTTTTGTCTACTCGCTTTTCGATACAACACCCTTAAAAAAGCGCAATGTAGACTAGAAAAAAACATTATCACTTACTTTAGGAGTTTAATCCACATGAAACTGTACACACGTCATACATTCCTGCGGTCAGCACTGATCGGTAGTTGTCTTATACTCACACTATTTTTCGCTGCCTGCAGTACGTCTGGCTCTAACGGAACTACTGTCACTCCGACACCAACACCAACGCCAGCATTGACCACCTACACAGGTCAGGGTTATACCATCGGGTATCCAAAGGACTGGACATACAAAAATGTGAATGGACAATCACTGACTACTAAGACCTTTCTTGGCAATTACATTAACGTGCTATCTCGTATAATCGGTCAAACAGGCCAGCAAATACCCATCACCACATTTAGCGACAGCTTGGGAACCAATACACTTACTATAGGAGCGCTACCCAATCCAAACGGCCTTATTCCAACACAAATAGCTATAAGTGCCGCTAAGGCAGCTTTTCAATCAAGCGTGAAAAATTACAAATCGGCTTCCATAACTTCTCAAACAACTGTTGGTGGGCAAACTTGGAACCAAACAGCTGTTACTGGTACGATAACTCAAGCCGGGTCGATAGACGCAAAAATCGTGAGTCTCGTTTCCAACCACCCTGCACAATCGGCAAGTACAAAGCTATACTTCATCATCTACGCAGGACCAGCGTCAACTTTTGATACGACAGACAGCACTGCTTTCCAACCCATGCTGAATTCATTCAAATTCTCTTGACATGCTGCCATCGTTAAAAGCCTGAGTTCTGGCTCTTGGACAATAGTCTCGCCTGCGAGCAGTATAATATAAATACAAGCACATGCAGGGGGAACTATGAGCGCTGAAATTCGCATCATCCCCATCAAGGGGATCGGCGAAATATCTCCAGGAGCCGACCTAGGCACGATCATCTATGAAGCATTATGCAACCAGGATATCACGTTGCAACAGCATGATATCCTGGTTGTCACACAGAAAATCGTATCCAAGGCAGAGGGACGGACCATTCAACTGACAGATATACAACCATCTCCTCTGGCCCAGACCATTGCCAAACAAGGCTCCAAAGACCCTCGCCATGTTGAGGTAGTGCTACGCGAAACCAAGCGTATTGTACGCATGGACCGTGGTATCATTATTAGTGAGACCAATCACGGCTTTATCTGCGCCAATGCTGGCGTTGATGAGTCCAATGTCAATGGCAAGAACTCGTTAACCTTACTGCCAATTGATCCCGATCAATCAGCACTGCAACTGCGTATCCAGCTGCAAGCGTTGGCAGGCGGGCTGGAGATCGCCATTATTATCTCAGATACCTGGGGACGCCCCTGGCGCAACGGACAAGTCAATATGGCTATTGGTGTCGCAGGGATGGAACCTCTGATTGATTATCGTGGTCAGCGTGATCACTATGGATACGAGATGCAAGCCAGCATGATTGCCATAGCCGATGAGCTGGCCGCCGCCGCCGAATTGGTGATGGGGAAAACAGAGCGTATTCCCGTCGCTCTTATTCGTGGCTATACCTATCCATCCGGTGCGGGAACAACCCGTTCACTCATGCGTGATAGCACAACAGACATGTTCCGCTAACTATTCGATATAAAAGATGCAACACATGATCATACCAAAGAGAACAAGTGATCTGGCGACACTTCTGCGCAACAGGAGAAGTGTGCGTACCTACCAAGACCGTCCCATCGAGCGAGCACTACTTGAGCAAATGGTAGAAGCTGCACGCTGGGCACCATCGCCGCATGGTCGGCAACCATGGCGTTTTGCTATACTCACGCAACACGAGCCCAAACAGCGGCTTGCTGAGCAGATGGGAGAAACTTGGCTTACAAATCTTCAGATGGATGGGCAATCAGAGGAGACAGTCAATATCCGTCTAGAGAAGTCATATCGGCGTATCCTGCGAGCCCCGGCCATCATCATCCCTTGCCTTTATTTGGAAGACCTCGATCGCTATCCTGACCAAACGCGGCAGGCAAACGAGGTAACCATGGCTATTCAGAGCCTAGGAGCAGCTGTCCAGAATATGTTACTGATGGCTTACGACCTTGGTCTGGACACTGGTTGGATGTGTGCGCCGCTTTTTTGTCCAGAAGTAGCCTGTGCCGCCCTTAACCTGGACAAACGGCTCATCCCTCACGCTCTCATCACCGTAGGCTACGCGGCTGCTGACCCAGTACGGCGTCCACGCCTGCCTCTGGACCATTTGATTGTTCATTTTGATTGAGGATAAAAATCGATGATTGCAGTTCTTGCTGGTGGAGTCGGTGCTGCTCGCTTCTTACAGGGACTTATCCAAGTCATGCCCCAGGAACAAATCACGATCATCGCCAATACAGGCGACGACCGTGACTTTTACGGTTTACACGTCTCCCCCGATATTGATATCGTAATGTATACGCTGGCTGGGATCATCGACCCCCACAACGGCTGGGGCATTCGCAACGACACTTACAACACAATGCAACAATTGACTAACTACGGTTATGAAGATTGGTTCCTGCTTGGAGACCGCGATCTAGCAACCCATATTCACCGCACGCATCTGTTACAACAAGGAAAAACGCTTACCGAGGTCACAGATATCCTGCGCCAGCACTTTGGACTGAAACTCCGCATACTACCAATGAGCGATCAACCGATCGCAACACACATTCGAACTCCGGCAGAGCTATTACACTTCGAAGAATATCTAGTAAAGCATCACAGTGCCGACGAAGTACAAGATGTCCTATTTATCGGAGCCGACAAAGCACAACCAGCTCCAGATGTCCTCGATACCCTCAAACAGGCACAGGCCATCCTGATTGCCCCCAGCAACCCCATTGTCAGCATCGGCAGCATCCTAGCCGTTCCAGGTATTCGGGATACCCTCCAGCAAACCAGTGGCACAGTGGTGGCAGTAAGTCCAATCGTAGCCAGAGCGCCCATCAAAGGTCCCGCCGATAAACTAATGCGAGGCATGGGTTATGAAGTCTCAGCACTTGGTGTAGCCCACTGCTATCGTGACATCCTTGATGTGATGGTCATTGATACCCAGGACGCCGATGCTGCCAAGCAAATTGAAGCCCTGGATATTGCAACAGTCGTCACGAACACAATTATGCGTGATGATGTTACTAAAGCCAACTTAGCTCGTATTGTATTACAGGCAGTATCATAATATCCTGCCATCAACAAGTTGCTTTTTTGGGCTATATAGATTATAGTCTAGTACAGATAGAGACTATTGTTGAGAAAGAGGCACGCCTTATGAGTGATGCAGAACAAGAACAACGACAAGAAGTAATACTTCCTGTCGAGTGGCATGTACCTGAAGGTCTACAAAATCGATATGTGCATAATATAATCGTGCAACCTGGGCAATATGAGATTACTCTCTTTTTCTTCGAAACACAAATTCCCCCCTTCGTAGGTCCGCCAGAAGCTAACAGGGAGTATCTGCTAAAGCAGGGTTCAGTTCGTTTTGAATGTATTAGTAAGATGACTGTAGCACCGCAATTGGTACCGGAGATTATTAAAGCTTTGCAAGTAGGTCTAGACAATTATAATGTGCATCTGAAGCAAGAAAAGAAGGAGAGACAAGATAATGAGTAGTACCTTTATCATCGATAACAGGACTGGCAACGCCTTTGCCTACGTTCTTCTTTCCTCCACACAAGCCAGCACCTTTCATGCCAACCATATCACACTAGAGGCATCGGCAATAGCAGCAGAAACGAAATCAACAACAGAAGATTACATCATCAGAACTCACTACGATATTGTGCCAAAGAGAACTATTGATGATTTTTTAAGAGCCTACCAAGAGGATATGGCTCGCCACCCTCGCAGGCAATATGTTGATGTAGATCTTCCTCTGATGGATGATGGAGGAGACTGGTGACTTACCACTATTCTCCAGATCAGGAGTTGTCTCAAGGGGACATTCTACGTCGCGTGAGGGTTATAATCAATATAGTCGGGGGTGAAAATCTTGCCCCTAAATTTGGAGAGAGCATTATCATCGTCATCAGCCGTGATTGTGAGATAGATAAACCCTTAACTACTTCTAACTCAGTTTTAGTAGCAAGAATCGCAAGATTGTCATCTCAATCTGAGCGTATGCGAGACCTTGTACGGGAAAACAGGGTTTTAAATGCATTTTATCTCCCGGCCGATGGGCAACTGATGGAAGAAAGCTATATTGACTGGCGTACTTTACAGCAAGTTAGTAAGCAAATACTTCATAATTTGCGCATTCGGCAAGAACACTATAAGTGCACTCTAGATAAGAAATTCGTCATCGCCAGCCTCACTGGATTGAGAGATTTCTTAACTGAACCAGAGGATACGAATGACAAGTAGAGCAGAAGTAAGTGAGCTTCAAAGGAAAATATTAGAATGAACAAAAAGTTTGCTTGTCCATGCTGTGGCTTTCTTACACTAGAGGAAGCCCCCCCTGGAACTCATGAGATTTGCCCAGTCTGTTATTGGGAAGATGATCTTGTACAATTTGAAGACCCCACACATTGGGGAGCAAACGGAGTGAGTCTCGTAGAAGCTCGTGAGAACTTTATTCGCTTCGGGGCAAGTGAAGAAAAGTACAAGACGAGAGTACAACATCCCTCTATAATGGCTTAAATGTCCACTCGATGGAGGAACTGCTATACAGACAAAAATCACTCTCCAAGATATGAAATATCCTTATTACATCGAATACAGTGAGTTTGGGTCACCCATTCTCCGACTGCCAGAAGAGATTGGCCTAGTAACTGCCTTCCTTTTCAGCGACGTCCAAGGCCCACTGGGCAGAAGTATTTTCCTTGAGGAGATTGATTGCGTCTTGAAGGGGGAAATATCGTCTTCAGAAGTAGGAGGGAATATGTGCGTTCTTGAAATTAAAAGGGACTTTACTACGATTATCAATACACTGACGGATGATGAAGATAATCTAGAGAACAGGTGTGTAATTGAAACGGAGGAACTCAAAAATTTGATCCTCAGGCTTGGCTCCCACTTCGTCAGCTTGCATACCAAACAAAGGGATACAGATTCGATCCATCGCATTCCTGCATCGACCACCGATCCATCGCTGGTGAGCAATGAATTGTCAACGGATGCTTGGACTTGACCCCAATTCGAGAGTTCACTCCAGAAGAAATACAAGCCCTGCGTGAACGTGAGCAAGTGAGCCGAACAGTTTTTGCCCATTATCTTAATGATGACGATCGCACATGGGATGAGCTTCTTGCTCACCCTGAGTCTGACGCGTTTCTTGCAAGGCTTGGTCAAAAAACAAGAGCTGATATTGCTGCGAGTCGGGTAAAAGAATGGGTACCAAGAGGAAGCATTGAAGCTCTCTTTCAATCATGAGTTGACGAATATAATCGCTTGATATGAAAAATTATGCATTCCGCACTCATCCCAGTAAAATCCCTCCACACAGCTAAAAGCCGCCTAGCGCCCCACCTGACACAAACACAAAGAGTCACGCTCGTACTTAACATGCTTCACCATATAATTTACATTTTGCAAGCAAGTAATGTTTTAGACCGTATTTCAGTCGTCAGCTCAGATCAACACGTCTTAGAGCAAGCGCAGGCATGGGGAGCGCATGCCCATATCGAAGAAGAGGCGGGACATAATCCCGCACTCACAGCAGCCGCAAAACGAGAAATCGCTGCAGGATCTACAGCATTACTCACCATCTCCGCGGATCTCCCTTTCCTACAAGTCTGCGATATCCATGGCATGATCGAGCAATCCAAGCAGCATGCCATCGTTCTTGCGCCTTCACACGAGCGCACTGGAACAAATGCGCTACTAGTGCGTCCACCGCTAGCATTACCTTATACCTTTGGTCCAGGCAGCTTACAACGCTATCTCTCAGAAAGCTGTACACGACAACTGAGTAGTCACCTGTATACTAGTATTGGTCTGGCATCAGATATTGATACAATTGACGATTTAGCTAGTTTTCAGCATTATTGCTGTGATACACCCATAATATGATCCCTATTTGGCAAGACACCATCATTTGTCCCTCTATCCCTCTTGTCATCTTTCCCCTCGTCCTCTATTCTTCACATAGAGAGAAACTTCCGCAAATAGCCACCGAGGAACAAAAGAAATGAAAGATGCTGCCAAGAGCCCAGGGAAAATAGTCGTCCGTATCAGTTTTGCTTTCATATTGACCCTTATTGGCTTCTGCATCATCTCTCTGAACCAACACCACATCGCTCGGGCCGCAGAAGCGCATATTGCTCACGCGTCATTGGCGACTCTTCACCATCTTGCATCCATGCGCTCTTCGACAGAGACTTCTCTAGCTCACCGTGCTGATGCTCCCAACCCCACCATCATTAACAGCCAGTGGTACTGTCAGCCACCATATATGCCAATCTCTCACCAAACAAGCAAGGACTTTCATGGGGTTGTTAACTTTTCGCTGACTTGTGTTAGGAGAAATTTATCGTTCCCTTGTTCGGACACGCGTGGGCAAAGAGGCAAACTCGAGCCTGCTGAGGCTATCATTAAACGAGACTGGTTATCTGGTGATAGTCCTACTTCTACAAGGCCAAGAGCAGCACGTCAAGCAGGACATATTGGTTATACCTATCCAGAAGATACCTACACATCCCCAGAAATATCTGCCCTCTTTGGATATATGCAGGCTCTCGCATTTTTCATGTTGATACCATCGATAGTCCTACTGGGATACAGTTTCTTATTCAAAGCAACGAGCTTCCGTTATGCAGGCTCTCTTGAAGGGCTCTCGCGTGTCCTGCTGGGAGGTCTAGCTATTGCTGTCAGCTTCGCTTTGGTCAAAATGCTGATCAATTTAGAAACATCCGTATCTACTGGCATCGTCCAATTGCATGCTGAATTCCCCTACCCGCGAACCGTCGTCAATCACATATCGGTACCCTACACGCTTGCCACCGAGCCTCCTAAACGCTTCCCCCTCTCATATCGGGGACTAGTTGTGCCAATGAGCCGATGGGGATGTGCCGCTAATGACTTCATTGGCATTTTCTCAACACAATTTATCACAAACGGTATTGCATCAGTTATTCCGCTAATGGGAGATTTTGCCCATCTCGCGGGAAAATCAACAAACATCACTGATCTGACCAGCCGTGTTGGCGAAATGACCATAGCGGTGCTCTCAGCCCTATTATGGGCACAAGTATTTGGGCGCATTATCGCCCTCAACTACTACATTCTGACAGCGCCTCTCTCGTTTGGTTGTTGGGCTATGCCGGGGGGGATAGGCCAAAGAGTTGTGGGCCTTTGGTTCAAAGGGTTTTTCAGTGTGCTCTTTGCTCAGGTACTGCAAATATTTATTCTCACCACGCTTCCACTAATCTTACCAACTCTACCGCAAATTCCCGCTAGTAGCGTAGGTATCATGCAAGGCTTCCTAGTAGAATTTCCGCCTATCCTGACACTATGCGTTACGCTAATGGCGCCATCATTGATCGGGGCCTCTGCCAGCAAAGTGCTTGGAACGGCAGGCTCAATGGCAGGCCAAACGCTTGTCGTACTTGGAACGGCAGCCTCTCAAGCGAAGTAATGAAGTGTAAAACTATTCCTATCAAGAAGCATTCCAAAAATTCCCAGAATTTTGATTATAATTTTGATTATTAATTTGATTATAAAAATATGGATTATTATTTCCATAATTATTCGAATGTCTATTATCTTCGTCATCTCTCGAATATCCACTATCCCCTCCCCAATTCCAGATTGATTGCCACCAACTCTTCTTATCTGCATCATCCGTATCCCCCAATCCAGTCTTGAAGTCATGGATCTGCTTTCCCATCTCCAGACTACGCGATATACCATAGGGAGTATTGCCAAATTTTTCATTATTAGTAATGTACCATATACCATCTTTACCTTTAAACTGACATATATCTTTAAGATTTATTATTTTCAGATTGCCTTGATCCCTACTTTCCTCCAGAACTCTCAATGCCTCACCATCTAAATCAACCATTGTTGCTTTTTTCATTCCCTCCTTTTTTCCTGGTCCTTTCTTATCATTAGTAAAGTAGTACGTCTCGCGACCATTGCGATCTATACACTTAAAGACATACTTTGGCGGCATAAAACAGTATTTGATTTCCTTAGGCTTTTCCTCTTGTTGGATATCTAATCCTAATCCTTTCATGATCTCACCTTCTAACTTCTCACCTATCACTCTACCGATTTTAATAGGCAATTCTTTTTCCTCGACTAGTTTTTCCAATCGTTGCTTTGCTTCCTTCAAGCTAATTTCCTTAAATCCTTTTGAATTCAAGCCTTTTTAATTCCTGTTTATTCTCAGCAAACATGAGATTCTTATCATCGTCCACAGCAGCGTAAAGTTCACTCCAATCTTTCCAATGCTTACCAACATAGATTGGTTTAGTGATCTTGGCGTGCAAAAAATCCTTTGCGGTAAGCAAGTTACTCAACTCACATGCATGGTGGTATTCGCGCAGAAGATTACCGCTTCTTACATTTTCTGGCTCACCTGCCTTGCGTTCTGTTTTCGATTTTGGGTTTGGTTGCCATTCCCCTATTATTTCATTAGTAGCCTCATCTATTTTCCCTTTCATATGCTTTTCCATTTTTGATTGTTCCACCATTGTGATCGTCTTAGTATCGCCGCTCTGAGTAGTTATTGTTAATTCGCCATCTTTCTTTCCTATAGCTTCTTTGATCGCGTTGATCAGAGCATCCATAGAATATTTTGAACCTTCTTGAGCTTCCACTTTCGTTGGAGTTCCATTATTAACTTCTTTTATACTTATACTACTTATCTTGTCTATTCCTCCACAATGTTTTGCAATACGCTCCGCCATACGCCTCGGATTCTCAGTAGCTTCGAATTGATCCCCAATTTTATAATACCGAATACTCCCCCACGACTCAAGTTTGACATCTTTATCCCCACAGATACTCTCATCGCCCAACCGTGCATTCAAATTCTTTGCAAACTCCTTAACTTTCTTTTTCTCTAGCTTTAGCAGATCTGTAGCACTAATACGTCTACATACCATTTTAGTAGACTTACCTCCTATTGTACCATCATACTCAATTGTCTCTTGCACACCAATATTTTTTAGATCCTCTACAGTACTAACTTTATCAAGACCAAATCTCACCTCAATTTCGCTATTCGCCTTACTTGTTTCTGCAAATACCCCAAGAGTGCCTTTATTTTCTTCCGGCTCTTTCACCTCATAAGCATAGAAGCTTTCATAATTTATTTTATCCATCGCATACAACTCCATAATTGCCGCTTCTACCATCTTTTTGTGTGTCTCTTCCAACCCAAGATGTTCTATACCGACTTTCTGTTCATACAGCGTGAGGTTACAACTTTTGGTAGTATCATTTAGCTTAGCTAACTCACTGGAAAGCTGCGAGAAACCGGGCTTTTCTTTGTACTTTTCTGCCAACTTTGCGAGCTGATCAGCTGTAAAGAATTTCGTATTGACGTCCGTCCCCATCCCAAGAATTTCTCTCAATTTCTTAACATTGTTGTCATCTTGAGCACCGTCACCGACGCTAAGCATATAGCCACTTTTCAACTCCTCGCCAAAAATCTCTTGGTGATCTTTTTTCATTTTACCAATCTTTGGGTCTTCATCAATCTTCTTATCTCCTTCACCCCCCTTACCTCCATCAGCTTTCTTACCTCCATCTCCATCATCCTTCTTACCTCCATCATTCTCCTTACCCCCTTCGCTATTAAGATCTTGCTTCGGCTCACTTAGATTTTTGAGTTTCTGGTATGCATCACTCAATCCAACAGCCTCAACATTAGCATTGTCGCCCCACTTCGCTATATCTGCCTCTTTTACATAATCTTCCCTGTTTGGATCGCTGCGGCATTGATTCCTAGCTTTTCTGAGATCATTTTCCTTAAGTTCTTGCTCTGTCGTAATATAGACCTTCTCATTAAACTTATGGGCATAAAGCTGCAGTGTACCATTAGCATCAGGCTTGATATCAACACCAGTGAGATCTTTATAGCACTTATTCACCTCCTCACTTAGCTTCTTCCAACAACCCTCTATATCTTTTGTCTCCTTATATAAGTCATAGCGCGTCAATTCAACAGTTTCATCTTTACTAAATTTAAATTCCTCTCCGCCCTTAATTCTTTTCTCAATATTTTCACCTTTGCTACACTCAATCCATTCACCACTTTCATCTTCCATAAATATTTCATTATGTTTGTTTTTAAAAGCCGCAAAATTCCTATAGCACCTTATAACTTCTCCACTATCATTACAATATTCTATAAAGCCATCTCCTATATCCTTGATTCCTGAATTATCAGATTTTGGCGTTGCCAATCCTCCATCCCCACTCTGAGATGGTGATGCAGCAATTCTAAGGCTAAAGGCATCTCCTGACCCAAAGATAGCCTTTGCAGCATTTTGTTTGCACTTCTCTAGTGAGTGTATCCCATCTTCCAGAGCTTTGTTTACGTCACCCAATGTCTCAAGTCTTTTTACTTGATCTTGCTTATCATCAAAGAAACCCTTCCCTTTCCCAAGCATAGCTGCTAAGCCATCCGGGGAGGTAGCAACATAGACCTTATCATCATAATCAAACCTACGGAATTGTTGGCCATTCAAATTGTCCAGCATATTATCACTGATATTAATGAAACCAAGCTTACCCATATTTTCTTTTATACTAACTTTCATCTTATCTGTTAGCGCTGCTAATTCCTTACTTGCATCTATCAAGCCAAGCTTCTCCACACTATAGATCGGCGGTTGCCCCTCATTTTCCCCATTTTTAACAATCTCAAGCTTGCCATCTTCCACATTACAGCTCATGCCATCAACAGTCCATTTTCCTTTTCCCCTTTCTTTAAAAGTTTTAATTATGTCTTCTACATTATTAAACTTATATTCTCCCAATTTATTTGTTACACTATTTAGATCACATTCAACGTCGTCACTTTGACCTTTAACCGTAATCTTATAAATTCCGTCTTTATCCTTATATTGATCACCAAAGATTCCCTTAGCTTTTCCTTCTACATTACCTTTCAAAAACTCTACTTTCTCTTTTAGATTTTCCGCTGTATCTTTCAACGAAATAAATTTTATCTCATATTCACTATTAGTACCATTCTCACCAGACTCGCCACCCGCTTTCTCAGCATCAACCTTATTCCTTAAGCTGATTTCTGTCTCTGTAATAATTGCTTTCTCTTTCAGTTCATTTATCAAATCTTTCAGCTCCCCGGCAGTATAAATTTCACGATTGGGCTGAGTCTCATCGAACAGAGTCTCACTAGCATCAACAAACCTAACGACCTCGCAGCGATAAATCTTACCACCCAATTTACGTCCAGATAGTTGTTGCTCATATTCTCTTATCTCATCTATTACCGTATTTTTCTCTTCTTCCAGTATTTCTACTTTACGATCCAAATCTTCAACCACTTTTATCTTAAAAGTTCTTTCCTTACTGTTGTCATCAAATTTAACTTCAACACACTTCTTACTCTCCAAATCTTCTTTAGTTTGTTCACCGTAACTTTGCTTAAATTTTTCAAAAAAACTTGTCTCATTTTCAAAAATGTAGGGAATATGATTAAATTCACAGATAAAGGAATTTTTGCGTCCATAGATATCACTTGCAATACCATCTAGATCTTTTTGCTTTTCTTGCTCTCTTTTATCATTTTCATCTTTAAATTTAGAAATGTCGGGAACTTCATTATATCTGTTATTTTGAGCAATAAAATTACGAAGACTGTCCATAGCTGGATTTGCGAAACGTACACCTGTTTCTGTTACATCAGGTCTATTTCCAGCAAACGAAGATGATGAGGGATTATCACTTCTATTATTATTAGAGTACAAAAATTCATGGTGGCTAGATGAGGTAGGATTCTCGGGTTGCTTTACTTCAGGCTGTTCTACTTTAGACTGCTCTACTTTAGGCATATCATTTTTTCCTTTATTCCAAAAAAAATCACTTCTTATCACAAACGCTTCAAGACTGCACTATCTCAACCTACAAATTGCCATCCTACATTCAAGCAAATCAAGCCACCCACTCATAATAGCAGCAGCCTACATGCTCTCATAGCAGCCCCGTCCAGGCATATTGCCAACTAGAGCCACCCTAATAGATAAAGGATACCTGATCAAGGATAAGTTTTTCAAGCCAAAAAAGGGACATCTTGGCAGGAAAAAGGGACATTTTCACCATGTCCCTACCAGATGGGAAGAGACCTTCCCCAGACAACCTCTCACCCTGATGCTATATAGACTGTATGACCTTACTTATCACGCGAAACCAAATACAAATAGAACTATCGTACTATTGCAACTCATCCTTTTATATGTTATCATTGATCATAGTGGATGCAGGGATGGCGAATGGTTCCAAACTGTTTCAAGTATCACCAGACCATTCCCATTCATCTTGCCACATCATTTTATCAACCCTGTAGATCAATCAATTCGTTGAAGATATAAGATAATCGGTGAAGGAACAATGTCTCATTCGCATGATGCAGGAAAAAAGCGGGTCAATATCACCCTTCAAGCCTTCCTCTCCCCTAGCATATCCAGCTATCCTGCTCGCACGCACTGGCCTGCCACTTGTGCATTTTGGCACCCAATAGACCAATGGTATCCAGTCCTGTCATCGCTCACCCATCTTGCCTGCAAAAATGGCATGACTTGATTTTCATTTGATGGCATGTGATTTGAGATATATCTTCATCATACATGTTAAAGGGAGAAGATTATGGTGTTTATTAAAGAAATTGGTCCGTCTAATGAAGAATCACATTTGGATAATGTAGAAAATAAGACGAGATCAGGAATTGTGGATTTTACGCGTCACATCTTTTCACGAGCAGGCCAAGATACGAACTCAGTGCTCGCAAGTCCGAGGGATACCGACTCAGCTCCCTCAAGTCTCCAGGATCACAAAGGGAAACGCCAGCTCACTCTTCAGGAGGTGGCCAATGAGGATGAAAGGCTCAGATCCGGTCAGGGTAACAAATCTACCGAGAAGTTGGTTATACCAGAAGGACCCCTGCCCGGTGGGATGCGCCGGAGTGATGCTGGAACGAGCGGAGATCAACGTATCGGCAAACAGATAGGGGAGTATCGCCTGAGAAGCATCTTAGGGCAAGGCAGCTTTGGCAAGGTTTACCTTGGCGACCATGTGGATGCAAGAAAGCCACCAGCAGCAGTGAAAGTGCTCAGTATACCTCTGGATCGCCCAGAAGCTAACCAATTTTTCGCTGAAGTCAAAGCTCTCGAAAGGCTTAAACACGATCATATCATTAAGATTTATCATTATGGTTTAGAAGAGATAGAACATCGTTATCCTTACTTAGCCCTGGAATATGCATATCATGGCGCACTAGATGATATTCATTCTGAAGGCACACGTTTGCCCTCAAGGCAGATAGCTGAATATCTGGACCAGCTTGCTCCTCCATTAGATTATGCACACAGCCAACAGTTTATGCATCGCGACCTCAAGCCGGGCAATCTTTTGGTGGCAAAAAAGCCAAATGGAGAGCAAGTGCTCAAAATTGGAGATTTTGGTCTAGCTCTCGTTTTCCAGAGAACCTCCTCACGCAGGACGCAGGGTTTTGCGGGCACCCTCGAATATGCCGCACCTGAGCAGCTAAGGGGAAAACCAGGCCCCGAGAGCGATTTGTATGCGGTTGGGATTATGACCTATGAATGGTTAAGCGGCCATCTGCCTTTTCAAGGAACTCCAGCGGAACTCATAGGCCAGCACATGATGGAACCTCCTAGTCCAATTTCAGGCATTGCGCAGGACATCCAAAGAGTGGTTTTCTGTGCTCTGAAAAAAGATCCCAAGGACCGTTTTAAGAGTGTAGCAGAGTTTGCTCAAGCATTCAGGCGAGCCAGTGGTCTCCCTGTACCAGTTCAACGGGCGGAAGCAGGCCCTTCAAGACCAGTGCGCGACCAATTGGCGGAGATGCGGCTACAAGATACGAGCGAGCGCTGGATATTCCGCCCTGAAAAACTGACCTGCCTTAGAACGCTCACAGGTCACAATGCTAGCGTTTGGTCATTAGGCATGCATAGTGGGCATTTGATTAGTGGAAGTGGTGATAAGACAATAAAGATATGGGACCCAAATGATGGGAGATATCTTAGAACGCTTACAGGGCACAATAATATCGTTTATTCATTAGTCATGCATAATGGGCATTTGATTAGTGGAAGTGGTGATAAGACAATAAAGATATGGGATCCAAATGATGGGAGATGTCTTAGAACGCTAACAGGTCACAATGATAGCGTTTATTCATTAGTCATGCATAATGGGCATTTGATTAGTGGAAGTGGTGATAGTACAATAAAGGTATGGGACCCAAATGATGGGAGATGTCTTAGAACGCTCACATGTCACAATGCTAGCGTTAGATCATTAGCCATGCATAATGAGCATTTGATTAGTGGAAGTGGTGATAAGACAATAAAGGTATGGGATCCAAATGATGGGAGATGTCTTAGAACGCTAACAGGTCACAATGATAGCGTTCGTTCATTAGTCATGCATAGTGGGCATTTGATTAGTGGAAGTTGGGATAATACAATAAAGGTATGGGATCCAAATGATGGGAGATACCTTAGAACGCTCACAGGTCACAATGATAGCGTTTATTCATTAGTCATGCATAGTGGGCATTTGATTAGTGGAAGTTGGGATAATACAATAAAGGTATGGGATCCAAATGATGGGAGATACCTTAGAACGCTCACAGGTCACAATGATAGCGTTTATTCATTAGTCATGCATAATGGGCATTTGATTAGTGGAAGTAGGGATAATACAATAAAGGTATGGGGTGAGAGGTAAATGAGGAGTAGTTAAGATAGGATGGGTGCATGGTGAGTTATTGGGGCTGTCATCGCTCACCCATCTTGCCTGCGAGCATGGCAAAACTTGATGTTCATTTTATAGCATGTGAATTGAGATATATCTTCATCATACATGTTAAAGGGAGAAGATCATGGTATTCATCAAAGAAATCGAATTGTCATCAGACGAAACACATTTAGATAATGTAGACAACAAGACGAGATCAGGAATTGCTGATTTTACGCGTCACATCTATTCACGCGTGGGCCAAGATACCGACTTAGTTCCCGCAAGTCCGAGGGATACCGACTCAGTTCTCGCAAGTCCCCAGGATAATCAAGGGAAACGTCAGCTCACTCTTCAGGAGGTAGCTAAGGAAGAATGGCTCAGGTCAGGTCAGGATAACAGATTGACCGAGAAGTTGGTTATACCAGCAGGACCCCTGCCCGGTGGGATGCGCCGGAGTGATGCTGGAACGAGCGGAGATCAACGTATCGGCAAACAGATAGGGGAGTATCGCCTGAGAAGCATCTTAGGGCAAGGCAGCTTTGGCAAGGTTTACCTTGGCGACCATGTGGATGCAAGAAAGCCACCAGCAGCAGTGAAAGTGCTCAGTATACCTCTGGATCGCCCAGAAGCTAACCAATTTTTCGCTGAAGTCAAAGCTCTCGAAAGGCTTAAACACGATCATATCATTAAGATTTATCATTATGGTTTAGAAGAGATAGAACATCGTTATCCTTACTTAGCCCTGGAATATGCATATCATGGCGCATTAGATGATATTCATTCTGAAGGCACACGTTTGCCCTCAAGGCAGATAGCTGAATATCTGGACCAGCTTGCTCCTCCATTAGACTATGCACACAGCCAACAGTTTATGCATCGCGACCTCAAGCCGGGCAATCTTTTGGTGGCAAAAAAGCCAAATGGAGAGAAAGTGCTCAAAATAGGAGATTTTGGTCTAGCTCTCGTTTTCCAGAGAAACCTCCTCACGCAGGACGCAGGGTTTTGCGGGCACCCTCGAATATGCCGCCCCTGAGCAGCTCATGGGGAAACCAGGCCCTGAGAGCGATCTGTATGCGGTTGGGATTATGACCTATGAATGGTTAAGTGGCCATCTGCCTTTTCAAGGAACTCAGATGGAGATCATGAGCCAGCACATGATGAGAAACTCCTGATGCAATTCCAGGCATCTCGCAGGACATCCAAAGAGTGGTTTTCTGTGCTCTGAAAAAAGATCCCAAGGACCGTTTTAAGAGTGTAGCAGAGTTTGCTCAAGCATTCAGGCGAGCCTGTGGTCTCCCTGTACCAGCTCAACGGGCGGAAGCCTCTTCAAGACCTGTGCAAAATCGTGCTCAGGATAGGCCTCCTGTACCAGCTATCGTATCCCCTCTACGGGCCCCGGAAGCTAGCTCTTCAAGGCAAGTGCGCGACCAATTGGCGGCGATGCGGCTACAAGATACGGGCGATCGCTCGATTTTCCAGCACCCAGAAAGAGTGACCGAGATACGCACGCTCAAAGAACATACAGATTGGATTCATTCAGTGGCGGTGAGTCCGGATAGCAAGAGGCTGGTCAGCGGAAGTGACGACAAGAGCATAAAGATATGGGATCTAGAGACAGGGAGCTGCCTCAATACGCTCCGCGAACATGGAAATTGGGTTGTTCGTCCAGTGGTGAGTCCAGATGGCAAGAGGCTGGTCAGCGGAAGTAGCGACATAATCAGAATATGGGATCTAAAGACAGGGACATGCCTCAATACACTCCGTGGACATGAAAGTCAGGTTTGGTCAGTGGCGGTGAGCCCAGATAGCAAGAGGCTGGTCAGCGGAAGTAACGACAAGAGCATCAGGATATGGGATCTAGAGACAGGGAGCTGCCTCAATACACTCTGGGAACACACAGAGGTTAATTCAGTGGCGGTGAGTCCGGATGGCAAGAGGCTGGTCAGCGGATGTCGTGACAATAGCATCAGGATATGGAATCTAGAGACAGGGACATGCCTCAATACGCTCTGTGGACATACAGGTTGGGTTAGGTCAGTGGCGGTGAGTCCAGATGGCAAGAGGCTGATCAGCGGAAGTGACGACAGTAGCATCAAGATATGGAATTTAGAGACAGGGACATGCCTCAATACGCTCAGGGAACATGAAAGGCCGGTTACATCAGTGGCGGTGAGTCCGGATGGCAAGAGACTGGTCAGCGGAAGTTGGGATAAGAGCATAAAGATATGGAATCTAGAGACAGGGATGTGCCTCAATACGCTCCATGGACATACAGATTGGGTTAAGTCAGTGGCGGTGAGTCCGGATGGCAAGAGGCTGGTCAGCGGAAGTAAGGACAATAGCATAAAGATATGGGGAGTGAAGTGAGGCGGGAGTAGGGCTACTAGGCCTCGCCCCGGCGGATGTTATGCACGTATTGCCAATAATAACGCGATTTATCGCCATCGGTAGGGGCCCAATTCATTGCGCCCGTTATTAAATAATACGCGCATTTTGCCTATTTCACCGCATGCGCAATGATTGCATTATGGATGTTAATCATTTATTATACCATGAAATAGGCCATCAATGTAAAATCGGGCGCGATAAATCGGGCCCCTACACAACGCGCAATGAATTGCGGCATGGGCATGACATGATATATCCAATTAATATCGTTGAAACGGGCGATGTATTTTGCCCGTTTTACAATCAGTGGCGTGTGGTGCGGATTTGAACACGATTTATCGCCATCCATAGGGGTCCCAAGATCCTATCAAAAATTCGCGTCCCTAGCAATGCACGGACAACTCGCTCATCTGAGGCAAAAAGCAGCATTCGCAGATGGCATCCACTCTCTTCTCGTCATATCACTCAATGGGCAAACCTAGCGCTATGCGCACTGTTTGTTCATCTGGTAACCGCAGCACTTGTTGAAAGATCAATTTGAGTGTATCAGCATTTTGCATGGGCGTAATCACAGATCGCGCATGGTCTGCCAAAGCAGCAGAGAAACGGGCTGTTAACACACAGAAGATATCATCTTTTGCAGCTTTGATCTCGCCCTCAAGTATACCCTCAGCCTTACCTTCAGCCTTACCCCGAGCCTCGCCCTCAGCCTTGCCTTTCAACTCCCTCTCAGCAAGAAGGCTCTGGATAACAGGATCATCTTGAATCATCTCTTGATAATTGAATTGCACCTTCAACTCCTCCTCTATGATTTGCTTGTCTTCTTCTGACATCGTACCAGTTCTGCGCAATATACTGTAGAACCAGCTGAAACGATATCCCAATTCATGGCGATCGTAGACTTGAAACATCTCTTGAAGCGCTTGTTTCAAGAGATCAACCTTCGGCTTCTTCGTCGCCGGAAGGAGCGGATACAAGTGAATAGCATGTTTATTGACAATCGCGGCACCATCCACCTCCCACCACCGAATTATTTATCCCTTTCTACTTTCATCTATCACATCGCTTGATGCACCATTAATAAGCTGTTTACATGCATAACTCTCAAGCAGATAGATAGCCTGCACTCTACCGTCAGTATAGCACACGCTATCTTCCAATGCAACACTGTTTTGGCAAGAATAACCGTTATCACGATATAAAAATGGTATGTGATATACAAATGCGCTTCATCGCCATCGGTAAGGGCCCCCAAGATCCTATCAAGTTGTTCACCAAAATACGCGCCATGCACATTCCACCGTACACGCAATGATTGCAATATAGGTGTGATGTCTTGTAGCATGGGTATATCCTGTTATGCCAACATAACGGGTACAGGTAGAACGGGCGCGATAAATCGGGCCCCTACCCAACGCACCATGAATTGCGGTACGGGCATGACATGATATATTCAATCAATATCGTTGAAACGGGCGATGTATTTTGCCCGTTATACAATCAATGGCGTGTGATGCAAATTCAAACGCGATTTATCGCCATCGGTAGGGGCCCGATTTATTGCGCCCGTTGCTAAATAATACACGCATTTTGCATGTATTGCCACATACATAATGATTGCGTTATGGATGTTAATCATTTATTATACCATGAAATAGGCAATCAATGTAAAATCGGGCGCGACAAATCGGGCCCCTACCCAACGCGCAATAAATTGCGAGATGGGCATGACATGGTATATTCAATCAATATCGTTGAAACGGGCGATGTATTTTGCCCGTTTTGCAATCAATGGCGTGCGGTGCAAATTCAAACGCGATTTATCGCCATCGGTAGGGGCCCCATGAATTGCGCCCGTTTTTACCATATCACACATTTTGCATGTCTCACCGCCGCGCCCCTATCAGGCCCCTACACGACGCGCAATTATTGTGGGATATGTGTGATGTGATGTGATGTGGCATGGATGTATTGTGTGATGCCAACATAACAGGTTTGGTTACAACGGGCGTGTGATAATGTATACTGTGGTAACAACGGGCGCGATAAATCGGGCCCCTACATGACGCGCAATGAATTGCGGAATGGATTTGATCAATTTTTTTATGATACGTCAACCAATATCCACAAAGCAGGCATGACAAATTGGGTACGTTTTGCAATCTATTACACGTGATGCAATTCAAAGTAGTCTTGCTCTCCCTGCGCACAGAAAAGAGCACGAGTAGGATTTCTAGAATTAGTTTATTTCTAGAATTCTCTTTTGAGGAGATGGACAAACTTTGGGGCATGGATTATTAGATTCTCTAGTGCTTGTTGCATAGTAAGGTGGGGCCTCTTCGACTCATCCACGTGTTGTTGTAGGATATCAATCATAATTTCGTCGTAAAGGGAAAATTGATGTACAAGAAAATCGTCAGCGGATAGTGCTTCTACCTGTAGTGGCTTTAGCAAGTGCAGAGGGAAATCCTTCAGATTTTGTGTTACGATGAGTGCGGAATTGCTCGCGACAGCAGCAGCTAGAACATGACGATCTTTCTCGTTGATTG
This sequence comes from uncultured Chloroflexia bacterium, assembly GCA_963727755.1. Classification (GTDB taxonomy): domain Bacteria; phylum Chloroflexota; class Ktedonobacteria; order Ktedonobacterales; family Ktedonobacteraceae; genus DASYAN01. The sequence continues at coordinate 77,033 of CAVSHN010000008.1, forward strand.
GCATACTATGAACTATAGATACGCGACGCGTCACAAAGTTAGTTTTAAAGTTTTTCCTTATTTCGTTTAGCAGGTGTTTTCCTTGTTCTTCTGTCATCATGTGATTTTTATTAACTAAATTTCTTCTGACTTCTTCAAGAATGTCTTCTGTGAGGGACAGTCTGTAAAGTTCTGCCTCGGCTGCACGAAAGAGGATATCTCGAAGTGAACCAGGAATAAGGACACAAGCATCTAAGACAACACCTATTGCAGACATATCTCTCTCCAACTAAATCAGCAGAAAAGGTAAATAAAGTAATTTTTTAACTAAAATAAATGCCTGTCTCTAAAGAAGTAGGGTAGACAGGCGAATGAGCAGGATTTAGTATGTTCCTGTTTCCTGACTGAGTTCGAGCATCTCAGCCAAAGCTTTCCGGCGCTCTTGCCTGATACGGTTTTTGTATTCTAAAAGGTCACTGAACTGAATGCGCCTGTGTGTTCCTACCTTCATGAATGGGATTTCACCAGCTTCGAGAAGCTGTACCACAGATGGTCTTGAGATATTCAGAAAATCTGCAGCTTCCTGAGTGGTGAATAACTGATCATACGGAATGACACTAAAGGCTTTTCCACGCATCATATAACCAACAATTATGCGAAGCACACGAAAGACCGACATTGGTATCTCAATGATCTCATTGTCTGGTCCAATGAGTTTTGGAAGAGAAGACCCGACAGATTGGGATGAGGATATCTCCCTATTGAGCACTCCCTCCATTTTCTGCAATGCAGGCTGTTCATTCTCATTTGCTCTTATCAGTTCGACTTCCTTAACTGCTGGCATGATTTTATCTCCTTCTTTGCTGACTATTGCAAGGTCTTGATGAAACAGTAGAGAGATATTAAGGGCATCCTTTCTCTATCTAAAGAATACTCTATGTTCAAGCTAAATGCAATAAACAAAATAAACGAAAATTGCCAGCAGATATGGGTCAACCACGGTAGAGGCCCCTATTTGCTGAAAGAGAGAGAGAGAGAGCTATAAGTGCGATATGTATCAAAATATTCATTGGCCAAATTGCCAAAGCAATACTAGATGCTTGACAATAGCTATGTTACAATACCTTATAGAAAAACGTCACATGGCAAATTAGTTGAGATAGCGCAATGAGAGACTTACATCAAAACATCAGCACATGCCAGAAATCTCTTGACAAAGGAATAACCTTTGTTATATACTAAATAACAGAGAAGCTCCTCATTTTAAAAGCTTTCTCATAGAGTGAGTCTATCCATAAAGTGTGTAAAATTAGTAAAAACCGTCCCATTAGTCACATTCTCATATGTTACATCATCCAGCTAGTAGCAAAGTGTCACAACCGTCCCATTAGTCACATTCTCATATGATAGCATCCAGCAGAGTAAACAAGTGTCACAAGTGTCACAACCGTCCCATTAGTCACATTCTCATATGTATATCATCCAGCTAGTAGCAAAGTGTCACAACCGTCCCATTAGTCACATTCTCATATGTATATCATCCAGCAAGTAACAAAGTACCACAAGTGTTACAACCGTCACATTAGTCACATTAGTCACATTCTCATATGTAACATCCAGCGAGTAACCAAGTGTCATCAGGGAAAAGCGAAGGAAACTGAGAAAAGAAGGAAAATATCCGCGTGCTCTCCCCTCGCAATTAGTGTTATACTATCCATAACGTCCTGCTCAACAAGATAACACTAGCAAACGGAAGAGAGAAAACACAAAAAAAAAGGGAAAGAGAAAAAAGCGGTGAATGATCCTATTGATTATGATGATCTTCGTCAAAAAGTAAACGTGGCACGTCGCTGCCATGAATGCCGCGAAGAAGCGTTTGGACGTTGTCCAGACTGTCAGATGGGCTTCTGTCAAGAACACTTTCCAAAACAACAACACTCACCATGTGCTGAAAAACAAATGAAACTGGCACAGCTTCAAGCATGCTACATCTGCGGCACTCAGGTCTACCCCGACCAATGGTCCTTCTCGAAGACATCGCATTATATTGATCAAGCAAAGTGCCAAGGATGCGGCTGCTATATTTGTGACGACCTGCATACTAGGTGCAAAACAGAGGCAGTTGTTATCGTGCGCGAAGGTTTGCGTGGCCACCGTTACCAGTATATCAACCGCTATTGTGATCTCTGCACGCCTTTAGCAAATCTAGGCGGTATCAAAGGCTTAGCGCGTGGCATAGTTGTTATTGGCACAATAGCCGCTACAATTTTCTTCTACTTGCGTCCCTAGCAAACAACAATCATAGCCCTCTAGAAAGGATATGAGCAACGAGGGAACATAGCCAACATGCTATCATAGCTCACACCACACAAAAACTCATGATTTTATCATCTTCAATCCAATCGACACTCCAACGCTACCAGCATATCATTGATATGGCACTGCGACAAGCGATTGATCAAGCGATTGATCAATCAAGGAATGCCTCGGCAATCCCTGCCCTCGACACATACTATGGGCAGATGCAATATCACCTTGGCTGGGTAGATGAAACATTAGTCCCTATCAACAGCAATACAGGAAAATTGCTGCGCCCGATGCTGTTGCTGCTCGCATATGAAGCTGCTGGTGCATGGGAACTTGCCAGTAAAGATGTAACCAATACGACGCATATACGACGCGCTTTACCTGCCGCCGTATCTATCGAGTTAGCGCACAATTTCACCTTGATTTACGACGATATAGAGGATGGAGACACTCAACGCCGCCACCGTCCCACGTTATGGAAGCTGTGGGGTGTGCCACAAGCCATCAATACTGGCGACGGGATGTTCGCATTGTCTCGCAAGACACTGTGGGATACACTGGATACCGGTGTAGACAGTGAACTTGTAGTACATCTGGGCGCTATTTTTGATCACACAGTCCAGACTATCGCAGAAGGTCAATACCTGGATATCAGTTTTGAGACACGTCAAGATATCTCTATAGCGATGTATGTGGACATGATCCGCCGCAAAACAGCAGCCCTCATGAGCGGTGCAGCAGAAATGGGTGCCCTCCTAGGAACACGTGACCAGCAAACCATTGAACGCCTGCGAGCCTTTGGCCTCGCCATTGGCATTGCCTTCCAAGTACGGGACGATATTTTCGGCATCTGGGCGAAGTTCTGAGCTAGGCAAGACCGCCGCTGGTGACATTTATCGTCGCAAGAAGAGTCTGCCAATCATTCATGCTCTCGAACATGCATCTGAGCAGGATCAGCAAATACTACATAGTCTCTACCAGCAAGAGACGGCTATCACCCAAGAACAAGTAGCTACTATCTTGACCATTCTTGAGCATACTCAGACCAGGAATTACTGCAGCACATTTCTCAGTGAGCAATGTCAATTTGCGTATACCGCCCTTGCCAGTGTTCCACACAATAGTAATCCGATTGCCAAACGTGCTCTTAATGACCTAGAAATCCTAGTCCATTTTGTGGAGGATGCTATCGCATGACACGACCAATTTATGTACTCGGCCATAAAAATTCAGACATGGACTCAGTTGCTTCAGCCTACGGCTATGCTAAATTGTTGCAAGCTCAAGGAGAGGACCATGTCATTCCCGCCCGACATGGCGACCTCAAGCCCGAAGTACAATTTGTCCTCGACCGCTATCAGGTCGAACCGCCCGAAGCCCTAGAGGATGTCTACCTTCAGGTCCGTGATGTGATGCGACGAGGTGTGACCACAGCCCATATTCACCAACCTCTACTGGAGGCTGGACAACTTTTGCAAGAGCACAACCGCAGATCTATGCCCGTCGTCGATGATGAGAACAGAGTTCACGGCATGATTGGTCACGACGACTTTGCCAAATTGTTCTTCAATGACCTCAACCCACAATCAGTCAATCGTATCCCTCTCAAGCGCGATAACCTATTACGTGTACTCAAAGGTCGCATCCTAGTAGAGGGACGTCGCAAGATGGGCAATCGTGTGCTGGTAGGTGCAATGCAAGCTGAGACAATGGCAGAGTATGTTGAACCAGGCTGCCTCGTGGTGATAGGAGATCGCGAGGACGCCCAACTCGTCGCCATTGAACAAGGAGCAGCGGCACTCGTCATAACAGGGGATCTCCTTGTCTCGGAACGCGCCCTGGCAAGAGCCCGCCAACACGGGGTCATGGTCATCAGCACAGGACACCATACCTTTACTGCTATCCGTCTCATTAACCTCAGTATTGAAACGCAGGAGATCATGAGCCGTGATTTTAGCTTCTGCCATCCCGAAGACAATATGAGCGAGGTCCAACTAACGCTGGCACGCCTCCGTTCAATGCCCGTAGTGGACGATGAGGGCAAACTCGTCGGCTACATCTCCCGTTCCGACTTGATCAAAACACGCCCCAAACGTGTGATCCTAGTTGATCACAATGAACAATCTCAGGCCATCGATGGCATCGAAGAAGCTGAACTACTGGGTATTATCGACCATCACCGCATTGCAGACGTCCACACCAACAAGCCCATTATGTTCCGAGCAGAGCCAGTTGGCTGCACAGGAACCATTATCACCAGCCTCTATCACGAAGCTGGCATTGAGATTCCTCGTGATGTCGCGGGCCTATTACTAGCTGGTCTACTCTATGATACATTGATCTTGCGCTCACCAACATGCACACTCCGTGACGAACGCGTCGCCGCTGAACTAGCCCAAATCACTGGCGAAAATATTGAGCAATACGGTAAAGATATTTTTACCGCTGCCGCTAGTGATCTGAGAGGGAAATCAGCCGAGGCCCTAATCACCTCCGACTTTAAGGAATTCACCGTACGCGACCTCAAATTTGCCATTGGCACAGTCGAAACGGCCAGCCCATCCGTGATCGAGAAGCGTATTCCAGAACTACTTACTACCATGCAACAAATGGCTCATGAGCATAATTATGCCTCAGTTCTTTTCATGATTGTCGATATCATCAACATGAATTGTCGTCTGCTCATATGGGGAGGAGAAAAAGCCGTTGCCGAAGTCTTACGCATACCCTTAGAGGAAAATGGACATACAGTTCTAGTGGAAGGGTTAGTTTCACGAAAGAAACAGGTTGTTCCACTGTTATCGCGGATGCAGGCTCTCATATCAGACAGTGTGACGGCTCCCCACAGCTAAAGTCGGGAACTTCTCGCAGTAGCCCAACGGAACGAACCCGCCGTGGCAGTTTATGGTCTAAAATGAGTACTATATTCCTATCCTTGTCATGTCACAAGTGCTATGTTACACTATATTTAGGACTCAAAAATTCCCAAATTTGAGAGAAGGGAGTAGTGATAAACCTTAATAGCCTTGCCTAAAAAAGTCTTCTCTCTTTTTGTCCAGGGCATTATAACTACAGTCTACTGCTGCTTTTAGCAGATCCATAGCATCCTACCCGCTAATCCTCAGTGATTAGCAACTTAGTATATTCATCATCTTTTAGGAGGATGATTTCATCGTGAGTAACTACATCTGGATACCGATCGTCGTAGGGCTGTTGACAATTCTGTTTGCTGGGTATCTTGCAAGCTATGTGCTACACAAAGATACTGGCACACCTGCTATGCAGAAAGTCGCCGACGCTATATTTAAAGGCGCGATGGCATTTCTCAACCGCCAGTATCGCACGATCGCCTTCCTTGCTATTTTTGCTGCCATCATTGTTGCTTCTGTCCTTTTGGGGCTTACTACAGGAGATACAGCAACTAAGTTTGATCTAGCATGGCATACAGCGGTTGCATTTTTGATTGGAGCACTCTGCTCCGGTATTTCGGGCTATATTGGCATGTATGTGGCCGTGAAATCCAATAGTCGCACAGCTAGCGCTGCCACGCGCAGCCTCGGTGAGGCACTAATGGTTTCGTTGCGCGGCGGTGCAGTTTCAGGCTTCCTGGTAGTGGCGCTTTCCCTGCTGGGAGTATCCTTAATCTTCCTCACCTTTGGTATTGGCCATACTGCCGTTATTCCCGCTCATTACACTGGTAACGTCCCTACGCTACTTGCTAAATACGCTGATAATATCGGCAATGTGCCCTCGCTGATCGTGGGCTTTGGCTTTGGAGCTAGCTTCGTCGCCCTCTTTGCTCAGCTCGGTGGTGGGATATATACCAAAGCCGCAGACGTAGGGGCTGATCTAGTGGGTAAGGTGGAGGCCAATATTCCAGAAGATGATCCACGCAACCCAGCCGTTATCGCAGACCTAGTAGGTGACAACGTTGGTGACTGCGCAGGTCGTGGTGCTGACCTCTTCGAGTCTACGGCAGCCGAAAACATTGGTGCGATGATCCTTGGCGTATCGCTCTATCTAGCAACCAACAATATTGGCTGGATTCTCTTCCCACTGGTCGTACGTGCTTTCGGATTGATCGCATCAGCTGTTGGCTTGCTTTATATACGCCCATCGATTATTGTCGAGCCTGACAAGGCAGCAGGACGTGACCCAGGCGAAATTGCCATGAAGCAGTTGAATATCGGCTACTGGATCACCTGTTTTCTCTCGGCCATCGGTGTCATGGCGGGTAGTTACCTCTTGCTGAAAGACCAGATCGGGGGCACGCATGGCATTCCTGGCTGGATATGGCTTGGTATGGCTGGCATTGTCGGCATCCTGCTTAGTATAGCCTTTGTGTATATCACCCAATACTACACAGCAGGTACATGGCGTCCGGTACGCGAAATTGCAGCTGCCACCTTGACAGGCCCCGCCACAACAATCATTACTGGTATTGCCGTTGGCTTCGAGTGTGTTGCCTTGCCAGTATTAGCAATCAGTGCGGCGCTCGGACTCTCCTTTTTTCTCGGTAGTCAGATTATTATCCCGCACACTACTATAGCTATTCCTGGCATCAGTGTCGGAGGCATCTTTGGTACTGCCGTTGCAACTATGGGCATGCTGATGAGCTGTGCTTATATTCTTGCTATGGATACCTTTGGGCCAATTACTGATAATGCTGGTGGTATCACCGAAATGAGCGGACAGGCTGAAGATGTGCGCGACATCACTGATGCACTCGATGGTGTTGGCAATACTACTAAAGCACTAACCAAGGGCTACGGCATTGGCTCCGCTGCACTGGCTGCATTCTTGCTCTTTAGCGCCTACCTGGACGTACTCTACGATCATATCCAGAATCTTGATGTTTACAAGGTGGATCTGGCAAACATTTCAGTATTCATTGCGGCGCTGATCGGTCTTACATTGATCTTCTTCTTCAGCTCCCTAGCCATCAGAGCTGTTGGAGCAGCGGCTAAGCGCATGATTGAAGAAGTTCGACGCCAGTTCCGTGAGAATCCCAAGATCATGGCAGAAAATGTTGAGGACCGTGTCGATCCTGACTATGCACGCTGCGTCGATATCAGTACACGTGGCGCACTACGTGCTATGATCCTACCCGGTATTGTTGCTGTCTTCACCCCCATCCTCGTCGGTGTCATACTTGGCCCACAGGCTGAGGCTGGTATGCTGATGGTTGCAACCATGGGAGGTATCGTTTTAGCTCTCTTCCTCAACAACGGTGGTGGCGCATGGGACAACGCCAAGAAATACATTGAGGCTGGCTATCTGCGCGTGAATGCAGAGGGTGAGATGGTTGATCGTCTAGACCCCAATGGCACAGTTCTTGGCAAAAAGAGCGAGCCACACAAAGCAAGCGTAGTTGGCGACACAGTTGGAGATCCCTTCAAGGACACTGCTGGCCCATCACTACACGTACTGATCAAGTTGCTGAGCACGATTACCCTTGTGCTGGCACCTCTGTATGTGTTCTTACATCACTAGTTGTTAAAAACCGCCAAACATAGAAAACCTCCTGCTTCTAACGCGAAGCAGGAGGTTTTCCCTTGACATGGGCAATAATATTTTGGTACACTGCGATCGATGATACAACTTCATAAGAATTGAGGAGTGCAGAGTGGCACGGAAGCTGGCATGGATGGGATCATCCCGCAAGGACTTTTTGGGGTTCCCTGAGAAGGTAAAGTTTGACATGATGCTCGCACTCTCTCTCGCACAAGATGGCAGGAAAGCATTGCACGCCAAACCACTTGTAGGATTCTCCAGGGGCTAGTGTCTTGGAGATTGTGGAACGTGACCCCAGTGGAACATACCGTTGCGTTTACACGGTCAAATTCCCAACGGCAGTCTATATCTTACATGCTTTTCAGAAGAAGTCTCGTAAAGGCATCGCCACACCGAAAGAGGATATCGAGATGATCAAGCATCGGTTCAAACGAGCTAGCGAAAACGATGCAGAAATTGTTGATCGAGAAAAGAAGAGGGAAGGATTATGACGGACGAAGAACAAGAGTGTTTCATCAGCAGTGACAATCCTTTTGCCGATGTTGGTCTTCCCAACCCTGAGGAATGTCTGATGCAAGCAGAGTTGTTAAAGTATATCTTGACAGAGATAGAACAGCGTGGTCTTTCCCAGAGTCAGGCAGCTTCCCTGCTGGATGTGCCACAATCCCAGATTCGCCTTCTTCTTGAGGCCCGCTTGAGCAAAATTCCATTTCAGAGTCTCGTTCTGATGGTAGTGAGGCTGGGAACAAATGTAACCACTTTTCGTCAGCCGACGACGACAGAGCCCGGTCATATCATGATCAGTCTTCCACAATCTGCATGACCACCCTCGCAAAGCAGACGACAGCCAGACCTTGTAGATACCCATATTGCTTGACCTCATTTCCTCCCTATCCTACTTGATACCATCAAGTATAACGCACATGTTCTGCAAAGACAAGAGCAAATTCAGCAATCCTCATTTTTACGTATAGCATTTTCCCTATTCTTCTGTTATCATAAGAATAGTACAATTGCTTGTGTTAGAGTGGAGAGGGATGGATCTATGACTCAGCTATCATTCACGCCCCAAGGAAAAAAGCATATTATCACCTCTATTATTACCTTAGCATTGTGCATACTTCTGGCGGGATGCAATGCAAACGCAATCTTGAATGGTACAAGTGGCACCTTATCAAATTCAGGAAATACCAGTATTGGTCAAGGTACTCAGGGAGTACAAGTTTTCGTTGAGCCCACAGCTAGCGAGAGCGTCATCACCAGCGCCATTGACCAAGCAAAGCAATCCGTTTGGCTTGAGATCTATCTATTAACTGATAGCAAAGTTATTCGTGCTCTAGAAGAAGCCTCCAACCGGGGGCTCGATGTTCGTGTCATGCTAGAGCCTCATCCATATGGTGGAGGAGGAATATCGCCCCGCGAAACACTGGATAAACTCAATGCAGCGGGTATCAAAGCCCAGCCTACCAGTTCGAGCTTTAGCCTAACTCACGAAAAAGGAATGATCATCGATGGGCAAACAGTTTACATCATGACCTGCAACTTTACGCTTGCAGCCCTTGGTGCTAGCAAGTATACACTCAACCGTGAGTATGGGATTATCGATAATAATGCGCAGGATGTACAGGCTGTCAGCGCAATTTTCAATGCAGACTGGAACCGTAGTAATGCCCAATATAACGACCCTAACCTCGTCGTCAGCCCAGACAATTCACGTAACGCATTCGCCAGTCTCATCAACGGAGCCCACAAAACACTTGCCATTGAGGCCGAAGAAATGCAAGATAGTCAGATTGAGCAAGATTTGGTCAATGCAGCCCAACGGGGTGTACAAGTCCAAGTCATTCTGCCGACTAGCAGCTCGTCCGGTGAGAATGCTGGTAGCGATAGCAATAGTCAGGGTATCTCAACCATCGAACAAGGGGGCGTGCAAGTTAAAGAGGATCACCATCTCTATATGCATGCCAAGATCATCATTGTTGATGGTCAGCAAGCCTTCGTCGGCTCAGAGAATATCTCCACAGCCTCACTAGACCACAACCGCGAATTGGGCTTGATTGTCTCGGACCAGAGCGTATTGAACACCCTGCAACAGACATTCCAGCAAGATTGGGCAGCTTCACAGGCCGTATAGCACCAACTATAGTCAACTCTAGGCAAACTGTGGTACCATAGACCCTGAACTGGAACTCCCAGCACAAAGAGGAAGGAACAGTTTACTTACAAACGTCTTGAAAGGTATAATACCATTGATTACAGAAGTTGCTATATTTACAGCTACTCCCGGCAATGAAGAAGCTCTCGGTCAAGGAATTATTCAAGGGCTAGAAGTTTTTCGCCAGCACCCACTATGCATCTCTGCAAATGTGACACGCTGCATTGAACGTCCAGGGCGCTATATGCTCTCCATCGTCTGGACCTCCGTGGAAGCACATATAGCTGATTTTCGGAATGGCCCTCTCTACTCTAGGTGGCGTAGCCATATTCACAACCTTTTCGAAGGATCTCCTGAAGTTTTCCACTATCAGCCCTATTAGATAGAGCAAAGCCATTCTGGCGGGAATTGAGAGACATGTTTGAGTCAGGCAAGCATAACAAACAGCAGCAACCAATAGAACAAGCTCAGTCTATCATTGGATAGCAACACAGAAGAGCAATTGGCTGCACATGTTGCGAGCATTCGTCACCAGATCGAAGAGGCAAATTATCAGTACTACGTCCAGGACAATCCCGTACTGACCGATGCTGAATACGATCAACTAATGCTCGAACTCCAGCGGATTGAGCGCGAGCATCCGGAATTACAAACACCTGATTCACCAACACAAAAGGTTGGTGCAGGACCAGTACAAGATGTATCGCAACACCGCCATCCGCTCCCAATGCTAAGCTTGGCAAATGCACGCAACGAGCAAGAGTTACGCGAGTGGTACAGGCGTGCACAAAACATCATACCCGGTGCACAATTTGCCTATGTATGCGAGTTGAAAATTGATGGTTTGGCTATGGCTTCTGACCTATGAGCAAGGGCATCTCACTGTCGGAGCCACGCGTGGTGATGGATTGATAGGAGAAAACTGGACACCAAACATCCGCGCCATCCGTAGCATCCCGCACAAGCTGCGTGGCGAGCATATTCCTCCCAAGGTTGAGATACGTGGCGAAATCTATATGTCTATCCAGGACTTTGAGCAGCTCAACCAGCAGATGACTAACAACCGTCTTTTCGCTAATCCACGCAATGCAGCTGCTGGTTCGCTCCGCCAGAAAGATGCACGAGTTACGACCACCCGGCACCTCAACTTCTTCGCATATCAGATTGGCTATGTTCAGGAGATGAATATTGACACCCATTGGGATGCGCTCCAACAGATTAGCGAATGGGGGTTCCCTGTCAACCCTCATACTCAACTAGTCCATAGTCTAGAAGAGGTAATGGAATACTGTAATAGATGGGAAAAAGAGCGCTTTAACCTCCCCTATGAAATTGATGGCGTTGTTATCAAGATCAATGATCGTGCTCAGCAAGAAGAGTTAGGCACCGTCGCACGCGATCCCCGCTGGGCCATTGCTTTTAAGTACCCGCCCACTCAGATCGCGACCAAGCTACTCGATATTGGTGTAAGCATCGGACGTACTGGCACCGTGAATCCCTGGGCAGTGCTCGAACCAGTAAATATTCGAGGCGTTACCGTCTCACGTGCGGCACTACACAACGAAGGCGATATCCAACGCAAAGATCTGCGCATTGGTGACTGGGTACTCGTACAACGGGCGGGGGAAGTCATCCCCCAAGTCGTCAAGCCTGTTATAGAGCGGCGTACAGATCAGGAGGAAGTCTACCACCTGCCAGACTACTGTCCAGAGTGCGGCACACGTATTGAACGTGACCCTGATCAAGCGATGGCTTATTGTCCTAATACGCAGTGTCCGGCACGGCACCTTGAGAGCATCATTCATTTCGTCTCGAAAAGTGCTATGGATATCGATACGATCGGTGAAAAGATGTGCGAGCAACTTGCCGCAGCAGGTTATGTCCACAGTATCGCAGACTTCTATCATCTGACACGTGATCAGTTATTAACACTAGACAACATCAAGGAGAAAAGCGCTACCAAGATCCTCAACGCTATTGAGGCCAGCAAGCAGCAGCCTCTCTCGCGTCTCCTTTTCGCGCTCAATATTCGCTATCTGGGAGAGAAGGCCGCCCAGATCATTGCTCAGACCTTCGGTGACATTGATCGCCTGATAGCAGCGCATGAGGAGGAGATTATTGCAATACCAGGGATTGGCCCAAAAACTGGCTATAGCCTCTATAGCTGGCTACGACAAGAGCCTAACCGTGCACTGATTGAGCAGCTACGTCAAGCAGGTGTCAACATGAAGGAGGCACAGCAAACGGTCAATGGTCCTCTCTCAGGACAAACCTTTCTACTCACTGGACGTCTTAGCAGTATGACTCGTTCTGCCGCCGAGGAAGCTATTGTGCGCTTAGGAGGAACTATCGCCAATGGAGTAAGTAAATCGCTCAATCATCTTATTGTCGGGGAAGATGCTGGTTCCAAGCTTGCCAAAGCACAAAAAGCAGGTGTCTCTATCCACGATGAACAATGGCTAATTAATTTGCTAAAGCAACATAGCAGCGAGTAGCGCCTCTTTCAGCCGCAATTTACTACCTGCTTGACAGTTTCTAAAAGCACATTAAGATCAAATGGCTTGTCCAATATCGTCAACTTCCGTTTGCCCAAATCAGCCTTATGAAGAAAAAAACTGGCACTGATCAGAATAGAAGGAACGTCTTGTAAAGCTTCGCTCGCATGCAGTCGATCATAGAGTTCGAGGCCATTCATACCAGGGAGCAGATAATCAATGATCCACAAGTCAGCCTTGATCGTATTAGCAAATTCCAGCGCTTCATAAGGATCTGCAACCAGCACGGTATGGCACGAGAGTTCTTCAGCAAGTGTAAGTTGGATCACCTCACCTGTGAGTCTATCATCTTCGACTACAAGAATGGTCTTGGCATCAGGAGAGAGCACATCCTGGCAATCTAACATAGAGCCTTCTCCTCCAGGGACAGGTTCATTTTCTGCCCAAGGGGTCAATCCAGAAATGCATAACAATCTAAGGCCACTTAACCATATTACGAATGCAAAGCACAAAACCGTTTCACTAATCCAGGAGACTTTCTTTATCCCAATCCTCTCAAAAAAGTGGGACTTCCTATGCCCTTTTGTTAATCGATAAAGCATCCGATAGTGTAACAAGGGAGTAGATTTATCCCATTAGTGCAACTTTTAGCACAACAATAAGGAGAGAATTACTATGATGCTATGTGGATTTGACTGGCCCGCCGGAAGGTCAAAACAAGTGGCTTATCTCGACGAGCGCGACCACATCCAAGAAATGTTTGTAAAAGAAGGGGAACTCTGGCAAGAGCATGACTTGACCACCAGAGCCAATGCCCCCAAGGCAAGTGATAAATCACCACTAGCTGGCTTCTCCTGGATGGCTGGCGGTACGAAACAGATCGTCTACATGGATCGCAACCGACACATTCAGGAATTGCATACTGGCCCCAACATATGGTGGAAATGCACCGACTTAACCGCACTCATGCAAGCCCCCTTGGTCGATAGCACCGCCCTATGCGGCTTTGAATGGACAGCAGGCCAGACCAAGCAAGTTGTATACATTGACCATAACAACCACGTCCAAGAGATGCACGTTGCACCAGAAGGACAGTGGCAGCTCACCGATCTTACCCAACTCACGGGTGCTCCTCTAGCTGAGGGAACACACATCGTTGGCTATGATTGGGCTGCTGGTGAAAGCAAACAGGTCGTCTATATTGACAGCCGAGGTCATATCATCGAACTCCATGTTGGTATTGGAGGACAATGGCAATGCGCAGACGTCACTGATCTTACTGGCGCACCCCTTTCTGACCGTGGGAACCTTGGTCCTTCTTTCGCTGCCTTCTCTTGGGAGACTGGCAATTCAAAACAGATTGTCTACCAGGATACCAATGAGCATATTATGGAGATGCACGTCACTACAGGTGGCCAGTGGCAACTGACAGATCTTACCATGGTTGCCCAAGCTCCTCTCGCAAATACTATCGGTGGCATTGTGGGCTATGATTGGCCCTCAGGTAGAAGCAAACAGGTCGTCTTTGTTGACGCCAACTACCATGTTCAGGAACTGTATGTGCAAGAGAACGATTACTGGCGCTGTGCCGACTTAACGGCAGCAACATGTGCTCCTCGTGTCCAGCGAGGGCCGATTGCTGGCTTTGCATGGTCAGCAGCTAACACGAAACAAGTTGTCTACCCTGGTCCCCGGGACAGCATTCAAGAGCTGTATGTGACAGTTGGTGGTCAGTGGCAAGCTGCTGATCTCACATTACTCACCAGTTCACTCATGCTAGTCTAACATTCCTTCTACCCATACTATTCATGAGAGAGTAGACACTTCTCATAGCCATGAAGCTTCTACTCTCTCATTGTACTCAACAAAGACTAAAATCTCTTAGCATGTGGCAAATTCACCTTGGTCCATCAGGCAAACCGAGCACCGTGGCTACAGCAGAAATAAGTTCCTGATAGGTGAAAGGCTTTTCAACAAAAAAAGCGTTAGGAGCAATACGCATGGCATCTGCAATCTCAGATGCCGTTGCAGCAGTGCAGCAAATCAGGGGTAATGATTGCGTACTAGGATGAGACCTCAATGAGCGCAAAACATCAAGACCAGGAATATCAGGGAGATGAAGATCTAAAATGAGTACATCAATAGGAGGAGAACCTGAAGCTACCTTCACCTGTTTATTGCTACATAGTACAGATGAGGGTAAAAGAACGTCTAAACACACTTGTGGATGTTTGTAAACAAACACTTGATGACCCGCATACTGTAGTATCGTCGCACACAGTTTTGCGATACGCCAATTATCTTCTAGCAGACCTACCTGGGCCATAACATTAAGCCATTCCTTGCTTACTAATGTACTCTCTATCAATGTACTCTCTGTCAAATTGTAATGTCTATCGATACATTGTGTCAAGAAACATCAACTTACCAGCCCGTCTCGGCTATGACACAGCTTTTCAAAGTCAGCCAGCAACAGCCCCATTCACCCATTCCCAACTACTCGACGCCCAGAAGGTTATGGTGTACAATCTAAGAAGCAATGCTCTCTACCCCTATCTACCCGACTATGGAAGCTACATGAGCGAGAACGAAACAAACCCAACATTTCCCATCAACGTTGTCCGCTTCGGACTAGGGAAAGAAATACAACTGTATAAAGACGAACTGGCCGTTACTGAACAAGAAGAAGGTCAGAGCATCTGCCTACCCCTGCATGAAATCAAACGTCTGACCTTGATACCAGGTGATCCCAACCCATCCAAATTAATTTTAATGGCTGACCTGAATGACGACTCAACTATCATTCTGGCCGAAGGTATGACGAATGCACGCGGCTTTCGTGCTATGATCCCACAGCTTCTTGAACTACATCCAGATTTAGAACTTGATCCACCCGATATGGCCGACCAGCTATGGCAAGCTCTCAATAACCAGCGTGCCTGGAAATTGACCTGCTATGGCGCGATCTTCCTCATCTGTGCTTTCCTCTATATACTTTACCTGATTGTAGCCTACTTTGGCTGGCAGCATCACTAACTCCACCACACGGCAGCACACTTAGTCCTTCCGGCGAATGACACGGGTTATATACACAACAGTCTCCTGAAGCTCATATCCCTTTGGTAGCTTCACCGACTCAGCGGATCGCGGAAATAACGTATCTTTCAACCTACTTAGGCTCAAGACAGGAGAAGTACGTTTCTTCATTTGGCGAGACAGCATACTTCGACGCAGCAATTCAATCCCCATCCCTAGAGCCAGCGCACCAGCCCCTGCTACCACTCTACGCGGCAAAGGAGACCGATAGAATACAGCAGGCAGCCTTGTTGGTAAAGCCATAAGACTCTTTGATGACATTGTCAGATTCGTTCCACACTTGCGGCAATATATCTCACTCTCCGCATTCTCGCTATGACAATTGTAACAGCGCATAACCTTCCTCCTCAAAATCAAAATACTAGTAAGCTTTACAGAACACGGCCCGAGATGCGCCCCGCTCTTTTAAGACAGGGATGAATGGGCCTACCTTTTGTGAGGCTTGGGCACAAGGACCCCTTTTCGCATGAAAGAATGTTCATTTTACTCTCCTGTAGAATGAACATTTGTATATTGACATGTGTGAGATGATATGTCTATATTCGTGAACTGTGGCGCGATCGTCAAGAAATCGCTGTCGCTTCGAACACACATTTGTGCTGGCTGTGGGGTTGTGCTCGATCGCGATCACAACGCGGTGCTCAACACTCTGCATAAGGCTCTTTCTCCTGATCAAAACGGTACCGAGGGGCACTCGGGAACCAGCGAGCAGGTCTCGCAAAACGCTTCTGGACATTGAACCTCTACTGCTTGTCTCTCGCAGGATAAATGGCAAGTTCAATGGACGAAGGAAGAATCCCCTACATGCATGCGGGGAAGTGTCAGCTATTCTATTCCAATAGATAATTATCAACTAGATCCACATCTGATCCTTAGTATCATACTATCACAATCTGAGAAAGATACCAAAATACCAAAATACCAAGGTACTGTATCCTTCTCTAAGAGTGCAGCTTTTCGTGACCGAGAATTGAGCTTGAGACTCTCACTTCGAAAGGCCAATCCTTAGCCAAAGATACAATATCGATACCAATCAGTGGTTGACGTCAACGCTGCAAGCTGCTATGATAGAATCCATAGAGTGATTTTATGGTAATTTTCAGCGGCAAAGGGAATAATATGCATGAGGCACGTACATGGCGCGATTTGCTGGCAGAGATTATTCGCGATGGAAAAGAGAAACAGCGCCTGATTGAAGAGCTGGGCATTACTTCTATTACCCTAACACGTTGGGTAAATGGGGAATCAGATCCACGTCCCCAAAACCTGCGCCGTTTAATAACAGCATTACCGCAATACCGCGAACAATTGCGTGTCTTGCTAAAGAAAGAAAGCAACTTGAGTAATGAAGTTTATCTGGAGTCGCATCAGCTAACTAAAGAAATTCCCTGCGAATTTTATGCACGTATACTACAGGCACGTGCAACTACCACTGAGAATTTACGCTTCTGGTCAACTTGCCAGCTCATTTTGCGGCAAGCATTGGGCCAGCTTGACTCAGAGCACCTAGGTATGTCCGTTCGGATTGTATCCTGTATGCCACCTTCGGGTCCATACAACAAAGTACGTAGCTTGCATGAGAATATTGGATTAGGAACGCCCCCATGGCCGAGCAATCTAGAGCAAACGGCAGTGTTTCTAGGCGCTGAGTCCCTGGTCAGCAACGTTGTCGTCCTATGCCGACCAGTCATCATCCAAGACATTGAACAAGAGCTGCTGATTATGCTCACAGGACATACAGCATACGAGCGAAGTACCGCTATCCATCCCATTTTACTTGCAGGCCGCATTGCTGGAGTATTGCTGGTTTCCAGCACACAAAAAAATTATTTCCTTTCGCAAAACAGTATAGATCTTATACAGTCTTACGTAGATCTAGTCGCACTGGCCTTTGACTCCCAAGAATTTTATGCGCCAGAGCAAATTGCGCTCTCTATCATGCCATCGCCAGAACAACAAAAGGCTTCTTTAGCAAAGTTCCGTCATCTTGTCTCCCAGACGATGCGCGACGCCGCTCAAAAAAACCTGTCGATCAGTAACACGCAGGCCAATCTATTAGTTTGGCAAAAGTTAGAAAACGAGCTGTTGGAAATTCCAGCCATCAAAAGCACTCCTATATCATCATGAGGAGGACAAGAGAGATACGTACTACTGTATTCGATGACTTTTCCCAATTCATTGACCAACGTTGGACCCAGACCTGTCTAGGTCCTGGGCAGCTGGCTATAGTTAATTCGGCTTTGCGTATGACTCTTCCTGTTGTACAACAGGGAGAGTATGCCGACGCCCAAATCGATGACTATGGCAAACTTCGACGTGCTCATTTCCCTTGGCGACCTCCATTACGTATGCAGATACGAGCACGTACCTCTCTACCTGCGGCTACAGCAGACAGTACAGCCACAAGCTCGGGCATAATGCGTGGCACAGCAGGCTTCGGCTTCTGGAACTATCCCTTCTCTGTGCGCGGCGATATCTTTATGCTGCCAGAAGCAATCTGGTTCTTCTATGCATCGCCCCCTTCAGATATGGCTCTTGTTCACGGCATGGTAGGTTGGGGATGGAAGGCCCAAGTAGTGCACGCGATGCGGCTGGGCGCAATAGGATCAATCATTCCCACATTTCTTGCCACAGGCTGGAGCCACTTAACCAACAATACATACCTAGCAGCACACTGGTTACAAAGGTTAAGCGGAGCGCACGAAGCATTACTGCCTCTTGAGATGACAGAGTGGCATACCTACAAACTGGAGTGGCATGCCACAGAAGCCCATTTCTGGGTTGATGAAAGACATCTATTGCAAGTTCCAAATCCACCACATGGGCCACTGGGTTTTGTAGCTTGGTTGGATAATCAGTATGCAATTGCTACCCCCCGTGGCGTGCTACGTTTTGGCACCGTTTCATGTGATCACCAGTGGTTTGAGCTAGACAGTGTAACTATTGTGCCCTTATAGATAACCATTTCTTATTCACCTCTTCCTCCTGCTGTAAGCTGTGCAATCAATCGACGTAGTTTACGTGGTGCGAAGGGTTTACGCAAGAGAGGAACATCATCAGGGAGAATATGACGAAACTGCCTTAAGGTTGGCTCATCAACAGCGGTGATGACGATAATTGGCAGCATCTCTGCAGAAAACCGTTGACGAATCGTAAAAAAGACATCAGCCCCGGATTGTGTGCCTGGCAGCAACAGATCAAGTATGACGATGTCATAGGGAGGCCATTCTTCAGCTTCCTGGAGGGGCAGAACATCAAGCAGCGATGATCCATCCATATATGCGGATACAGTGTGACCCTCCATCGTGAGTATCGTTTCGATCAGACGAAGCACACCTCGATTATCATCAAGAACGCCAATCCTCAGTGTACTACTGCGAGACGCATGAGAGAAAACAATTTGCTGCCGATTATCTTTCTCTTCTAGGTACTCATTTGGCTGATATTGTTCAGATTGTGCCCGTTTTAAATACCATACACATCCAGGATTACCTCTACATATACGATAAAACCAGCTAGAAAGCGACTTCCCCATGCTACTTGTGAAGTCACTTGAGGCAAGGTGTGAGCGGAAGAAAGCTAGTCTAGAGAGCAGGGTCGCGAGTATGCGTTTCTGCATTTTCATCACTAAACTCCAATAAAGTTTATTGATATTTGCGAGACTATCATACCACGGAATTGGCTTTAGGGGAAGAATATAACCCAAATCGACCAGTGATGCAATGATTGCTTTGTAGTGCCAAAAGAGTGACACACCAGCAACAAAACTCCGCTGTCTTATCCCTGATGCCCGGAGAGTCTCTACCCAGCTAAAACTTCGCTGTTTTATGCTTAAGGATGCCCAACTACTAATGAAGCTTAGGTAGAGAGCAGCAACCAGCACATCAGTGATAATTGCGCAACCCGCTATGAGCCCTTACCCGCAACAATCTGCAACCATGTACGAGGCACTTCTGTCATACCCACCTCGTTGCCAGCTTGATAGACCGCAGCTTCCAATGCAGCTGCCCCATAGGAAAGTGGTATTCCTGGCAACGCACCTTCGATAAAGAGCCAGTACTGACCAAGATCTCGCCAGCCATCGAGGGAAATTAAGACATCGGTCTTATGCGTTTCCACATCGACAAAACCACTCCGCTTGAGACCTCCAATATACTCTTCTGGCGTGAGCCATTGTCTGGCCATGGCTTTGGCTTCGCGTGATACGTGAACTTCTGGATGGTGCCGTCTCAGCCAGCTAATGGCATGACGTATCCACAAACGATAGAAGCGTTCTGTACCTGCAACATACGTTCCCTCATCAGAAGGCGCTGTTGCATGCAAAGATACCTCTAGGAGCAAGTATCGATGCCATTTCTTGGAACGCAGCAAGTTTATCAGGCACAAGATGAATGGCGTTACAGAAGAAAGCAGCATCAACGTTTTGGACAAACTGAGGGAGATCGGCTGCATCACCCTGGACAAATTCAGCATTTACGGGAACATGCATCTCGTCCATGCCCTTCTTGGCTCGGCGCAGTGCTTCTGCTGATGGATCAACCCCAATGATGCGTGCATGTGCCAATCGCCCCTGCCGTGCAATCTCCTCGGCGATCAGCCGCGTGACAGCCCCGGTGCCACATGCCATATCAACGATGGTGAGCGTTTCACCATTCTGCCGCGTCTCAAAATGTGCCAGCGCTTGCTGGACAAGCGCACGATTCACATCAGTATAAAATGCATACGCAGCAAATGGTTCAAACGTGTAAAGATTGGTTTCATCTGTCTCGATGAGACTCATAAAATTGGTGCCCTCCTTAAAACCAGACTATGTACTATATGGATTAGAGAGGGTTTATTGTAAACTTGTTTCATGACTTTTTAAATATGCATCCGATAGGTATAGGATATGCATCGTCATTCCACCATCAACACTCAGAGTCTGCCCTGTAATGTCTCCAGCTTCCGGCAAACAGAGAAAAGTGATGGCAGCCGCAATTTCGTCGGTAGTACCAAAGCGTCCCAAAGGGGTGGTATCAAGCATGTATTTACGCTGCGGCTCTGTCACAATGGAAGTGAGTTCGGTTGGCACAAAGCCTGGAGCTACTGCATTGGCGGTGATATTGCGACTGGCCATTTCACGGGCAGTACTCAAAGTCAAAGCAATGATAGCTGCTTTCGACGCAGCATAATTAGCCTGTCCTGCCGGCCCCAATAGCCCAGCTATCGATGCCACATTAACAACACGTCCCCAGCGTGCCTTCATCATACTGCGCAAGGCAGCTTTGGTACAGAGAAATGCAGCACGCAAGTTAACAGTCATGACGTACTCAAAGTCAGCTAGAGACATCTGGAGAATCGGCTTGTCTCGAGTTCGTTCCTGCATTATTGACGAGGATAGTAATGGGACCAAGGGCCTGTGTTGCTTCCGTGAAGAGCCGACCGACGTCTGCCTCCTGGCTAACATCAGCTTGTATTGCGACACAACGCCTACCATATGCTTCAATGCCTGCTTGCGCATCAATTGCTGCACTGTAATTACTGCGATAATTGATGATAACATCTGCCCCTGCTTCAGCCAATCGCTGAGCGGTAGCGCGGCCAATACCTTGACTGCTGCCTGTGACTAACGCTATTTTTCCGGCTAGTGGTAGTTTTTGCTCATTCACCATAGTAAAGATCCTCACAAAAAAGTTTTTAGTTTTGTTCTGCCCCTTGCTAGTATAGCACATTTGCATGATCCAACTACAGTTCGCAGAATTCAGAGGCTGCTATAACCCAAAAGAATGTACATCACTACCCGTAATAGCCGTTCGTAACTGTTCTGCAGTAAGATTACGTGTATTGCGCAGGTTGGTTCCACACAAATTAGCATCGTCCAGATCAGCCACAAGCAAGTTGGCTCCCTCTAAATTCGCATTGTGCAGATCGGCATGTGTCAGATTAGCCGCAGAAAGATTAGCTTGCGAGAGATCTGCTCCTGTCAGATTAGCACCAGATAAATCAGTCATAAAGAGATTGGCCCCACTAAGCGATGCATTCTCCAGATTGGCATGACTGAGATAGCGATGAGAAAGATCGCGATTGGAAAGGTCTACCCCTGGCAAGGAGAGTTGGGGGATCTTTTTCTCCTCTCTCGCTTGGAATGCTCCCGTACTTCCCGGCAATGGCATATCTTCAATACGTGGAAGCTGTACTAGCATATATTCCAGACGCGCTTGTGAGAGAGCTACTTCATATTGACGTTTCATATCGTCTATACTTTTGATATAGTTAATTTCCTTAGCATTCATCTCTTCGAGAAAAGAGTCTATCTGCATCATAAGCCGTTCCTCAAGATGAGTAATGCACTGCTCCTGCTGTTCTTTCCACTCTTGCTGACGCTTCTCCTGCTGCTCTCTCCACTCTTGCTGACGCTTCTCCCGAGCATGGTCCTCAGCTCTCTGCTGCACCAGTAATCGGTCTCTTACGCGTTGCTGGATTTTCGCCATCACTAAAATAGTAATGATTACAATTATGGCAAGTACCATTATCCAGATAGCCATCATAAATCTTATAACCTCCATTTTTAATACCCCTGCTTTATTGTACCATGCCTAGTGGACTCTTCTATCAGCAGCCATTATAATGAGTAGCAACAAGATCTATTAGGAGAGTTTCTCTATTCACATAGAGGAGTATGTTATGTCTCAATACAATCATCCTTCTCCCACATCCTTTTTGCTCAATGAGGGAGATCGCAAGTTATATCTGTCATGGAGTGACGACCACGAAAGCGTGCACACCTGGGAAAACTTGCGCTGGGCTTGTCCCTGTGCTTGGTGTGCTGGTGAGGGGGGTCTGCCCGGTATGTTACAGAATAAGCAGAGTTTGAGTGTTGAAGAGGCAACGCTTGTCAATATTCAGCCTGTTGGTCGCTACGGCTTGACTCCTGTGTGGGAAGATGGACATAAAACTGGCATCTATACCTACGAGAGACTGCGAGCATTGTGCGAATGCGAGGAGTGCAACAAGAAAAGGTTAAAAAGGTAAGATAAGTCCTATTCTGTCAACCTTTTCTTATTGATTGCTAAGGAATAAATACACATGTCTTCAAGCATATCACCAACTATCTGGTCGCACCATCGGATAGAATGGGGGAAGCAAACCTATGTTATGGGAATCCTCAACACCACACCTGACTCATTTTCTGGTGATGGTCTCAAACGTGAGGCTGTGACAGAAGCAGAACTCATAGAGAGAGCTGTAAAGCAGGCACAGCACTTTGTTGCTGAGGGAGTGGCATTTATCGATGTCGGGGGTGAGTCAACACGACCGGGTGCTGCAACGATGGTTTCAGAGGAAGAAGAGCAGGCACGCGTCATCCCTGTTATTCGAGCGCTCCACGCAGTTTTACCACGAGAAGTTATCATTTCGATTGACACATACAAGGCCACTGTAGCAGAAAAAGCGTTAGAGGCCGGAGCTGATCTCATCAACGATACCTGGGGATTGCGTCATGACCCTGCGATGGCCAGAGTTGCCAGTGAACACAATGTTCCGGTTATTTTGATGGCAAACATGCGTGGGTATCAGAAACATGAGATTGTCAGCGATATTGTGCGCTTCCTGGCCGGGGACATCGATCTGGCTCTGGCTGCTGGTATTGCCTGGGAGCATATCGTGATTGATCCAGGAGTTGGCTTCGGCATGACACCTGAAGAGGACTTGATAGTTCAACGGCGACTGGGTGAATTGCATGTGCTGGGTCGCCCCATATTGCTGGGCACGTCACGCAAATCCCATATCGGTCATGTTCTGGGCGGTCTGCCTGCCTCAGAGCGCCTAGAAGGCACGGCAGCTACCGTAGCCATCGGGATCGCGCAAGGAGTAGATATCGTTCGAGTGCATGATGTCCACGAGATGATGCGCGTTGTCAGGATGAGTGATGCTGTGACACTCCGCAGCGGCTAAAGCCGCGCAGCTTCTGACACCCCAATGTAGTCGCTTCCCCGAGCAGTTGTAGCGTAGCTACAGCCCGATTGGGAGCGTAGTGGGTCGGTGATATCGCAAACAGGCTCAACCATCCTTGAGTGGCTGTTCTGGGGGGTACCATCCCTGTTACTACTCTCATGCCCCACCCAAAGGGATGAATGGCCCACAACTTGGACGTTTGGCTCTTGGAGAGCAACAACACCCGCATCTTACGATGCTTAACCGTGGGAACGTACCCACACGGGTGGAGGCTTTTCCTAGTGCTATTCTTTTGCAAGCACTACACTTCCTAAAGCCGTGGATTGGTTACCCGTGCCTTCGTAGCACAAAATAGCTTGTACATCTGGAACAACACGTTCGTGTTTTTACCCACAGCACTTCGCTGTGAAACCCGTACACGATTCAGTTTTCAAGGTGCTCTATTCTCTAGAACGAAACATATTCGCATAAGTAACATTGAAATATCCAACAGAATGGGATAGTATAAGAAAAAAATAGTGAGGAATCATATGCGAACGGGCCTTGGGTTAAAACCACGACGCCTAACCGCCGCCGTTAAAACAGCGCGGCTTGCGGCGGGCTCAAGCCCTTTTTTGTCAATCTAGTTGGTATTTTTGTAGTTATAAAGGAAGGTAGCATTTTGGATTACAGAGAAGCATTAGACTATATTTACAGTTTCAGCGACTATGAGCGGGGAGGCAAATATTCTCGCGATCGCCACGAGAACCTCTTGCGTGAGACCGCACTGCTCAAACTGTTGGGCAATCCACACCAGCCCAGCAATATACAAAAATACACAAATACGCTTATTGCAGGTACCAAAGGGAAAGGATCGACAGCAGCATATATCGAGCGTGTATTACGTGAAGCGGGAGTGCGTACAGGTCTCTATACGCAGCCAGATTTGCATACCTTCCGAGAACGCATACAGGTGAATGGTCGTCTGATCAGCGAAGAGGAAGTAGGAGAGCTGATTCCAGAAATCCGTGCCGCCGCAGAGCAAATTCAGGCCCGCCAGCAATTCGAGCCTTTCATTACCTACGAAATCGGTACAGCCCTAGCATTCCTCTATTTTGCTCATCAGCACGTCCAGCATGCAGTGATCGAAGTGGGCATAGGTGGACGCCTGGACGCTACCAATGTGACCCATCCTCTGGTCTCGGTGATTGCATCGATTAGCTACGACCACACTCATATCCTGGGAAACACATTGGCGAAGATCGCAACAGAGAAGGCCGGCATTATCAAACCAGGAGGACTAGTGGTCACCTCAGCTCAATCGCCCGAAGCTTTGCTAGCTATTGCAACTATCGCTGAGCAACGTGAGGCACAACTGATCCGCATCGGTTCCGCTAACGGTGATCCTGCTCAAGCTGAGGTTGATGCAAGACAGCTTCCTCCCTTGAGCTATCGCTATCGTCCTCACTGGCAAAAACAACACGGCCAGAGTTTTACCATCTGGACTCCAAATAAGGTCTATGAAAACCTGGAAACTCCTCTGCTCGGAGTGCATCAAGCAGAAAACGCGACCCTAGCCCTAGCAACCCTTGAACTCTTACGCGAACGTGGCTATGCCTGGGATGAAGAAGCTTTGCGCAGAGGAATGAAAGCGGTCCAATGGCCAGCTCGCATCCAGCTCATCGGCCATGACCCAACCATCGTTGTGGATGGAGCGCATAATACCAATTCTATGCACAAGTTACTTCAAACACTCCATTCAATATTTTCTCCTCATCGCCTGATAATCGTATTAAGCATGAACAGAGATAAAGATCTTGTAGGCATTGTGCAAACCCTTAGAAACGTTGATAGAGTCGTGCTGACACGTATCAAGAATCCACGTGTTGCTCATATTGAAGAGGTAGAGTCACTATTTGCCCAATATGCACCCAATGTTATAGTACACCGTGCCACGACTACGGAAGAGGCTATGGATCTGGCTCTCGATCTTGCAGAGCGCAGTGACCTGATCTGCGCTACTGGCTCTCTCTATCTGGCAGGAGAAGCACTACGCTGGGGGGCTGATCATGGCGATCAAATTGCGGCATCGCAAATTGCAGGCGTGGACCACTAAGCGTCTTCTCTTCTGGCTTCTCACAATTCAGCCCTACTTTCACTTCGACAGATGACCACTTTTATTGATCCCAAGCACTTGAGATGCCTGCTTTCTCAGGCTCTCTATACTCTTATGGTATTCATTTAGAGAAAGTTCCCCAAGATATCCTGTATGCATGGAAATAGTACTTTTCATTAAATCTTTTTTCGCCTCTTTCATAGTATTTTCAGTTTTCATTATATTTTGCTTTAGAGCATTTCTTATACCTTTTATTTTGCTAGGATCATTTTTTTCTGTATTGCTTAAGCATTTTTCAATAGTATTAGAAATTTTAATATGCTCATTATACAGATCTTGAAGCCGTAAGTAAAGAGCTATCTGTCTTTCTAACTTATCAAGCTTATTAAGTTTTTCTTGAAGTGAAACATTTAATTTATTAGCTTTTTGCTCTTCACCATTTATTGACACATATTGTTTTACATCAATAATTATTTTATTAAGTTCTTGCAGTTCTTCTTTAGTAAAAATTGAATGCTTATTTACATTTTGCACAAGCGTGTCATAATTTTGATTAATTTTCTGGATCATTGGATCTTTCAAAAGTGGTGCCATATCGATTTCTACAAGCCTAGCTTCTTCAAGGCACTCCTCAAGTATCTCAAATGCATCGTTATTATCTTCCTCATTTATACCATCTTCCAAAATATATTGCCCATATTTTTCATTGGCATCCTTGCATTTGTTCTCAATGCTCTCCAAGCGATCTTTAAAATGCCATCTTTCCCTCTCTTCCGCAGCAATATACTGTTCATATTTATTGAGACGATTGCATATTTGAACAATTTCTGCATTTGTCTGATTCGTCAAAGATATATTTAGATCCCTTTTTATTGCCACTAGTAGGATAAATTCATTACATTTCTTTTCTTCATTCATATCTCTAGTTTTAATGTATTGTTCAGCATTTAATTTAAGTTCACTATATTTATTACTTATATCTTTCAAATCATCTATAAAATATTGTCTCTGTTGCTCTGTAAAGTACAGAGATTGCTCAAAATGTTTAAGCAGCTTATGATACGTTTGATCAATCTTCGTACTTAACTCGTTTAACAAAAATGTATCCAAATGGCTTTCTAGCTCTTTAATCTCATTAAGATACTTCTCAAGGTCTTGTAATGCTCCAAGTTGATTTGCCTCATTCCCACTCTTTCCTGAGAGGTTTTTTTCAATATAAGCATAAGCACGCTCGTAGTTATCTCTAATACGCTCTAAGTTCTCTCTAAACTCCTTTTCCTCTTGATTTATAAAAAATAGAGATTGATCCGCATAGTTAACTAACCTTTTATAGTTTCTTTTAAGATTTTTAAGAATTTTATCAGCATTTATTTTCACATCAGAGAGCAAAGCTAAATTTTTCTCTATCTCTTTGATATAATTAAGATTTTTTTCTAGTAAATTAAAAGCCTGAGTCTTTTTAGTTTCACTGTTATCAGCTCCTGAGAGATATCTTCCAATTTGGGCTATCGCAACCTTAGAGCTATCTTTAATCCTCTCCAAGGTCTTCTTAAATTCCTCGGGATTTTGATCCGTAAAACAGCGAGATTGCTCTGCATGCAGAAGAAGCTTGCTATAACCTTGATCAATTCCCTTTTTAAGCCCTTTTGTAGACTCTCTTATCTCAAATAAGTGCTTCTTCAAATTCCCTTTTTGTACTTTAAGCAAACTATACATTTTTCTAAGCGTTATAAGCGCACTATCCTTCGCACTAATAGGAGCTTGTCCTGAGACATATGCTTGCAACTGAGATTGAGCAAGACGATGATTATCGCTAATCTTCTTCAACAAGGCCCTGAATTGTTCTGGACTCCTCGTATCAAAAAACCGAGACTTATCAGCATGGCGGGCAAGTAAAGCATGCATTTCCTGACACTGCTGATTGATTGGATACAGCACATACTGATCCAATAGCCTTTCTTGTTCCACAAACCAGTCATTCAGCATCTTAATTTTGTTAAATTCTTTAAACCTGCCATATTTCATTATCTCTTCTATTTCATTCTGTATCTCTTGTATCTGAATCTTAAAATCCTCCACTGCTATATCAGAAAATTTGCAAAAAATATCTGCATGACTATAAATATACTTACTCTTATTTAAAGCATTATTACACATTTTCTGGATATATTTCTTTTCTTTTTCACTTCCTAAAAGTGTGAAAGAACCTTTATTTTTTTGAATATTTATTGAAATATTATTGGAATTTTCTTTTTCAGGCTGCTTTTTCCCAAAATATTACCTCCCTTGAAATTTTTTCCAAATCTCATACCTGCCATTTCATGCCTCCTTCTGTCACTCTACAGCGACGAGTTGCTAGGCTCTGATCTTACACATAACTCTGCCTATCACCTTCCAGTGTACACACTCGTTACGGTTCTTGCTAGATCTTTTGGTAGGCTTTTGATAGGCTTTTGGTAGGTCTTTCTAAGCCTTGTCTCTGTTCCCCCTCAGATGTGAGGAGCCAACAGTGGAAAAATTGACAACTGAGAGACAACTTGGCAACAAAAGTCGATCCGTCTGCCAAAAAGCTGGACTTGACATCAATACGATATATCGGTTACTATATCGATATATCGTATTGATATATCTTACCAAAAGGAGGTCAACACCATCATGTTCAACGAAGGTAACCGAGATTTTGCGTTCCAATTTTGTGGTGGTAGTCCCGAAGACTGTTCTCCCCCTTGGAGACAACATGGAGGGCACGGTTTCTGGCATAGGCCTCGCTTCTTCGCTATGCGAATGGGACGAGGTTTCTTTGGCCCCAGAGGTCCCTTTGGACCAGAAGGTCCCTTTGGACCAGAAGGTCCTTTTAGAGGTGGGCCTCGCTTCTTCGAACGCGGAGATGTGAAATATGCCCTGCTAGAACTCTTGCAAGAGCGCCCTATGCATGGCTATGAGATGATGAAGGCTCTGGAAGAGCGATCCGGCGGCTTCTATGTCGCTAGTGCCGGGACGATCTATCCCACACTACAGTTGCTGGAGGATCGTGGACTGATTGCGTCTGATCAAGCTGAGGGCAAGAAGGTTTATCGTATCACTGATGCAGGAAAAGCTTTTCTCGCTGAATGGCAGGGACGTGAAGAAGCTCAGCAATCTGACGGATGGCAAGGCTTTGGGCGTGCTAAGCGCTGGATGGAGCCAGAGATGCAAGCATTGCGCAGTGAGGGCTTGGAACTTATGCGGCTCCTTATGATCGCTGGCCGTATGTCTTTCCTGCATCCAGAGAAAACCGCTCAGCTGCATGCCATCATTGAACGTACCCGCAAAGAGCTGTCTGATATGATTTACGGCAGTGGTGGTAAGCCCGATCAGGATGTCCCCCCCACAAATCCCTGAAAAGCTTTTAACGGGCATGAATCATTCCAACGGGCATGAATCATTCCAACGGGCGCAATGAATTGGGCCCCTACAAAACACGCAATAAATTGCTCTCTCCGCAATTTATTACCCAAAGGTAGGGACCCGATTTATCGCATCCGTTGCTCTCGCCGCACTCACTTCCTTATTGAATACATCACAATCACATTTTAAGCCACAAAATTAACACAATAGTCACAATATGCAACAACTGATCAAGCCAGATTGGACCAATAAGCTTGTAGCGGGCTTTTAAAGGATCAACAATAACATGTGCAATAAACAAAACAGCTGTCGCTAATGGTGAAGGATGAGCAAAAAGCACAAAGACAGCGGTATAGGTCGCAGCATGATAGAAATTGACCTCCCAGCTCTTTCCTTTCTCGATACTCATCCAGGCACTCTGAAAAGCAAAATCCCCTACAAAGTGGCAAGCCAACCAGACCAATAGCATCGAAATGGAGATACCGATCATCATAACATTTCTCCCCTGCTTCTCTCTACATCTACTATAGCCCAGCAGCGACAACGTTGCTATGAATTAGTCGACTCTAAAAATGTGATATTCTCCACACCCCCACAGACACGATTTTTGATACTGCTCATCCACCATTTCGCGGGCAACGCTACTTGCCAGGGCATTTCTATTAGCATACGCAAGACCAAGATTGCTGCAATCAATGTCCAGAAACAGAAAGACAGATCTTGCTCCAGAAAAAGCGCTATCGATCTGGCCTTGGATTAACGCTGCTAGCAGAGCAGCTCCGACGCCCACGACCATCCAGCGTATTTGTTCAAACCCAGGAGGCTGTATTTTATGCAAATAGCTGAGTAGACATGCAAAGAGCCGATAGAACAGGACCAGCACAGCAATAAAAGCCAGCAAGCCAAAGATCCCCATACTCACCCACACATGCAAAAAGATATTATGCGGATGCGAGAGCGTAGGTTCATCACTTAAACCTGTCGATTGATGAGTCACAGGATCTTTGAGAATCCAATAAGCAGGAATTTTTGGATGAGCCGGGACAATCTGCTGAGGCCAGGGAAGGTTTGCAGGTCTCCCATCTGGATAGAGACAGAAATTTTTCCAGCTATTGCTATAGTGGCAGATCCAATTGTCCATACCATAACCTAGCCAGGGGCTGTCATAAATCATATCGAGAGCGGTGAGCCACAGATATGGCCGCTTCATAACCGTATTGTGGCCCGCACCATTCGTATGTTCATTGAGTAGCGCATCGGTAATTTGTGAAGAGAAGAGCAGGAAAATAACGACAACTATGGCAGCAAAAACAGTACCTGCAATAAGCACAAATTTGCGATTGCGAATAGCAAAAGCCAACACGAAGAGCAAAGCTGCCGGGAGAGCCATATACATAGCTCCACGCGAAGCACTCTGGTAGAGTACCACAAAGAAAGGCAGGCAGAGTAAAAAGACACTCAGACGAACTTTCCAGTTTACACGCGACAGCACTAACGCTAGGCCAATCGGCAAAGCATAATCAAAGAGCAAGCCAATGTTATTGCCGCTGCCATAGACAGCAGTAATACGAATCAGACCACTGGCATCTGGCTTAATCAGATTTCTAAAAAAGAGATCCTGGATAATACCAAGCAAGGCAATCACGAACCCCATCCCAAATAGTGCTATCAGCAATCGTTTCACATCCTGGTAGGAACGCAAACAGGCAAGTATTAGTAACAGATACAATAGAGGATCAACAACTTCCTCCCGAAATGCTCGTAGAGCATCAGCTTGTGCATAGGCGATGAAATTCGCCAGCAGTGCCGCTAGCAAAAATACAAGTATAGGGAATACAAATGGCCCAATGCGGTTGCGCACATCTTTCCAAGAGAGCCCGTAGGACCATGGTAGCCGCAAAAATAACGCACGAAAGAGCATCTGCAAACAGGCAACGCCTATGCACGTCCATAAAGTGATTTCGACCAGACTAAAGGCTATGGTATGCGTCTTTCCATTTACAGTCGTCTGGTAAACTATTTTTTGGATATCGTAATAAGGAAAAGATAGTGGAAGCAGGGCAACTGCAAAGGACAAACGATACCAACTCAGAAGTGCAAAAATAAAGAGCAAGGGGAACGAATAGAGCGGATTGATATGTTGCGAAAGGAAATCCAGCAATTGAGCGACTTGACTATGGTCAGCCACATTGATATTAGGATTGCCAACAAGATAGTACAAAGCCATCGAGAGAATCAAGCCAGCTTCAGCTAAACGATGCAGCCAGAAGATGGAAGGTATTACACCGGGCTTAGATGTAGCAGGGATAGAAATAATAGATGGCCTCGTATCCAGTTCATGAACGTCCTGAACACGTGTAATATGATCAGTTCGGGACACGCCAACATTTTGGTTACTCATCAAACTGCGACCTGCGGATACCCCTTTTCTTTAGAGATGGGGAGGAAGCAGGTCTTCCTTTCTAGAGGCTTGGACACAGGGGGAAACCTCTGCCTCTTCGATCTATCCCCCTGTGGGGAGCCGTTTTTGATTAGGAACGGCTAAACCTCTTAAATAGAGAGTATAGCAAAAAGGCCCGCCCTCAGTCTATCAGTGCATCTGATACCTGAACGTGGGGTTCCTGACAACTCAAATGACACCTATCTAAGTCGGTGGTAGCCCCAACAAGAGACGGATAGCAACTTGCTCATCTGAGGCAAGAAGCAAATCCCACTCAAGCTGGTTGAGCTTCTCAACATCCTGAACACCAGTAACAGCCTGCTGCACTTGAGGTGTGCTCGCTAGAGTAGGGAAGCGAACTTGCAGGATTCTCGAAATCGACCCTTGCAGGCCCTTAATCTCCCCACGAGCCTCTCCGCGAGCCTCCCCACAAGTAACACGCTCCAAGACCACGGGATTCTCATCAATAAACTCGTCAAACTGGTATTGAGTATCCAATGTATCCTGAATCTCTAGCTTTTCTTGATAGGACATCGTTTTCGACCTCCACATGATTCGATGAAACCGGAGCAGATGAGAGCCAATCTGTTGCCGACTATAGCTTTTCACAATCTCTTCCAAAGCTTGCTTAAGCAGATCTGCGTTAGCCCCTCGCATCCCTGGCAAGAGGGTGTATAGTGATAGTATATGATTTTTGACAACAGGTTGCGCATCCAATTCCCACAAGCAGATCACCTTGTAGTGAAAAGACACCAGGGTTTCATCTAAGCACATTAGCTGGTACGGGGGCAACTTGACTGCTGTTTGGAACAGATAGAGAATCACAGAGATCACTGGCAGTTTGTGTTTTTCATACAGCGCTAGGTGGTACTGCAACATCCTCAACAGAAGGCCTGGATCATCCTTGGTTTGCAATTCGAGATTGAGGATGGTTAGCAGCCGCATATAGTAGATCCTATGCACCAGATCAGCTTTCAGCATACTCCGGTTGATCTCGATATTGCGCTCTTCATCTCGCAAGCTCCCCGCAAATTCTACCCCTGGTAGCAGATAGGGTATGATCTGATCTGCTTCTTCCCCAAATAACGCTTTAAGAGTATTGTCATATTGTTGTGACTCTGGCGGTTGTGGCTTTGGTTTGTCTTTCAATTGGCCGCTTCCTCCCTTGCTATATATCGACGCAGTAGTACAGACCTATCACTGTACCACTAACATTGGATGAGTATAGCATACCTTCTATTCAAATACAACAATTTAGTACAAGGCTATAGTGAAAGGAGAGAGGAAGGGATGAATGAAATACGTACCTATGAACAAGTTCATGATACGAACTACAAGAGGTCTCATCTTTCTCCTTAAAGAGAGATGGAGTTTCTCTTTCACGATTCTCAATCTACCTGCTGACTGCACTACTATCCCTTAGTATTTTTGTCAATTCAGCTGATGCTGATGCCTATCGTGCAAATCCAGGACCGGGCGAAGTCTGTGACTGGTACACTATCTCTCCAGGTGATACCCTGAGAGGCATTGCTCGCTACTCCAACACGACTGTCATGAACCTTGCTCATATCAACCATATCGCTAATATCAACCGGATTTTTGTAGGGCAGCGCCTATGCATTCCCACTACTGCCAAAGGATCAACCAGCGGCCTGCTACCTAATGGTACCGTTCGCAGGTTCGCTTATAACGCATTGGGGTGGTCATCCCCTCAACAGGTTGCTCGGCTACTGAGGCAAGCGGCAGCACGCCATGGACTGCCAGCTAATCTCATGCTAGCTATTGCTTGGCAAGAGAGCGGATGGAAGCAGCATGTAATTGCCCACGATGGAGGCATTGGAGTCATGCAGATTATGCCATCCACGGCGCAAGCGCTCAATCGGCAAGTCGGGGGACACTACGATCCCTACAAGTTGCAGGATAATATTGAACTCGGGGCCATCTACCTGCACTCACTCTGGCAAGGTTTCCATGGCAACCAGACAAAGGTTATCAGCGCCTATAACGAAGGTGGATGGAGCGTCACTCACCGAGGCATCTTTAACTGGCCCTACGTTCATAATGTGCAGGCACTGATGAAACGATATTAGGATGAAAGCTGGCGCACGATTTATTATCTACAACAGGCACGATTTGTCCATCCACAGCGGATGAGATAAATCGTGCCCCTACCACATTTCATGGTAAATCGGGCATTTACAATGGCCCTTTCCCCCAAAAGTAATGAGCAGGTTCATCTGTGGGATCATCTTCGTTCCAAAAAACAAGAGGTCTACGAAGACAACTTCGCAGCTAGCAAATAGTGATCTGGAAAGAAAAGCAGGAATGCCACGCCGTTCACGATCCGAAGAGGTTCCACCACCATTACAAATGATCGGGGACTTAATCTATTCCCCCGGTACCGATATTCCTTTCGGCAAGCAAATTCGCATTGGCCTGACCGAGCGTACGATCTATGAGTCTGCTATCGAGAAGGGCTATCGAACAGGCATACGGGCTCACCAGACATTTCTCAGAGATCATCAAACTACCACACCTATTATATTGGATGATCGGCAATTTACCATGATTATCAGTCATCTGCTCCCGCAAGATCTTTCTCTTTATGATCAGGGACTATGGCGTTCCTTTTTTATTGTTGGGTGGACATGCGTCTACCTGAACCTTGAACCAGCGGTGAACACAAACGAAGATGTGGATCTAGATCGCTAGAGTCCCATCCGCCCTTGTTTTTCTCGGCCCCTTGAGGTATCCTGTGTTCTGATGACAAAATGGGGGTACATTATGGCACAGGAGAACGTCAGGCGTAAAGTCAAAGTCGAAGCTGGCTATCTCACATTCAGCTCTGCCCACTTTATCACCTATAGTGGAAAATGCGAACGGCTCCACGGGCATAATTATGGAGTACTGGTTGAGGTTGAGGGGGAATTGAACGAGAACAAGGTGGTCTTTGATTTTACGATCTTGAAACGACTGGCGAAAGAGATTTGTCAGCGGCTAGATCATCGTTTTCTGCTCCCTTTACACAATCCTGATCTTGAACTGGTAGCTTCGGCTGACTGCTGGCAAATCCGCTTTCGCAATAAATGCTATATCTTTCCCCGCGCTGATGTTATTGAACTCCCAATTGAAAACTCGACAGCTGAATTACTGGCCGAATACATCTGCCACGAACTCTGCAAGGCTCTACAAGAGTATCATATCTCCAACCTCGCCAGTATCACAGTTGGCGTTGAAGAAGCCCCCACGCAGATGGCCTATTACCAGCGCACGTTACAGAACTAAGTGTATGGATTACCCATGATGTTCGTAATCCATACACAACAAATCCAGAATTCATGCCGCTGAAACAAGTGACAACTCAACTATTCCGTAACAACGCTACGCCCAATGGCCTGCGCCACGGCCTGTGCCTGTGGCATCAAATCTTTGAATTGGTCGATGGTCAAGGATTGGGCACCATCTTTGAGAGCTTCATCGGGATTGGGATGCACCTCGATCAGTAAGCCATCGGTGCCAGCGGCAATCGAGGCCAGCGTCATCGGAGTAACAAGATCGCGTCGACCTGTGCCCTGACTAGGATCTGAGATAATTGGGAGGTGCGAAAGTTGTTTAATCACTGGAATAGCACTAACATCCATGGTATTGCGCGTAAACTTCTCGAAAGTGCGCACACCACGTTCACAGAGAATAACGTTACTATTACCCTGCGAGAGAATATACTCTGCTGCCAGTAGCCACTCCTCTATGGTAGCCGACATGCCGCGTTTGAGAACGACTGGTTTGTTAGTACGTCCAACCTCATCCAGTAGCATATAATTTTGCATATTGCGTGTACCGATCTGGAGAATATCGGCATATTCGCTCACTAATGGCACATCAGCGGGCGTCATGACCTCAGTGATGACGGCCATGCCAAATTCTGCACTCGCTTTCGCCAGCAATTCCAATCCAGCTTTTCCCAGGCCTCGGAAGCCGTAGGGTGAGGTCGATGGTTTGAACGCTCCTCCACGCAAGATCGTAGCACCCGCCTTGCGCACAGCTTCTGCCGTTGTCATGAGCTGCTTCTCAGTCTCGACGGTACATGGCCCGGCCATCATCACAACGGTCTTACTACCAATGCTCACCACCCCATCTTTAACGCATCGTACTGGCACATCAACAACGCTATCCACTGGATGGAACTCGCGGCAAGCAAGCTTATAGGACTTGGAGACCCGAATAACGCTATCCACGCAAGACAAGCTTTCGAGAGATGCGCCCAGAGAAGGATTAACACCACCTATACTACCAGGTATGCCTGATGGTCCCACTGCTCCCAGGACGCCGATCACTGTGCGCTCGACTCCCTGTGATGGATGACCACTCAGACCATGCTTCTCAAGGAATTGCAGGACGCGCTCAACATCTGCCTCGCTACTAGTCGATTTCATGACAACAATCATAGGAAATGCTCCTTTTTATATAAGGTATCATGCGATACCACAGACGAATGGTGTGGAATAAGTAAAAAAGTTGCACAACAGGCGAAGAGTATTGATAGCAATACAGGAGCCTCTACCACACACGCAATGAATTGCACAACGGGTGCGGTACATTGCGTCTCCTAGGCATTTTTAAGCATGACAAACAGCAGCTCCTTCTGGCATCATCAAAAAAGACATTTTATCGAACCAGCCATGACAACAAAAGGGAGCTTAGGAATGAGTATAGCACAGGTTATAGAGCAATGCCAATCGAAATGGGGGGAAAAAATGCACACAATTGCCTGACAGATCATGGAACAATTGATCACATCCATCACGCAATTCATTGCCAAACGATAGGGGCCCCAGGTTACTATCAAGAATTCGCGACCGTTTTACAACCCATTGCCGTTGATTATTCTTCTCTAGACACCTTCTATACCAAAGGAGGGGCGTAGACTAACCGCTTCTCTCAGGTAGACATGTTGCATCTCTGCAACACTGCGAATTGTATTGACATGGATCAGTACACGAATACATTTTTTCAAACTACCAGGAACAGGAATTTCTCGGGCACACATCAACGCAGTCGCCTCCCAGCCGAGACTGCGTGCCGCCACTGCTGGAAATTCTGCATCCAGATCATCTGTAACCGTAAATATTACACTAGCAATATTATCAGGATGCAAGTCATTTTTTTCTATGAGCAGCTGTAGCAGTTCAATAGTGGCCGCTAGTATTCCCTCACGATCATTATGTTTTACCGTAGTTGCACCACGGATTCCTCGACAGTAGTATACCACCTTAATTTATAACCACACTTTCCTGAATAGTAAGTATCCCGCTTCCATCTACTTTACCTATCGCTACTATACCCCATATTCCCAAAAAGTGCAATCTATTGAGGCCTCGCCGAACTAGCGAAATTGCCACAGTCAGGGTGTTGTTTTAGCAAGAGGAAATGTGATGCTACCAGCGTTCCCACAATTGGCAAAGCGTAAATCGGTTCCGGTCTGCTCAACTTGTGCACATGTCTGTGGGATCGACGGCGTAGGAGCTACTACGGAATAGGCCTGCTCGACTTCTGAGACCACACAACTGCCTGATTGTGAGTTAATCGTAAATTGGTAGAGATTGGCAACTCCCCCATCTGCTGGCAGCTTCGTACTGAACATGCGCACATTACTTACGCTGGAGGGATTGATACGCGCTGCTCCTATGCTGACATTCATCTCGATTGAGGCAGGAACGCAGTGCTTAAATGCTTGCAAAAAGCAATTTACAACTTTTCGTGTATATTTATTAGATTCAGCTAATATAGGTCCCGTATTGTTGCCCACTTGTTGATAGCGGAGGGTACCGCATGACTTTGCTGAACTGCTGACAGTTGTTGATGTCGGTGTAAAATCATGACTAATTGTTGATGTCGGTGTAGAATCATGACTAATTGTTGATGTCGGTGTAGAACCATGACCAATTGTTGCTGCTGGTGTAGAACCATGACTAATTATTACTGCTGGTGTAGAACCGTGACCAATTGTTGCTGCTGATGTAGAACCATGACTAATTGTTGCTGCTGGTGTAGAACCGTGACCAATTGTTGCTGTCGGTGTAGAATCATGACCAATTATTGCTGTTGGTGTAGAGCCGTAACCAATTGTTGCTGTCGATGTCAAACCATTACCAATTGTTGAAATCGGTATCAAATCATTACTAACTGTTGAGGTTGGTGTTGGCTTTTTGGCCGATGGCTGTCCCCCAAAGAATGGCAGATTACAAGCAGCCAGAGAAATACTCAAACATGCCAACATAACGACAATACCTATACCATAAAACAGCGGGTCCTTCCTATTCATGAAGCTTTCCTTCCCTAGCTACTGGAGCCGACAGCAATATGCAAGAGATTGGGCTTACAAATATCCGCCAATCCTCTTAAGAAACAGTATAAGACAGGCTGACACATCCGTATAGGGGGAAATAGGGACAGTTGACTTTTTTTCTAGAAACACCCTCCCTCTTGCAAGAGGAGGTACCGAGAATTACAAGTCAGTTCTCGGCACCTCCACCATTTTCACTACCTTCTCGAAAGAGAAGCTATATATTGCCTCACTGCCTCTACCTGCTCCCCCGCCTCATGCTGATCAATCAGATTGACGAGAGCACTCCCCACAACTGCACCTTCGACAAGAGCCGTCACCTGGGCAATATGCTCTGGCGTGCTGAGACCAAAGCCAACTGCCAGAGGAATCTCTTTGGCATAGCGGCGCACGCGTTCGATAAAACTCTGCAAGTGGGATGGCAACTCCTTGCGTGAGCCCGTTACGCCACTGAGGGAGACGCAATAGATAAAGCTTCCGGGTCCCTTTCTGGTTCGAGCCACAACATTTTCGATGCGTTCATCGGGCGTCGTAGGCGGAATAAGGAAGATGAGCGCCAGCCCATATTGTTGGGCAACTTCTTGTAAAGGATTGGCCTCCTCTGGCGGTAAATCGGGGACGATGATGCCGTTGATGCCATTGACCTTCGCCGCTGCACAGAAACGTTCAATACCATAGGATAGGATGGGATTATAGTAACCCATAAAGAGCAATGGGACACTACTCTTGGCAGCAACCTGACGGGCAATGTCCATACAGCCATTGATGGTCATACCACGCTCCAAGGCCACATGCCCTGCATGCTCAATGGTCGCTCCATCGGCCAATGGATCGCTGAACGGTATACCCAGTTCAATAATGTCTGCACCACTCTCTGCCGCCGCCAAGATCAACTCGGCACTCTGTTGCGCCGATGGAAAGCCGCACATGAAATAAGGAATAAGGACACCACGCCCTTCCCGCTTCGCTCGCTCAAAAGCTTTGGTAATCTCAGTAGCAGGGGGATCTCGGTGATCTTTTGCCTTTAATACGCCATATTGTTCTATAACACTTTTATTTGTTGGTTCCATGATATGCTCTTTTCTTATAGTTCAAAGTTCAAGGCTTTGGCAACGGTAACCATATCTTTATCGCCACGCCCCGACAGATTGACGATGATCAGCGAGCCAGCAGGAATTCGGCCTTGTTCTCCCATCTCCAGCAGATAGCCAAGAGCATGAGCAGACTCCAGAGCAGGAATAATCCCTTCCGTCTTACTGAGGACCTGTAGACCGCGTAGAGCTGTTTCATCGCTAGCTGAGACATAGGTGGCACGACCAGTATCCTTCATATAGCTATGCTCTGGGCCAACTCCTGGATAATCGAGTCCAGCGGAGATGCTATGGGTATCCACAACTTGCCCATCTTCATTTTGTAACAGATAGCTGAGTGCGCCATGCAGAACCCCTGGTCGTCCTGAGACCAGTGTCGCTGCATTCTGTCCCATTTCCAGTCCTACGCCACCAGCCTCAACGCCGATAAATTGAACTTCTGGCGCATCTGCGAAGGGATAGAAGATGCCAATGGAGTTGCTTCCACCACCAACACAAGCCAGAATCATATCAGGCAAGCGTCCCTCTTGTGCCAGGATTTGCTGACGTGCTTCTTTGCCAATAATTGCCTGGAAATCACGCACCATGCGCGGATAAGGGTGTGGTCCAGTTGCTGAGCCAAGCACGTAGAAGGTCGTCTCCACATTAGTGACCCAGTCGCGGATGGCTTCATTGATCGCATCTTTGAGCGTGCGTGATCCGCTGCTGACCGGGCGTACTTCTGCACCCAGCAATTTCATGCGAAATACGTTGAGCGATTGGCGTGCAATATCAATCTCACCCATATAAATAATGCTATCGAGACCCAATTTAGCACAGACGGTTGCAGTGGCGACACCATGCTGGCCTGCTCCTGTTTCAGCAATGATCCGATGCTTACCCATACGTTTGGCAAGCATACCCTGTCCCAAAGCATTATTAATCTTATGCGCCCCGGTATGTGCCAAATCTTCGCGCTTGAGATAGACTTTGACATTGGGCGCGACCAATGCGGAGAAACGCGGCACATAGTGGAGTGTAGTTGGACGTCCTACGTAACTGAAAAGTTCTTTCTGCAATTCCTCCTGAAATGCTTCGTCCTGGCGTGCATCGTCATAAGCTGCTTCCATCTCAGCCAGAGCTGCCATCAAGCTTTCCGGGACGAATTTGCCTCCGAAGGGCCCAAAACGCCCACGCTGGTCCGGGTAGAGACCATGTTGATAGGTTGTAGATTGTTGTGTATGTTGTATTTGCATTTTTCTTGCCTTTCTCTATCATTTACAAGGGGTTCATATACACCCATTCTACCATACATTTGACCGCAAAGAGCCCGCATCTCGTTGACTTTAGCAACACATTCATCAGAAGTTTCACTCTGGTTTACAATAATTTGATATTACGTATTTAAATATATATCGTTACAAATAGTAGGCATGATTTAGTGCCAATCAGGACCTCTTCAATTGAGTTGTGATATACCCCAAAGCGAGTTCCTTTTTGGACTCTGAGCGTATATACTTATTTTAAGGGTGGCAGAGAGGCCAGTCGGTGAAAGTTCGCGACGTAATTAAACAAGTAGAAGCAGATGGATGGTACTATGTGAGAACAACAGGAAGCCATCGCCATTACAAGCACTCAATCAAGAAGGGGAAAGTGACAACATTCCTATCTACATGGATATTCGTATCCCAAATGCGGCGGCATGAGGCTCATCACAATGGATGAGCCCCTGTCCCTCCTGCGCTCGATTTATCTATTTTGATGCCAAAGCATCCCATGCTCAAATATTCCGAATAAAAGCACGAATCTTCTCGCTATCTTTCTGCTTGTCGGTTTCGACTCCACTACTGACATCAACTCCCCAAGGGCGAACCTGACGGATCGCCGCCCCCACATTCTCCGGTGTCAGACCGCCAGCGAGCAAGATACGATGAGCTTGGCTTGCCAAGCGAGCGACGTCCCAATCATGCGTTTCCCCACTCCCTCCCCAGTTCGGAGTCGGCGTATCAAGCAACAGACGCCAAATTACCGACTGGTAGTCCTCGATCTGCTGC
The DNA here is from genome assembly GCA_963727755.1 of uncultured Chloroflexia bacterium. Lineage (GTDB taxonomy): Bacteria > Chloroflexota > Ktedonobacteria > Ktedonobacterales > Ktedonobacteraceae > DASYAN01. Next base: position 117,900 of record CAVSHN010000008.1, read on the forward strand.
AAATCTGCCTCGCTGCGGACCTGAAGAGCTTTGATGACAGGCCGCTTGATTTGCTGGCAAAACTCGGGAGTCTCCGTACCATGGAGTTGGACATACTGGAGCCCTACCTGTTCAACCACCTCGTTGATATAGTCGGCCTCCTTGTTGACAAAGACCCCAACGAGATCAGGTTTGCACTGGCCTGCGGGCAGCTGCATAAAGCTATCACTTGCTTGCAAGACCGAACAAACCTGCTGAGGCGCGATAAAGCGATGGCTTGGTTCGTGGAAAATAAAGCCCAGCATATCTGCCCCCATCTGTATAGCTGTGTTGATATGCTCAGCAGTACGTAGACCACAAATCTTCACTTGCGTGCTCTTATTGGCCCCATGCAGTAACATCTGCATCTGCGCAGGCACGTCATGAGAGACCACCAGCGACTCACCAACCAGCATAGCTTGCACATCATAACGTGCCAAACGCCGAGCATCGGCCTCTGTATGAATACCGCTTTCAGCCACCACCACTCGATCCTGAGGGATGATCTGGCGAATCTCACCTATGAGATACGGATTCATCTGGAACGTGACCAGATCGCGGCTATTGACACCAATAACAACCGCATCTGCATCAATAGCTCGTCTTGCCTCTTCAAGAGTATGTACTTCGACGAGGCTGCGCATACCTAACTCATTGGCAACGTGCAGTAAACGCCGCAACTGACTATCATCCAGAATGGCACAAATCAGCAGAATAACATCCGCTCCCCATGCACGTGCTTCGTATACCTGGTATTCATCAATGATGAAATCCTTGCGCAGGACGGGAATATTCACGGCTTGCTTGATGGCCGTCAAATACGCTGGTGAGCCTAGAAAGAAATGAGGCTCAGTCAATACAGAGATAGCCGCAGCTCCATTGGCTTCATAGACGCGTGCCAGCTCAACGGGATCAATGTGGGGAGCAAGCATTCCCTTCGATGGCGAGGCGCGTTTGACTTCGGCGATCAGATGGACTTGCGAGCGGGGTTCAAAGGCCTTGAGCAGATCGCGAGGTGCAGGCTGTTCAAAGGCCTGACGCTGTACTTCCTCCAGGGGATTTTCGCGTTTGCGTACCTCTAAATCAGCACGTGTCCGTGTAACAATACGATCAAGAAACATATATCACAATCTTTCATAGTCGTGGGGACATGATTACATCTTCCTAGCATTATACACTAGAGCCAAACCATCCTGACAATGCATCCATACATTCACATGAATTTGGAGGCAATGCTATACTGTAATTAGGACTTTTGCAACCCCAAAGTGAAGCTAAGCACTAGAACGAGGAGAAAAAACGATGTCTCTTTACCAACTTGCACATGAGAAACGCGATGAGATTATTCACATTGCAGCTAAGCGTGGCGCATCTAATCCGCGTATTTTGAACCCAGAAGCGGAAAATGATATCGATCTCTTGGTTGATCTCGAACCGGGACGTAGCCTCTTTGACCTTGGGGGACTCTTAGCAGACCTGCGAGATCTGCTTGAGCCTATGAGCCTGCAGGACTTCGAAACCTATTCTTTAGCTGTCCCCAAAGTGCATGTGGTGACTGAGAAGGGCTTGTCCTTAGACATCCAAGATGAGACATTGAGAGAGCAAGTCTTGAGAGAGGCTATCCCGCTATAAAGACCGCGAATACTCAGCAATCTCTGCCAGCTTACGTTTTGCCTTGCCTTCGCGCAATGTCGCACTAGCAAGCTTGACACCTCCCTTCAGGGATGATACTTGATCACAGGCTAGCAATGCTACACCAGCATTCAGACAGAGCATATGGCTAGCAGGCGAATCGCTATAGCCCGATAAGAGTTCGCGTAGCATAGCTGCATTATGTACCGAGTCGCCTCCCAGAATTCCCTGACGATCCGAGGAGCTTGACAAACCAACCTCTTCCGGGGTGATTGTATACTCGCGCAACTCCTGCCCTGCGCGAACTTCGCAAACATTTGTTGGTGCACTGATCGAGCACTCATCTAGCCCATCCTCACCATGAACAATCAAGGCATGTTGGCAACCTAGATGCAGCAAAACTTCGCCCATCTTGCGCATAAGCGAGCTGTCAGGAACTCCAAGAACCTGATAGGGCGTGTGAGCTGGATTGGTAAGCGGGCCAAGAATATTAAAGACTGTGCGAATACCAATCTCTCTGCGTGTCGGAGCAACATGCTTCATGGCCGGATGATAGGCCAGGGCAAACATAAAACCAAAGCCACATTCCTGTATGCTACGGGCCGTCTGCTCCGGTGCCAGATCAATCTTTACCCCAAGCGCTTCCAATACATCCGCACTGCCACATTTACTCGTAGCGGAACGATTCCCATGCTTGGCAACCGCAACCCCGGCGGCAGCGGCAATAATGCCTACAGCGGTTGAGACGTTGAACGTCCCCGAGCCATCCCCTCCAGTTCCACAGGTATCCATGGCCCGCGAGGCCGTCTCCTCATCTAGCTGGACATGAAGGGCTTTTTCACGCATGACACGAGCAAATCCTGTAATTTCCTCGACGGTCTCTCCGCCAGATCGCAGACGTAGGGCAGTCAAGAATGCGCCCATCTGCGATGGAGTTGCTACACCCGTCATAATCTCTTCCATAGCTGTTGCGGCCTCTTCTCTACTGAGTGTGCCTCCTGCCGCAACATGGGCAATAGCTTCACGAATCATTTCGAACTTTCCTCCTTGATAAAAAATTGCCTAGCAGCTTCTTCCCCTCCAGTGTCATAATCGACTCAGGATGGAACTGTACTCCTTCTACTGGATACTGACGGTGTCGCAACCCCATGATGATGCCATCTTCTGTGCTAGCAGTAATCTCCAGATCGGGCGGGAGAGTCTCACGCTCCACAATGAGGCTATGATAACGATTAGCTTCAAATGGAACCGGCAAATCGCGAAAAACACCTTTCCCCTCATGATATACCAAGGAGGTCTTACCATGCATTGGTTCAGGCGCTCGAATGACACGTCCTCCGTAAACCTGTCCAATCGATTGGTGCCCCAGGCAAACGCCAAGCAGCGGAATGTGTGGCCCAAAAACCTCAACAATCTGGCAGGACATACCTGCTTCGTTCGGAGTGCAGGGCCCTGGCGAAATCACGATATGATCAGGCTTGATAGCTTCAATTTCGTCCAGAGTGACCTGATCATTACGTCGCACGACAATCTCCGCTCCAGTTCTCCCAGGTATTGATACAGGTTATAGGTAAAGCTATCGTAGTTATCAATTAAGAGTAGCATCTTAATTGCCCTCCTTTTCCCTGACTTCTCGCGCAATCTTTTCTGCTTCATCCAAAGCACGCAGCAAAGCTTTAGCCTTATTCAAACTCTCTTGATATTCATTGCTAGGATTAAAATCGGCAACGACACCACCACCAGCTTGGATATAGGCACGACCGTCTTTAATGACCATGGTACGCAAAGCAATAGCCGTCTCGTGGTTACCAGAGTGACTGAAGTACCCGGTGGCACCCGCATAAACACCACGCTGTTCCCCCTCCAGTTCACTGATAATCTCCATCGCACGAATCTTGGGAGCACCAGAGACAGTACCAGCCGGGAAGCCTGCTCGTAGTGCTTCAAACGGAGAAACGCCTTTACGTAACTGGCCCGAGACATTAGTAACGATATGCATGACATGGGAATAGCGCTCGATGGTCATAAAATCATCAACTTTGACACTGCCAATTTCGGCCACTCGCCCAACATCATTGCGTGCCAGATCAAGCAACATCACATGTTCAGCACACTCCTTGGGATCATTTTTCAGATCCTTTTCCAATTGCTCATCGCTCTGTTTATCGAACCCACGAGGACGAGTGCCTGCGATCGGACGGATCGTTACTTCATTCTCTTCACAGCACACCAGCAGTTCTGGCGATGCTCCTACAATATGGAAGTCAGCTAGATCGAAAAAGAACATGTAAGGCGATGGGTTGACTGCACGCAATGCACGGTAGACAGTGAAAGGTGAAGCATTCACATAACGACTCAGACGCTGTGATGGCACAACCTGGAAAATGTCACCTGCTTTGATATACTCGATTGAGCGCCGCACCATGTCTTCAAACTCCTCCTTAGTGCGATTCGACCGCACCTGCAAAGCCTCCTGGTCAGCAATGGGAGCAGGCTCTTGCGGCAAACGGATAGGCTTACTCAACCGCTGTTGCACATCATCGATAATAGCGATACCGCGCTGATATTCTGCCGCAAGATCTGGCGCATCGAGATGCAGATGGGTAACAACACGAACACGACGTTTGACATGATCAAAGACTAGGACTGTTTCCGTAAAACTAAACACCGCTAGGGGTAGATCCAGCTCATTCGGTTTAGGAAGCGGCAGACGCTCAAAGCGTGTGACAACATCATACGCTAGATAGCCAATAGCACCACCATGAAATGTTGGAAGCTGATCTTGCGAAGTACAGTCGGGACGTAGCAGGCGATACTGACTCAGCTCAGTCTCGATGAACTCAAGTGGATCGTGGCACGGGACCTCTTCGATATGAGTACGCTGGCCACTCTGGCAATCCATATGTAGTATCTTGGCCGTATCTCCACGTTGAATCATGACCTTGTAGGGATCAATGCCGATAAACGAATAACGTTTTACATGCTCGCCCCCTGAAACGCTCTCTAAGAGAAAACTGTATGGTCGCATTGCCGTCTTACAGTATGCCGAAACAGGAGTTTCCATATCAGCAAGAATGTCGCGATAGAGCGGGACAAGAAGAGAACGAGCCTGTTGCCCTTCCATGCCTGCTATCGACTTCATTTCCTCGTCATGAAGCTGTTGAATTGCTTCAAATGTTGGATAATACATCTTTTTTCACCCTAACTGTGATAGCGGACGCGAATATTGATAGTAAACCTGGGGTCCCTACATTTCTGCAATAAATTGCCAATACTCGTAATTCTCATAAAATACTTAGATGATATCATCCAAGCCCAATTACATTTTTTACTTGCCGAAGGGTAGCCTCTGCAATAGGACGAACCTCATCCGCACCTTGCCTGAGAACACTCTCCAGCATTGGCAGATCACTAATTAACTCGTGATAGCGTTGCTGAATAGGTACCAACGTCTCGACTAAACACTCAGTTAACGTGGCCTTAAAGTCTCCATAGCCCTTACCAACAAACTCCTGTTCGATTTCCTGCTGAGATTCCCCAGTGAGCGCTTGGTAGATGGTCAGCAGGTTGGTAATACCTGGTCGTTCTGGATCAAAAGCTATCAGACGCTGGGAGTCTGTCGTTGCTCGTGCAATCTTCTGCTTAATCGTTTTGGATTATCCAACAGATTGATGCGCGAATTGGGATTATTCTCACTTTTACTCATCTTGCTCGTTGGGTCATCCAGTGACATGATACGGGCTCCTGTCTCACGAATTTGTCCTTGCGGGATAGTGAATACATCCTGCTTGTATATGCTGTTGAAGCGAAACGCGATGTCACGGGTGAGTTCCAGATGCTGGCGTTGGTCATCGCCGACCGGGACATAATGGGTCTGATACAACAAGATGTCACAAGCCATCAACACTGGATAGCAATAGAGGCCAGTAGCAACGGATTCGAGGTCGCCTCCTGCCTTGCTCTTAAACTGCGTCATACGATTTAGCCAGCCCATGGGAGTCAAACAATTCAAGATCCAACTCATCTCAGCGTGCTGGTGAACACGCGACTGGACGAAGAGTTTGCAATAGCGTGTATCCAGTCCACAGGCCAGATATAACGCTGCTAGTTTGCGCGTGTTTGTATGCAACTCTTTGGGATCAACGGGCAGTGTTATAGCGTGCAAATCAACGATACAAAAAATGTTATCAAACTCGGTCTGTGCATTAACCCAGTTGCGTATAGCTCCCAGGTAGTTGCCAATGTGAATACTACCCGTCGGCTGCACCCCTGAAAAGATACGTTTTTGGCTTGCGATTTAGGTGCAGGATTTGCTTTTTCACTCACAGCAGGTTCTATTTTATTACTTGCCTCGATCAACATCGTGCTTTTCCCTCCAAAACCCATAAATGATGTCTAGTCCATACGACGAGAACTCCAGAACTCCAAAAAAAGCCATAAAAAAACACCTCTCGCCTTCCTTCAAGGACGAGAAGCGTCAAAATTCGCTTTCGTGGTACCACCTTGATTCAGATTATCTGTCATTTCATCTCTTGTGACGCAACAGACAATCCCTCTTGCCGGATTTTGCAATCCAATATTTGTTTTCAACCCTTATGCGGGTGATGAGTGCCGTGCAAAAAGGAACACTCCTTAGCTGACAGGCCCATTCTATAGCAACACAGTATCGGCTTCCATCACTTCCGACTTTCTGCGACTGTGTAGATCTATATACTCTTCCTGCTTTACAAACCCTTACTTCGATCTTCCAATTGGGCTTGCTTTCTAATGTTCGTTAACAAGTATAAACCGAATAGCCTGCTGTGTCAAGGCTAGATGAGGTCATGCAGCTAAGACAGTCGCTTATCTCCTCCATAATATCCATTATGGCATTATATCCCTGAAAAGTCAAGTTTCCCAGAGGCTAATCATCAAACGTCGGCCTCTGGAAACCCCTGCCCTTCAGGCACGGGGAGGAAAGAGGCCTTCCTTTCTTTGGGCTTGGGATGGGGCTGCGTAGGCAGCGTGTGCGATAGCACACCACTATCCGACCTAATAGCTGTACCCATCCATTTTATGCACTGCTTTACAATATTTGTAACTAATCCCTTGTACGGTTCCTTTTGCAGTCGTGATGTTGAATGAGCCAGTAGCACGCACGGCAACACGCCCCACGTAGGTCCCTACTTTCTTTCCGCTCGTGACAACCGCCTTGACGATATCTCCTGTCTGGAAGCCTTTCACGAGCTTGGCTTCTTTAGCTCTAGTACGCGGGAACCCGTACTTATCGGGCAGGCACATCTGACGGCACCCGCGCCCACAAGCTTTGATGAGCAAGGGTTGCACGTTTTTTGTGTGTAGAACCTCTGGAGTGCTCTTACCCACACATGACGCATCTAGCCAGTGTGTTTTAGGAAGTTCCCTGTTGCTCCGGTTGTATTTGGTGAGACCTCCTGATCCGCACTCGATAGGCAAACCAAAACCTTGCAATTGCCGGAACAACTCCCAACGGCTGGCATTCATCGCTGGCTGCATCCTTGAGTGGCGCTTTGGCCTGAGCGAGGATCTGTTTCAAGAGATTAGGCATTTTCTTGAGAAAGTCTTTGATGTCCTTAGTCCCCTTGGCAAGGTTACATTTCTCGCAAGCTAGGCAAAGATTGCTCACCCGATTTGAACCACCTTTTGCACGGGAAACAATATGCTCGATTTGCAGAGGAATATTTTCCTTGCCACAATAAGCACATTTACGTCCCCACTTTTTGAGCAGGTATTCCCTTGTCTCGTATCCGACCAAAGTACCTTGTTGATACTCTGTGCCGTTGATCTCAGGGTTTTCCATCAGTTGCATGTCGAAGCGGACTAGCTCCATGCTAATGGTTGTGATCCGACAGAGGCGACAGAGGCGAGCTACCCACGTGATGACGTTGGCGATCCTGCTTGGAGTGATGGCGGCAACCAACCATCTCTCCTTCTCCTGTTCTGCCAACGAGCAGCTCTGTAGCGCGTCTTGCGTGCCCGTCTGCATCTTCTAGTTGCTCGCCTACCATCTAGACTTTCCTTGATCTTGTGTCCACGGTGGGAAAGCTCAGCAGCAAAAACAACCTTGCCGGACTGGTCGTCGACCACTGCAATGCCTGTGGTTTTTGAGCCGGGATCTAGCTTGATCCGCAAATCGGGAACCTTCGGACTCTCAACCGCATACGAAAGCATGATCGTGAACGGGTGCATCCTAAAGATAGCTGCTTTCCCTGCATCTAGCAGTATCCTTGCTTTTGCCTCGTGGCATGGGGCAAGCAGTACTTTGTTGGTATCTACTACGAAAACCGACATTTAAAATTCCTTTCGGACTCTGGTTGCCCAGGTGATGTTCGCCTCGACAAAGTTATGGAGTGGTTTAACGCTCGCAGTACTGGCTTAACCCTTGTAGACCTGTTTAACCACGAGCCGTAGAGGTTGGGGCTGGCGTCGCACCCCAACGTACCTAATTTCACCCCTAACGTAGCTAATTGCTTAGCTGAGTCTGGTCAGGTGAGCTTGAGAAGCAACGTTAGAGCTGCTCACAAGCCCCCGCCCTTCAGGCGTGGGGTTCCTGACATGTGTTATACTTTCAGCATCTGTTGGAATATATAAACAGCACAGCTTTTCCTGCACCTTGCAGGAAATTTATTCGAAAGGCAGGAACGACAGTGACCATTGAAGAAACAATGAAAGTCTTACAAGAGCATTTTAATCCTGACGCAGCAGCAGGCCTAAATAAGACTGTCCAATTTAACATCAGTGGCGAGAACGCAAACAGCTGGACCATCAAAATTGCCAATCAGGCCTGCGAATTGATCCCTGGAGGCGTCGAGAAACCCGATCTTACATTATCCCTCGCCGACAAAGATTGGATCGCGATCACAGAGCGCAAACTGAACCCAATGACTGCCTATATGACAGGAAAACTCAAAACAACAGGAGATATTGGGCTTGCTATGCGCATCCCTAACCTCTTTAGACTGAGCTGATACAGAGATTATCACGAAAGGCATAGACAGTTGACCAGCTTTTTGAACACGGCCGTCTGCCTATGCTTGGTCAGAGACCACAAAAGCTAGCACAGTAGCTTCCACGAACCAAGAGATCCCGCTTCTGACGGCTTGAGCGTTCTATTCAACGGTGTAATCACCAATACATCCATGTTACCGGGTTCCGTTGGAAAACGAGCCACACGATATTTCACACCTATCTGATCCAGAGCTTTCAGTGTAGCTGGATACTGATCTGTCCGTCGCACCATATCAAGCAGGCTAGCGCGATCTGCGCGTAATACCGCATTAGCATTCTGAGGCAGACGATTGAGGGCTCCGAGCGTAAAGATACGAGGATCAGACACAATAATATTACTGTGAGTCTCGAACATAATTGGATTGCCAAGCGTAATAGTTCCCCAAACATATTGAATATGCTCATGCTCCATATAAGAAATAATTGGCCCATTGTTGGCCGGAGAATAAATACATGCAAAAGATTGAAAAACATAACTAGGATCGCTTTTCGTATACGTATTGCCTATCGTGGTAAAATAGGCAACTAGGAGCACTGCCAATATGTTCACCCCCAGATTTGCTGGAACAAGAGAGCGATGCCAAGAAGATACCACAGGTTCATTAACTATTCTATGCAGCTTTTTCTCCTGAAGATATATAAAAACCGCTATACAAAGTGTCGCACCAACAAAGGGCAAGGTAAGCAAAATTGGTGCAGCATAGCGCCCTACACCATCACGGGTACAAGGTTGAAAAATGCTCCCACCCACAACACTAGAAAAACAGAAAACAAAAATTGTGCTGCCAGCAAAAAGTAATGGCAGGGCAGATAAATGCTGGATAGATGCAAATAATAGGCGATGAAAGAAAAAGGAGGCAACGAGCAACGCTACTACGACTACCACACTAGCGATCCCAATTGCAGTCAGGAGTTGGAAAGAGATGACACTGGATGAAGTAATAGGCTCAGAAGGCAAGGTGCCTCCGATGACCTCTGGTACAATACATCTGAAGTAGAGCTGGACCGTTCCACCCAGAACGAACAGCCGATCAGGATGATGCCTCAAGAATGAGGCAGATGTTCCACCATCACTTCCAGGCGAAAATAGATACAGGATATTTGCCCATCTATTGTACGCACCCCAATAGATGCCAGGCGCAAATCCTAAAAGGGCAGCAGGTAGAGCAACCGTTGCAAGCAACAAATTTCGTAGGTGAAGATGCAAAGTATGAGAAGCACATTGAGCCCTTTTTCTCACATAGGGAATAACACGCCTGAGAACAAATATCCCTACCCAAACAAGCACTGCCAGTACAACGGAGGCAATTAAGGGATAAATCCAGACACCAAGGCCAACCATAAAACCGATTACCGCCCAGCGCACAGCCATTTCTCGCTCTGGTGCCCCCCTCTCCCAGCGCTGCGTCAGACGCAAGACAGCATAGAGCAACAAGAGCATGAGAATATAAACCTCGATATGTCCACCCCAAGTACGAAGCTCCATCACCACATCATAAAGGGGAGGCAAGGCTGCAAGCAGAGCTGCCACAGTCTTAAACCAGCCTTTGGCTGCAGATGAAAGCTTCGCAGTATCAGCTAGAGCACCAGCAAGACACCATGTCAACCATACTACCACTAACGAGAGAACTATGGGCACAACGCGTAATGTCCAGACCGAAGGGCCTGCAAGCGCGAATACGATAGCTACTAGGTAAGCTTCCAGACTCCCCATATAAGGCTGACCATAATAATAGATAGGACGCTCACCCTGCAGAATATGCTGAGCTTGCACACCGAGCAGAGCTTCGTCAGTATCCATGAAGCCATGGGTATGGATCACAAGCCAAACTCGGACACACAGTGCTAGTAATAAACAAAGCCACACAGGAGAACGCAGACTCCCGGTCCAGCGTCTCTGAAGGGCAAATGATCTGGGACCTTCAAGAGTAGAAGCATAAATCTCTGCTGGAACGGGCGCTTCCATCACATTTTCTTCTATTTTCATCCAGTTTCGTGGCACGGATATCCCCAAACTCATCCATGAGGAGGATTGCACCATCTCCTTCTTGATTTCCCTTTTGGAAAGACACTTTTGGCAGGAACGGCTAAACCTGCTAACAGCTTCCTATCTCACACGCGGTGAGACCCGAGATATAATACGAACTTGCTCCTACGTTCATAATAGAATGCACAAACAAGACCATGTTTAATAACGTGCCATCTTTGCTGTGGTTACAAAGTTTGCCTTTCTGTACTACCACCCTTTCAGTATTTTTGAAAATTCCCTCTTTAAATAACGTGAAAATTCCCTCTTTAAATAACGGGAATTTTCACGTGTCCATTGTATAATTTAGAAAGGATAACCAACTCTTATGGTTACCCTAGCAATTTGGGCTCATCTTTAACTATAACCCAAGAAACTAACTCTTTGCGATGCTTAAAAGTAGACAACTAGGTGCCAATAACCAGATAATCTAAAGGATAGCGAAGGACCACGAGAGAGCAATGGAGGAAGTAGAGAGACGAGGAAAACAAAACCATGGAAGAAAAAGACACCCAGACCATACCAACCGACAAGCGGGCATATCAGCCAATTGAAGATTATGGCATCATCGGCGATCTACACACCGTCGCACTTGTAGGAAAGAATGGCTCGATTGATTGGTGCTGCATACCAAGCTTCGACTCACCAAGTGTGTTTGGCGCACTCCTTGATGTTAACAGGGGGGGATTCTTTCCGCATTGCACCCTCGTTCGAACATACAAGAACCATGAGACGAAAGCAGCTCTACCTACCAGAAACCAACATTCTGGTTACCCGCTTCCTCACTCTCGCTGGCGTTGCTGAGATTATTGACTTCATGCCGATTAAAACAACCAAGTGCCTAACTCATCAACATCACATTATCCGGGCAGTTCACCTCGTCCGCGGCTCACTGCCTTTAGAAATGGTTTGTCGGCCAGCCTTTAACTATGCACGCGATGAACACACTGTGACCCTTTCCTCCGATGGCGCCCTCTTCCACAGTGAAACCCTGTGTCTGGGCCTAGCATCTACGGTCCCACTTGCAGAAGATGGCCGAGGAGGAGTACATGCGCATTTTACCTTGCATACAGGACAATGGTCATATTTCATTCTAGAAAGCGCTCGCTATAACGACATCACTCCACAGTGTCTGGCTCATCATCAATATGAAGCAGCGTTTCGCGAAACTATGGACTACTGGCAACGATGGCTTTCACAATGTAAATATCAAGGTCGCTGGCGTGAAATGGTACAGCGCTCGGCTCTAGCACTCAAACTCCTTACCTATGCCCCAACAGGAGCAATCGTAGCAGCCGCAACGACTAGCCTACCAGAAACTATCGGGGGACCACGCAACTGGGATTATCGCTACACTTGGCTGAGAGACGCCGCCTTTACCATCTATAGTTTGCTCATCCTGGGTTTCACTCAAGAAGCTGAAGCATTTATGGGCTGGCTCGATGCTCGTTGCCATGAGATCAAAGCAGATGGGCCTCTCCAGCCAATGTACACTATCGACGGCAGACACGATTTACGGGAATTTACACTGGATAATCTTGAGGGATACCGCAAAAGTGCTCCTGTACGCATTGGCAATGAAGCATACAAACAGCAACAATTAGATATCTATGGCGAAGTGATAGACTCCATCTACCTCTTCAATCGCCACCAAGACATTTCCTATGACCTCTGGCAGCATATACGCCAGTTGCTCAACTGGCTAACTGAACACTGGAGTGAGCCAGATGAAGGGATCTGGGAGGTACGGGGAAGGCAACAACACTTTGTCCATTCACGTGTGATGAGCTGGGTCGCTTTTGATCGTGCAATCCGCATTGCACGCCACCGTGGACTCCCCGCTCCCATCTCACAATGGCAGCAAACAAGTGCAAAAATATACGAAGACATCATGCAAAATGGGTGGAATGATCAGAAACGCAGCTTTGTCCAATATTACGGTAGTAATGCAGTTGATGCTAGCTCACTCTTGATGGTCTTAACTAGATTCTGTGGTCCTACTGATCCACAAATGCATAGTACCCTTGACTGTATTCAGCGTGAATTGACCATCGATTCTCATGTTCATCGGTATAATCCTCAAAAAGCTGCTGACGATGGATTGGGAACGGATGAAGGGGCATTTAGTCCGTGCAGCTTCTGGCTGGCTGAGACATTAGCACGTGCAGGCCATACCAGCGAGGCACGCCTCTTGCTTGAGAAAATGCTCACTTACTCTAACCATCTTGGACTCTTTGCAGAAGAAATTGGACCCACTGGCGAGGCACTGGGTAACTTTCCACAAGCATTTACTCATCTTGCACTGATTAGTGCCTGCTATAATCTGGATCGCGCACTGAATGGGACATTATTCCCCTAACTTGTACAGAGTTTGTACTATTTTCTGCAAATTGTCGTATACTTTGTAAGGAGGCATTTAGCTAGATTGAAGATTCGCAACATTCAGGAGACATTATGGAAAATGATGGAAGAAAGTCTATGGTGGCTAAACTCAAATTCACAGCTGAAGTGAACGAGTTACCACTCCCATACGTGAATGCACTATCCATTCAGTCAGGTGTAGATGATTTTTTTGTAACGGTCGGTGCTGTTGTGCCACCTGAAATTAACTCAGAGGAGGATATTAAGAAGTTCTCAGAAATTATAGCTAAACCTCTGTTTCGTTTTGTTTTATCTCGGTCGAACGTAGAGCAATTCATTGCTCTATTACAAGAGCAGTACGAAAATCAAACTCGACAACAAGTTGAGGATAAGGAGTAACCAAATGAACATAAATAGATTAGTTGTCAATAACATATCATCCTCAAATATACCATTTAAATATCTGAAACCAAAGAAATTGAGGGGAACTTCCCACATAATTGAGAATAGTCCAAACTCACACTCGTACCCATGCTCAAGTAAAGAGCTAGAAGGCATAATTGAAGGCCTTCCAGAGAATACATCTTCAAGTTCTGATTTGGATATAAAACAAATGGTAATTTTGATGATGAGTGAACCCCAAGATGGAATAGGATTTGCAAAATTGGAAGGTATCATCGAAGAGCGAATTTCTCCAGATAATGATTAGAATGTGAGCAAAAATGTCTCGGATTTGGAACCGGAAAGCAGTTTTTGTTGATACTTCAGCCATCATAGCAAATATCAGTAAAAAAGAAGATAAACATGAGGATGCAGTCAAAGCCTTTCAACTCTTGAGACAGGGAGGCTACCACCTTTTTATATCTAACTACATCGTAGATGAAGTACATGCAGGAATTCTAAATGCAAGCAAAATACAAGACAAGTCCCAAAGGATACAATTAGCCTTCAGAACTCTTGAAGAAATTCATAACAAGAAAAACTTTTCTGTTCTGTTCGTCAGAGAAACCATTGAGGAAGAAGCTCGTAGAGAACTCTTAAATTTCAGTGACAAGTTATGGAGTATTACTGACATGACGAGTTCTCTTTTCATGCATAAAGGTGATATCCCATACTTCTTGTCGTTTGACAGTGACTTTAATCAAGCAAGTTATCATTTCGGATTTTTGGACATTAGGCCCTATCTTATTAGCAAGTAAAGAGATACCACCAATCTAAGTCAACTCCCTCCAACCAACCGTCACCCACCTATGTAATCCAAAACACATTGGCACCTATATATAATTTACTTTGAGGGAAGTCTTACCTCAATGGCAGATCCAGACAGCTATCTACAAGGAGTCACGATATATGTCCCACCTTCGTATTGGTCTGATCTTTGGCGGACGCTCCGTTGAGCATGAAGTCTCAGTATTAACAGCACATCAGGCAATGGCTGCGTTACCCACTGATAAATACACCGCGATCCCAATCTACATCTCCAAATCAGGACAATGGTTTACAGGCGAAGCTCTCAAGCAACTGGAGAATTTTAAAGATCTCGAGCATTTGACCAACTTAGCTGAGCCTGTGGTTTTCAATCCTAACGCAACACATCCAGGATTGATCCATCAAAAGGTTCAGGAACACCGGAGCTGGTTTGGTCGCAGCACCACGGAACCCTTCCTTGAGCCTATTGATGTCGCTTTCCCACTTATACATGGTTCTCATGGAGAGGATGGTACCCTACAAGGACTCCTTGAAATAGCTGATTTACCATACGTTGGTTCTGGTGTTCTAACATCTGCACTTGCTATGGACAAGATTACAGCCAAGAGCGTCCTACGCAGTGTGGGTATACCGGTAATTGACGATCTCTATGTGAGCAGAGCCCGCTGGCAATCTGAACCTGATACTATCGTGGCAGAAACCGAAGCACGCTTCGACTACCCAGTGTATGTCAAACCAGTCACCCTCGGTTCCAGCATCGGTGTCTCACGAGCAGAAGACGCGTCTACCCTGCATTTCGCTCTCGACGTTGCAGCCACGTATGATCGCCGCTTAATGATTGAGCCCGCTCAACAACAGATCATCGAGGTGAATTGCTCGGTGCTAGGCGATAGTAATGATGCTCGTGCCTCTGTGTGTGAACAACCAGTCAGTAATGGCACGCTGAGCTATGAGGAGAAATATCTCAACGGCGAGAAGCATAGCAACAGCAAGGCCAGAGGCATGGCAAGTGCCAAACGTCTCATCCCAGCCCCACTCGAACCTGACCTAGCGGCAGCAATTCAATCAACTGCTCTAGATGTTTTTAAAGCTATAGATGCTTCAGGAGTTATACGGATTGACTTCTTTGTACGTCCCTGTGAGAGAACGTTCTATGTCAATGAGATCAACCCTATCCCAGGTTCGCTTTCGTTCTACCTCTGGGAAGCCACTGGCATGAAATTTCCAGAGCTAGTCACGACTTTAATCGAGATAGCTCTTAAGCGCCACCGAGAAAAGCGGCGGAGCACTTTTACGTTTAGTTCTTCCCTTCTCAGTGTTAATCCTATGTATGGTGCAAAAACTGCTTCTATACAGAGCAATGACCATTAGTGTCATAGCGGGCCCCTACCAAATGCGTGTGGATCAACCCGATTGGTCCTTGAGTAGTTATAATGAATGATGGGGATTTCGATGTCAACAGACTTACATTCTTCCATGCAACCACCAGCTCATATAGAACAATGTGGGAGTGGTGCGCCTGTGCTCCTGCTGCATGGTTGGGGCGTCGAGTAGTGCCCTGTTTCAACCTACGATGGCCGGGCTCAAGCACGCATTTACACTCATAGCACCCGACTTCCCTGGATTTGGCGCTACTCCTCCTCCACCAACGGCATGGTCCGCTCACGACTATGCACTCTGGGTAGTTCATCTGCTCGATCAACTCAAGATCAGCCAAATCCATGTGATCGGCCATTCCCATGGGGGCCGTGTCGCCATCACGCTTGCCAGCCAATGGCCTGAGCGTGTCACTAAACTGGTCCTCGTCGACAGCGCAGGTCTTCGACCAAAACGGACGCTAAAATACTGGGTACAGGTACAAACCTTCAAAGGCTTGCGCTGGCTCTCTGGCACCTCTCTCGTTCCTCCACCGTTACGCAACTGGGCCAGCACTTGGGTAGCAGAGCATGGCTCATCTGACTATCAACAGGCAACAGGAACAGTTCGTGCATCTCTAGTACGAGTCGTCAACGAGGATTTACGCCATCTATTGCCGCGCATCCAAGCGCCGACTCTTTTAGTATGGGGTAAAAATGATCAGGACACCCCACTTGCTGATGGGCAGCTGATGGAAAAGCTTATTCCAGATGCAGGATTGGTCATTTTTAAAGGAGCTGGCCATTACTCTTATTTAGAGCAATCAGCCTCCTTTTGTCGCGTTGTCGAGACTTTCTTGCGAGGAACTTCTTGATGCTTGCACCTTTTATAATCGGACTCGCTGCCATCATCTGGCTCGCCTGGATCATGCGAGCCGGTCTGGTAGCTGCCCGCATGTTTCAAATTGAAGAATATGAAACTCCACGTTTCCTGGCATGGGGCCGTCAACGGGCTTGGTCCTGGTCAACGGCTACGCTCATCGCTAGTGGAACGGTTCTCATCCTTGCCTTGTTCATGCTCGCTCTCTCCACAGACCTTGGCAGAAGAGTGCTAGCTGGAAGCTGGCTTGTTGGTACTATCCTGCCTGCACCTTCTTTGGAGATCCTTGCCAGCAAAAAGGAGTCTGGTTTATACTCCCAGAATGCGTCGCCTCCTGGGTACGGAACTGATTCTCACACTCCTTCTCACCTCTGGACTCGTTTCTTTGATCCTGATGATGCCTCTCTTCCTTAGCATAATGATCGTTCTTCTCTCCTTGTTGCTTGCACCTAGCTTAGTGTTATTGCTAGTTATTGGTGGCAACACTCTTATGGACCCGGTCGAAGCTCAAATCAGGCGAGCGTTTGTGCGCAGGGCTCGTTCGCGTATCGCTACATATAAACCTTTGGTGATTGGCATCGCTGGCAGCTATGGGAAGACGAGCACGAAACATATCCTGGCACAGCTCCTTGCACCTCAGAAAGAGACCTTACCGACTCCCAAGAGCTTTAATACCCTGATGGGCGTCTCCCGTACTATCAATGAACGCTTGCAACCAAAACATGAACTATTCATCGTTGAGATGGATGCCTATCAGACAGGCGAGATCGCACAAATGTGTGAGCTTGTCAAGCCTCAAGTGGGAGTGATCACCTCAGTTGGTCCACAACATCTGGAACGCTTTGGTTCAATTGAACGCATTGCTGATGCACTCTATGAGCTTGTCGCCTCTCTGCCACCAGCCAGTCCCGTTGTGCTCTACACAGGCGAGAGTATGGCCGCACATTTGGCAGAACGGGCAGCACATGCTGGTTACCGTGTCGTACGCTATGGTTTAGCAAGCGAGCAAAGTGACCCATACGATGTTGTGGCCTCGGACATCGTAGTTGATGAGCACGCCAGTCATTTTACATGGCGCTGGCCAGCAGAAGGTTTGGAATTGCGGATAAGCATTCCACTGCTTGGTCAGCATAATATTCTGAACGTAAGCGCAGCATTAGCAGTAGTACATCTGCTGGGTTTGCCTATAGATCAGGCGGCTCGCGAGGCCATACACTTAGAGCCAACGCAGCACCGTCTTCAGCGTCTGCCTTCCACAGGCGGGATTACCGTCATTGATGACTCATACAATGCCAATCCCGTAGGTATCCACAATGGTCTTGACGTCTTAGAACAGATGCCTGGACGTGCTAAAATCCTTGTCACACCAGGAATGGTAGAACTAGGAAGTGTCGAAGAGGCCGAGAACAAGCGCTTCGGCCAACATGCTGCCCAGGTTTGCCAGCATGTAATCCTCGTAGGAACGCAACAAACAAAGCCAATACTTGCAGGTTTGCAAGAGAGTGGATTTTCACCCGAACATATCCACATAGTCAATACCCTGGAAGAGGTAACAGCGACGCTTGGTCAGATCGCTAAGCCAGATGATGTAGTACTTTTCGCCAATGATCTGCCTGACACATATCTGGAACTAAAGACATAGATCACGATGATAACAGCCCTAAACAAAGAACTGCTCAACCTCCACAGACAAACCTGCTAGCACACGTGATGGAAGTATTGCTTAATTTGTCCAATTCTTCTTCCTATCCTCATAACGCTCTAATGCCAGCTCAATCAGTCGATCCAATAGTTGCGGATAGGACAATCCACTGGCAATCCACATCTTCGAGAAGATACTGGTAGTACTACAACCAGGCAAGGTATTAACTTCATTGATATAGAGCTTTTGGGTATCTCGATCCAACAAAAAGTCAACACGGGCAACGCCACTCAGATCTAGAGTACGATAGGCAAGTATCGACTGCCGACGTATTTCTTAAGCCAGTTCCTGGGGAATATTGGCAGGAACGTCATGACTTGGATGAACGTATTTAGCGTCATAATCCAGCACTGTATCTTCCTGAGTCACATACTCTCCAACCAGGGAGGTGATGATTGGTTCATCATTGCCAATTACCGCACAGGTTAAGTCTCGAACATTGAGACAATGCTCAATGATTATCTTCGTATCATACTGCGCGGCTATTGCAATGGCTTCCTTCAGGGTCACTTGATCACTTGCCTTGTTGATGCCAATACTTGACCCCAGATTGACTGGTTTGACAATGCAGGGATAGCCAAACCGCTGTTCAGCCATTTCGATGACTGCTTCTGGCGAACGTTCCCACTCTCCTCGTCGATACACCACGTAATCAATAATAGGCAGACCAACAGCATGGAAAAGCATCTTCATCTTTTCTTTGTCCATGCCCAAGGCCGAGCCGAGAACACCGCACCCCACATAGGGGATGCTTGCCATCTCAAATAAGCCTTGAATGGTCCCATCTTCCCCATAGGGACCATGCAGCACTGGAAAAATCACATCTAGAGGTTTGATGTCAGCCAGCTTGCTGTTCCCCTAAAGGTACCAGACTGCATACATTTGGATCTCCTACCAATGCAACAGCCTTGCTCTGTTCTAGGCGTTCTTGCTCTCTCTTGTTCTCTCCAATGGCTTGCAATTCTGCTGGCTCAACTCCCAGCAGCCACTTGCCCTCCCTAGTAATGGCAATGGGCACCACCTCATATTTATCCGTATCTAAATTCGCTATCACGGATGCCGCCGAGTTGAGAGAGACCTCATATTCGCATGAACGGCTTCCAAAGACTACCCCTACACGTAATTTATCCTGACTCACAGTCTGTCCTTTCCTAAAAGCTTGTCAGTAAACTCTTTAAATCGATAACGTTGGATGCTTTAAGCCAGAGCAAATCATCGCTCTGAACCTTCTCTAGCAGGAGAACCACTGCTGCCTGCTTGGCAGCTTCAAGCAGGGAATGCTCTTCCACATTAGCCTCAAAAAAATACAGATGGTCTATAGGCATACCAGCCTCGCGTGCGCCCTCAATATAATAGCGAGCCTGATCTCCGATAGCCACGAGATAATCAACCTTGCCAGCCAGTACCTTCCCTATATTAAAATGCTCATTTTGTGAGTATTGATTGAGGAATAGCATATCACCCAGAACAGCCCAGCGTTTTCCTCCTCTGGCGAGTTCAGTTCTGTAAAGCACGTCAATTCCGGCGAGCACTGACTGCGGATTCGCGTTGTAGGCATCATCAATCAGCTTGCTATCATTGGGTCCCGGCTTGATCTCGCCTCGCCCCTTCACTGTGCAAATCGAGCCGAGTGTTGCACAAATCGCATCAGGCGATACGCCTGCTAGAAAACCAGCACAGGCAGCTGCCAGTGCGGTGCTGACCCCATGGTGACCTGGCAATTGAAGTTTTATGCGCAGGTTCACGTCATGATAGCTCAGAGTGAAAGAGTACCCACGAAGTGCATCACCATCAATCGCACTCCCACGTACCTCAGCTCCATCTTCCAAGCCATAGTAGATCACATGTGCCTTCGTTCTCTCCCTCATAGCCCGCACTTTTTGATCATCATAATTGAGGATAGCAATGCCATCTGGAGAGAGTGCTTCAACTATCTCACCCTTAGCAAGAGCCACACGTTCAGGGCTACCGAAGAATCCAAGATGAGCGAGACCAACGTTTGTCACAATCGACCAATCAGGACGCACAATCGTACACAGCCAAGCCAACTCACCAACCCGTTCCGCACCCATTTCCAGCACAGCATAGCGATGCTCAGGCTCTAAACGCAGCAGTGTGAGAGGAAGGCCCAGATCATTGTTATACGACGAATAGGTTTTGAGTGTCGGAGCATGTTGCGCAAGCACCGCAGCCACAGCTTCCTTCGTTGTTGTCTTACCATTGCTTCCAGTAATGGCAATCATCGTCGTTCCCTCTTGACGCTTTACCCGCGCACGAGCTGTAGCAACAAGAGCCTCACTCACATCAGGAACAACAAATTGAAGAAAATGAGGCGGGACATCAGTCGCAGGCTCGCTGCAAAGCACTCCAAGAGCACCAGCATGGGCGACTGTGGGGATAAAGGTATGTCCGTCAGCCTTTGCTCCTTTGATGGCAACGAAAAGATCCCCCGGGCCCACTTGACGACTATCGTGTTGAGCAAAGCGAAATTGGGTATCAGGATTTGGGGAAACATTACTTCGCAGGTAAATCTTGCCATCATTGTTCTGCATGATATCACTGAGAGAAAACATAGGTGTTTTTTCCTTGTCAAAACAAAAAGGGAACTCCGAGTACCCTCGCCGATTGTACCGCTTGTGAGCTACATCGTCAAGAGAAGAGTTGTTCACACCTCGATACGCTTGCCTTTCTTTGCCAATTCTGCTATCATACTCCCTGTTCTTGGAAAGACCCTTGTCAGGGACCCCATCCCATAAACGGGATGGGCTTGTGAGCAGCGGGCTTTGCTATTTCAGAAGCTCACCTGACCAGACTCAGCCAGGACCGCAAGGTCATCCGACGAGCATTCAAGTTCCTAATATTTTGAAGCACAATCTCACAGCGTGTAGAAGCGGGCAGGAGAGCATACTATATGTCTCTGATTAACATGGCCAAACGTGAAATAAACTGCAAAATTGTTTATTACGGCATTGGCTTGTGTGGTAAAACGACTAATTTACATTACATCCATAAAGCTGTAAATCCACAAGACGTTGGCGACATGGTCTCTATTGACACAGAGACAGAGCGTACCCTCTACTTCGATCTGCTCCCACTTGAGCTTGGCAAGGTACACGGCTTTCAAATTCGCTTTCAGCTCTATACCGTTCCCGGCCAGATTCTTTACCAGCAGACACGCATTTCGGTGCTCAAAGGTGCAGCTGGTGTGATTTTCGTCGCAGACTCACAAGCCAGTAAGCTCCAAGAGAACATGGAATGTTGGAACGAACTGCAAGAACAATTGCGCCGCATGAACAAAGACATTGCAAATTTTCCTCTCGTCATGCAGTGGAACAAGCGCGACATACAGGATATTCTCCCTGTATCGGTATTGGAAAAATATCTCAATCCTTATCATATGCCAAGTTTTGAAGCCGTGGCTGTTACAGGGCAAGGCGTTATTGAAAGCCTAAAAGTGGCAATTAATTCGACACTACGCAAACTAGAGCGTTTCTAATTTGTAGACAGCTCTCCGACGGATCCTGATGCTGCCTACACTTCTACGAAGGGATTACATGGAAACGATACGTGTCATCATTATTGATGAGCAACCCTTATTTCGTGCGGGTATCCACACAACCCTAGAGCGGATGGGAGATTGTGAAATAGTTGGTGAGTCCACTGATGCTGCCGATGTGCTAGAAATAGCACGTACGTGCAACCCCGATGTAGCCCTCATCGACGCAGACCTGACTTCCTCTGATCCACTTGAGATCGCTCGTCAGGTACGTCATATCGCCCCACGCTTGGCCGTTATTATCCTTACACCGTCAGAGGACGAAGAACGTTTATTTCAAGCTATCAAAGTTGGTGCTGCTGCCTATTGCTCACGCCATATCACAACTGAAGAACTGATCAACACTGTCCGTAAAGTCAGTCACGGTGAGTATCTGATCAGAGACGATGTCCTCTCAAAACCCCAGCTCGCCAGTCGTGTCCTGAAATCTTTCCGCGAACTAACCATCGAGGAAGAGGAGACCAACAATACAAGGGACATGTATTCCCCACTCTCGACCCGAGAAGTGGAAATCTTGGACTATATTGCTCGTGGCAACAGTAATAAAGAGATTGCTAAATCTCTCAAGATTAGCGATCAAACTGTCAGAGAATCATATTACATCCATCCTCAAAAAACTCTCGGTCAATGACCGTACCGCCGCCGTCGTTCATGCCTTACGTCATGGTTGGATTAAGATGCATGATGACTGACAGAAAAGGGCTTTAGCCCGCCGCAAGCCGCCACGGCTTCAGCCTGAGCGGTTAGGAGTCGTGGCTTCAGCCTGAGATCCAACCTACGAATTTCGAAAAAAGGATTTTCCCTTTCTGCTCAAGCTCCCTTCGATGTGGACACGTTCGTACTTTGCGAGTACAGCAGGCAATATTAGCCAAGAGACCATTCAGAAGTATATAGATGCAAAGACAAGGAAGACGCTTAATGTATCAGGTGAGAAGAGTCAACATCGGCAAAACAGCTCAACTCGATGAGCTTGCCCATGCCTGTGGCGAACTCTATTCCCAGACACTCGTCTTCTTTTGGAGGGCAGTTCGGCATAAGGGTATTTGGCTCAAGGCCAAGCATCTTATGCGTCTGTTCACTCATCCCAAGCTGCACGCTCACACTTCTGATGCTTGCGTACAGGCTTTCTTTGCTGCTCTCAAATCGTGGCGAGAACGCCGCAAGAGCGATCCCAATGCTCATCCGCCACGCAAACGCCGCTGGTACTTTCGCGTCGAGTACAAAAGTAGTGCCATCAAGTTGGCGGCAGGCTCGCTCAGACTGTCCAACGGAGCTGGCAACGAGCCACTTGTACTCGATTGGCCATGGGAACGGCCTAAAACGGTTGTCATCCACTGGACTGGCACACAATTGCCACCTATCAAGTTGAGCCTGTTGCTATCCCTATTGGAGGGCAAGTGGCTGGCATTGATTTGGGAGAGATTCACATGGCAGCCTCTCACGACGGAACTCACACGCATATCGTGAATGGGCGTGCGCTTCGTGCTAAGAGACAATATCGGAACAAGCTTATCGAACACATGGATAAGAAAATCAGTCGGATAAAGAAAGGCTCCAGACGTCGAAAGAAGCTAATTCGTTCCAAGCAGAAGCAACTTAGGAAGTTGAAAAAACAAATCAAGGATATCGAACATAAGCAGACAACACGTCTTGTTTCCACGCTGTATCAAGAGGGCGTGCAAACCGTTGTTATTGGCGATGTTCGAGACTTGCGCCAAAATGTTGATGTTGGGCATATCAATAATCAGAAGATCCATCAATGGTCTGCTGGTAGCGTACGGCATATGATCACATACAAGGCAGAGCAGCTCGGCATGGAGGTCTCGCTGCAAGAGGAATGCTATACCTCTAAAACTTGCCCTGTATGCGAACATAAACGTAAAACCTCCCCTAATGGCAGAATGTTCAATGGCACAAACAAGAAGTGCAAATGGCAATGGCACAGTGATGGCGTTGGCGCGGTAAACATTCGCAGAAAGTATCTGGGTTTAGGCCCAGTAGTTGGAGTTATAGCACCTCCCACGGGAATGAGGTTCGATCCCCACGCCCGTGTAGCTCGGAAACGAGAAGCCGCTTAGGCTAAAGCCATAGCGGCGTGTCACAAGATCATTTGGTTGTGATATGATTGTACAAAGCAACATAGCCGCCTATGGACGGGAACTGAAACTTTTGGACAAGTGTCGTATAGTGTACACTGCCCATGTAACTTTGCGGATGCCAGCACTTGGCATCCGTTCACTGAAGAGTTGCATCCGTTCAGTGAAGAAAGGACAGCTAACCCTGTGAAAGTATATGGTCGTATAACAGTCTTCCCCATTATGCCAGCCCGTATTAGTCGTCTCTACGAGTTAGCCTATAATTTGTGGTGGAGTTGGCATCCCGAAGCCCGCAACTTGTACAGCTCCCTCGATCCTGATCTATGGGAACAGATTGGACATAATCCTGTCCGCTTCCTTAGCGATGTCGAACCCCAGAAACTAGAACTGGCTGCGGCTAACGATGGCTATCTAGAACAGTACGACAAGGTAATTGGGGACTTCGATCACTACATTCACCCTCATCCAAATGAGACTTGGTTCTCACAGACCTACCCAGGAAACTCGTAGGAAAAACCATTGCCTACTTTTCAGCCGAGTTCGGACTGCACGAATCGTTGCCCATCTATTCTGGAGGCCTGGGTATCCTATCTGGTGACCATTGCAAAGAAGCCAGTGACCTCGGATTGCCACTAGTTTGTGTTGGCTTCCTCTATCCACAGGGCTATTTCCACCAACGCATCACACGAGAGGGCATACAAGAAGCATCATATGATAAGTTGCATTTCTCGGAGGTTCCGGCCGTTCCAGCAGTTGATCCAAGCGGCAATGAGATAATGATCAGTGTTGATCTGCCAGGGCGGCGCATTTATGCCAAGGTCTGGAAACTCACTGTTGGACGCGTGCCACTGTACCTGATGGATACAGACGTCGCCCCAAACGCACCTGCCGATCGTGAACTCTCGGCCCGCCTCTACGGTGGAGACCGTGAAATCCGCATTTCACAAGAGGTTGTTCTGGGTATTGGAGGAGTACGTGCACTGCGTGCTCTGGGAATCAATCCCGATGCTTGGCACCTCAACGAAGGGCATGCTGCATTTCTCAACTTAGAGCGATGCCGCGAACTAGTCTCAACAGGCTTGAATTTTAACGAAGCTTGCGAAGTAGTCTCGGCCAACTCTCTGTTTACCACCCATACCCCTGTACCAGCAGGCAATGATACCTTTAACTATGACCTGATCGATAGATACTTCGGATCATACTGGGGACAGCTTGGACTGAATCGAGACCAGTTCCTAGAAGTGGCCCGTGAAGATCATGGCTGGGGCCCCACTTACGGTATGACCGTTCTTGCCCTCAAGCTTACAAATCATCATAATGGTGTGAGCAAACTGCATGGTGCAATCTCGCGCAAAATGTGGCAATTTCTATGGCCTGGTCTGGATATGGAAGAGGTTCCTGTCAGCTCCATTACGAATGGAGTGCATACAGCTTCCTGGATAGCACCGGAGATGAATGAACTCTTCAGACTCTATCTCGATCGAGATTGGGAAAAGCATGTCGACGACCCCAACTTCTGGAATGAACGCATCTATAACATCCCAGACAAAGAATTATGGGCCGTGCATCAACTGCGCAAAGATGCACTTGTCACCTATGCTCGTAAACGTCTGAAGCAACAACATCTGCGCCTGGGAGAAGGTTCAATTCAGATTGAGGAGCTTGACAGCGTGCTCAACCCCAAGGCTTTGTTGATAGGCTTTGCACGGCGTTTTGCAACCTATAAACGAGCAACCCTCATCTTCCGCGACATGGAGCGTCTCCAACACATCCTGAGCAATCCTGAGCGTCCTGTACAAATCATTTTTGCAGGCAAAGCACATCCCGCAGACGATCCGGGGAAGGCTTTGCTTCAACAGATTTATCGTCTATCACGTAGCAAGGATTTTCTGGGCAAAGTCGTCTTCCTAGAAAATTACGACATCGACATGGCTCGTTTCCTAGTCTCAGGAACAGATGTGTGGTTAAATAACCCGATCCGTCCCTATGAAGCCAGTGGTACCAGCGGCCAAAAAGCAGCATTGAACGGGCAACCTAACTGTAGCATTTTGGACGGATGGTGGGCTGAAGCCTATAACGGGCAAAATGGCTGGGCCGTAGGAGAAGAGCGTGAATATCACGATCAGGAGATACAGGCCGAGGCAGACAGTCTCTCCCTCTACCGATTGCTAGAAGAAGAAATCATCCCCATCTTCTTCGCGCAAGACGAAGATGGGGTTTCTCCTAACTGGCTAGGCTATATGAAAGAAGCTATTCGGACATGTGCGCCGCAGTTTAGTATGCGCCGGATGATCAAAGAATATACAACGCGTTACTATGTACCAGAAATTCGCCAGAGCGTACAAATTGAGCAGAATCGCTTTGAGCGTGAACGCAGGCTTGCGGCGTGGAAAGAACGTATCAAGCAAGCTTGGAGATCGCGTCGAGTTGTATGTCGAGGGACGTCGCGAAGGACAACTCAGCCTCGGTGATGGCATTAACGTGCATGCCTGGGTACGCACAGATGGACTTACCCCCAACGATCTGAGCGTTGAACTGGTTTATGGCGAGATCAAGGATGAGCTAGCTACCGCCCAGTACAGCCAACCAATGAGCTATACCAAACGCGAGCAAGATGGCTCCTACCGCTACGACATCAAACTTCAGCCTAAAGAAAGTGGCACCATCGCTTACAATGTACGCGTTGTACCAAGCCATCCTGAGTTAACAGAGAAACATGAGTTAGGCTTGATACGCTGGGCCTAAGCGCATGATCCGTGGTTTTAGCCGTATACTTGCCTTGACAGCGTGGCATAATACGGCTAAAATGGAAATAGAGTGGAAAAGAATTATCGCTATCTTGAAAGAAGGCCTCAGATGAGCGAAGCAGAACAAGAAAATCGATTACCAGCAAACATGGAGAATATTCCTTTCAACAAAGTTGTTGAGAATTTAAAGAAGCAGTATGATTTTGCCCAAGTTAATGAAATATCCACCTTCCTGAAAAACTACCCGTTTTTAATAGCTGATCTAAACAAAGTTTACGAGACAAAATCTCGCTACTTCGGTAAAGAACCAATATCCCTACGTTATACGAGCGAAACGGGATCATTGGAAAGTGCCACTCTAGCAGCCTATATTAAGACAGATCTTCCAGAAGAACAAGCAGAAGAAATATTCTCTATGTTTGACGATGAATGGTGGGGAAGCATATCAGAAGATGCAAAATTATTCGTAACTGTTGATTTGGATTAACAATGTTTGACTGGCAGCAATATTATTTGTTAGCCCGGGAACTACTTCCCTTGGTCGATAGCGTCTCATATAGAGAAGCCTTGCTCAGATCTGTTGTAAGTAGGGCATATTATGCTGCTTATCATCGAGCTTGCAACTACCTAGAAGAAATACACCAATATCCTAGTGATAAGGAATCACAGGGACACATAAGAGGATCTCATAATCGAGTTATCGATGTATTCCTTACATCCACCACAAAGCCTGAATGGAAAAAAATAGGGAAGAAACTCCGAAAGCTAAAAGCCATTCGCCAAGAGGCTGATTACGAGCAATTTGGTGGCGACTGGTTTACGAATATTGATAAAACAAAGAAACGAGTAGACCTAGCAGAAGAGATTATTAATCTCATAGATTCTTTACAGACTTAAACCTTTCTCGACAACAAACTCATAAGCGTGCAATAGAGTTAACCGACTCATCATCAGTCTCCTCCGTCTTTTCATGCTGATGCGCATCTACATGAGTAGCAGATTGATTCAACTTATGTGATATACGACGATAGGTAAAAAGATGGTGAAACGAGAAATTATAAATAAACACAAGAATTAGTGCAATAGCTTGAGAAAAGAACGCGGGGACATGAATACCAAAGGTCAACATGGATGAAATCAACACTGTCAGACATAAACCGGAAATAGATGTAATATGGTAACGGAGGAACCGCGCTCTCCATGAACGACTGTGGCCAGCTAAATGGCGGAAGGTAAAGTAGTCATTGGGGATAAAATTCACCATCAGCGAAATTTCGAAAGCAACTGCTTGAGCAACCAGACTATGCACCATCTGGCTGACAGGCATAGGAACAAAGAGGTAAATGACAGAGTAGAGAGTAAGATTTACCAGAGCAGCTATACCACCGATAAAACTATATGAGAAGAAACGCTGCACCCAATCTGCACGACCATTGGTTACTTTATCTACAATATCAAGCGTACGATTGACAATTGCCCAAGGTGTCGGAATGTAGCTTGGGCGAGAACTCATCTGCGATTTCTGCATTTTTCAACTCACTTCTTACAAGTTTTCCTTACTTTTATTGAAAAGCTTATCGTTCCCATCCAACTAACAGGCCAACGCACTTTTCAGAGATGCTTAGACTCCCTACTTTCTGACTTAGCATAGTTCCAGTGATACCTCCAGTGCAAAATCACAACATGTATCCGTAACATCTACCTTCTACTTGATACTGGAGAGTCCCATTCTAACACCAAAGCAGAGTATACGCTAAGTATACACAATCCATAGACAGAGTGCCAGAGCGAGGCACGTTACATTGAGCTATCCTATTTGGCAACTGCCCAATAATATGTGTACAATAGAGAGGATAGAAGCCACATTACATTGTTCTGCTTATTTCTTATTTTAAGGACGGTTTCTTTTTCATGAAAGCTGCACAATTTACGCAATATGGCGAACCCGATGTACTCCAAGTGCAAACGGTCGCCGATCCAATCCCCGAGCCAAGTGATGTGCTTATAGCAGTCAAAGCAACCACTGTCAATCGCCTCGATCTCTTCCAACGTGCTGGTAGCCGACCAGTTAATAAGCTGCCATTCACTCCCGGTCTAGAAGCTGCTGGCATAGTCCTGCAGGATGCAAACGGGTTTCGAGCGGGCGCACATGTGCTAACAACGCGAGCCCTTCTCGCCAGAGGCGGAGGCGGCTATGCAAGCAAACTAGCAGTCCCAGCAACTGATCTAGCACACATTCCTGCTGGTGTCTCCTTCGAGCAAGCTGCCGCTGCTGGATTAGCAGCTTCAACGGCATGGGGAAGCTTATTTGATCTCGGGAACTTACAGGCAGGCGAACGCGTCCTGATCTGGGCCGGATCAAGCGGAGTCGGCGCTATTGGCATTCAATTGGCCAAGCATGCCGGAGCTTGGGTTGCCACAACAGCAAGTTCAGACGAGCGAGCCGAGACACTCCGTAAACTAGGAGCCGATCTGGTCATTAATCATCATACCCAAGATGTAGGACAAGCATTGCAAAAGGTGGGGGGCGTCAATTTGGTAATTGAGCTGGTTAGTTCAACCTTACAAGCAAGTCTACAGGCATCTGCTCCTGATAGCAGAATTATTTTGGTTGGGAACCTAGGCGGACAGCAGGCGACCGTGGACACACAGGCTTGGCGACTGCAACGTACACAGGTCATCGGTGGAGGACAAGTCCTTACATCTGTGGCTAACGAGGAGAAAATCTTGCACCTCATTGCAGAGCAGGCAATAAAACCATCTATAGCACATACACTACCAGTTGAGCAAGCTGCTGAAGCACATCGCCTCTTGGCAAGCGGCAAACCCCAAGGCAAGATTGTGCTCACTCACTAACAGAAAAATCGAACGAAGCCACACAAGGAGAGTATCTCCTCACGTTCTTCGTCAACGCGATATACCTTACCCGTTTAGCAATTCATTGCGTGTATTGTAGGGGCCCCAGTATTACTATCAATACTTTGCGCCCGTATTTACCAAGGAGATTTATTTGACTATGCAGAACCAAACTAAAAATGAGCAATTTCTATTCACGAGAGGCGTTCCCGCTATTGAAGCTTTACCAAACCAGCTTTTGAGCGAATGCATGCAAGCAGTACTGCAAGGCCCCGATAGCAAAACAATCTTACAGTATGGTCATAACGCGGGATACCTTCCCTTACGCCAGATGTTAGCAGATCAATACGATGTACCCTCTGACGCAGTTTTAGTAGGCAATGGCTCACTTCACCTACAGGATTTGCTGGCAGCAACGCTTATCAAACCAGGAGATGTTGTGCTGTAGAGCAGCCGAGCTATGATCGAGCCATCAAAACGTTCCGTCGCCGAGGGGCAAAAGTGATTGGTATTCCTCTGGAACATGATGGCATAAATCTGAACATATTAGAAGAAGCTATTGCCCGAAAAGCACCTGCTTTCATGTATGTCATCCCAGATTTTCAGAATCCGACTGGCATCACAACTTCTACGGAGAAAAGACAGGCCCTGGTGAATCTGGCACAACGTCATGGCTTCTGGCTGATTGAAGATATTCCCTATCAAATGCTACGCTACACAGGTGAAACACTGCCACTATTGCGCGATCTGGATGCAGAGCGCGTCATCACCATTAGCTCATATAGCAAGCTGATCGGGCCGGCCCTGCGTGTCGGCTATCTCATCGGACCAACTCAACTGGTGAAATCGTTAGCTAGATTAGCTGAAGATACTATTCTTACACCAGTACTTCCGACACAAGCAGCTGTGGTTGAATTCCACACCCGGGGCTATTTTACATCTAATCTGGCAAACTTGAAGCAACTCTACGCTCCACGCCTACATACCATCATCACAGCTCTCAAAACACACCTTCCCAATGTAGCATTTACAGAACCTGAGGGTGGCTTCTTTGTAAGCATTACACTGCCACAACAGCGAGAAAATGCACACATCCTGACACGTGCTAGAGAGGTTGGACTTATTCTGACTAACGGACGAGATTTCTTTGCTGATCCGCTAGCTGAAGACAAACAGCAGGACTTAGGTGAGGGCTTTATACGGCTCCCCTTCTGCGCACTCACACCAGCACAGCTTCAAGAAGGTATCAAGCGGCTTGCAACACTTATCGCTTAGTGTTATTCACTGGATAAAATTTTACATGGGGGGGGACTAATTCACCCCTCCAGCTTTGCCACGTCTTATCTCCGCTGCCCTGCTTTCTCACGCATTAGAGAAGCAAAGATACCGATAGCTGCAATAAACGCACAGACTAGAAATGTCGCATGGAAAGCTCTGTCAAAGATCTGCTGGTATGTGCTCAACTGTGTCGGATTAATATGCGTGACGATCATATTCCCGGCAGTTGCTCCACCCAGACCTACAAAGACCGCGCCTGCTATCGCTATACTGACACTCTGCCCCATAGTACGACCTGTGGCCAGAAAACCAGAAGCGCTCCCTTGGAGATGACGCGGAGCTGCACCCAGCAATGCACTATTATTGGGTGCCTGAAACAGTCCCTGCCCAATGCTGGTAAAGACCAACCTCCAGACGATATCGAAGAGAGAGCTGTGCTCGTTGAGCTGGCTGATCAGCACCAGACCAAGACAGGCTATCGTCAGGCCGCTAGCCGCCAGCCAGCGTGAACCAATGCGATCCGCCAGCGATCCACTAAACGGGGCAATCAGGGCCAGCATGAACGGCACCGGGGTCAGCAGCATACCAGAGAGCACTGTCGAGAAACCGCGCAATTGCTCAAAGTAAAATGGCATAATAAAACCGACCGCCGTGAGCGCTAGGAAGCTCAAAAGCAGGCTCAAGATAGAAGAGTTAAAGACGCGATTATGCAGCAACTCCAGTGCGATAATTGGATGACGAACATGCTGCTCCACAAAAGGCAAAGCTATCAGTGCCACAAGGCCAACGATGAGCAGCGTCAGAATCAACGGTGACGTCCAACCCATCTCCTGACCAAAAGAGAGTCCAGCCGTCAAGCCAGCCATTCCGGTTGCAATCAGCACTGCTCCCAAGGGATCAAAGCGGCCCGGGCTGCGACGGATCCGCTCTTTAAGGACCAGCAGCGTGGCTATCAGGCCAATAATGCCGATAGGTACATTCACATAGAAGATCCAACGCCACGAGAGCGAGGCCGTAATCATGCCACCCAGTATTGGACCAACGCTGATGCCCAGCGAGACAGTAATGGTGTTGAAACCAAGTGCACGACCACGTTCCTGAGCAGGAAAAGCATTTGTCAACATTGCCGGACTAATGGCCATCAGCAGCGCCCCTCCCAGCCCCTGCACCGCTCGTGAAGCGATCAATATCCCCAGCGACGGCGCTAGACCACAAACAGCCGAACTTGCGGTGAAGACGACCAATCCAACAATCCACATCACTTTGCGCCCTACCATATCGGCCAGACGTCCCGAAGTCAAAAGGATTGCAGTCGTCGTAACAAGATAGGCAATGACCACCCATTCAACGGCCCCACTCAAGGGGACGCCAAAATTACTGGCAATCGTCGGCAGACTAATATTCACGATCGACGAATCCAGGGTTGCCATAAAGACCCCAATAGCGACAATTGCCAGCACAGCCCATTTCCCCGCCGTCTCTTCTCCCTCCTGCAGCACACTCCCCACACTCTGAGAGGATGAGGCATCACCCACCAATCGTTTGTCATCTTTAGGCTCTATACACTGTATTGTATTTTTCTCAGTTCGTACTTTTCGTGATTGCATCTTTGTTTCTCTATAGCAACGAGTTGCACACGTTGCTGACTCATAGCTAATCCTCTTTGCGGATACGCACTTGCACAGAACTTGGAGTCGGCAGATCCCAATCTGGAGAAGCGGGACGCTGAGCTTTAGTCTACTAAATACTTTGTCAGTTCGACATCAAGCGTGGCTTGCGACGAGTATTGACAACCGTATTACCTCCACCTTCATCAACTGAATGGCGAACCAACGTATAACCAACACCTGGAACCGTCAAAATGTAGTGAGGGTTATCCAGATCAGGCTCAATTTTCTGGCGCAGGTGATGAATGTGAGCCTTGATTAAATACGTATCACCCACTTCGCCAAATCCCCAAATACTAGTAATAATTTGTTCAGACGTACATACTCCATTAGCATTAACTGCCAGTAAATGCAGGAGCTTCCCTTCAGTTGGAGTCAAACGAACAGTCTTGCCATGGATTCTCACTTCATTGTGCAGAGAGTCAATAACAAGCGGACCAACAGTAATGATAGAAGAAGGGCGTTGGCTGACTGAGGAGCGAGCACGTCGGCTCACAGCACGAATACGAGCCAAAAGCTGATTTGGAAAGAAGGGTTTGCGCAAATAATCATCGGCACCAGACTCCAGACAACGAACTTCATCTTGCACATCTTTTCCATCAGTCACAACCAGAACAAGAGCATCATGCTTCATCCTCAGGTTACGGCACATCTCCATAGCATCTACATCTTTCAATGCTACATCTAAGATGACAAGATCAGGCTCCTGCTCAAGCCACTTGGATTTGGCCTGCTCTCCTGTATACGCACGATGAACTTCATACCCACATGCCTTCAGCCAATTCACGAGCATCTCGACCATATCACGGTCGCTATCAATGATCAATAACTTCATCAAACTGCGACCTGCAGATACCCCCTGTCGTGGGGAGGAAAGCAGGCCCTCCTTTCTCGCGGCCTAGTCACTGGCATACCCTGCCAATTCTGCTCAATATTAACGATACTACGCACTCTTTTTCGAGCCTAGATATCTCTTTTACGGCAGTACACCTACATGTCTACTTACATCTTTACGAATGAGCAAAGCCATATTATAACCCTCATCGATACCGCCGAAAGGTATACGGTACCACCACCACTGCCAGACATTTTTTGCAATCAAGCCAAGATTAAACTGGCCTGGATGGGGAGGATTGTTGCCATAGCTCAACCATGGAAGCGGGCCAACACCTACATACTGCTGCGACGCACAGGGATGGGCTGGTGTCCCAATACAAGGCGGTGGCATATATCCCTGATCCCATTGAGAGCGCATTTCATATTGGCGATAGACATACTGCCCACTATATTGAGTATAGACCGAGGGTAAATTATCGCCCCCAGCAATGATAATGGGCCAGTTTGCTGTATCAGGACATGCTGTGCTGGGAAACGAGAAGCACGTCCTAGGATAATCTCGCAGATACCAAGCAAAGGGCCATGTTGCATCACTCATGACAGCTATAGGAATTTGATGACTTCCACCATACAATTTTTGATCAAACTGAGCAACCTTTGCCATCACTACATTCACGTCAGGCGTGGTCTGCACATAAACCATCATCTCGTGCGGAGCATCAGCAGGATGTACATACACAACCTGGAACAGATTTTGTAAGATTAACACCAGAGTAAATAGAGCAACGAGAGTACCCAAAATAGCACTCCCCATAGCAATCCCGCCATACCTAACACTGCGAATAGAAGAGAGAGAAGCAGATACGGGTAAAGTGCCACTATCTGAACTTACCTCTGTTCGCCTTGCCAAAAATGCCGTGCGACAGCCTTTCACAACTGTCAGCACAATTAGCTGCAAGCCAATAGCCGCCAGCAGCATCAGTGGCATGGTGATGAGAATCATCAACCAAGGCATTTTCTCGCCAGCCCAGGAATAGATAAAGAAATTGCCCACAAACCAATACACCAGAAAGAGACGAAAACGTGAAGGATGTCGTAAACAGTAGACAATCCCCACTAGACCAAAAACTACCCCTACCTGCTCGTATAGAGGAATAAGCATCAAATAATAGTACCAGGGTTGACCACCACGTGCTACCTGCTGTTGCTGGAGCCAGTAATAGATACCTTGCCAGATACCATCCCCAATGCCATTCGGTATATTGGTGAATAGAGCAGTAAACAGAGCTATAAATATAGTCCAGGCAACCACAAAACCAAAAAACAAATGCTGCCATGGCATAGTCACTATCGTATCAAGCAACGGTTGCTTTTCGGGATCAACCCATTTGGCAAGACCACGTCTCTCTTCCGATCGAGCCTCATCACCACGCTCACGGAACAGCACAACCATCACAACAACTGCGAGCAGAATGCCAAGCCATGGCACAATAAACTGTGTCGTCTGTTTCAACTGACTAACGAAAGCATCTGCAATTTTCTTGTTATTGGTATTAGCAGTAATATAGATCGACAGGTTCGTGAGCAAACCGAAAAACCACTTGACAAACAGACCAAGCACAACGAGATAGATGAGAAGAGCAACAGGAGCAGCATTACGAGACACAGACTTTTCTCCACACTCTTCCTCTCCCTGATTCTCTTCTCCATCATTAATAGCACGTTGTTTAGCAGGTGAACGAAAAGTCAGCGATCGACGAGAGCCTAATTCCCAGGCTACCAACCCCCCAAAAAAGCTTCCAAAGACCGCGACAGTCAAAAATGTTGCTTCGTTCGTAGCATACGAAAGTGAGAAAGCCACTGCCGCTGTGACAAACCAAGCTATTCGACGCGTCCGCATATATTGAGCAACAGCAACAACTAGCAGAAGCGTAAAGCAAACCATGTAAATGTCTTCACGAGCAAAGCGCGAGAAATATACCATACTCGGGGAAACTGCCAGCAAGAAACAGGCTAACCAGGCCCCAACTTTACCGAGATGGTAGCGCAAGAAGTATGGCAAACCTATAACCACTGTACCCAGCAATGCAGCTAAGATACGTACCGTCGTATCATTTACTCCATGATCTGGAGCCCCTAAAAGTTGGGCAATCAGATAAACAACTGCAATAGCATGGAATTGGAATGGACCATGCAAAAGTGGATCATAACGATAGCAAGCATTATGAAGACTGAAACAGGAAGTCCATTGCTCTATATTATTATGCAGAAGTTGCAAAGCAAAATATCCATGCAAACTTTCATCATGATGCAAGGGTTTATCTCCAAGTCCCCAAAAACGCAAGATGGCCCCAAGGAGAATCACCCCCCAGAATGCACATGCTGTCAGTACCATTTCACGTGAAGGTCGAGCACCTGTTCTCAAGAACGTCCGCTTAGCAGACACTCTACCTTCAGGTGCTTCAGATACCTCTTCAATCGAGGCTGCCACCTGATCCACAGGTAGGGAACTAGAGATTTTTTCATTGTTCTCAGTTTCGTTTTCCTCAATTTTATCATCCATGTCGCCAGTCGTCTTCGAGCTATATTTCTGATGTTTCAAAGCTTTTCCCTCCTAAAAATGCAAGACAGCATTCACCGCTCTTATGGCTGCATAATACGCATGGGGGCTCTCATCATGATGCAGCGATTTATCGCCTAGTCCCCAGAATTGCAGTGCAGCACTCAATAAAATGATACTCCAGAATGCAATAGCCGTCAGCATCCTCTCACCTTACCTTGTAGATAGTAACACCCTCGGCATTATACACAATCTGCATAAACTTACCATACCGATGGAAGTCGACGTTTTGATATTTTGTCATCTCTAACGGCCCAACGTATAGATACTGAGCCTTGTAGCGAGCCATTAGAGATAAAATAATATGGGAATTTGGACTTGTATAGATCTGAACAACGTCTGAGCTACGCTGTTGAAATTCAGCATTATTTGCATCATTCTTCAGCCAAGCCAAGCGCCACTGAACCTCATGTCCCACCCATCCCATTAGCGTCGGCAGACCAGTAAACGCTGAAATCCGCCCGTAGAACGAGTAGTCATCGCCCACCGCTTCTATAATCACTGGATCTCCCTGGATATTCGCATTCAGCCAACGAATGGCCGCATAATCACCCGCACTATCAGAATATGGACAACTCAAAGGCTTACAATTCTTCAGGTACTCTAGTCCATCCAGATTATTCGTACGCTCTAGGTTTCCCAGTGATCCAAGCCAACCCATCCCACTCGTAGATCCCACATATGTTGGAGAAAACGTTCCACTATCGCTAGCATAGCGTTCATACGGAGCAGTCAAAGGATAAACCATACTAGCAAGCACAAGCACCAGCAATATAAAGCCCCACCACAGTTTTACACCATATACTATTTTGAACAGAAATGGAGAGTTTTTCGAGACAGCACGAAAACTATCTAGAATGAAGAAAAGGCCTGCCGAACAGGCTACAGAGAACATTACCCAAACTTGAAAATAAAATTTAAAGACCGTATTCATGCGATCATATTGGCTTCCATCAAATGCATCTTTCATATAAAATAATTCACAAAAAGCTACAATTGCCAAAGCCGTTGTCCCCAACAGCAAAACAAATGCGTGTGAGCGATCCCGACAGTGATAGCACGTCAACACAACACCCAGAATTGCAAAGTCAGCACAGACAACAAAGGTGACACTATCAGGCACAAATCTCAGCATCCCAAAAGCAAATATCAAGAGCATAAGACAAATTAGAAACAAAGTTCGATCAGTAGATAACAAATGCATAATTAGTGATTTTCTCTCAGAAGGGACAACAATATCTCTATTTTCTTCACCCGCAGATAACAACTCATTGTCTCCATCCATAAGAGGAGTCCCCTTTTGTAATTGGTCAAAAAGCGGTTGCCTCATGGCACTCATCAGCAAAAGTGATAAGAAAACAAAAGCAAAAAGGCCAAAATGTAATAACTCATCGCTGAGTATCGAACGCATTTGCGCTGGTACCAAACCAATCCCTTGTACAGGAGAAATAAAAGTTAAGTAGAATGGCAGATAGACGAGAAGCGAGAGGGCTACTAGGCTCATTGCAGCAACCAGAATACCAAGAATCAGGGAAAAAGAAAACCGCTCGTGATGGGCAAACCATTGCTGACCAACGATACAGACAAGGGCCAGTCCCATATAGGTCGGATAATCCCATCCATTCATCACAAATAAGCTGCCGAACACCATTGCTGTACAGACAAGATTGAGAAGAATGGACCAGCCACGACCAAAAATCAAGATGCCTCTTCCCGTTGATAACAGCAGATTAAAGGCCAATCCCATCGCCACAATATCAAAAGCGAGCGTCAACACATGCGCATGAAAGTCCGACAGCAGAAAACTAAAGGATGGAAACTCATTGATCGTATTGGCAATCACCCGCGATGGCCCAAACCATAAATTAAACAGATTTCGGACTGGAACTACCATGCGCGATCCACCACTGCTGCGCCGCAGCCAGATTGCCAAAAATCAGCACCATCAGCACTCCCAACACTCCATACGGAATGGCAGGCCATAACGATAGCAAAACATGATCAGGACCCTCAGAACTCTCATTGTCTGGCTGTACATGTAAATAACGAGCCCACGTGACAATATTGCATATGATCCCAAATATATTGACCGCACATAACCCAAAGATAAGACAGATACCCGTGTTGAATGCCACAGAGGCAGACTGCCCCAGCAACTTCGCCAGCATGGCAATGCTATAATGCGCGTAATAATAGTAATTAATACTGTAGCCAGCATACCACATATCGTTGGGTGGTAAATGCGGACCCCGCATAATTGCGGCAATAAACCCCTCATCCATGAATCTCTCAAAGCCTATGATCGCTGGTCCAAAAGAACGTACCCATCCCAGCAGGAACATCATTCCTAGAAACAGACTCTCTACCGCCAGAATATACCACCCATTTTTGCGTATCATCTTTATAATAGCATGATGCTGATATTTAAATCCAAATAAGTTACTAATGAGCAAAAGGAGTACAATGCCAACAATAAATAACTGATTAAAAGGCAAAACACGCACACACATCAATGGTAACCAGACACAGAATGCTAGTACTAGCACACCCAGTGCCTTGCTGAAGGCCCAGCCACGGTCAGGCAAATTGCGAAACACACTTGAAGTCAGCGGCAAGCACAGAATCCCCAATATTTCAACTAAGACCCACATTTCAAACAATTCAATCATAACCTACTCCTAATGAGTGAACACCCTGCAACAGTTTTTGAAGGAGCTGATCGGAAGTATAAGGATAAGGAGTCTCACGCACGAAAATGCGGCAGGTCGGATGATCAAAAACTGAGTAACTTTCATCAGCACTACGGTCATTAATCCTGATCCCAAAGAGATGAGGATAATCGTCAAACTGTGCCGCCAAGTGAAAACCAAGTTGCCCACTAAAGAGCAATTGATAGTAATGATTGGTTAAAGGATAACGTTGAGGGAGACGTGGAATGGACTTATCTAGACGATCGGTAGCCATGGTAATCGCATTGACCGTCGGCAACAGCTCAGCCAGCAACTCTGCTTTCTGTAAGGTATCACCATCATAGAGAGGCAAGCCAGTCTCAGACTGTCCTGGGGCTGTATTATACTGAGCCTGAATAAACATCGATGGATTATATCCATCAACAGAAACTGGCAATGGATCATCCCATTGCTCATAAGTCACTACACTGCCTGCGGGAAGATGATGATACATCCAAAGCGAGGCCTGGATACGTGTATTTGGCTGGCTATAGACATTGAGCAATGCCAATCCTTGAAAGATTGTTCCGCCCAATACTATTATCGGTAGGCAAGCAGCTAACAGCGATAGCATCCTCTTCTGCGTCTGTGACTGCAAAAAGCCCTGTCCTGACCATAGGAGGAGCCGCTGAACTAGCGCAAGTACCCCTACCACAGCCATCAGCGCAAGAAGCGGATAGACAGGGAGCATATAGCGCATATACTTGGTATAGAAACTGCCAACAATGACACTATAGACAAGTATCCAGGAAAGTACCACCAACCATGAATTAACATTACCCCTGATAGCACGCCAGATAAACCATAGGAGAGCAACCGCTGCACTGCATCCTAACGCTATCCCCATGCCCCACAGGAGCATATTCTGCCCTTCGTAGAGATAGGGGACAGTCCCAGCAAATTGTTGAGTGTAGGGGACATCAAATATACCACGTGCGATATCATTCTCATGCAGAGTTAGACTGCAGAAATTGCTAAAATCGAGCAACGCATAAGGTTCAACAAGCAAAAAAACCAGTAGAGAGATAGTGATTACTAGGATCAACAGAGAAATAGCGCTCAAGAAACTCCGTCTTTTATACCAGCGCAACCCAACTGCAACCAGCAAAGGAACAGCTAGAGGTGCTGCACTGACCTTCGTACCAAGCGCAAGGCCAGAAGCCAAACCAGCTATCAAAGCCCAACGCATAGGCGTTTCGGTATCAACCAGCGCCACACAGGCCAGAATTGTAAGCATTACGAAGAAGAGCAGCACCGTATCAACGGTATAAAAGTGCGAAAGTTGCAATTGCAGAGGAGTAAATACGACGAGACTTCCCGCAAACAAGGCAACATTCCAGCCAGAAGGACGTCCAGGAAGCTCATCTTGGATCAGCCGTAATCCTAACCAAGCAGTCAAGAGAATGGTTCCAGCATCAAAAAGAGCCGAAATCACACGTCCAACGAACATCAAATTGACAAACGTCGTTGGACTTGCAAAATCGTAGCGCAATATAGCACCAACGAGGGCGAGAAGATAAAGAGGAAAAGATCCATAAGCAAAAAAATGGGGATTGAGCGGTGATTTCGCCGGATCAAGAAACTGCGCCAGACTTGTTGGCCAGCGCAAAGCCATCACCCGAAACAGAATTTGACGCTCGTCGGGATGAAAACTATCTCCTTGATCCCAATTGATACCATATAGCCGCAAGAGTAAGCCGCAAATGCACAAAAGCCCCAGGGCAAAAGGTTTCCAACGAATCATGACCTTCATCAGATTTGTGCAAGGAAACCCCTGGCTTCAGCCATGGAGAGGAATTGCTCCCTAGATGCATGGGTGGGGGGAAGGCTAGTGGAGGCTTAAGCCAGCTAGACTTGTACGATAGCACTTTCTTGCATTCCTTTCTGCTCTGTTTGTCCTCTTGCGAGGGGCCGTTTCTGGGAGGAACGGTCAAACCCCTTGTAAAACTGCTCTTTTCGAGCCCCTGGTTTCCCAGGTGATGTTCGCCTCGACGAAGTTATCAGGCGGCACGTCCTCTAAGCACTTCCTTAACCCTCGTACAGATGTTTAACCTAGAGGTTTTAGAGCTACAGGCTGGCAACGCACCCGTAGGTAAGAACTTTGACTCTTCCTGATAACGTAGCCCGATGGCCTTGCGGCCCTGGCTGGGTCTGGTCAGATGAGCTCGCGAAACAACGCTAGCGCTGCTCACAAGCCCCTGGCTTTCGCCAGCGGGTTCCTGACATCTCCCCTTGTCGTATCACAACGCTTGGCTTAATAATATCATGGCTCATGCTATGCATTCAAGAGAGGCATCTAAATGGGTAGACCATTATCATAATCAGGGGCATATCTAACAACTCACGCAGCCACATGCTCTTGCCCATTACTTTTTACGGAAACAGTGCACATCTGGACATGGATACAAAGCTGACCATCAACAACATCGACAACCACACTATCCCCTTTGCCACATAAACCACGCAAGATGGCCTCCGCTAATCTATCTTCCAACAAATGCTGGACCATTCGACGCAGAGGACGCGCTCCATACTGAGCATCATACCCTCGCGCCGTAAGCAGCATACGTGCCTCATCCGTAACCTGGAGATCAATGGACTGAGCTGCCAGACGCTGCTGTGTCTGCACAACCATCAGATCAATTATCTGACGCAAATGTGTTCGCCCTAGAGCATGAAACACGAGCACTTCATCAATCCGATCAAGTAACTCAGTACGAAAGGAATCTTTTAACCCATTAATAGCTCGTTCACGTATTTGCTCATGGCTCATCACATCCCGTTCACTAGACGGTGGTGCCAAGATCATTGATCCTTGCTTCGTATAAACAGTACCAATGTTCGATGTAAGGATTATTATGGTATGTCTGAAATCTATTGCCTGCCCCCGAGCATCGGTGAGGCAACCATCTTCAAGGATTTGTAGCAAGAGGTCGAATACTTTGGGATGAGCCTTCTCTGCTTCATCGAAGAGCACTACACAATAGGGACGACGACGAACTGCCTCAGCTAACTGTCCTGCCTGGTCATAGCCAACATATCCAGGGGGTGAACCGATCAGACGAGAGACAGTATGACTCTCCATAAACTCAGACATATCAAGCTTGAGCATGGCTCTCTCATCGCCAAAGAGAGCAGTTGTAAGCGCACGGGCTAATTCGGTTTTACCCACTCCTGTTGGTCCCACAAAAATAAACGAGCCAATAGGTCGGCGGGGATTACGTATCTGCATACGAGAACGCCGAACCGCTTTTGCCAGACTCCGTACAGCTTCATCCTGCCCAATAACACGTTGATGCAATTCTTGTTCCAAGTTTATGAGGCGCAAGCTCTCTTCTTCAGACACATGTACAACAGGAATACCAGTCCACATTGCTACAATTTGGGCAATATCTTCTACACCCACGGTTGGACACTGTTGCTCCTGACCAAGAAGCCATCTATGTTCGGCCTGCCAAAGGTTCTGTCGAAGCTGGCGTTCACACTTAAGTAGGTATGCGGCACTAGGGAAATCACAGCGAGCAATAGCCTCTTCCTTCTCGTGTTGCACAGTGGTAATCTCATCACGATACTGGCGAATGTTATCAGGCACAACTGAGCACCGCATCCGAACGTGAGAGGCTGCTTCATCGATGAGATCAAGTGCTTTGTCGGGAAGGAAACGCCTGTGAATGTAGCGTGAAGACATTTTAACGGCAGCTTGTAAGGCCTCATCACAGATCTTTACCCGATGAAAAGCCTCATAACGCGAACGCAGGCCATGCAAAACCTTCAGGGTATCATGTTCCGTAGCCTCAGACACTAGCACGGGTTGAAAACGCCGCTCCAGCGCAGGGTCCATTTCAATAGTTTTTCGGTACTCATCTAATGTAGTCGCACCTATACATTGAAATTCGCTGCGTGCCAACATTGGTTTAAAAAGGTTGGAGGCATCAATAGATCCTTCGGCAACCCCAAGCTGTACAAGAGTATGCAACTCATCAATAAATACAATTAAACCAGGAGTCGTGGCTATTTCTTGCAGAATACGTTTCAGCCGTTCTTCAAAATCACCCCGGAAGCGTGTTTCCGACAGAGAGGAGCCCTACATCCAACGCAACAAGACGGCAACTCAGAAGATGATCGGGAACCTTTCTCTGGATAATAGATAAAGCTAATCCTTCTGCAATAGCTGTTTTGCCTACCCCAGCAGGGCCAATAAGGACAGGATTGTTTTTTGAGCGGCGAGAAAGTACTTGCATCATGCGCTCTAACTCAGCCTCACGACCAATCAAAGGATCAATATTATCTTCCAGTGCCGCTATTGTTAAATCACGACTAACTAAGTTCAACGTCGGAGTAGCCTGATAACGCGCATGAAACTGCGTAGTGAGCATGAGACGCTCATGTCCATTGAGCCTTAAGATAGATAGTTGCGCACAAGCTACATCTAAATGAATACCAAAACTTTCTAATACACCAACGGCAATCCCATTTTGTTCTTCGAACAGAGCCATAAACACATGCTCTATTCCTATCAGCTGACACTCTTCACTTCCAGCTTTTTCCTCGGCCCGCGTCAGAATCGTGCGTGCACTAACACTCAGGGAAGGTTCGCTCACAAGTGCTCTGCTACCACGCCCCATCACAAAATCTAGTGCTTGGGAAATACTCGCCGTACTGACATGCAAAGATGCAAATAGTCCTTCAATGAGAGGATTGTGCAACTTAAGTATACCCATCAGGATGTGCTCAGGTCCGATTAGCCTATGTCTTACACGCTGGGCCTCCTCGCGAGCATAGGACATTACCAGACGTACATCGGCACTATATTTATCAAATTTGCCCATCTTTTGTCTCCCCCTCAATGTTCTTCGATCTCGCCACCTTGCCTACTTACCACCATTACTATCAGATAGATATCGAACAAAGTGCACCTTCTAGAGAGGGGCAAGTGACAGAAGACCAAAAAGTCAGGAGAAAAGGTCCCATTCGGGTGGCGTTTTCAGAAGAAGCAAACTAGCAGTTCTGGGCTTTCTGGCCAAAAAGCTTGAGAGATGTGAGGATTTGTGATATAGTTGGAGGCGAAGTTCCCGTAGCTCAGTGGATAGAGCACCGGTCTCCGGAACCGGGTGCGCAGGTTCAATTCCTGTCGGGAACATTTCAATTCTCAATCCGCTTCAGAGACAGACAAGGCCCCCTTGCCCCAGGACACTTCTTGAACAGATTGCTGCTATAACCATACTTGAAGATGTTTCAAAAATCAGAACTGTCCCTCTTTTCCCCTAGAAGAAGGCATAAATTTCTGTTAGAATTTACTCAACAGGAGATCATTGAAAAGCTTAATGGTTCTGTTAATCCTCCCCCAAACTTTGACAGGGGACAGGAAGTGAGATGATACGAATAGTTAATGCTTGCTTTATCATTTTTCAAACTTTTTCTCTAGTTACTGAATGAAAGGTTTTTTAATGGGAACTCAACACTCTCGTATGAGAGGATCATCATCCTCAGATAGGCCAACTTCTGCTGAAGGACAGGAAGTTCGAAATCAACACCAGAGTTCTGAACACCAACGTCCTCGCCACCAGGATTTCGCATCTAATCCACCAAGACATACACAGAGCGAAGGACAGGAACGTTCCCCAAGGGACGATCATCAAGAGCAGCCACTTTGGGACTTTTTTCGCAATCCAGATGCAATGGCTCAAATATTGAAAAATAGTCAAGAGCAGGAACATCCTCGAAGCAACAATTATCAAGAGCCGCGACTTTGGGACTTTTTTCGCAATCCAGATGCAATGGCTCAAATATCGAAAAATAGTCAAGAGCAGGAACATTCGACAAAGCTACATCATCCGGTGGATGCCGCTCAAACAATGGACAAATTTGAGCACGAATGACCCACATTCCGCTATAGATTAGCCAAGATTTGCCAGCGGCTCTTCCTTATAAGCGTATTTGTCGGCACGACCACTAGGCAGGAAGAACATAACGATCAGGCAGATGATCGTTATGCTCATATATTTCCTCCTTCTCCGCAAGCCCCTCCAAGAACATGCCGATGAAGCAGTCAGGTAAATATGTTATAATTAGTTCAGAAGAAAGCGTTTATTCTTGTACGGGAGCTTGGTCTAGCCAGGCTGAGAGGGTAGCCCTTTCATGCTACCGAC
The DNA here is from genome assembly GCA_963727755.1 of uncultured Chloroflexia bacterium. Classification (GTDB taxonomy): domain Bacteria; phylum Chloroflexota; class Ktedonobacteria; order Ktedonobacterales; family Ktedonobacteraceae; genus DASYAN01. The sequence continues at coordinate 162,644 of CAVSHN010000008.1, forward strand.
CGCCGAACCTGAACTGGATAATGCCAGCGTAGGAAGGATACACAATGACAGACGTTCAATCTGTACAATCCCTCAAGCATTCCTTGCAGGTATCCTTCTTTATGCCTTTTGGGTGGCATGCACCAGTCGTTGATGGACCTCAACCGTTGTATTAACATTCGTTCAAAACCTGACGGAGGTGCATTTTGTCACAAATGTCGTATAACTTACCTCAACAATTCCCTGCTAGTCAAAAGGTGTATGTCGTTGGTTCTCGGCCAGATATCAGAGTGCCCATGCGGGAAATTTCTCTGACTCCCACCCTCACTCAGCAGGGAAGGGAAGAAAATCCCCCGCATCGAGTCTATGATACCAGTGGACCCTATACAGCTCCTGATGCTCAGATAGACATTCGCCGAGGACTTCCCACATTTCGTCGTCCCTGGATTACTGAACGCAATGATGTCGAAGAATACGAAGGACGTCCCGTTCAACCTCTTGATAATGGGGAGCAGACTTGTCCCCATCCTCAAGATACTTTCGCTCATACAACTCAGCGTCGCCCTCTCAGAGCGCGTTCAGGGCAAGCAGTCACACAAATGGCATATGCTCGACGAGGGATTATCACGCCCGAAATGGAATTCATCGCTATTCGTGAACAGGTGGATCCTTCCTTCGTCTGCTCAGAAATTGCCCAGGGGCGTGCGATCATTCCTTCCAACATTAATCATCCCGAGATGAACCGATGATAATAGGAAGAAATTTCCTCGTTAAAGTGAATGCTAATATTGGAAACTCTGCAATTGCTTCATCCATAGAAGAGGAAGTCGAGAAAATGGTCTGGGCTGCCCATTGGGGTGCGGATACAGTAATGGATTTATCTACAGGAAAAAATATCCATGAGACCAGAGAATGGATTATTCGAAATTCACCAGTTCCTATCGGGACAGTTCCAATATATCAGGCATTGGAAAAAGTGAGGAGGAAAAGCTGAAGAATTTCCTGGGAAATTTTCAGGGATACACTGATCGAACAAGCCGAACAAGGAGTAGATTATTTTACTATTCATGCTGGCGTCCTCTTAGGCATATATTCCGTTAACTGCGTACCGTTCCTGCGGCATTGTTTCACGCGGCGGTTGCATTTCAGCAAAGTGGTGCCTCGACTCATCACAAGGAAAATTTCCTTTACACACATTTCCGAGGAAATTTGTGAGATAATGAAAACTTATGATGTAGCATTTTCACTCGGTGATGGATTACGACCGGGAGTCTATTGCAGATGCAAATGATGATGCACAGTTCGCAGAGCTAGATACACTCGGTGAGCTGACTAAAATTGCATGGGAGTATGATGCCCAGGTTATAATAGAGGGACCGGGTCATATTCCAATGCATATGATAAAGGAAAATGTCGACTGTCAACTTAAAGATATGCCATGATGCTCCGTTTTATACACTGGGACCATTAACAACCGATATTGCCCCTGGATATGACCATATCACAAGCGCTATCGGAGCAGCTATGATAGGCTGGTACGGCGAGCAATGCTTTGTTATGTCACTCCAAAAGAACATCTCGGTTTACCAAATAAACAAGATGTCAAAGATGGAGTGATTGCCTATAAAATTGCAGCTCATGCTGCTGACATTGCAAAAGGGCATCGTGGAGCGCAAGCCCATGACGATGCACTCTCGAAGGCAAGTTTCGAATTCCGGTGGGAAGACCAGTTTCACCTTGCACTTGACCCTGAAACGGCGAGGTCGTACCACGATGAAACCCTCCCCACCCCAGCCGCCAAAACGACCCATTTTTGTTCAATGTGTGGTCCCCATTTCTGTAGCATGCGGATCACGCAAGATTTACGTAATTTCGCTCAGCAAAAGAACATAGAAGTAAAGCAAGCAATCGCAGAAGGCTTGACCGAGAAAGCTCGTGAGTTTCGCGAGACAGGTGGATCGGTTTACCTGCATTAATATGGTTGCCAATGGTGACACAGGCGAAGAAAACCCGTGTCACCATCAGGTCAGAACAGCAATCTAACTAGGTCTTGACTGAGAACTATAGACCTATTCTGGCAATTCGATAGCATAAAAATGTTCCCCATCGTAATCAAGGAGTACCGCATATGGGGACTTGTTGAACGTTATGTTAGGTAATAAACAGTGAATTTTCTTTTTGTGATACTGATAGATAAGAAGATCTCGATCGGATTCGATCAAGTTTGCGGTCTTCATATTGTTGATGAGATACTGCCCTTCCTCTCTGTTTAGATCCAGCATCTCTCCTTCTTTCGCTAGCTCTTTATCTATCAAGTGCTGTCTCATACCTCCGACTATGTCCTCGATAAACTCATCTTCCCACTTGGGGTGGGCTCCTTTCAGCAAGGCACGGATCAGGCAATTATAGCCCTGACCATCGACATTAGTAACCTTTCGGCGACATATGGATTTGGGGATATCTGCCACGGGGATACCTTCTTTGGTAATTCATGGATATACTTGAACTTTGCGTTAGCCACGACAAGCTTTTCATCGCTCTCTGGTGAAAAATCCTCGATGAGCTTTCGAAGATGCAGATAACTCTTACGAAAGTCCTCGAATTCTATGCCTAGTTGCTGCTTTAAGCCTGCTTGTACCCAATCTTCTACCTGATCTTTACGAATATTAAAACACTTTCTAAAGGTTTTTGTCCACCCAAATAGTCCCCGTGCTGTATTCATCTCTTGCTCTATATACTCTTTTTGATGTTTTTTTGATAAATCTTTCAATTTATCGTTAACCTGAGAAAGCGTATCTAATAAATCATATCGATCCATATCTGTATTTTTAAGTATAGTACGGGCAAAATGATAGATATCATCATCTTTATTCTTCCATCTTTCAAGATATGCAATGGTCACTGCTTTTGCTTCTGCAAATGCTCTTTCAGTTTCATCAGCTGAAAAGAAAGCCTGTAGTTCAGCCTTTTTACACTGTATTACATCATCTATCGTTCCTGTCTGATCAAGAGGCTTTACTGCTGAAATCATAACTAGATGAACTAGGGATATCATGGTCTGTTCTATCATGATGATGGGTATTATAAATGTGTTCTTGGTTATGATCTATACAGCAGTCGTCAGAAATACTGGTCCCTGTATCTTCCTGTGAGGACCTTTGTTCTGAGGGATCAGGACTTTGGCGAACCGCTGTATATCTACCTTCATGCTCATAACTTCCATGTCCGGGTGTGTCAGATTGTCCATTGAATGACCTGTTCTCCCAACTTTCCACTTGTGGTTCTGCAATTTCTCTCTCAGCATGATCTATATATTCACCTTCATGCTCATAACTTCCATGTCCGGGTGTGTCAGATTGTCTATTGAAGAGCGAGTCCCACCAACTTTGAGCCAACTCCTCTCCATAATTGCTGGGCCCTTGCGCGGATGAAGTTGGCTGATCAGTTGATTTACCATAAATTGATGTAATGTTTCTCAAAGGTCAATTCCTCCTGGAATCTCTATTTTCATCCTCATCATGATTATATCTATCACCACTAGAAAATCTTTCCATCAAGTAATGCTCCTCTTTAATAAACTACAAATCATAACGTAGCTAAGTGTCGACTAAGAACTATGGACCTATTGAGGAATCCACCCATCAACTACCCTAAAAGTATAACCAGGAGAGGCACGCTTTTCAATGCCAAGCAGAGGGCAAGTAGAAGACAACTTCAAAAGACGCCAAGCTGTAGATGTTGTATCAGCGAGGGTAGCTGTTACACTTATAATTGAATGGATGGACTGAAGAGAATTTTGAAAGCATGGAAGATTTTTGAGGAGATCACCAACTAGTCATCCCACTCACATTTTGGGGATGGATGCCGATACCTATAAATATATTCGTAGGGAATTCCGGGCTCAAAGGGAACCCAACGTGAAGGACGTCAACCACAGATACGTGCAACCTCTAATTCCTTATGTTTTACTACATTTTGAAAGGCAGAAACGAAGATGGCACTGTGTGAACGATGTGGCAATGACTATGACAAGACCTTTGAGGTCCTCATGAGTGGAAAGTCACATGTCTTCGACAGCTTCGAATGTGCAATTGCCACCCTGGCTCCTGCTTGTCATCATTGCGGCTGCCAAATTATTGGCCATGGAGTAGAAGCCAACGGCGCCTTCTATTGCTGTGCCAATTGTGCAGCCAAAGAAGGTGTCCAAGGAGTGCAAGACCGCAAGTAAGCACCTGAATGTAACAATCAGACTAAGATATCCGTGTTTGCTACAGAGAGTTTTCTTTCAGAAAAAAAGGAGGTCATAACTATGCCATATGCTAATCCTGCCAAGGTTGAAAAGTGCCTCAAAGGTATCAATTATCCTGCCAAGAAGGATGATCTCATCAAGCATGCTGAGAAGCAGGGCGCAAACAAAGACATAATCGACACCTTGAGAGAAATGCGTGAAGAAAATTTCAATAGCCCCATTGATGTGAGCAAAGCCGTTGGTGAGGTCGATCGCCGACAATAGAAGATCTTTGACGCATCAGGGGCTGGCACGAGCCCACAAAAGTGCCGCGCATCGCCTGTGATGCGCGGCACTTATTGCAAATTCATTGAGGCTCCTCACATGTCTCCACTTGCTATTGCAAGTGCGTCTTGTTGTAGGAACAAGCCATCTATGCCAGAGAACACCAAGAGTCTTTCATTTGCGAGGAGATGAGAAAAGCACGCAATAAAATGTAAAGTTAGGTGAGAAGCATACCATGAATAAAAAGAAAATAAACTCAGAAGATATTGGAATAGATCTAGCATCACAAAAAAATGGGAACTGTGTAAATGGTTTGTCGCTTCTTTGCTCTTTGGCAAGCCAATTCAACAAGAAGTGGCCAAAAGAACCTATGGCGAATTCGAAAAAGCAGGATTAACTGACCACGAGGTCATCTTACAAGCTGGTTGGGATCGGTTAGTAGAAATATTAGATAAAGGCCATTATGTACGTTATGATTATTCAACAGCTACAAAGTTATTAGAGGTATTTCAACAGTTGAAAGAAAGGTATGGGACGATACATAACCTGCTCAGTCAATCGACAAACGTCCAGGATCTCGCATCTCGCTTGCAAGAATTTAGAGGGATAGGTCCGAAAACAGCTTCCATTTTTATTGATGAATTATTACGTCATAGTTGGCATTTTTCAGATAAATATGAAAATCATGATCCTCCTCAGCCTCATGTGGTGATTGTCGGAGCTGGGTTTGGCGGGCTCGCAGCCGCACGAGCGCTAGCCAAGCAACCCGTGCGTATTACTGTGATAGATCGACGCAATCACCATCTCTTTCAGCCGCTCTTGTACCAAGTTGCGACGGCTGGCCTTGCTGGCACAGACATTACCTCACCAATCCGTCATATCCTCAGTGACGAACCTCATACCGAGACATTGATGGCTGAAGTGAAAGGTGTCGATCCTCAACAACAAACGGTTCACTTCTCTGATATGTTGACTAGCGAGGAAAAGACCATCTCCTATGATTATCTGATCATCGCAACAGGATCACAAGAGAACTACTTTGGACATGACGAATGGAAGCCTCTGGCACCTAGCCTCAAATCAATTGAAGATGCCATTGAAATTCGGCGTCGGATCTTGTTGAGCTTTGAGGCAGCCGAACTGGAACCAGATCCAGAGAAACGACGTGCACTCTTAACGTTTATCTTGATTGGTGGAGGACCAACTGGCGTTGAACTAGCTGGTGCCATTGCTGAACTAGCACGTCGATCACTGGCACATGAGTTCAGACACATCCATCCTGAAGATGCTCGCATTATCCTAATAGAAGGAGAATCTCCGGATTCTCGCCTCTTTTCCCAGAAATTTAGCTCAGAAAGCTGAAAAAGAATTGGCTCGTCTCGGTGTCGAAGTGAGAACAGCAAGCAGAGTGGAATCCATTGAAGATGGGACAGTAGTCATTGCAGGAGAACACCTTGCCGCCAGAACCATTCTCTGGACAGCTGGAGTACGAGCCTCAGATGCTGGACGTTGGCTCGGTGCTTTGACGGATCATGCTGGGCATGTGCTCCTCGAACCTGATTTAACTGTTCCTGGCCATCGCAATATCTTTGTGGTTGGAGACACGGCCGGGGTCAAACAACGTGGAAAACCGTTGCCAGGTCTGGCTCCTGTTGCTATTCAGGAAGGGAGATACGCTGCTTCTGCTATCGCCAGACGTGTGGCTGGCAAGAATTCCCCTCGTCCATTCCACTACATCAATAAAGGCAATTTAGCTACTGTGGGGCGTTCCTTTGGCATTGTCGATATCGGTCCTATTCGGACGGCTGGTTTTTTCGCATGGATCTTGTGGTTAGTTGTACATATTATCTTTCTCATCGGCTTTCGCAATCGTGTGAGCGTCTTGCTTCAATGGGCTTGGTCCTACCTGACCTTCCAGCGAGGTGCCCGCCTGATTACATTTGACTATCTTCTTGAGGAACCCGAGGAACGTCGCCAATGGTACTCCTTTATGCAGAATAGGTTAGTATCACAGCGTGCTTGAGAAGCAAGGTAAACAACTATTATTTGCAAGGACAACTCTATTGTAGAAATCTGCAAAGATGCCGAAAAGTATGCAGCATGTTATGGTTATGATATAATTCACAGGGGAGAATATCGAATTACCAATCCCACCTTTTTTTAAGGAAGCGACATATGACTACAAGAAATTTTGCATCTCATCTCCAACAGAATCCCTATCCCGGACGCGGTCTAGTTGTTGGACGCTCACCGGTTGAGGACGCTTGGCTCATCGTTTACTGGATCATGGGCCGGAGCGCATCGAGTCGCAACCGCCGATTTGTAGTGGCAGGCACGGCACTGAGAACTGAACCGATCGATACTAGCCAGATGGAGCATCCTGAATTGCTCATCTATGAAGCCATGCTCGAACTTCCCTCGATCTACCTAGTGAGCAATGGAGATCAGACACGTACGATCTACGACACTCTACAAACTGGCGGGACATTTGACTCTGCTCTGGCAACGCGAGAGCGCGAGCCAGATGCTCCCCACTATACACCACGTATCAGCGCCATGCTCGAACTGCAACCATATCCTGGTCAGCTTACACTCAGTATCCTGAAGGCTAATCCTGCCGACCCGGCTCTCACTGATCGCTTCACCTATCATCCCGCAACACCCCCTCCAGGATTTGGCTTTGGTCTGACAACCTATAGTGGCGATGGAAATCCGCTCCCCAGCTTCAGTGGCGATCCTCTGTTGCTACCACTGGTCGGAAATGCAGAAAGCGTACTTGACACCTATTGGAATGCTCTGAATGCCGACAATCGAGTCTCAATTGCGGTCAAGCGGATTGCTCAGGGTGGTTCGAGTCGCATTATCGTGCGCAATCGCTTTGGGGATTGATCCATAATTGCTCAGCCAATGTACATACTAGCAGGAGGGACAAGCTTCTATATGCTTGCTGTCCCTCCCCTCTTCGCTAGCCTTATCGCATCCTTTATCATCAAGAGAGATCAATGGAGATTTGAAGTTATTATGAGCTTTTTCCCCTGCTGCCACCTTTTTCTGATTTTTTAATCTTTTGCTCTATTTTTTCACCCACAGTACCAGAAGGTCCATTAGGCTTTTGTTGCAGCTCTATATTCGCTCTGAGCTGCTTTTGAGGTTCGTGCTTTTTTTCAATATTTTCCCTGAATCCTCCACGCTCCCTTTCTTGCAGACATTCATTCAGCTCTCGAATTGCGGTGTGGAAATGATCCATGGATACCTCTTCGCCTTTACTATAAGCTTCCTGATACTGTCGTAAATTTTGGACCATCAGCGAGATTTGGTTATTTTCACGAGCCATTTCCTTCTTACTCAAGAAAAGCTTTGCTCTATGCATGACATCTGCAAGTTGTAGCATATCTCTCTCCTTGAGCGGAGCAATTCTTGAATCGTCTTGCGACCCCCGAAACCTCTCTCCAGACGGCTTACTCACCGTGGACAAACCAACAGTTGAATCGTCTTGCGACCCCCAAAACCTCTCTCCAGACGGCTTACTCACCGTGGACAAATCAATAATTGAATCATCTTTTGACACCTGCTCAAAAGACTTGTCATCAGAATCAAAATTCTGAGTATAGGGCTGACTATATACATTGCCCGAGCCATCGTCTATTTTCTTCTGAGGCATGGGAGATTTAGAATCCGTATCATCTCCTAAATCGCCAGTGGAGGAATCCTTCTTCTTATCCTGACCATTATCCTGACCATCGGGCAGGGGAATGCCTTCAAGGGAAGAGGCACGATTCCTCCCACTAAACAATTTCTTCATAATGTTACTACAACTTCCTTGAGCTTTAATATCCGCAAGTTCCTTTTTCCACTGGTTTTGTAAATCGGCCGATTCTTGTCCTAGCTGCTTCATATGTTCATTAAGTATCCTTCTCAACATCTTGAGATAAATTTGCCGGTGAGCTTCCATCAAAGCGCTTCTGTCCTAGATCAACCTCGGGTTTTTGAGATGATGCTCCTTGATCTGTAACCTCCTTGACCAGCTTGGCTAAGTCAGCCGCTGCTTCTGGTTCTAGCTTCTCTATATTTTCATTAAGTATCTTCTTAAGAACTGGAGATACAGTTTCCGGGACTTCCGAGTTTTGGGGTCCCTCCGGTGACTTCTCAATACTTTGGGGTAAATCTCTTTCATTAAGACGCTTCTGTCCTGACTTCAACGATGGATCAGCCCCGGATTTTTGAGATGATACCTCAGTGCTATCTACGGGAGGCACTTTTGCTTCATTAACTTTTGTCTGCATAGCAAGATGTGATTGAGGTATCCCCAACTTTGCAAGTAACCTTTCTCCATGCTTCTTCACCTCTTCAGAAGTCATTTCTTGTGATTGCCCTTTTGGCATCATATCTGCTAAATGCTGATGCGAAAATTCCCTCACACGTTCTTGATACTTCTCATACGCTATCTCAGCTTCTACAATCTCTTTCATTTTTTTACTGTTTAATGATCTTTTTACCTCCTGGTGTTTATTTTCTGATCCTGAGCGGTTCATATCTATCTAATCTCCTTTACTGGAAAACTCTCTTTTGATAGTCGTACAGACTCCTAAACAGAATGACTTCTCGATAACGAGGAATCGCTACTAAGTTGATCGCTACTACAACAGATATTCAGTATCCTCACGCTGGGACAGGATGATCATCTTTGAAGTTCGATGATATGCTATAAGTATAGCCAGGGGAAACAGACTTTACAATGCCAAGCTACTGACAACTAATAGACAACTTTGAGACGACTCACTGGTCTCCAACCTAAACCAAGCCACCTGCTTCATTACTCTTGATCTTATTGCCCGATATAACTTGAGTGCTCACTCACCTGTACTATTCTTGGTGAGTGAGCACTCATCTGTCAAAGAAGACCCGAACTGAGGATGGCTAGCGATTGTGAGCCAAGCGCAGGACAAGTTCCGCCAGCGTGCGCACGCCAACACCTGTCGCGCCTTTTTCCTGATAGGATTTCTTGTTTTCGAGATAGCTAGTTCCTGCAATATCCAGATGAGCCCATTTTGCATCACCTACAAAGTGCTCTAGGATTTTAGCAGCTGTCACCGATGAAGCAGATCTTCCACCTGTTTGCTTGATATCGGCAATATCGCTCTTGATATGCTCACTATATTCATCGTCCAAGGGCATCGACCAATATTTCTCGCCGACAACACGGCCAGCTGCGATAATTTCGTTTGCCAACGATTCGTCATTGCAGAACAGGCCAGTCATTGTTGAGCCAAGAGCTACCACGATACCGCCAGTGAGGGTTGCCAGATCAATGATGGGCGATAGCCCTTCACGTACCGCATATGACAGCGCATCAGCAAGGACCAGTCGACCCTCGGCATCAGTATTGACGATCTCGATGGTCTTACCATTCAGAATGCGCAGGATATCACCGGGACGATATGCTGTTCCGCTGGGCATATTTTCGCAGGTGGGGACCAAAGCGGTGACATTGATGTGGGGCTTTAATTTGCCAATTGCTTGCATGGCTCCAATAACCGATGCCGCACCACCCATATCACCCTTCATCGTATCCATATGCTCGGCAGGCTTGATAGAGATGCCCCCGGTATCAAACGTGATGCCCTTCCCTACCAATGCCATACCCTTGTCACTCTCTGGAGCACCTCGGTAACGCAGTATAATGAATCGTGGTGGTTCAGCACTTCCCTGAGATACGCCGAGCAATCCACCCATACCCAGTTCTGTAATCTTCGCCTTATCCCAAATCTCACATTCCAAGCCAACCTCTTTTGCCATTGCAGCCGCTCGGTTAGCCAGTTCGCTGGGTGTTAAGACGCAAGGAGGCTCATTGATCAGGTCACGAGCAAAATTGGTCGCGTGCGCAAAAATTTGGGCTTTGTGAATGGCCTGCTCAAACTCTGCTTTATTTCTCTCTTCAGCCAGCAATTTGACACGCGAAACACCTTCACCATTCCTATCATCTTCAGTCCGTTGATAGATGCGAAAAGTGTAGAGTCCTAGAAATGCACCTTCTAGTTGAGCTTGAACCTGCTGTGCAGTATCAAGCCGATCACTAGGCACATCGATGGCCAGCAGAATTTGGTGAGCCCCTGTATTCTGCAAATGGCGTGCAGCGCTGGCAGTAGCACGTTGCACGATCTGCGCATCAATCTTCTGCTGATCTCCTAACCCAACTACGATGACGCGTTTGGCAACCAGATGTCCCATAGGATAGATCGTCAGGATTTCACCAAACTTGCCTTTAAATTCTCCATCTGCACAACGTTCACGAATTAGTCCATTCAGTAATCCATCCACAGTAGTGGCTGTTTTTGTGAGCAGGACCTCCTGTCCAACCCCTTTACGTGCTGCTGCAACAATCAGTGCATCGCATGAAATATCACGTATAGACTGTATTACTATCTGTACATCCATTTTACGAAGTCCCACTTGACCAGAAAGACAAGGGGATCTCCTCCCTTTTCTCTAATAATTATCTGTTGGGTGCTGATTCTACGAGGATTGAAAGAGAAAGTCAATGGGTTAACAACTCGCGACGCAACAGTTTACCAGATGTATTGCGCGGCAGATGATCGACAAGATAGATAGCGCTGGGTATCTTGTAGCGGGCCAGATACTGACTGGCATAGGCAAGCAGAGCTTCGGGGACAACATCATGGCCAGCCTGCAGACGTACAAAAGCAATCGGGACCTGTCCCCATTGTTCGTCAGCCTGTCCACAGACCCCAGCGTCGGCCACATCTGGGTGACTGAGCAAAACAGACTCAATCTCGGCCGGGTAGACATTCTCTCCGCCCGAAATGATCAAGTCACTGCGCCGATCCAAGACATAGAGATAGCCTTCTTCATCGAGATAACCAATATCGCCCGTACAGAACCACCCATCACGAATAACCTCTGCTGTAGCTTCGGGACGATCAGCGTATCCCTGCGTAATGCTTGGTCCTTTCAGATAGATCGTCCCTAGTTCGCCTACAGATGCTGATCGATCCTCATTGAGCAGGAGAAGCTGGACTTGCGGGAGTGGACGGCCCACCGAGCCAAGTTTACGCAATGCATCTGCTGGCACAAGCGTTACCGCCTGTGAGCATGCCTCGGTAAGCCCATAGGTTTGCACAACAGGAATAGCGCGTGCTACGCAATCCTCCAGCAGGGAACGAGAAGCTGGTCCACCACCCAGCAAGACACAGCGCAGAGTCGATGGATACTGTCTTTGGCTTTTACTCTCATCAAGCATACGCTGAAGCATCACCGCAACTACTGAGATGATCGTGACATGTTCCTCGCAGATTGCCCTGTTGACGACAGCAGCATCAAACTTTTCGTGCAGGATAACACTGATACCATAGATAACACTGCGGAAGAGAATAGACAGACCCCCAATATGAAAGAGCGGTAGACAAGCCAACCAGCAATCATCGCGGTGGTAACCAAGATTAAGGGCAGAACCTACTGCATTCCACCATTGCATGCCATAGGTAACAATAACCCCTTTAGGATTGCCAGTTGTACCAGAGGTATACATAATAGCCTGGGTCGCGCCGAGATCGATCAAGCTGTGTAATAGAACATTGGGATCTCCATCAGAGCCTTCGAGCACAATGTCGCAACTTTCAGGTTCTACCAGCAATGTTCCCTGGATCAGTTGAGGCATAGCTTGTACGATATCTGTAGCATTTTTTTGATGCAATATATCGCTCAGAAGGTGTGATGCTTGTACATCTCTTATTTGCCATTCAAGCTCCTTATAGGTCAAGCGCGTATTGAAGGGAACAAAGATCGCTCTGAGACGAGTTAAAGCATGAACGGTAACAACATAGGGCAGACCGTTTGCCGCAAGCAGCGCAACACGCTTTCCCTGGCACACACCAACTGTAGCCAATTGTCTGGCAAGACAAGTTACCCGTTGATCCAGTTCGGCGAAGGACCAGCGAACCTCACCACACTGGATTGCCAGATGATGCGGGATATTCTCAGCGCAACGTGCTAGCCAATCCGGAAGATGCATGTTAGATGTATCCATAACGAACTATTTCCCCACTCCATTTCAGAGTGCGATCCTAGCTTGAACGGCGTCGAAGCGCGATTTGTAGCCCGGTAAGGATTGAAACAATAGGTCATGCTCCAACATGTGCAGCGTAGCCAAACCGCACTCTAGGGTAATTTCAGGAGATGCCGCAACGAGATTCACTAAGGATTCGATGCCAATGGCCGTTTCAAAGACACTAGTAATCACACACTGCACGCCCTGTTCCCAAGCTTCCTCGATGATTTGTCGGCTAACCTTTAACCCTCCAATGATTTGTGGCTTAAGAATTAGCACATCGGCTGCCTGACTTGCAAGAACGCGACGAGCGCTTGTCAGATCAGATACTGCTTCATCTGCCGCAATAGGAACAGCAACCGCTTGCCTAAGATTGTGCATACCTCTCAGATCGCTAGCTTTGAGCGGTTGCTCAACATACTGGATATCTAGGGGAGCACACATAGTAAGTATAGTACATGCTTGATCAAAGTCCCATGCCTCGTTAGCATCCAGACGCAGGTGAATGGTAGGCCCAATGGCCTCGCGAACCGCGTGTACGCGTTCAATATCTGCTTTTATCCCCATGCCAAGCTTAAGTTTTAGGCAACCAAAGCCAGTTGTAGTTGCAGCTTTGGCAGCATCCACTGCATCACCTATAGATGATGCTCCAATTACAGCATTGACATGAATAGGCAGTGATGGGGAGATATTTCTATGGAAACGAGCTGCATGAGACTGAGACCGTTGAATTAACAATTCACTCATGCTGCACCGTTGAACCTGTCGCAGCGCATTCGAGCAATGCCATTTCCAATCCACAAACAGTCGAAGGGGATAGGATACCTACAACTCTATACAGATCATCCAGTGCTTCATCTGGTCTCTTACCCAGAAGATCGTTAACGACTGGAGATTGGTCAAGTGCTCTAAGCGCGTCACTGAGAGGCTCACCGCCGAAGTCGGGCAGGGGCGCAATCTCGCCAATTCCGGTAATACCTTCTGCCGTGAAGACCTCAACAATCGCCCCTTCGCGTATGACCCAAGTCCCGTGAGCAGTAGTAAAAGGGCTGCATAGAGGTATACAATATGGCCAGATTCTAAAAGCAGATGAATGCAACTAACCACCCCTACACCAGTTATGGAGCAGTACTGATCGTTTTATCCTCTTCTTCTCGCACATGCTGTAGCGATGAGAATGCAACTAACCAAGAGGCTGCTCTGGACTTATTATCACCTCCGCCTCGTAAAACCCCTGGCTTTAGCCATGGGGATACAAGAGGCGTTCCTTGTTTGGGGCTGGGGCACCGGGGTACCCTTTCTGCATGAAAGAATGTTCACTTTCTTCTCCTGTACGATGAATATTTGTCTATTGACATATGCGATATAATATACCTATATCCTTGCAAAGGAAGAAGGCAGTGAGTAAGACAAAGCGGGCATACAAGTATCGGTTCTATCCGACCGACGGACAAAAGCGTATCCTTGCGCAAACGTTCGGATGTTGTCGCTTTGTGTACAATTGGGGCCTCAGCACCCGTAAAACTGCCTACTTCCAACATGGTCGAAAGCTGACCTACAACGACCTCTCGGCCATGCTTCCCAACTTGAAGAAAGAGTATCCCTGGCTCGCCGATGTCTCCTCTGTCCCCGTTCAGCAATCCCTTCGTCATCTGGACCGTGCCTACAAAAACTTCTTCGAGGGACGTGCTAAGTATCCCACCTTCAAGAAAAGGCGAAATACCCAATCAGCAACCTATGCCTCTAACGCCTTCACCTGGGAAGATGGTCAGCTTACCCTTGCCAAAATGGATGAGCCTCTCGCGATCACCTTTCATTGAGCCTTGCCCAATGATAAGAAACCGTCCTCGGTCACCATCTCCAAGGACAGTGCCAACCGCTACTTTGTCTCGATGCTCGTAGAAGAGGAGATCACACCTTTGCCAGTTGTGAATGCACAAGTAGGCCTGGACCTGGGCTTGAAATCGATGGTGATCCTCTCCACTGGTGAGGCTGTTGGCAATCCCAAGTTCTATGCCCGTGATGAGAAGAGGCTGGCCAAAGCCCAACGTCGGCATGCGAAAAAGAAAAAAGGCGGAAACAACAGAGAGAAAGCACGTCGTAAGGTTGCACGTGTGCATGCCCGTATCAATGACCGTAGGCGAGACTACCAGCACAAACTCTCCACACGCATCGTCAAACGAAAACCAAGTGATCTGCGTAGAGAGTCTGGCCGTCAAGAACATGGTCAAAAACCACTGTTTGGCAAAAGCTATCAGTGATGTGGGATGGGGTGAGTTTTGTCCGCCAACTGGAATACAAGAGCCAGTGGTACGGACGAACCCTCGTCAAAATTGATCGTTGGTATCCATCGAGTAAAACGTGCTATGACTGCAAGCATGTGGTAGAAGACCTCCCACTGGATGTGCGTGCATGGGTCTGCCCGAAATGTGGCGTTTGGCACGACCGGGATCTCAACGCAAGTAGAAATATTCTGGCCGAGGGGCTCTCGGTGTCGGCCTGTGGAGGAGGTGTCAGACCTGCTCGGGCGAAAGCTCGCACGGGCAACCCCCAACGAAGCAGGAAAGCTCATTCGTGAGGCTGAGAAGCCCCCGACTTTAGTCGTGGGGAGATGTCACAAGTCATGAGAGCAACCTCCACAAGGCAACCCTATTGCCAGTAATCATCACCGGAAGGGCCGTTGCCCGTAAGCAACGTAAACAATGAAAGAACTTCGATGCTCTTCACACTCCTTAAACATATCCTCAAGGAGACCATCATACTCTTGAGAACTAACACCTACCTGTTGAAGGACTAATGGCTTCATAGCAAGACATACGGCACGCATATTTGCCGCAGTTGTCATTCCAAGGCGACTTCCCCATTGACCAATGGGCAAAGAAAACACCTCAGCTTTAGTATTTATCAGTCCTGCAAGGCGTAAAAATATCTCGATCTGTCTAACCTCAGTAGGATCAATACCACTCTTTTGACAGGCAGTAATGATCCAATTCTGCAGTTGAGTACAGGATGGACCAGCATTTTGAAAGGTACAGTCTGGCTGAACCAACTAGACCATCCCACCAGGACGAGTGACTCGTACCAGCTCATTTACCACTTGATGCCAGCCAGTGCTAGGAATAGCATAACCAAGTGATCGTTGGTGAACAAAATCAAATTGAAAGGGAGAGAAAGGCAAACCTTTCAAGGCGTCCGCCATCACAAATTGGTAGTTGCTCGGATTGATTGATCCAGTTGGTCTCTGGCGCCTCGAATATGTCAAGGCCAATCACGTTTGCCTCAGGGAACGCCTGAGCCATTTTCCTGAGCCCAGCGACCTGTTCCACATCCGACATCCAGCATATTTCTCGATCGCTTGATTGGAGCACGATAAATTCCTGACATCGCCTGACGTAATAGGTAATGCTGAAAATCCAGCCGATTCGCTTCTTCCCTATTCCAAGGCAGAATATAGGGATGATCGGTAGGCAAATGGCGGCTAGCAACAGTCTCCTCCCAAGCATTAGCAGGAGAAGATTCATCAGGAGAAACGAGCGTAGTACGTCTTTGACGCCTCAGCAAATATTGGTTCATATGTACGCACCTCGTGTCGTCTAGTCATAATTACGCGAAGCCACAAATTCCCTAAAGCACGTCCCTAACTACTTCCCGTCTGCCATCGCAAGCAGTTTCGCTAATTTGCATATCGCTTAGCGATGGCTACTCTTGTGTAAAGGGGACTAATGTTATGGTAAAGGTTATATTCAACACCTGTCAAGCTATTTGTATAAAGAGCCGCTTAAATTGGTATAAAGAAATAGTTAAAATTGCCCACACACAAAAGAGGTACCAAGATGTTGCATGCCTTTGCTATAATTATAGGACCTATGTTATCATACTATTAGGTAGAGACATTGACCCATCACCATTGATTCTTCGCTAAAGAGCAGAGAAGGGGGCAATCACCGATGGCAGAAGAGCAAGAAAAACCAGCCTGTAAGCAAACCTACGGATTCCTCACTGGAGAGGAAGACCTGCCAACTTATTACGTCAATATGGTGAATATTCGCACAAGTCTTGAGGATTTTTTCTTGACGTTTGGTACGGTCGTTCCCACTCATTACGTAGAAGATCCAGAAGAGCTAGACAACCTCAAAGTCCGCCCACTATTTCGCTGCGCTATGTCACGATCGAGAGCCCAGGACCTCATTAGATTACTGACGCAATGTTATGAGCATCAAACGACTCTCATTGAGGAATTGCAAGATGCTCCAACAATACACGATGCTCCAGGAAGGAGAGATTAACATGGCATTATCAGCAGAAAATACTTATGACTTCCAGAAAGATCCAAAATCCGAGAACACAGTAGATATCTATCGAGCAGATAATACAGGCATGGAGCTTAAAAGCCGTGTCAAGCCAAATACCAAGATTACCATCTCCAATCCCGATACTACTGCCGTAGTGATCCGACCTTTCACTATAACCTTTGAACATTCAGAAACAGAAGATGAATATATGGCTACTAGCAGTATATCCAACGGATTTGAACTCGAAGCGACACCCAGCCAAGCACGAGAAAGTTATCTCAGATCTCTTGTTGACGATCTTGTTTGGCTTCAAAAACATAAAGAAGAACTTTCCCCCTCAATACTTGAAGAGCTTCATCTTTTGCAACAGTATATACAAATTGTGCAGTGAGTATACATGGGTACATCAGTTAAAGATCTGGAATATCTCCTGCAAAGAGTTCTCGGATGTGAACGCGACGAAACCAGGGACCACATTTACTACACCCTTAGAGTGAATGGCAGAATAGTAGCGAGAACAAAGTGCTCACACTCCTGGCGTGGTAATAAGCAACTTTCTGACTCAATACTTAGTAAGATAGCAGGACAGATGCAATGCTCAAATAAGACGTGGAAAGCACTCCTCCTAGGTAGTGCAACAAAAGAAGACTACTTAAAGAATTGTTTGAAAAAGGACATATCACTCAGGAGGAGTCCAATAGTCTTTGCGAAAACAAGTGAGTTTTGTCGACTCATCTCTGATACTACAATACCATCATTACAGAAAGATTGAGGAACTAAACCCTGCGCCAGCATCTCATCACCATCATATGCATGCTCTTACGCTTGCCATTCGCCTTACTTGATAGCATGCGCCGACCATTTATACAGCGTGCCATTTCGCACCCACGTTCCATTATGCTGATCAAGCCATGTTGCATTGGCGATTTAATCATGACAACGCCCTTGCTAGATGTGATCCAGCACAACTACCCCGATGCACGTATCACCTACGTAGCAGGAACATGGTCCAAGACCATCCCCGAACATCACCCTGCCGTCCACACAGTTATTGATTGTGGCACCCTCGGTATTCCCGGTCGCTATGAATTGAAAGACTATATGAAAATGGCACAGCTCTTACACCGTCAGCATTTTGATCTGGCCTTCGTGCTTGATCGCTCACCCATGCTAACGCTGCTCCCCTGGCTAGCTGGCGTGCCGCGCCGCGTGGGACCAGATAGTCTTGGACGAGGCTTTTCACTCACAGACCGTGTGCCAGTCTCGACATCACGCGATCGCCTCCAACATCAGGCAGATATTTACCTGGATCTCGCACGCGCCCTAAAGCTCACCCTCAATCAACCACGCATGCGCTTTGTACCTACAACAGAAGAACGACAAAGTATCCCATCTTCCACACAGACTCAAGTAGCTGTATTCCCAGGCGGAGGCGGTAATCCTGGCATGGAGTTGACAGCTAAGCGCTGGCTCCTGGAAGGCTATCGTGAGATTGTGCGCAGGCTAGTACAAGAGCTTGCTGTCCAGGTACTACTCATCGGTGGACGAGAGGACAGTACACTTAACGACAAGCTGTTAGATGGATTAGATGTACCAGCAGGAAGCGTGATCAATCTAGCTGGACAGACAAATTTCGGGCAGACGGCGGCTCAGAATCGAGGCCTGTGCTCTCTTCATCGGCAACGACAGCAGTCCAATGCATCTAGCAGCCGCCGTTGGCACACCAGTTATTGCGATCTTTGGCCCAACCAGTCCTGAGGAATATGGGCCGTACCCGCTCAGCGATCCTAAACACGTCACCATCTGGCATCATCCCACAGGGCAACCATGCTTCTTCTTAGGCAAAATGCAGTCCTGTGCCAATTGCACCTGCATGCAAGCGGTCACTATTGATGAAGTATGGAACGCAATTATGCGCCTCATTCCTCATGTCCAGAACAGCGAGGTTGCTCCGTGAAAACTCTGCTTCGTAGACTTATCCTTGCTCTAGTCTATCTTCTGGGAGCACTCGGAGCCTATGTGACAAGACGACGAAGCAAGAACAGAGCAATACCAGTTCCCAGAATTCTGCTGATTCGTCCTGACCATCTTGGTGACCTAGTAATGACGACACCCGTATTGCAAGCACTCAGGGAGCAGACTCCGAACGCACACATCACTATGATGGTTGGTCCATGGTCCAGAACGATAGTCGAGCGTCACCCTGCACTCAACCAGCTACTCACCTGCCCATTTCCAGGTTTTCAGCGAGCGGCTCAGAAGCCATTAGAGCCCTATATAGTCCTCTTCAAAATGGCCAAGCAATTGCGTCATGAGCGCTATGATCTAGCAATCAATTTACGACCAGATTTCTGGTGGGGAGCCGCCTTGCTTTATCTGGCACACATCCCTCACCGCATAGGCTATGCAATTGCGCCAAGTACCCCATTTCTAACCCAGGCACTACCATTTCCCCCTGCTGAGCACGCAACGATCTCCAGTCTGCGTCTCACTAGTGCAGGTCTGCAAACCCTAGGTTATCCACCACTTATAGAGCCATATACGCCCACACGCTACCCACTCCATTTCAAGCCGACAACAGAAGAACAACAATGGGTTACCCAACATCTCCTCAATGCGGGCATTAGACCAGCAGATCCAATAGTCGTCATTCACCCAGGTACAGGAGGCGATGTGAAATTGTGGCGTACCGAGGCTTGGTCACATATTGCAAATACCCTTATGACAAAGAAAATGCTGTCCCTGCCTGCAAGAATTGTGTTAACTGGCAGTCCTAAAGAACGGCCAATACTAGAAGAAATCGCACAAGGGATGACAGTCGCCCCTCTGTCAATGACGGATATGACAGTAGGACAACTTGCAGCACTACTTGCCCATGCCCAGCTAGTACTCGGGGTAGATAACGGACCACTCCATCTAGCAACCGCGCAGGACACTCCCACATTGCACCTATTTGGTCCTACAGACACTCATATTTTCGGACCATGGGGATCTCCAGAACAGCATGTTGTTATTGCATCAACTCAGAAATGCCCAACATGTCCTGCTATTCCCTGTGGAAGATTAGATTTCTGTCCCGAGGAATTGCCCTCGCATCCATGTGTACGAGTGATTACAGAGGAGCAGGTGGAGCAGGCGATCATGAGGATGGTGGAGAATGCAAGTTTCATTCTCTAGAAATTTATTTTTGCCAAAACACTACTCTTATGATAGCATTGCATGAGTACACTCACAAAAATCCGTAAAAGAGGAGAGAGCAGAAACTAGACAGGGTGGAAGATTTGGAACTTTGACCACGCCTGATCTGCTTATTGTTAGAGATGGACAGTTCTCAGATATTGGAAAGGACACAAGGACGTGAAACGATTTACCTCATACTCTCAATGTCTGCACTCTCGCAGATGGAGACCCATCCTGGCACTCGTTGCTGTTGTGAGTCTCGTTACCGCTAGCATGCTTGGCATTTCCTGCACGCCGACCTCGGCATCCAGGTTGCTGCCCTGCGACATTTATGCTGCCGCAGGCACACCGTGTGTCGCTGCACACAGCACAGTACGAGCGCTTTTCTCCAAGTACAACGGCAAACTTTACCAAGTCAAGCGCTGGTCGGACCACAAGACCCTGGACATCAAAACCCTAACCGCAGGAGACTATGCCAACGCTGCCGCGCAAGATACTTTCTGCGCAGGCACGTCATGCACAATCATGGTCATCTACGACCAGTCTGGCAAGGGCAACAACCTCACCATCGAGGGACCGGGTGGAATGGGCGCACAGGATTACGGCGCGAACGCTGCCGCGCTACCGATAATAGCTGGCGGTCATAAGGTCTACGGGCTCTACGTATCAGATGGCATCGGCTACCGGAACAACTCCACATCGAGAGTCGCAAAGAATGGCATGCCAGAGGGAATGTACATGGTGACAAGTGGCACACATGTAAACGATCGATGCTGCTTCGATTACGGAAATGCCGAGACGTCCAGCACCGACACTGGTAATGGCCACATGGACGCGATCAACTTCAGCACCGAGTGCTGGTTCCCTCCGTGTTTAGGATCTGGTCCCTGGGTTCAGGCAGATCTTGAAAATGGGCTCTTTGCCGGAGGAAATGGCTCCAACATGAATAACAAGGGCAACTCCAGCGAGTTCGTCACTGCCCTCCTCAAGAATAACGGACAGAACAAATATGCAATCAAGGGTGGCAACGCGCAATCAGGTGGCCTGGCCTCCTGGTACAGTGGACCGGAGCCCAACCTGGGCGGATATTCACCCATGCACCTAGAAGGGGCCATCGTCCTGGGAACTGGAGGCGACAACAGCGATGGCTCAGTCGGATCATTCTTCGAAGGGGTCATGACGTCCGGCTTCCCAACAGATGCGGCTGATAATGCTGTCCAGGCCAACATCGTCTCAGTTGGTTATAGCAGCAACAGTAACAGCTTCCCTGCCATTGGCACCGCATATCGGCTGACCAACGTCAATAGCGGCAAAGTCCTCGACACCATGAACTGCGAGACCGACAATGGAACCTTGATCGATTTGCGGGCGTCGCTCAGCAACATGTGTCAGCAATGGAAGTTCACTAGCACAGGTAACGGCAAATACAGCATCACCAATATCAACAGCGGCAAAGTCCTTGATGCCATGAACTGCGGATTAGCAAACGGCACGACCGTGGACCTGTGGTCCTCGCTTGGCAACACCTGTCAACAGTGGGCCATCATTCCGACTGGCGGTGGTCACTATGAGATCGTCGTCGAAAACAGTGGAATGGTACTTGATGATGTGAAATGTGGGACGACCAACGGAACCAAGGCCGACTTGTGGCAGTGGACCAACAATACCTGCCAGGAATGGAGTATCGCACCCTAACGCGGCATCGGACATAGCGCAGAATGCCGCGATCAAACCGAATAACAGTAGAAAGGCAGGTGCTCGAAGTATCCTGCTTCTGCTCGTCATACCTTTCCTGCCAAACCTCATCAGGAATGAGCGGTGATGACATGAAGACTCAACAAGGCGACATAGATCAAATCCAGCCCAATAGCAACCTGGAGGACCCCAGACACCCAACTAATCAACTCAAGAGGGATTGCTAACAGACGTAGGATAGGACAAGCGAAGATCATGGCCACCCAATTGAGCAGGAGTATCACTCCAGTAAGACCAAGAACGACTCCTTGCTGTCCAATTGTTTGCATAGTTGCTATGAGGACGATCAATGTTGCAACCCCATAGGGAGGAACGATTGTTGGAAATGCCAGAGGTTTGAAAGGCGAGTTTAAGGGATGGCTCCTCAACAGGACGATCACGCTGCAATGCTGGAAGAAAAGGTTGCAAGACCAAGAACAGTGCTACCAGAAACCAAATGATGCCCCCTGCCAACAGTAAGATCGCATTTCGTATGCCCCAACTTGCCCAATCCTTTGTCCCAGAATACCAGCAATGACCACACCAATTGCGGCGAAGAGGATTGCCCGCCAAGCCAGCTGCTTACAGAAGGCTTGTTCTGTACCCCTCGTCAAAGTCGCAAACGGGCCAACAACCTTGAGTGGATTAAAGATGACGAACAAGATGGTCAAAATCTGGTCCCAAGCCAGAGGGAGTGGTACGCTTTTGTCCATAATACCTTCCCTTTCAAAACGCGATAGATGAGATAAGTCTCTCCTGAATAATCGACACGCGGAGAGGCTTTCTTCACTTGACAATTGAATTGATGCCCATCCGCTTTCCACGTCCAGGTAACAGAGCATTGTGTGACCAATTCAGCTCTGGCGCTGGATTTTGAACTACACATTCCATTAACACGTATTGACAACACGTGTTAAACTACCTATAATAATACTTGTGAGGGGGGCGTCATCATCAATACGAGAATAAGGCAACAGGGAAAAAGGTTCCGATTAAACACCCAGTAAAAACCATACCAATCGGAACATTGAAAAGTATTTCAAGACAAACAGGGATTAAGTTTTGATCCCTTCCTTTTTCAAAATACTAAGTAAAGGAGTATTAAGTCAATGAGAAACACTTATACCTTTCCAGCAATATTTGATTATGCTGATGACGGAATATCTATCATTTTTCCTGACTTGCCAGAGTGCTTTTCATGCTCTGAAACCACAGAAGAAGCATTGAAAGATGCTGAGAAAGTCTTAGGACTATGCCTTTACAACATGGAAGACAATAATGAACCCACGCCAGAACCAACACCATTAGATAAAGTTCAATGTGAACCAAACCAAAAAACAGTTTTGATAAAAGTATGGATGCCTATTGTACGTAACGAAATGGAAACAGCCTCGGTCAAGAAAACATTAACTATTCCTGCTTGGCTTAACAAGCTGGCAGAAGAACAACAGGTAAATTACTCCCAAATACTCCAAGCTGCTTTGAAAGATTATCTAGGAGTGAAGGAGCGGATTTAGCACAATCGAGTACCTCTTCCTCGCTTGGCCTTTTTGCTGGTCACACAGTGCTTCCTTCCCAAGTGGTGCCTGATTTTTCTGTCAGCGTTGAGCAATTCTTTCTGCAAATCAATCGTGAGGGTGAGCCATTGCACCCTCACCGCCCTCAAGACGCCACCCACACCTGCACCGTATTATCACCGGAACCCGAGGCAATATACTTCCCATCCGGCGACCATGCTACTGATAATACTTGATCAGAATGCCCATGATAAGTGAAGACATGGCCGCCATCAATTGCATCCCACACCTGCACCGTCTTATCACCACTCCCCGAGGCGATGCGCTGACCATTCGGTGACCACGCTACTGCCCATACTTCGTCAGAATGCCCCTTATAAGTGACCCTATCCACGGCATCCCACACCTGCACTGTCTCGTCGTGAGAACCCGAGGCGATGCGCTTGCCATCCGGCGACCACGCTACTGCTCCTACCCAACCTGAATGCCCCTTATAGGTAAAGACATGACCTCCATCCACTGCATCCCATATCTGCACTTTCTTATCAGCAGAGCCGGAGGCGATGCACTTGCCATCCGCCGACCACGCTACTGCCCTTACCCAATTAGCATGACTCCACCAACTAGAATGCCCACGATAGGTGAAGACATGACCTCCATTGGTTGCATCCCACACCTGCACCATATCACCACTACCGGAGGCAATGCGCTGGCCATCCGGCGACCATGCTACTGCACTCACCCAACCAGAATGCCCACAATAGGTGAAGATACGGCTTCCATCCACCGCATCCCACACCTGCACCGTACCATCACAAGAGCCGGAGGCAATGCGCTGGCCATCCAGTGACCACGCCACTGCACTCACTGTATCTGAATGCCCGCGGCAGGTGTAGATATGGCCGCCATCGACGGCATCCCACGCCCGCACCGTACCATCAGCGGAACCCGAGGCGATGCGCTTGCCATCTGGTGACCACACTACTGCCAACACACTTTTTGAATGCCCGCGGTAGGTAGAGAGCGTGGTTCCTCTACGATGCGAGGGTACCAATGGGGGCATAAATGGCTGATGCGGTGCTGGTTGGTCGGTTTGCCTGGGCGTAGACAAAACGTTTGGAGGCGTCACAGTCATTGGTCGCCCAGCAGGTGGATATGGCGGTGTGGCCAGAACGGTTGGTGGCAATAGCAAACTTGGTGCAACCACAGTGGGTGCAAGTGACTGGCCCTGTGCGCTCGGTGCTGATCGGCTAGCTTGTTCGAGGGCAGTAGCAAAGGCTTGGACAGAGGCAAAACGTTGATGAGGGTCCTTGGCGAGTGCTGTCATCACCACCTGCTCGAACATCCGACGAGACCGTTGGCACCTTCTCTCGCAATGGGGGTGGAGGTGCAAACATATGTTGAGCACATAATTCGGTGAATGAGCCATGAAAGGGACGGTCCCCACACAACCATTCGTAGACCACAATACCTAGCGCGTACTGATCACTGGCTGGACGTGGCTTGCCCTGGATCTGTTCTGGGGACATGTACACCACCGTGCCGATGACATCCTGCGTGCTCTGATAGCGCGAACTCTGTGCCACCAATGCGATGCCAAAGTCGCTGAGTAGAACTTCATGGCGTCGGCCTACCAGCATATTCTCCGGTTTGATGTCGCGATGGATCAGTTTCTCGTCGTGGGCATACTGCAGGGCGTCGGCCACTTGTTTGACATAGGTGACGATGGTGGCGATGGCAAGCGAACTGCCTTTGGGATGAAGCTTGCGTAGCGTCCCATTGGGAGCATAGTCCATGACCAGGAAAGGAATGTCATCCTCGACACCAAATTCAAGGACACGCACAATATGGGGATGGACGAGATGGGCAATCGTCCGTGCCTCAGTGCGAAAGGCCTCGACATGCTCATTCGTCAATTGCGTGTGGAGCACCTTGACGGCGGCCTGAGTTCCCAGATGAATATGCTCACCGAGATAGACTTCGGCAAAGCCTCCTTGTCCCAGCAAACTAATCAGGCGATAGTTGCCGAGCTGTTGCCCGACACGATTGGGGCGATCTACCATCTTTGCTTCCTCTGCTTGTGTGATTCGGTACACCGTGTTTAGGTGTTGTCTAGACAATGATCAAGTGGATTATAAATAATAAATGCGCACACGTCAAGCTGTCGTTGCTCAGGATGCCTACACCGCTAGCACGCTAACTTCATGAGTAGCATCTTGTGCTTTGAGGACTTCATCGGAGGATGTTGGATAAAGTGAATTCCAGAGGAACAGATGGAGGGGGCAACCATGAGATACAAGCTTCATCCGACGAAAACTAATTCTTGCCAAAATGTTCATATTAAAGTATTATAGCTGAGCAGGTACCCTCGCAAAACTCCGTAAGAGAGGGCAGAGCAGACACTAGACGGGAGGAAGATTTAGATCTTTGACTTGTCTAGTGTCCTGCAACTAGCTGGATTCGTTGCCAGTACATTGTTTTTTGGCATGAGGATTTTGTGACAGAGAAAGGGAATATTGGTGTAATTTGCATATGAGTAAAGACATTCTTCCTTCGGACTACGAAGCGTTTTTGCAGAGCATCAAAACGCAGGTGCAACAAGCACAGCTGCAAGCGCTCGTTGCAGTTAATAAAGAACTGATCCTTCTATATTGGCATATTGGAAGGGATATTTTAGAGAGGCAAGAAAGACAGGGATGGGGGACAAGAGTCATTGAACAGCTCTCGCGTGATCTCCATGCGGCTTTTCCTCAGATAAAGGGGTTTTCTCTCCGGAATTTGGGCTATATGAAAGTATTTGCAAAGGCATATCCAGATGAACAAATTTTGCAACAGGTTGTTGCAAAATTGCCCTGGGGACACAATATTATCCTACTCGAAAAGGTCAAGGATGAAACCGAGCGGTTCTGGTATATCCAAAAAACGATCGAGCATGGATGGAGCCGAAATGTTTTAGTCCATCAGATAAATACTGATCTGTACCGACGACAAGGAAAGGCCATCACCAATTTTCAAAGCACCCTTCCCGCACTACAATCTGATCTTGCACACAATATCATCAAAGATCCGTATGTATTTGATTTCATCACCACAGATGAGGATACGAAAGAGCGGCATTTGCAAAGTGCGCTGCTTGCGCATATCCAACGGTTTCTGCACAGAACTCGGGATTGGGTTTACATTCGTTGGGAGTAACTATCATGTAGTAGTTGGCGATGAGGATTTTTATTTAGATCTGCTGTTCTATCACTTGTACCTGCGGTGTTTTGTCGTTATTGAGCTGAAGAAGGGAAGCTTTAAGCCTGAACACGCGGGGAAGGTGAACTTTTACCTCGTCGTAGTTGATAAGCAGATCAAGCAGCCAAGCGATAATCCAACCATTGGAATTATTCTTTGTGAGACGAAAAGTAAGGTAACGGCAGAGTATGCATTGACGAATATCTCAAGTCCTATGGGAGTTGCAACCTACAATACTGCCTCATTGCCAGATGAATTGAAAGATCAGCTACCAGACGTCAAGCAACTTGAGGCCAGCTTGCAGCAAGTGAAGAAGAGCATAGAAGAAATAGAGGAATAAGGATTATTTGTTGTATTTTTAGATAGTTGTGCAGCAGGCTGCTGCACAAATGAACGCCCACGCTACCGCATACACCGGAATATGCTCCTTATAGAAGGCAATCTGAGTGTGTTGATTGATCTACATGAAGTTGTCACCTAGTAGGCAGTGAGTTGTCACCCTCTTGCTCTATACAAAAAGATGAGATCTTTGCTAAACTGCGTATCCATAGAAAGAACGTACTCTCCAGTTCTTGATATACGGAGGCGCATATGAAAGGTTTTTTTCTTGTAATCCAAAAGCGCTTATGGTGACAAAAGTTACTAGTCTGTTTATCATTATCACCGTAGCTCTATCATCCTTTGCCATCGGCCTTTCATCATCCAGCCTCCTTCCCTCTGAACAACACCTGATCTATTTGAAGAATGTACAGTTTTCAGATATCGGAAAGGACACAAAAACGTGAAACGATCTACCTCCTGTCAATGTCTGTGCTCTCACAGATGGAAAACCCTCCTGGCACTCATTGCTATTGTGAGTCTCGTTACTGGCATGCTTGGCGTTTCTGACATGCCACAGGCCTCGGCGGCTTGGCTGCCAAGGCCCTGCGACATTTATGCGGCCACAGGCACACAGTGCATCGCCGCTCATAGCACCGTGCGTGCGCTTTTCTCGTCCTACAACGGGCCGCTATACCAAGTGCAGCGTGCGTCCGATCAGACATACCTCAACATCGGCCTCCTATCGATGGGTGGCTATGCCAACGCGGCTACGCAGGTCTCGTTCTGCACGGGCACCACATGCACAATCACGAGGATTTACGACCAGACCTCCAACCACAACGACCTAACAATCTCCTGGGGAGGAGCCTGGAAGGGTCCTGGACCCAACGGCTCGGACCTCGGAGCCGACGCCATGGCTCTGCCAGTGACCGTCGCTGGTCATCAAGCCTTCGGGATCAAGGTCACCCCGGGCGTCGGCTACCGGATCGACAACGCCAAGGGCGTGGCCATCGACTCCCAGCCCGAGGGGATTTACATGGTGACCTCGCCGAACAACGTGAACAGCGGGTGCTGCTTCGACTATGGCAGCGGCGAGACGTCGCATACCGACACGGGCGCCGCTCACATGAATGCGATCTACTGGGGCACCTCATGCTGGTTTCGGCGGGTGCACTGGCAGCGGCCCGTGGGTGGAAGCCGACCTGGAGAACGGCCTGTACCAGACCGCTAGCGGTTCCAACACTGACCCCAACAACCCCGGTGTGCACTACCCGTTCGTCAGTGCTTGGCTAAAGAACAACGGCATCAGCAACTTTACGCTCAAGTATGGCAACGCGCAAGGGGGTGGCCTGACCACCCCCTGGTCGGGTCCGCTGCCCAATGGCTACTCACCGATGCACCTAGAGGGCTCGATCCTGCTGGGTAACGGTGGCGACAACAGCAACGGCAGCAGTGGAGATTTCTTCGAAGGAGCCATGACAGCTGGCTACCCCACGGATGCGGCCGAGAATGCCGTCCAGGCCAACATTGTTTCCGCTGGTTATGGCCGCAACAGATCCCATATTACCAATACTACACATTGGCAGACCATAACCGACGGCCTATGGCAATGGGTCAACAATTTCCAGCAGACATGGGAGGGTAAATCCGGAATCACATCCTAGCGAGGGCATCAGACGCAGCCAGGAACTGGCTAGACAATGTGAATGGGGCTGGTTACACCCAAGAGGTGTAACCAGCCCCAACAACGATCTCTGTACATTTCTCCTCAAGCACGCGTCTTCCCGGCCAGCTTAGTGCCCAGTAGCAAGTTGGATCACCTTGACGATCAGCAAGATGACAGCAATCAACAAGTAAACACGCAACATCAACATCCCAACCTTGCGTGACAGCGACCAAACAGGCCTTGTCAACTCCTCTAGTGGTGGCATCTGCCATGAATGCTTATCCATCGCAAGCAAGGCAGCGCGTTCTGGATCTGATCCCTTCCGAAGACGCTGCACCAACGCGACAATACCCATCGCAGCAAGTGTGACAGCGAGAAGACCAAGCAAGCTAGCAACCAAGAGGTTAGCCTGAGCATCCGTGAAGGTGAACAGGGTCGTCGCCGCCAAGATCAACGAGAGAACCACCAAGAGACCAACAATGACGGCTGCTACCATGTTGAGCCAGAGCGAATTGACCCAAGGACCAAGGACCGCACGATCATTACACAACAGCACCAAGAAAACCGTCGCGCTCGGCAGCAGAATCCCCGCCAAGGCCTGCACTGCCAGAGTGATCAGACCTAGTGGCGCATTAGGGATGAGTACAATTGCTCCGCCCAGCAGGACAATCACGCCATAGGACCCATAGAAAAACTTCGCTTCGTTGACCTTGCGGTGCAGGGAGTGCCGGACCTTGAAGACATCGCCAAAGGCATAGGAAGTTGAGAGTGTCACGGCACATGCACCCACCACGCTAGCATTGATCAGGATAATGGCAAGGATAGCCCCAATCATTGGATGGCCCAGTGCTGCAAACCCACGAGCACTTGTAATAACATTCACGAAGTTTCCATCAAACTTGGTCCCAGCAAAGAAAACTGCCGCTGGCCATGATCAGCCCCGCCGCCTCAATATTGGTGATGAAGGCACCGATGGTAGTATCGATGCGCTCGGCGTTTAACCAACGAGGCGTGATGCGTTTGTCAATGATATTCGACTGCTGGAAGAAGAGCTGCCAAGGTGCGACCGTGGTGCCAACAATGGCAATGATGGTCAACAGAGCAGTCGAATTGATCCCTCCCCGAATGGTCGGAACAAAGGAATTAAAGAGCACTGTTCCCAAGACCGGGTGCGGCAGAATGATGAGTGGAATCATCATCAGGCTGATAGCACAGCAGATCCACATGACGCTTTCCCAACGGCGGAAACTGCCTGTGACCATGATAGCAGTGAGCCCAATAACGGCAAGAGGAACCGAGATCAGGGGACTCACGCCAAAGTACTGCAAACCCAGACTGAAGCCAATAAATTCGGAGATAATGGTCATAAAATTGAGCAGGAAGAGATCAATGACTGAGAATGCGCCCCAGAACTTGCCGAAGCGCTCGAAGATCAGACGAGCATGACCAACTCCAGTGACTGCACCTAAGCGCACCACCATCTCCTGGTTAACGATGAGCACAGGAATGAGAATCAGTAGCGCCCACAGCAAGCTAGTGCCATAGTTCTGGCCTGCCTGAATGTAGGTAGAAATGCCGCCTGCATCATTATCGCCAATCATGGTAATCAGGCCAGGCCCCATGATAATGAGTAATGTCATCAGCCACGCTCTCCACGTTTTGCGCGGAGCACTATCTCCGAGGCGAATTGTGCCCCAGGCCCCTTTGATATCTCCGACATGCGCCACATCAAGATGGGCCGTGCGCATCTCTTCCTGGTCAGAAATGATGATTGTATCTTGCATCAAAGCCATTGGAAATCCCTCCTCATAGATGCGCTTGTCTTCTCAAGCGCACGATAGCCCGCAGGCACGCTCACCTACAGAGTGCATGCAACACATAGCAACAAACACTGCTAAATCACAGCAACAAGGCTGAGCAACATAATCGCAGAGTAGAGTGCAATACAACCAAACAGGCAGCAAGATACAATATCATCCGCTTCTGCCAGAAAAGGTGGCAATTGCACGCAGCAGACAATGGTGCTTAATGGGAGGCGTGGGAGGGAAGACCATCATTGCCAGAAATGAGGTGATCTGGCAAGCATAGAAATACCTTACACCGCTCGCTTTCTTTATAGATTGTAACTGGAGCCAAAGCGAGGTGTGAGATGATAGGAGAAAAGCAACAAAGCATCTATCAGATCAGCACTGCTTTGGCGACAGTAGAAGTAGACGCCTCCACCAACTGGGAGGCTGACTACGGCCACCGTCCATACGGATCATCCTGCCTTTCGTCAAAGACGAATTCACTCAGAATTTCACTCAACAAACATAAGATGCTATTTCTCGCCCCCTCTAGGGGGATCAACAGCTTTCATTTGGAGTATAGCCGCTCCCATCGCCAAAAGTCAAGAGCTTTTGTTGTAAATTTCTTGTCAAGACATTTATGTTGAAAATGATGTGCGAAAAAAATTGACACAAAACTTGCAAAATCAGATTGCAATCTTCATACAATACCTCTATAATGGCAGCCAGACACCTTCAGAAGCCAATTTTAAGGACAGAATTGTATGGTTCAGACACCACAATTGCAGCATATAGATGAATACGGCTATCCCACCCATCCAGACTCGCGTCACAAAGTGCGCAACTTTCTCGTTCGTGCTAGCAAGCGAATTTTATTGGCTGGCATTTACGTGTGCGCTAGCGGCATCGGAATAGGACTCAAGCTGAGCAGGTTAGAAAAAAAGCAAGTGCCACTTTCACCAGAGACCTTTCATCCTAAGCGTATCCTCGTGCTACGTATGGACCTGATCGGAGATCTGGTACTCTCGCTACCAGTCGTACGTTCACTGAAGCGCACTTATCCCGATGCTGAGATCGATCTACTAGCCATCCCATCAAGCTCCAAAGTAGTTATGAACGATCCCGATCTAACGGAAGTGATTGCCTACGATCCGAATATTTGGCGCCGACCCAAAGCGTTATTCAACCTGCAAAACTGGCGCGAGGCTCAAGCACTACGGCATAGTTTACAAGCACGACACTATGATCTTGCAGTCAGTGTCTTTGGTCCCTGGGCCGCGATACTGGCCGTTCTTAGTGGTACCCAACGGCGTGTTGGCTTCGGACAAGAGAGTTACCCAGGTTTTATGACTGATAGCGTGCCCGGAGCACACTGGAACAAGGGCGACCATCTGCACGAAGTCGATTATTGTTTGAAATTGTCACAAGCAGTAGGAGCAAATGTTACATCAAATGATCGTATTCCACAATTGAATGTTAGTTTTCAGGCCCAACAAGAGATAGATGAGATACTGCTTCAGCAAGGCATACAACCCGATAGAACGATCGTCGCCTGCCATGTCAGCTCCAATAACGGACAATCGAAACGCTGGCCCATCCCCTACTGGGCTAAGATGATCGATCAACTCACCTCTAATGAGAATATGACCATTGTTCTAACTGGAGCACCCAATGATCTGCCTCTCATAGAGACCATCCTGTGCCGCACACATGAACAGCCAGTCAATCTGGCAGGCAAGACAAGTCTGACACAACTAGCAGCTTTGTTGAAACGCGCCAATCTGGTTATCACAGGCGACAGTGGCCCTATGCATATTGCAGCCGCGGTAGGCACCCCATTGATCGCCATACATGGTCCTACCGACCCGGTCAAGAGTGGTCCAGTCAGTCCACTTGCAACCGTACTACGCAGCGACATTTGGTGTAGTCCCTGTTACACAGCTAAAGGCAGGCCCGCCGACTGCCGCTTCTTTACTACCCAGTGCATGAAGGATATCACTGTGGAACAAGTCTTGACCATTATCCATCAAAAATTGCAAAATGGTAGAGCACAAGATCTGCCAGTAATATCATAAAATATATTCGAGTAAACCAACGATCGAAAGTTGAACAGAACAGCTATGCATAGAACGCATATCACTTTGCCACCCAATGCCCATATTTTGGTTGTGAAACTTTGCAGGCATTGGAGATCTTTTACTAGCAACGCCAGCATTACGAGCTTTACGCGAGACATACCCACAAGCCCGTATCGACCTACTTGTGACTCCCGATTCCGCTGGACTGCTCAATGGCTGGGAAGCTATCAATAACATCATTGTCCTAGACAAATACGTCTTTGACTATCTGAAACAGATCGTCAAACATCCACAAGCTTTGCTCCCATTGAAAGAGTTATGGAAAACTCTGCGTGCTGGACGATATGATGCAGTCCTCCTGTTCCATCATCTCACATTACCATTTGGACGCTTCAAACATCAATTGCTTATGCGTGCAACGGGAACGAGGTGGCGCGTCGGGCTAGACAACGGACATGGTTGGTTTCTCAATGTTCGTGTGGAGGATAATGGCTTCGGAGCTAAACACGAGGCTGAGTATTGTATAGCCATTGCAGAAGCGATTGGCGCGACTATCCGTAACAAACATCTGGAACTTCCCTTAAGCGAAGATGAACGTAGACAAGCACGTCAGTTAGTCTACAGTAACGCCGCAGTGGAGAGTATACCCCATCCAATTATTGCTATGCATCCTGGCAGTGGAGGTTATAGCACAGCTCGTCGCTGGGCACCAGAGCGTTTTGCCCAACTCGCAAATACACTTTTCCACGAGGTTGGTGGCCAAATAGTATTAATGGGAGGTCCAGAAGAGACTACACTGCACCAGCAGCTCATGAATATGATAGAATTGAGCGTACCCGTGTGCAGTCTGGCAGGCAAGGGAAATATCAAGGTAGCAGCAGCAGTGCTGGAACAAGCAGACTTATTTATCGGTAACGACGCAGGGCTAATGCATCTAGCCGTAGCAGTTAATACTCCCACCGTCGCCATCTTCGGTCTCTCAAACCATAAAGCGTGGGGACCATACACTGGTGATCCCACAAGTGAACGCGCAACGGTTGTACGCCTAGATCTGCCGTGCATGCCATGTTTCTACCGCAATCATACATTAGGCACTCCCGAGGGATGCGCTACTCGTGATTGCCTAGCGACTCTAGGAGTGGATCTAGTGGCAGCAGCAGCACGCAAAATATTGCAAGAGATCACATTTTCTTGGTAAATCACTTTAACTAAGAGGAAAACACGTATTATGGCTAAAAAGATCATTGGACAACAATGGGGCAAGTATCAGCTCGTCCGTCTACTAGGACGCGGAGACTTCGCCGAGGTTTACCTAGGCCAACATATAGAGCTACCTATGCAAGCAGCCGTTAAAGTCTTACATGCACATCTCTCAAACGAAAAAAGCAAACTGTTCGAAGAAGAGGCCAAGATAGCAACCAAACTTGTACACCCTCATATCGTATCTATCTTGGACTTCGGTGTATTCCACAACGTCCCATTCGTGGTGATGGATTATTGTCCCAACGGCACACTCCGAAAACGCCACCCAAAAGGAGAACGCATCCCTCTCTCGATCGTCGTCTCCTACGTCAAGCAAATCGCTGAGGCCTTGCAGTATGCCCATAATCAAAAGCACATTCACCACAATGTTAAGCCAGAAAACATGCTCATTGGGCAACACGATGACATTTTACTCAGCGATTTTGGGATCGCCGCTACTGCTCACGATACCTTTTTCATGAATAAACAAGCCTTTGTGGGCACTCCTCCCTATATGGCCCCAGAACAGATCAAACAGCATCGACGCCGAGAAAGCGACCAGTATGCCTTAGCTATCGTGACCTACGAATGGTTGGCTGGCAAGCTTCCCTTCCTGGGCACACCTGAAGAAATCGCTACCAAGCATCTGTCAGCCGATCCTCCATCTCTGTGTCAAAAGCTTCCTGACCTTCCCATTCAGGTGGAAAAGGTAGTATTTAAAGCTCTAGCCAAAGACCAAAAAGAGCGTTTCCCCAGTGTACAGGACTTTGCCATAGCACTAGAAGAGGCTAGCCAGACAAAGCAGGTGATTTCTGTGCCTGCTCAACCCAATACTATCCCCTCCCAGGCAACCCAAACTCCAGAAGCAACCATTCTCACGCCACCAGAAACACCAGATCAGACATTGACAAAAGAAGTGGACATCCCAGAAGCCCTATCCCCTACAACAACTACCGATGTTGCAGACACTAGCACTCTCACTGAAGAAGCCAGCTCTTCTACCCTTACCACTATTGCTGATGACACCGACTCTCAGACCACACCTCGGCTTCCAGCGGTCACCGCCATCCCTGATACCAACTCCTCATCTGAAGAATCTGACCCTTCTACTCTCACCGCCATCCCTGACACCAACTCCTCATCTGAAGAATCTGACCCTTCTACTCTCACCTCCATCCCTGATACCAACTCCTCATCTGAAGAATCTGACCCTTCTACTCTCACCTCCATCCCTGATACCAACTCCTCCTCTGAAGAATCTGACCTTTCTACTCTCACCGCCATCCCTGACACCAACTCCTCATCTGAAGAATCTGACCCTTCTACTCTCACCGCCATCCCTGACACCAACTCCCCATCTGAAGAATCTGACCCTTCTACTCTCACCGCCATCCCTGATACCAACTCCTCATCTGAAAAGTCTGACCCTTCTACTCTCACCGCCATCCCTGATACCAACTCCTCATCTGAAAAGTCTGACCCTTCTACTCTCACCGCCATCCCTGACACCAACTCCCCGCCGAAGAGTCCAACCCTCCCACTCTCACTACCATCCCTGACACCAACTCGCCAACTGAAGAATCCAACCCCACCCCTCTCACCACCATTCCTGACACTCCCCCACTGGCTGAAGAGTTCTACTTGGATACTCTCACCACCATTTCTAACAACCACTCGCACGCCCAACCTCAATTGACAGAGGCTTCTACCATCGCTGACACCAACTCCCAGACTGAAAAACCCAACCTTGTAACTCTCACCATCACGCCTAAAGCTAAGATCAAGACTCGCCTCCAACCTCCTACAACTACGTCCCCAGCATCAAAGCAACCTTCTCTTCCTCGTTTACTTCCTGGGCAGAAGTTAACCCGCAGGAACGTTCTCATTGGTCTGGCCGCAGCAGGATTGTTAGTAGCAGCAGATGGGGCAATTATCTGGGGAATTGTTGGGTCACACTCAACTTCATCCAATCCGCTACTTCGCTATACATATACAGGACATATCTGGACAGTATACACAGTAGCATGGGCACCAGATGGAAAGCGTATTGCCTCTGGAGCCTCCGACAATACTGTGCAAGTATGGGACGCTACCAATGGTGGCAATGCCTATAGCTATCAGGGACATTCAGATACTGTCTACACAGTAGCATGGTCCCCTGATGGCACACGTATTGCCTCTGGCAGTAACGACAAAACTGTACAGATATGGAACGCTATTGATGTTGGCAACGCCTACAGCTACCATGGACATTCAGGTACCGTCTACGTTGTGGCTTGGTCACCCGATGGCACACTCATCGCTTCTGCCTCTGCTGATAATACTGTGCAAGTATGGAATAGTAATGGGAAAAACCAAGTCTACATCTATCGAGGACACAATGGGCCAGTGTATAGTCTGGCATGGTCTCCTGACGGTAAGCGTATCGCTTCCGGAGGACGTGATAATACAGTACAAGTCTGGGATGCGACTACCGGAAAAAACGTCAGTACCTTTCATGGGCATTCAGATGCGGTGAACACGCTGGCATGGTCTCCTGATGGGACACTCATCGCCTCTGGCGGGTTCGATAATACGGTACGAGTATGGAGTTCTACCATGCAAGGCAATATCTACGTCTATCAGGGACACTCAAGTACAATAAATGCGTTAGCTTGGTCTTTCGATAGTAAGCGCATCGCTTCGGCATCCAATGATAAAACTGTGCGGGTATGGAACCCGACCGATGGGAGCAATACCTATGTCTACCGCGGACATACCAATATAGTCGAAACGGTCGAATGGTCGCCCAACAATGCGGAACTCGCTTCTGGCTCCTGGGATGGGACCGTTCAAGTTTGGGAAGCCCCATAGATTAGCGTTGAGAGAACTGTACCTCAGCCCAAAGTAGGAAAGCCTTGGGCATCATTGCCAAACCATTACAAAAGTTTGTAATGGTTTGGAGTTTTATTTCTTCATCAAACATTGGCCTCTGGCTACTATTTTGCCGTATAGGAAATCGGCAGGTAGTCAGCAGAACAAGACGAACCGCAACTGGTCGGATACGAGAAGCTATAGATGCGCCCCTTGTTAATGAGCTTATCTGAAGAGTCGTAGACCTGAATCTGGTAACGATTATACCCCGTCATGGTCGGCCCGATCACATAATCGTTTCCCAGATCGCTATCCATCAAAGCTCTGACCCAAGTACCATTCTGATAATACCGAACACCATGTATACCGTTTGCTAGGTGGGTGATAGAGACCGCTGACCAAGTGAGATTGGCTCCATGCAAAAAGGCAATCTTGATATCGCCTTTATAATTTGGTGCTGAAACGAACTGCCAGCTAACATGTCGGTTACCCCAGGCATTAGGATACATGTTACCAACTGGCTGACCTTGCAGAACAAACTGATTCAAGGAACTTTGAATCAGATCCAGATGGTAAGGATCGTCGCGACACCAAGCAGTACCGTCCTGACAGCTATCAGCTACCACCATATCGAGGGTCGCCCCATTGTACCGGTCAGCCTCCCAGCTTCCGCCGTGACAGAACGGCTTGTTGGGAGCACCGTCATTGGTCCCGAGACAGTTATCGCCAATGGTGACTTTAACCCAGCGTCCACAATTGAGACCGTTGTTGAAGATGCCAATTTTTTTAGCATACTTCGCGGCAATCGGGCGCGAGAGCCTCGTACTATAATCTCCAGGATCATTTTGGACATTGAGAGCAATATAGTATTTCGAATCCAAGTTAGCCTGTGGAACGCCGCAACCTCCATAGGCACCACCGATGCCAGAAAACACAGTGGCATTGCCAATATGGGTTCCAGCCATGGTCTTAGGATTATACGAGGCAACAGGACTAGGCATGGTCTTAGGATGATACGAGACAACAATAGGACTGGACGTGGTCTTAGGATAAAATGTAGCAACAGAACCAAGCATGAGAGATGGTGGAAGCGCAGGGGGGTGAGCACTGTAGAAGAAGGGTAATCCTGTACCATCCCACATGCCGAAGTATGAGCTACAGACATGGCCATTCACAGTAAATCTTGTAGGAACGGGACTGCTGTTGGTCCTTTTAAATTGGAAGCCAAAGTAGCCTTTAGATGATTTATTAACGAAGCCATTCACAGGCACATAGCTGTTATAGCTCACACTACTCATTGTCGCAGTCGTACCAGACTGTGTATAGGTGATATCCCATCCAGCATCGACGACCTGATCACAATTCTGGAAGTTGAAAACCAGTTTCCAACTTTGCCACGCTGAAGAGCTGGTATTCTGAATTGCGACATGTACTTCGAAGTTGCCAGGCCACACGTTTGTCCTTAGCAAGTACGTCAATGCACAGTATGAAGAGGCCGCGCCTGCGACCTTGAGACTACCGAAAGAATTAATCCCGAGGACGCATATTAGCAATAGAGCCAAGACGGTGCTGAAGAAGTAAACGTGTGTTTTCCCTTTCATCAGCTTCTCCTTATGTAAGGAACTGCCATTAACATCAGAGGTGACCGAGAATGATCTCCGTCACCCGCAATAACAGACAGCTGCCAGCGTGGTTCTGGCTACTATTTTTTCGTATAGGAAATCGGCAGGAATTCAGCAGAACAAGACAAACCGCAACTGGTCGGATACGAGAAGCTATAGATGCGCCCCTTGTTAATGAGCTTATCTGAAGAGTCGTAGACCTGCATCTGGTAACGATTACCTCCCGTCATGGTCGGTCCGATCAAATAATCGTTTCCCATATCGCTATCCATCGAAGCTTTGACCCAAGCGCCTTTCTGATAATACCGAACACCATGTATACCATTTGCTAGATGAGTGATCGAGATCGCTGACCAATAGAGATTAGCTCCATGCAAAAAGGCAATCTTGATATCGCCTGTATAATTTGGTGCTGAGACGAACTGCCAGCTAATATGTCGGTTGTCCCAGGCATTAGGATACAGATTGCCAACTGGCCGATTATGCAGAACAAACTGATTCAAGGAACTTTGAACCAGATCCAGATGGTAAGGATCGTCGCGACACCAAGCATTACCATCCTGACAGCTGTCAGCTACCACCATATTGAGGGTCGCCCCATTGTACCGGTCAGCAGCCCAGCTTCCGCCGTGACAGAACGGCTTGTTGGGAGCACCGTCATTGGTCCCAAGACAGTTATCGCTAATGGTGACTTTAACCCAGCGCCCGCAATTGAGACCGTTGTTGAACATGCCAATTTCTTTAGCATTCTTCGCGACAATCGGGCGCGTAAGCATTGTACTATAATTTCCAGGATCATTTTGGACATTGAGAGCAACATAGTACTTCGAATCCAAGTTAGCCTGTGGAACGCCGCAACCGCCATAGGAACCGCCGCCGATGCCAGAGAACCAAGTGGCATTGCCAATATGGGTTCCGGTCACGGTCTTTGAACTAGACGCAGATCTAGAAGAGGATGTTCTAGAAGAGGATGTTCTAGAAGAGGATGTTCTAGGAGGGGAAGTCCTAGGAAAAGCCGCATCCGT
This sequence comes from uncultured Chloroflexia bacterium, assembly GCA_963727755.1. Taxonomy (GTDB): domain Bacteria; phylum Chloroflexota; class Ktedonobacteria; order Ktedonobacterales; family Ktedonobacteraceae; genus DASYAN01. The sequence continues at coordinate 201,755 of CAVSHN010000008.1, forward strand.
GTCTATCATCTTGAGACTACCGAAAGAATTAGTTACGAGAACACACGTTAGCAGCAGACTCATAACAATGATAAAGCGGTATATACGTCCTTTGCTTTCCATTAGCTCATCCTTAAGCACCAACATAAAAAAGATTGCTCTCGCACAGCTTGAGAACCGCGCACTAACTCATAGACCACCACCATTTCCCCCGGTTGCTTTCCACGGTGACGTAGCTCTTTAGAAAAACTGGTCAGTTCACTAATTATACGAGGCTCACATACAAAAGTTCCGCTTGGTGCTCTACTTCTCGCGATCTCGACTTTTTCAATTATCTATAAATGCCATTTACGTACGTAACCATTGCCCTGCTACATCCGTTACATTAAGGTGTAGTAATCGTTCGTTGAATTTATAGCGAGTTTTTGAATATTCTTGACAAATCTCACTCTGGCAAATGCCAAAGATCTTAGAGATGGTAGTGAAAGGTCAAACGGGTGCGGCAGCAGCTTTTCTGCATCCGTTGTTGTCGTGCAATAGCTATTACATGCGGAAAGGGAGTTCATCATGCCACGAGAGGTTATTCCGCCAGCGGCCCAGAGCCCACGGAACACAACAATTCTAATCGTCGAAGATGACGCAGATATTGCGCAATTTCTTCAACAACTTATTGAGGAAGAAACGCCGTATCATACTGTGGTCATTGATAATGGGGAAGTGGCACTGGAAGAAGCACCACGCATTCATCCCTGCCTAATGCTCCTTGATTATCGACTACCAAAACTCAATGGCCTAGAATTGTATGACCGCTTGCAGCATCAAAAGGAAACACGAGGCATACCGTCGATTATGATGAGTGCAACGCTACCGACCAACGAGTTGGAACAGCGCAACATTTACCAGTTGCGTAAACCTATGGACATCGGGAGCGTGATTCGTATGATCACCCATGCCTTGGCTAGCTCTGAGGAAAAGCGCCTCCAAGAAACCTGTTAATATCCATCAGAAATAGGTCGTCTATTCCTTAGAGAAGGGAGCATATAGTGCAACAGAACGATCCTACTATCTGCTGAAATAAACAGGTACAGGATAAGAAAAAAATTGCTCTTAAAACAAGATTGACAGAAGGAGATACCTTTGGTATACTTTCTTTCAATCGCAGGCACGATGCTAGTGCTATGGGATCAATCTCGCGCTTACCTGGCAGTCTCTCTTCATAGCCATACTTTTTGATGAGAGAAATGGGGGGGTTGCATGCCATTAGGTTCACAAGATGCGTACAAACGCAACATAGCCTCCAAACCATGGTTCGAAAAGGCCGCAGTCAGGTCAGACGTGTATGAGGAGCAGGAGGATCAGTGGGCCATTCTTCGGCATGAGGTGGAAGGAGAGGATATGCAGTGGCGGCTAGAACGAGTGCAATTGGGTAGGGAGCAGCGAGATACCGAAGAGGACCCCGTTTCTTCTCAGTTATCCTTCGATGCGCTTGGGCAAGCAACACAGACTGTAGATATCGTCGTAGCTGGCGTTGGTGGCGGTGGTATGAACGCAATTAACCGTATGATTGAATCCAATGTTCGTGGTGTACGTTTCGTCGCTATGAACACAGATGCGCAAGTACTGGGGCTCTCACAATCTCCCTGTCGCATCTGTTTAGGCCAACATCATACAAAAGGACTGGGTGCAGGGGGCAATGCCGCTGTAGGCATGCGTGCTGCAACCGAGAGCATGGCAGAGATTCATGCAGCGCTAGGCGATGCGGACTTAGTATTTATCGCAGCTGGTATGGGAGGTGGTACAGGCACCGGAGCTGCGCCTGTTGTCGCCTCCATTGCTAAAAAGCTTGGGGCTCTCACCGTTGGCATTGTCACGATCCCATTCACATTCGAGGGATCGCGCCGTCGACGTATTGCAGAGCAAGGCATTGCAGAATTCCGTGGGGAGATCGATGCTCTGATCACCGTTCCTAACGATCGCTTATTGACAACTGTCAGCCGAGAACGTAGCCTATCCGAGGCATTTAAGGTCGCAGACGATGTTCTGCGTCAGGGTGTCCAGGGTATTGCGGAAGTCATTAATGTGCCTGGTATGGTCAACGTCGATTTTGCGGATGTACGCAGCATCTTATCTGAAGCAGGTACAGCATTGATGAGTATCGGGCAGGGGAAGGGGCGTAATCGGGCTCAGGCCGCAGCAGAAGAGGCGATCGCTGGTGGTTTTCTCAACGTCACCATTCGTGGTGCCAAGCGTGTCCTTTTCAATATCAGTGGTGGTGAGAACATGACCCTTTTTGAAGTCAACGAGGTTGCAGAGCGCATTGGACTGGCTATCAATGATACAGCTGATATTATTTTCGGTGCAGTTATTGATTCTGCTCTGGGAGATACCATGCGTGTAACCTTGATTGCAGCGGGTATGGAAGATTTGTCTACGGCAAGAACTGGGGCAAGCCGTGTGAACTCATCATTCCGTCCGTCACAGGCCTATGCGACCGGGACCGCACCTGCGGTGACCCCAAATCCGCCGAGGCCTCCGCTGACACAAGCAGTTCCTCCAACAGTGTCACCGTCGAGCCTGCCGGGTAGAACACCACCACCACCTGGACGTCAGCAACGTAGCCTGAATGATCTGCGAGGGATTCGTGGCATGGGGCGTCGGCATGATGAGCGTTGATTCCCACCTCTACAAGAGAAGAGAGTTTGGAATGTGTGTGCATTACAGGTGTTAGAAACTCTCTTCTTCTATCCTTAGACTATTCTATTATTGTATCTTCTACGCTAGGGTCAGTGACTCGGCTCTGTTCGCCCCCTTTTTTCCCGATGCGTGAATAGAACTCAGACCCTTGTCGAATTTTGGTAGACTCGCCTCCCTTCTTGCCAATCTGAGCATAGAATTGTGAACCGTGTTTCTCCTTTACCTTCTTGCCACCCATCCTTCCAATCTTCGAATAGAAGTCTGGACCATACTTTTCGCGTACTGTTTGACCTCCATGCTTAGCTTTTTGTGAGCCTCGCGCTGGTCCTCGCTTGTTTTTAATTACCTTAGAAACTGATGATTCTACCTGATCAAATTCTTGATCATTATTTGCCATAAAAGAAAGTCCCGCCTCCCTTAAACTTCTTACCCACTCTCACATAATCACTTCCCGGTGAGACATTCTAATTTTAGAACTGTTTGCTGCTTCCCTACTGCGACTGATGTTCTCGTGCGTATGCTACACGATTGGCAATGAGCGCTGCAGTGATGCCGGCGCCGACTCCATTATCGATGTTGACAACAGAAAGTCCTGGTGCGCACGTTTGCAACATCGAAAGTAATGCGGCAACCCCTTTGCCGCCTAATCCATAGCCAATCGAAGTTGGCAAGCCAATAACTGGAACAGGTACAAATCCTGCAACTACCGATGGCAATGCACCATCCATGCCAGCGGCAACAACAATTGCATCTACCCCATGAGCTAAAAGATCGCGCAGTGGTTCAAACAAACGATGGAGACCTGCAACTCCTACATCATAAATACGTGTGACCTGACAGCCCATTTCTTCAGCGATCAGGGCTGCTTCTTCAGCTACTGGAATATCCGATGTACCAGCGCTAATCACCCCTACATGTCCTCCTGTGTGTACGGACACATAATCAGGCCGATGGATGACCATAGCACGAGCCATCTCATGGATGCGAACGGTATCTTCCTGAAAAGCCGCGCGGACAGATGCAACCAAATCTGGACGGAGACGACTAATAATAGCGCGACCCGATCCTGCTAGCAATCCTTGTGCCATAGCAATGATTTGTGCAGCATCTTTGGTTTCTCCGAAAACAATTTCCGGTACCCCTTTGCGCTGCTCACGGCCATCATCAGGACGAACTTCAATCGTGGAATGGATTGCCTGATACAGATTGTGCATGGCATCAATATTATGCCCTGCTGTATATTCTGGTTCAGTATTATCCATATCTTTTATCTTTTGCTCGCAAATTTCTCCTTGCGTCGCGAACTCTAGCATATAGGTTGAGTATATCAGAAGTGGCAGGAGGCGACAAGGACTAAAACCAATTGGCGTTCAGCGGTAGCATTGTCACAAGAACTGTTGCGTGCTTGAGAATTATCTGTCAGAATGCAAGTTGGTATTAGTGGAGGACATGTTTTCCAATTCTGGGGATATAAATCGTGCCCTGAACTTGTCGTATACTTTTCTTGCCATTTCATTTGTAGTATAGATTTCACTAGCAAATAAGGATTTTATATCGTGTCTCTTGGCTCGAAGTGATGGATTGTACTATTAGAATAGCGAGAAGTGGAAATTCCTGCATCCACACAACTATGAGATAACCAACTCCGAGTTATACTATATTTGGTAGTATAACAGCGAAGCAGGTGTATTCTAATTATAGATTGTCATGTGAATTGTAGAGAACAAGCTAGCATGGATAGCTCATCTAGCGGGAAGGATAGTTCTTTGTGAGGTTTGAGCATAGCTATGAAATAATCCATGTGCCATTATTTACGGTAATGCTTCTTTTACTTCTCTGTCTGCTATCTGCTTGCAGATCAGAAGCTCATCAACTTGATCCATTGCCGACGGTCGTTGTCAACCCAAACTTCCAAAGGCAATTGGGTCCGCTGCCCACTGTTCCTCCATATCGCTGTGGGGCATGGGCTTCCGATAATACGCCCGCAGCAGCTAGCGCGATCACTATCTATGCCAAGCTGACGGGAGATGTGGCTGGAGTACCAGATATCCCAGCTACGGCTATTGTTCATTTTAAGTCTGCCAATATCACTCTGGATCAGCAAGCGGTAAGTGATAGGAATGGCTATGTCAGTTTCGCTCTGCCCCTCCAGGGTCGGCAACCACAACTGATTCCGGCTACGGTGGATGTGCAATTCGCTACGGCAGGTTCTCCAGTGCGGTGCACGGCCTTCTTTACTCCACAATAGCTAGTGCTGTTTGGCAATGTGGACAGAAATGCGTACTGCGCTGAGCAATGACTATGCGTTCGATGAGTGTGTTACAACGGGGGCATGGCTTGCCTTCTTGGCGGTAGACGCGCATGTGATGATAGTTCTGGCCTGCTTGGCCCCACAGGTCCCGGTAATCGTTGAAGGATGTCCCTCCATGCTCTATCCCTTGGGTGAGTACAGTAATGATTCCTTCATGCAGCAAGCGAATCTCGCTAGAGGTCAGGCTATCAGCTCGACGCGCTGGATGAATACAAGCATAATGAAGTGCCTCGTCAGCATAGATATTCCCAATCCCGGCAACAACTGCTTGGTCCAGTAGGGCCTGTTTGATACTGCTTCTACGCCCCGCCAAAGCTATTGTCAAGTGCTCGATTGTGAAGGTATCGCTAAGCGGCTCGGGTCCCAGATCTGCAAAGACTTCTCGTTCCTGTGCGCGTGACCATAGTGCGATGCGTCCAAATTTGCGAGGATCGGTGAAGAGCAGATAGCGCTCATCTGAGAGTACAAAATAGATTCGGCAATGGCTCGTTTCAATGGTATATGACGTATCAGCGAATACCGGGGGTTGGAAATGTGGCCCCTTAGTATTCCAAGTCACGGGATCACTTTCGCGCAGACTGGTATCAATGTGCCAGCCAGGAGGAGAAGGAGAAAATTGCCAGTCATGCGACGGTGAATGGCGAGGAAGAGATCTCCGCTGAGGTCTAGCAGCAAAAATTTCCCCCGACGGCGAACACTCTCAATGCGCCGTTCAGCAATCTCGGCAAGGAAATCAGGCACCTGAGGATGACTGATAGTACGTTCCCAGAAGACTTGTGCCTCACGAATCGTTGCCCCTACCACAGAGGCTTGCAGTTGGCGTGCTGTATATTCAACTTCTGGCAATTCAGGCATAATTTTTTTATCACCTATCATTTATTCACCATATTCTACCACGCCAAGCGTTTAAGTTGTCCCCTTTTTCCCATAGGCGAAATCCACTCCATTGTGTATGCTTAGTACAATAGTAAATAGTGGAGGATGATAGCATAGCTCTTTTGTTCTCGCTGAAGATTTGTGGCTTAGTAGGTAGTAGGAAAGAAGGATAGATATGAGAAGGCATGCGTCAAATTGGCTTGACAGTTTAGCCATAGCCTTATTTGTAAAAAAAAAGAGTAAGAATAGAAGCCTTGCCATATGATATGTGTAAACTGGCAAAACAGTGATAGAGATAATACAGGCATGCGTCAAAAGTGGACGACTCTGCTTGACAGTTTTGCTCTCATACAAGGTCAATATTGTCAAGTTGATTTGACGCATGCCGATGAATAGCCCAAAGCAGCCAGCCAGTCGGTGGACTCTTTGGCCCAGCCACTGCGTATGAGAGGGCTGAGTCCTTTGTGCAAACCATGTGAAGCGAGCCGATGATTGTGCCAGACAGCCAAAATAGCAAGCATATCAGCAGAGAGGCAGCGATGAACAGCAATGAAAGGGCGCAGGACACTGTGCCAGTTCTCAACAGTACTGCTGGATCGAACAGCTTGATCCCAAGCTCCAAACAGCTTTGCCACCACAGGTTGCCAAGCGGGGGCAAAATCAGCGGCCAGTTTCGCGGTCTGTGGCCCTAAGATCGCCCGACGTAGCCATGCCCAGCCAATCAGATGGCAAGCCTCCTGCCCAAGTTGCGCGATAGTCTCTTGCTGAACGGCATCTAAATCCGGGCAAAAGGCTAAAAGACTTGGAAGAGCTAAGGACACATGACGGAGCAGCTTTTTCACATGCTTGTTGAGGGGTGCTGGAGTTACTTCATATAGGTCATCTAATAATTCTAAAAGTGCGTGGATTTCTTCAGACCATACTTTCCTTGTAAGAATGCCATGATCTGTTAGCACGACTATCTCGAGCAACTGTTGGAGTTCAGTACAGAGATAGCGCAAGCTTGTCGCTATATACTCCATGTGTTGTACGTCCGAGGCATGCGCTTGCACATCTGTTTGGGGATTGCGACCCAGAGGTTTTTTACCTGCTTCCACACGCTTGGCATTGCGTTCTACCGCTGGAGTGCGTTGATGCAACGCCTTTACAGCCCTACCAATTTTTTCCTGTGCTTTTTCTCCCTCATGTAGAACATGCCAAACATCCCGCTGATGAAGGGCATCAGGGGCGATTTCGCGCACTGCACGCCCAATCGCTTTTCCTCCATCGGAAACGATCACACGCCACTTGAGCCCGTTATCTTTCATTTGCAACAACATGAGATCCCAGCTTTCTCCATCCACTGCCACTGGAGGACTACTGGCATAGACAAAGGATGTCTGTACGTCCACTATATTCAAATAGGCTTCCGCTCTTTGATTGCTATATTGCTCATCTATGGCTAGATCTCTCCTACCTTTCGGTATATGCTGATCCAGCCACTCTTGGGCTCGTTTACCGGCTTCATGAAGAGTGGATGATATTTTGCCCGTACTCACATGGACTTCTAGAAGTCCCTTCAGACAGTTCTGTATCCCCTCACGACTCGCATGGCCCTCTGTGAATAGGACTAAGACGGCTCTTTCTACTTGCATCATCCGTTCTATGGCTTCCTGCTTTGGTCTGAATACCCTTTCCATCGCCTCTTGCCCTCTCGACTTCAACGTGTAGAGCGATTGGCGCGAAATATTACTCTCTCTGCTTAACTGACTGACAAATCCATACTTTTCATGATGCACAATCATGCGGCTTGCTAGATCAACCCGTTGCGCTACTGGTATACAATTATTGGCGTGCATTGGTTCCTCCTTGCAAGGGATTTTGGTTTCTTTTACTTTACCTCGTCAAGGAGAATCTTTGCCACTTTTCACCGAACTGTCAAGTCAAGCCACGCTCTACTTGACGCTTGCCTTGGTAAAGTGGACCAAATCTCTGGGTCTATTATATCGGTGACCTTGCCCACGCCAAAGAATTTGCGAATTGGGACAGGATCGAGGAACTGCGTGGCTTGTTGTAGCGTTACCACTGTCAAGCCATCCAGCTTCTGAGGGCTTGTCAACACTTGGCCTGATCCAAGCAGATCAGTCAGTCGGCAGTGCCACGTCGATGGTTAACCGCTTATACTCAGGATCCATCATCGCTAATTGGTCTCTTACAGTTTGGCGCAATGCAGCAGCTGGACGCAAGCAATACTCAAGTAATTCGGCAGGACTTGGCTTCAGATCAGGGAAGAGGAGTTTAAGGTAACCTGCCGCTAGCCTTGTAATGGCATTTCGATCACGTATGTCATCCGTACCAATAATTCGCCCATGAGCTTTAATATAGTCCTCATATCCTGCGCGATATCGCAGGTTGTGAAGCACCTCACCAAAGAAGTCTGCCTTGAATCCAAGACTGTTAGATATGGTTTGCTCTTGAATTCTTATGTAATTTCCAGCCGGGCAGGATGCCATGAATACGATCAATAAAAGCTGTCTCACGCAGAAATCCCGGTAGATTTAAGAAAAGGTTATTGAAGCGAGGACTACCATCACCATCCAACGGGATATTTGCGAGCATGACTACACTGGCGGTTGCCAAATTTTGCTGTTTGCCACCACGTGAATAACTGCCAGATTCTAGGAAATCCTTGAGTACGCCAATGACTTCATTGGGGTTATCAAATGAGAGCGTCTGTGCTTCATCAAAAACAACTGCATCAAAACGCGATAATATACCCGATTGGTTTGTTGCATTATTATGAAACAATACAGCGGCAGTAACCTTACCTCCTGAAATTAATCGAATGTATCTCGATAGATTAAGATAGACGAAGGATTTGCCTGTCCCCTTTGGCGCTAGCTCGATCAAATTGACCCGCTCCTGCACGATGGGTAAGAGTCGACCAATCAGATGCATGAGTTGCTGTGGCGAGTAGAATGCAGGGTTGTAGCCCATACTACTCACAAGCAAATCCCTCCACTCTTCTAAAGTGAAGTATTGACGCTGCTCACAGAATAAGTCCATGTCGATCCTTGCCGCTTGCATCGGCCTAAAATCGACCATGTGTATTTGCCCAGGAATACGCGCCTCATCGTCTGGTGGCTGATATTCTAGGCGTCCGACCCCCCAAACACCGCCTCCTAGCAGGAGAGGATATTTTTCCACAATATCTCCTTGAATTGTGGCCCGGTGTTCATCTAAACACGAAATTTTTAGCATGTACTCATCCGATCGCAAATCCACTTCCACTGCGTAGTTGTCTAGGATAAGCAGCGTCTCACCATTTTTTAGCCTCGCCTTGAGCAACTCCTTCTGATCCTTGGAAGGCAAATGCTTGTTCGTAAACTGCCTCATACGTCGGCGGGCCGCATCGTCAATCTGCCCATCCGAGAGATGACGGGATACGATCCATTCGCTGACATATGTGGGCAGACTGTGTGATCCTATGCTAGCCTGGCGAACAAGCCCCTTATTCACGCAAACTTCTTCATAGCATTGAAGTGCCTTTTGTTCAAAAGCCAATCTCATAGCTCGTCCTTAAACATTTCATCCACGTCACTCATGTGCAAACGCCGTATCGGTATAGCTGCTTGTCCAATGAATTCCTTCCGTTGTCTTTGTCCCTCACAGGTGAGACGCCAACAGACAGGATAAGTAGCCTCTTGGCTATTCACAGCAGGAACAGTGACTTCTGTCTTAATAGCAGCATTCGATTTCATCGTACGCTGACTCATTTCTATTACATAATCTGCAACCTCTAACTGAACTACGCTAATAGGGAATATATTTATGTTCTCTATAGTAATGCTCAGTGTACCCACTCGATGCAACTGTAGGAAGCCAGTGAGTTTCACTATTGGGTCTATAAAATTAATCTTAGCAGATTGTGAATTTATTGAAGATACTGCAACTTTTTCCGGTGTAGCACCGTCACGTGTCTGCTCCTGACAAGGAAGCACGGCTGTTGCAGCATCTCTCCAAGAATGCTCGAAGAAGATTTGGTACTGATGGTTGTACTTAGCCCACTCAGTGAGGCAAGTTCTCATGAGCGACCGAAAAAGTACAGGCATAGTCTGCACGCAGAGAATCCAGGCCGCAAAGTCTACGAGATGCTCTGGCCCCGGTTTACCATTTTTCCAAACTGGATCGACCCGCTGGCTTAAAATCCATCCTACCGGATCGGCAATTGCATCTCCATCGACTGGAGGCAATGTATGCAGGAGATCTTGAATCACAGCTTCATTGATACCTTTTGGCGGAGGAAATCCAAACTGCTGTTCAAAATAGGTGTGCAAGTTTATATCTTGCCACCTGACAATGTGTGGCTTGTAACTCGTGAGATCTGTCAACCAGCGAGCTATGACCCGATGCTGTACATAGACGGTATAATTCCTGGTCTCCTCATCAAGGATACGGCGCAACTGTTGTCTCAGCGGTATGTAGTCTTGAATGCTGTTTACCACAACTACATCACTACTGATTTCGACCTTATGGAGTTGGTAGAAGTCGCAAACGATCGTGATCATTGAGAATTGTACTCCTCAACCACTCGAATGCATAGTTTACGCTGGTCCTTGGGTGTCAAACCATCAAAGATGGCTTCTGATGATATTGAAGGCCTGCTCTACAGCAGCCTTATCCCAATTCTCCTCCTCTGTATCCTCAATCGTGTAGGTTTTATAGAGGTGAGACCGATCTTCAGTAGGATGCTTTGCTATAGGGGGAATAGCTGGTTGATAGCTACTGCTAGTAGAGAAACGTGTTTCCGCAATACTTTTTGGTTTGGAAGGAGCATTAAGAGTAGATGCTGTATTGCTGATAGTGAGTTGCTCCGCTTGAGAAGGTGAGGGAACTACGGATGTGCTCGCTAGAGATGGTTTGCTTTCTCTAGAGACCATGCTCGTTGAAGGAACGATTGGCTTGTTCCGTGTCTCTTCGTATGTTGCGAAGGATGTTCGCTGTGCTTGGCTATCAGCAGCGTGTCTTGCGTTTCCAACTGATTCATTTGCATGAAAAAATCTCTCTTGCTTATTTGTGTTCGATTTGTATTGTACGATATAATCTTTAGGAGATTCAATCATCTTTATGATGATATCCTCTGTAACATCTATTTGTGGAGAAAGGCCTTTCTTTGTCGTATAGACTTTCACGCAATCCTGATTGAAACGTAGAAATGCAGCAAGAAAGAGTTCAATTACCTGAGGAGATAATCCAAATGGTGGTCGTGCTAGTTCTTCTAAAATCTCTAACCAAGCAACCGTAGTATCCCTTTCTTTTAGCTGCTCATCAAAAATGTTCCATATGGCCCAGCTCTGCTGGTGCAGGTTTGGATCGGGAGCACACACATTGTATCTATTATAACCACCCTCCTGTCCTATAAGGGAGATCAGCCCAAGTTCTTCGGCACCGTCAAACAGGATGACATCAGTAGGAGATTTTTTGCCACTACGCTGGAATGGAGCGCTTAAGATATGATCAAGGGCTTCCCTCTGCTTCGATGAACTGCCAGAGCCCTTAGCGAGATGCTGTGCAGTTTTATGTGCGGGCGTGGCCGGGAAAACAGTTTGCATGACCCTTGTGGCTAGTTCCCATAGTTGGTGTTGGTCTTGAACTATGGTGATTTGCCCGTTAAAATACCACTCAAGGTTTGCACTACTACTAAATCTCTGTCGTTCTCGTTGGAAGCTTGATTGATAATCGCGTCCCACCACACCAGTATCTGCCAGAAGCTCTTGATAATCCGACCTCTTGTATTCTGGAGTGCTCCTCAGCTTCTCTAATGATATTTTGCATTTAAACCGTTCGATGATGTCACTAGGAGTACGAGGTACAGAAACAACCAGCTGATTGTATTGCTTCGTAAGTTGCATTGCTGCCAAACGAGCCTGGAGTTGTTCCTCTTCAGTATGCGCCACGACGTACCACAGTAAGCCGTCGATTTTCTGGAATTGCTCTTCCAAAGAAGTTGAGCTTGCCAAGTCATTGACACTGACGAAAGAGGCCAAGAGCTTACGATCTGTGCCTCGCACTTTGTTATAGTTGGTAGCAGCGACATTTGTTGGCTTGTACTGTTCATTTAACAGTGCCATGGGAGAGGGTATCGCCTCTTGGGCATGCCGCTCAATAATACTGCGCAGTTCACGAGGATTAGCTTGTCCTTGTTGCACTAATTGATAGTATCCCGCTTGGCTCAAATACACAATACCAGCTTGTTTGAGCCGACCGAGAGCTACCTGAAGCTCTGATGAACGTGCATGAGGTAAGGCCAACGCCTGCTGGAGCAATTCACGATTTGCACGTAGATGAGGATCACCGCTTGTAATACCTAAGAGGACAAAGCAGCGCAGCAGTCGCCCTTCCAACCCATTATCCACTTGCTCTGGCAAAAGTTTCGACTTTGCCTGTTGATAGAGAAAATAGAGGTCAAGTCGTCGTTCCTTGATATTCATTTCAAAGTAAGGGAAGAGACCATCGAGTGAGAGCAGGTTGAGCCATCCAGCGCCCATTGTTAAATCCGCATCTTTTATGAAGGACTTGAGACCATGCTTTTCATCCCAGATGAAACTAAACATAGTACGCTCATTTTGAGCTAATTGTCTATTGAGAAGTGGCAAGCAGTAGGTAGTCAGTGGATGAAGAGGAAAGCATCCCTCAACAATGGTCTTCTGTAACCACTCGCGGCTGTAAGAGCCTGTGGCACGATTTCCCCAGAGATGCATTGCTAGCGTGAGGAGTTTATCACGTTGGCCAGGAGTGTTTGCCAGGAGCGTCTTAGTCGGCACCTTCTTCGCTATGGATGCACAAATCAATTCTTCCATATGTTGGGAGCGCAATTCCTCTTGGCCTTGAATAAAGCGTCCTCCAGTGCGCTCTAACGCGGTTTGCGATGTGCGTGTACTCGCTAATGCACTAGAAAAGCCTTCCAAGCTCACAATATAGAAGTGTACCTGATGCTTGCCGGAACGAGTAGCTATTTCTGCCAGATTGTCGATGGCTTTGATATCAGGTGAGGCCGTGGTTGCTTCCGCTAACTTTTTCAATAAGTGAGTAAACTCATCAGCAATAACGAAAATGCCACTGTACATTCCGAGTTCCACAAGCTCTTTGGCAACCGCTTCAAATGCCTCGTGAGGTCTTTCAATGACAGCAGTGGGATGGAAAGGCATACCAATAGCCTTTGCTGTGACCTCGGAGAAACGGCTGAGTGCTGTGTCAGCATGTGGGCCTGCTAAGTCACGCTTGAGCTGCGGAAGTGTCATATTATAGGACTCTTGCAGTTCTCGCTCGAAACGATCGATGTTGTCAGGGTGCGCACTTTCCCAAAAGGTAATCAGGTCCTGAGCAGCGCGATAGTAGGTTGTACCGAGCACACCTTGTTGATCTACTGCTGTGATGGCCTTTTCTAAACCATCCATGACAAAACTGCTAAAAGTGCTTGCAGTATCCGCTTGTAGGAGTACAAGTAGGAAAGGTGGCTTGCCAAGGCGGGCCTCATAGATCATCTCGGCTTTTGCACTGTTCAGAACTCTCAAACGGTCAAAGAATGGACTCGAATAAGGGATCATTGGAGGAACGGGTTACATAGTTTGCGATCATCAGCATGAGATCTCGATTTTCCCGTGCCATACGTGCCAGTAAATAATTTGGCACGATTTTCTGAGTTCGGTTGAAGACTGTCTCGTACACGAATGAAGATATCAAGGATCTCTTCTGTAGGAATATAGGTTTCAACAAAATGACGATTAGTCTCTTCATCGAAGAAATCCCTTGGTAGTTGTACCGAAGGCTTAAATCCACCCTGGATTTCTACCACATCACGCATCATTTGTGTCATGAGTCTGCTCCCTGCGACATTTCATAAATATGATCTGAATGCATTTCCAATAGTACCTGCTGAAGCTGTTGAGCACTTCGAGAACGAGTTACGATAACAACTCCCACACGTAAGCCTGTAGCTCGTCCAATTCGCTTGAAGAAAATCTCTTGTTGCTCCCAATTCCACAGGCTTAGTACAGGTTCAATTTCATCTACAATGAGTATTTCCTCGCTTGTCTGGGCACACCACATAGACAAGTCATCGGAAAAATCCTCTGGCCTATAGATTTGTTCCTTCCCGATTAAGGTATCCAGAAAACCTTGATCGAGTGTAAAATTGACATATCTCCATCCCCGCTCAACACAGATAGAGCGACAAAGCGAGGTTTTTCCACAGCGTGGTTCTCCAACGATCCAGAGCACGCGATAGCGCTTTTGTGCGCTGCATACGGTGTTGATACGTGTTTCAAGATCTTGTGCTAGATTTTTAACATTCATCTTGTGTATAGTAACGTTCTAGGAGAACACTGGGGTGATCTCGATAGAGCCGATGTACAGGTTCATGCTGAGTTTCTGAGAAGCTTAGATACCCTAATCCTGTCAATTCTACAATAAAACAACGTATTTGACTAGCATCGGCAAGACAGATACGCCCTAAACTTTCCTCCTCATTACAAAGTTGTGAAAAGCGTAATGTGTCTGTCTGATCGTAGTGATACTGCCACCAATCGAAGAGCATATATCCAATGATCAAGGCTGGTGGCAATTCTGGTTGACCCACTGTGTATATCTTAGCTTGCTTTTTGAGAATTTCGGAGCTGTCCAAGCATATCCGCACGAATATAGGTTGACAGGGCCACCAACGGGTCTCTGTCAAGGGCTTGACGACTTTTAGCCTCATTTTCCATGAGACTACTAAAATAGGACCGAAACTGGTCTCTGGTAAAGTGAAGGTGATGAGGCAAATACTTATTTACCAATATATGCCAAGCATCTGAAGCCTCTCCTCGCCTAGTTGCTAAATAGTAGTGCAGGACCCACTGTGTGCCAATATCCATAAGGGTTGGATCGTATTGATAAGCTAGTTCGCCAAAGGGACTGAGCCTATAAACAATAGCTTTTTGTGGCCTCTTGCGAGGTATAGGTTCGACTAGACCAGTATGTCGTAGCCAATAAGAGAATGCCTCTGCAACGGGCCGATCAACACTCATACATTGAGCTAGTGCAGCATAGCTCATTTCAGGCTCTTGTTGGATGCTGCAAAGGGCATTACTTAAGCGCTGTATATCAAGACGGAAATTTTGATAGAAGCCTATCGTTTTTGCCATCAAAACCCCCTCATGTTTGTATTAGTGCAGCCACCACAAATTTCTGCCAGCGATCCTCTATGATTTACGGCTAGGCATTCGTTATTTAGGAGCACATTCAATCAAGCACTTTGAGAGTTTACCTTAAAAATCCTTGGTTTGCAAGTCTGAATATAGAATATGAGTGTATGGGTTATCCTCCACACGTTCCGTTTCAACCTTCAGTATCCCTTTCATGCTTGGAGTGTATTCCAATTTGGAAATCCCGTCAAGAAATCATCGAACTCTCCATTTTATCACCTCCGCCTCGTAAAACCCCTGGCTTTAGCCATGGGGATACAAGAGGCGTTCCTTGTTTGGGGCTGGGGCACCGGGGTACCCTTTCTGTATGAAAGAATGTTCACTTTCTTCTCCTATATGATGAATATTTGTCTATTGACATATGCGATATAATATACCTATATGCTTGCAAAGGAAGAAGGCAGTGAGTAAGACAAAGCGGGCATACAAGTATCGGTTCTATCCGACCGACGGACAAAAGCGTATCCTTGCGCAAACATTCGGATGTTGTCGCTTTGTGTACAATTGGGGCCTCAGCACCCGTAAAACTGCCTACTTCCAACATGGTCGAAAGCTGACCTACAACGACCTCTCGGCCATGCTTCCCAACTTGAAGAAAGAGTATCCCTGGCTCGTCGATGTCTCCTCTGTGCCCGTTCAGCAATCCCTTCGTCATCTGGACCGTGCCTACAAAAACTTCTTCGAGGGACGTGCTAAGTATCCCACCTTCAAGAAAAGGCGAAATACCCAATCAGCAACCTATGCCTCTAACGCCTTCACCTGGGAAGATGGTCAGCTTACCCTTGCCAAAATGGATGAGCCTCTCGCGATCACCTTTCATTGAGCCTTGCCCAATGATAAGAAACCGTCCTCGGTCACCATCTCCAAGGACAGTGCCAACCGCTACTTTGTCTCGATGCTCGTAGAAGAGGAGATCACACCTTTGCCAGTTGTGAATGCACAAGTAGGCCTGGACCTGGGCTTGAAATCGATGGTGATCCTCTCCACTGGTGAGGCTGTTGGCAATCCCAAGTTCTATGCCCGTGATGAGAAGAGGCTGGCCAAAGCCCAACGTCGGCATGCGAAAAAGAAAAAAGGCGGAAACAACAGAGAGAAAGCACGTCGTAAGGTTGCACGTGTGCATGCCCGTATCAATGACCGTAGGCGAGACTACCAGCACAAACTCTCGACACGCATCGTCAACGAAAACCAAGTGATCTGCGTGGAGAGTCTGGCCGTCAAGAACATGGTCAAAAACCACTGTTTGGCAAAAGCTATCAGTGATGTGGGATGGGGTGAGTTTGTCCGCCAACTGGAATACAAGAGCCAGTGGTACGGACGAACCCTCGTCAAAATCGATCGTTGGTATCCATCGAGTAAAACGTGCTATGACTGCAAGCATGTGGTAGAAGACCTCCCACTGGATGTGCGTGCATGGGTCTGCCCGCAATGTGGCGTTTGGCACGACCGGGATCTCAACGCAAGTAGAAATATTCTGGCCGAGGGGCTCTCGGTGTCGGCCTGTGGAGGAGGTGTCAGACCTGCTCGGACGAAAGCTCGAACGGGCAACCCCCAACGAAGCAGGAAAGCTCATTCGTGAGGCTGAGAAGCCCCCGACTTTAGTCGTGGGGAGATGTCACTGCAACACATGATGGATCAGGGGACTGACCTCGCGTGAGGTCGTCTCACTTGGCCGTTTAGAGATCGCTGGCTTTGCCCTTTGCCAATTCTATTTTTTGTCTCCCTAAACTGTGCAATTTGGGATAACATATGTTATATTATTGATGTAAATAGCACAGGTCGGCAAGTGCTAATAATCATTGGGGATGGGTACCTACCGTCTCTGTTAAGGAGGAGGTGAAACGACAGAAGAGCATTTCAGTTCTTGAGTAATTTGGCAGCCATTCACAAAAAGTAGACACCTATCAGCAGGCAGGAGAGCCTGTAGGCAGGCAGACCGTTGTACGGCTTGTAAATGCCTCGGTGTTTACACATACTTTATTTGATGAAAGGTGGGAACCTTTTATGGCTCAATCTACAGTCGAACACACAGAAACAGCAGTCCCCACTCATGCCAATCCCGCCCCACTCGGCCTATGCGGATTTGCTCTGACGACATTTGTTCTGAGCGCATTCAATGCTGGCTTATTTACTAACGCCCAAATCGTCATTGGATTAGCGATCTTCTACGGCGGCCTCGGACAGTTGCTGGCTGGCATGTGGGAGTTCCGGTCAGGCAATACCTTCGGTGCCCTGGCCTTCTCTTCATATGGATGCTTCTGGCTAGCCACCGGATGGGCCCTGCAACATAATCAGTTGCTCAACGATGGTTTTGGCTACTTCCTGGCTGGCTGGGCACTTTTCACTTTCATAGGACTTCTTGGCACGTTGAGAACCAATCTTGCCCTCATTAGCGTATTCTCGTTCCTAACGCTTACGTTTATCGTTCTGGCTATCAGCGCGTTTGCAGGCTCACATATCTGGCTTCATATCAGCGGACATACTTGGCTTCATATCGGCGGCTGGCTGGGTATTATCACCGCCATGCTCGCTTGGTATGCTGCTGCTGCTGGCATGCTGAATTCTGCGAAAAGCGCTTTTACTCTGCCAACCTTCCCCGTAAGCTAATCGCGGTTTAAACCGAACGATGTCCGTTTCTCAGCTGATTCATGTTGGCCTCCAGAAGGGTAGACGTTTGTCTACCCTTCCTCCTTATGTACAGCATGTACAGCAAGCCTTCGGCGGAAGCACGATGATCCGTTGTCCAGAACCTAGACAAAGATAGAAAAAAAATTCGGAGATACTTCAAGCAGATCTACACTCCAACCTCACAAAATTAGAGGAATGTCCATTCATGTTTCTCAAAGAACTTGTCAGACCGGGACCAGTAAACTATCTCAGACAGATCCTCAACGAGCCGGAAATCTTCTGCCTTCCATCTACAATCGTTCAGTCTAGCAAACAACCACATGGTAATCTTTGAGCCAAGCGTTGATCTGTATTACGCGCTCAAATAATGTCATCCCTACATTGTCTGTCGGGAGAGGCATTTTTCCCTCCGCGAGGGCATGCACAACTGCGATATCGATAAACGGAAGGATGGGCGAGTTCGGATCATTGAGAATAGCCAATGTCCAATCGCGCACGGCTTTCAGGTACGAGGGGTTCTGTGTCGAGGGGTAGGCACTCTTTTTACGAGTCCTCACATCATTGGGCAAAACTCCCTTGAAGGCACGGCGTAAGATGCCTTTTTCAATATGATCAACAGTCTTCATCTCCCAGGGAATGTTCCAGACATATTCTACCAAGCGATAATCACAGTAGGGAACACGGACCTCAAAACCAACAGCCATACTCATACGATCCTTGCGGTCAAGCAGCGCAGGCAGGAAGCGGGTTAGATTCAGGTAGAAGATCTCGCGCATGTGTTCCGCCAGCGAGTTCTACCTTCCAACCTGGGAACTTCCGCGAGGGCTTCTTGATACCGTCTCGCAATATATGCTTCAGGCTGGATTTTTGCCTTCGCTTCTGCAGACAACCAGGGAATTTGTGTTGTCTTTATGACACCAGCCTCAGTCATCGCCAGCCAGGGAAATGTCGCGGCAGTAACGGCTTCCTGATGATGAAACCAAGGATAGCCCCCGAAGACTTCATCCGCCGATTCCCCAGACAAAGCTACGGTCGCATCCCGTTTCATGGCCTTAAACAACAAGTACAACGAGGTTCCCATCTCACCCATCATTGGCAAGTCGAGTGCATGCATCGGAACCAACAAGTTCTCTGCCAGCTCGGGCGAATCAACCGTGATGGTATGCTGCTTGGTCCCAATGTACTGGAGACGCGCTGTATCCACGGAGTATCCAGCGAAGGGCGGATGGCATTCCCATGGAAGTGCTTTGTGCTATCCACAAAGTCAATCGAATAGGTGTTGAGTATTTTGCCCTCACGCTTGAATTCTTCGCCTGCCAGTCCGACTAGACCACTCGAATCCAGGCCACCGGAAAGCATGGCCACTATCGGCATATCGGCAATCAACTGCCGCTTGACGGTATCTTCCAACAGGGCGCGGATATGCTCCGCCGTCGTTTCCAGATCATCAGTGTGGGGAGCACTGCGCAGGGACCAGTACTGGACTACACGCGTCTGTTCGCGATTAAAGACGACCATATGGCCCGGTCGTAACTCATGGATATTGCGGAAGACACCACAGCTAGGCGTGCGCACTAGACCAAAATTGAAAACTTCGGCCATCCCTACTTCATCAATTTCCGCTTCGACGAGTGGATTGGCCAATAGAGCCTTTAGCTCCGAACCAAACAAGATGGCACTTCCCCGTTGCGCATAAAACAGAGGCTTCACTCCCAGATGATCCCGAGCTAAGAGCAACTGCTGCTTCTGCTCATTCCAGAGTCCAAAGGCGAAAATGCCATTCAAATGGCGAACGCAGTCCTCACCCCACTCGACATATGTGTGTAGAAGGACCTCCGTATCTGATTGCGTGTCAAAGATATGTCCACGCTCCTTCAGTTCACTGCGTAACTCACGGAAGTTGTAGATTTCTCCATTATGGATAATCACATAGGTACGATTAGCCGTTTCATGCACCATCGGTTGTGTCCCGCCTTGCGGATCAATCACAATCAAGCGACGATGCCCAAGCACGGCTCGGGGAGATAACCAGCATCCATGTTCATCGGGCCCACGATGACCCAGCGTCTCGGCCATCTGTTCGACAAGCCAAGAGTGTTGGGTAAGATCTCTCTCCCAATCAATCCATCCAGTAATCCCACACATCTTTATTGCTCCCTCTAGTGCATTGAATGTTGCTTTTTTTGCAAAATCACCAGTATGTTTTTATATCATACCTTTGGTTTTTCACAATGTCAAATATCTCTTGTACTACAGTAGAGCTTTTCTCCTCCTATGAAAATCTCCTTCCTAGTTGCAGAGGCTTGAGGAAACGTGACCTACCTAAAGCCAAGACTGCCCTAGCCAGAGAGCAGGGAGCACCACAAAGCGATCAGGAGAGACAGGATGAGGCATTCGAGGAGAGATGGAGTCGCCCCCCGCTCTTGTACGAAGGAGTGAGACCAGAGGAGTGGGGCAGAGAGGTGCAAGAACAGAGGAAGCGGTCAGTCGGCTCAATACACTGCTGTCTAAGCACGTCTAACCCACATTACTGTCAAAGCTGATCAGCAACAAAGAACCAAAAAGATGAACCTAGGCCAGGCCTAGGTTCAGGGGACACGCGCCCAGCAGGATTTGAACCTGCGACCACCGGTTTAGAAGACAGGTGCTCTATCCACTGAGCTATGGGCGCTTCACTTCTCATGATACCACAGCCGTCAAGCCTCCCTCAGCCCTCTCTACAAGTCACTTGAAACACCATCCTACGGCGGCCAAACTATGAAAGATTGCAAGCTCAAACCGAAAAAATTGATGCCCTTTCTCTCAAACTTGTGTTCTACCATAGCCAAAAAAACCTGCTACTGTTCCCGATAATCTTGACAGCAGTGGCAGAAACATCTATAATACTGATAAATCCGAGTCACTGAGTAAGGATTAAACATAGTACCTAGCTTTCTATAAACAGATAGAAATAGCCAGGATGGAGTATTACAATGAGTCAGGCATTTGAACTAGAGCAGGGTACATATACAGCTGGCTTCCATGTACCCGAAAACTACACCTATAAGTCTGAGAAAGGATTGAACCGCAAAGTTGTCGAACAAATCTCCGAGATGAAGGGCGAACCCAGTTGGATGAGGCAGTTCCGCCTCAAGAGCTTCGACCTCTTCGAGAAACGTCCTATGCCCACCTGGGGGGCCGATCTATCAGGCATTAACTTCGACGATATCCATTACTACATCAAGCCCATCCCACAGCAAGGCAAAACCTGGGATGATATTCCTTCCGAGATTAAGGATACATTCGATCGCCTGGGTATTCCACAAGCTGAGCAGAAGTATTTGGCTGGTGTGACCGCTCAATATGAGAGCGAAGCTGTCTACCACAAGGTTCGCGAGGACCTCGAAAAGTTGGGCGTGATCTTCACCGATATGGATACAGCTCTGCGCGAGTATCCTGACATCATCAAAGAACACTTCGGAACGATCATTCCGCCATCCGATAACAAATTTGCCTCCCTCAATAGCGCGGTCTGGAGTGGTGGGAGTTTCGTCTACGTACCCGCTAACGTACGCGTAGAAATTCCACTGCAAGCGTACTTCCGCATCAATGCCAAGAATATGGGGCAATTCGAACGCACTCTGATTATCGTTGAACCAGGGGCTTACGTGCATTACGTAGAAGGTTGTACCGCACCATCTTATTCAAGCGATAGCTTACATAGCGCTGTCGTTGAGATCAAAGTCAAGGAAGGTGCTCGTGTCCGCTACACCACGATCCAGAACTGGTCGAAGAATGTGTATAATCTGGTCACGAAGCGTGCCGCAGCCTATCGTGATGCTACGATGGAATGGGTCGACGGCAACTTAGGGTGTCTAGCAGAGGGCTCGACAGTGACGACACCTGATGGTGTCAAAAACATCGAAGATCTCCAGGTTGGTGAGAAAGTGCTCTCCTATGACGAGGGTGCAGGGCAGTTGTGCTTCCGCACGGTGAAAGGCAAGCGCTTCTCAGGTATGCAACCAGTGCATACGGTTTCAATCGGAGAGCGCAAGCTGCGAGTCACCGCCAATCATCCTTTCTTCTCCTATACATATGAACCTGAAGCTGCCAAGAAGCTGGGACGCTATCGCTTGGGCTATGTGCGAGCTGATCACCTGCAAGAGGCAATCATTCCGCGCACATCGATTGATTATGGGACTCCCCATCAACTGGCCTTGCCCTCGCTGGTGACAGAGTTTGCTTCTCTGAACCAGTATGCTCCTGAGCTAACCATGACGCGTTCACGTGCTTCCCGCATGGCTCAAGTTGAATATACTACTGATCAACTCATGTGGCTCTTCGGCTATTGGGTTGGCGATGGCAACATCGAAGTAGCACCAGCTCAAACAGAGAGTGTCGTGCGCTCTGCCAAAGTTGGCTTCTCAACGCCTGCTACCGACCGAGCCCGTGGACGGTTAGTAGAAACGATGACGGCGCTAATTGATGCCGTTCCCACTGAACGGGCTGATGGCCACCATCTCGCCTGGCATAGCAAAGAACTGGCCGAGTTTTTCAAAATCAACGGTTTTACAGGCAAAGCCATTAACAAACGTGTTCCTCAGTGGGTCTGGTCCTTACCGGAATCTCAGCGGCTAGCCTTTATCGCTGGTTATCTCGATGCTGACGGATGCGTTGTCAATGGTCGGTTCAGCCTTAAGTCTGTTAACCGGGGACTCCTAGAAGATATCGCTTCGCTATTGGTCACACTGGGCATTACGTCACGCCTGCACACCGAATTTGCTGAACCCAGGCAGGTAGAGATCATGGGATATGCCTGTATTGCACATAGCTCACATCGTCTCGTTTTTGCAGCTAACCCACGCTTCTATGAGCACGTGAGTGCAACGCTACGCATGCAAGCACAGCATCAGGCTCCAACACAACAGATGAATAGGAATATTGGTCGATCTTCTATCAAACTGCCTGAGACTGTCGAAGTTGTAGATGTTGTTGTCTCTGAGTCGTCAGTGGTCGAAGTACCAACCTGGGATATCGAGGTCGAGGGAACTGGCAATTTCGTTTCTCAAGGATTTCATTGTCCACAATTCTAAGGTGACCATGAAATATCCAGCAGTCCTGTTGATGGAACCAGGCGCACGAGGTGATGTTCTCTCAGTAGCATTCGCTAACGACGGGATGCATCAGGATGCAGGTGCAAAGGTAACACACCTCGCACCACATACCACATCGCAGATCCTCTCGAAATCGGTCTCCAAGGGTACCGGACGCGCCTCATATCGCGGTCTGGTACGCATCAATTCGGGTGCACATCACACCAAATCTAACGTTCGCTGTGATGCCCTCTTGCTCGACGAGAATGCTCGCACCGATACCTACCCAACTATCCGTGTCGAGGAGAACCGGACTGAGATCGGCCACGAGGCCACTGTCTCTAAGGTTGGAGAGGATCAACTCTTCTATCTGATGAGCCGTGGACTTGATGAGTCTGAGGCCTACTCACTGATCGTTAACGGTTTCATTGAGCCAATTACCAAAGAGTTGCCAATGGAATACGCTGTTGAGCTGAATTGACTGATCCAACTAGAGATGTCAGGTAGCGTGGGCTAATCTTGCAGAGTTTTGTACAGACATGTGCGAACAAACAGCAGGAATTACACGTGGTGTAATTCCTGCTTATCACTGAAAAAAAAAGCTGAGGTTTAAATGTAGCATAGGGAATATGCCCCAGCAGGCCAACCTCATCGATAAGAGCATTTACATTCCGCAGCAATTTCTGATTATTAACTGCAATTCCTTGTATTTTTTGTATCGGTAGAAGATCAGGTACAAGAACTCCCGCATGTTTTATGCGCTTCCTTTCATCATCACTAAATCGCCGATCATTGATGGTATCCCAGTTAAGGCGCTCAAGACATGCGATATCACAATAAAAATCAGATCTATTTGCGTTTGTTCCATAAGGAGCGTCCGGAGGGTTATACCTTCTGCGACAGGGATCTCCTAAATTAGCAGCAGGAGTAATATAAACCTTTTCCCCCTTATTGGAAAGCTGTTGATTAGTCGCATTCCCATCAGTAAATATAACCCCCATATCTCGCAAAATAGCATGGCTTACCTCAAAAATGATGATATCATGCTGGATACCATTTGAACGTTGTACATAGAGCATAGGAGTAAAAGTCGTAAAATAGAATGGGACATAGCTATGCAATGGCCTGAACCGACTTTCGCTCTGAGTCCAGATAAAAATACGATCCCGTCGCTTTTGTACTTCTTCATATGCTATTGAATGATAGGAAATTCCCTCTTGCTGGACTCGCTCTTTCGAGAGGAGCGCACGCCCCCTGAAAATACTTTTGAGATTGGCAAAGTGCACCATATGATAGAGATTGCCATTCAGATAATCCCTTTGTTCCATAATCTACCTCCTACATTTATATTCTTATTAGCAGAAAAATTTTATCACTGCATCAAATTTAAGTGCCAAATTACTATTTTTACAAATTTTTAATGTTATACAATAACTGAATATAATACGTTGGAGAAAAAAGATTGCAATTATATCTATGTGATGGTATAATTGCCTCATGTAGGATGAAATTACCAACTTTAGGGGGCATCCTATGGCGTATATACAGTACCAAAAAGACAACATCTTCGACTCGAAAGCACAGGTTATCGTCAACACCGTTAACTGTCAGGGGGTCATGGGGAAAGGGCTTGCTCTCGCATTCAAACAACGCTACCCCGATATGTTCCTAACCTACCAACAAGAATGCAAAACCGGAAAGTTACGCATTGGACATCCAACACTCTATCGGAAAAGTAACCCATGGATTTTGAATTTTCCAACAAAAGACACTTGGAAAGCTAATTCAAAAATAGAATATTTAGAAAAAGGTTTGGAGTATTTCGTTGCAAATTACAAGGAAGCAGGTATAACAAGTATTGCATTTCCTAAATTAGGAGCGCAAAACGGCAAGCTCTCATGGGATGATGTAGGGCCTCTGATGGTAAAGTATCTTGGTCAGCTCGATATAGATGTCTACATCTACATAGCAGAGGGAGATAAAGAATATTTTCCACTTAACAACCAAATAGAGAAAAAAGTATGGCAACAATTTAATGAGATAGCTCTCTCTATAGAACGTCTACAAAATGAGGTAAAGCTTAGCAAGCCACAAGCAAAAAAAGTATTTGCAAAGAGACAAGCCATAGAGTTTACTTCTCTGTCTGATATCCATTCTATAGATGATATTGCAAAGGTAGCGATGAAAAGTATCAAGTCATATATCGATTCGCAGATTTATAGTGTCAATCAACATCAGCTTCCAGGAATGCCAAGTGAAAAAGAATTTTTAGGGAAAAGGCAGCAAAATCGATTACCCACTTCTAAGAAACTAGCTAGCAGCGAGAAGGAAATAACTGCCTATACACCGCCGCTTTTTGCCTAACACTAGGCCAATACTCCAAGCTAGGTACGAATGACTCCTCTACCAAGCCCTAAAAGAGGATGTGGTAAACTAGAGCTAAACAGGAGCAATGTTGACGATCTTCCAAAACTTTCAACGAACAGGAGCAAACATGAACTTAGCACCCCAGCAGATTAAGCTGCTGGTGATAGACATTGATGGCACACTTCTCAATCCTCAGAGGCAGATTACATCTCGCACACGAGCAGCTATCCAGGCTGCGCAAGCAGCTGGGGTTATTGTCACATTGGCAACGGGACGCAGCCATCGCAACACATTCCCAGTAGCCGACGAACTCGGTATGGCTATTCCTCTTATCACCTATGATGGTGCACTCATCCTGCAACATCCCGATTGCACGATCATCCATACCCACTCACTTGCGGCCACCGTTGCTCAGCAAGCAACAGAGATCTTGATAGAACATCACATTCAGCCAGTCATACAACGCATGAATGGCGCAGGAGAAGAAATATGGACAGGACATGCAGAGTTCGATAACCCAGAGCTGGCAACCTATTTCACAGTTTTCCCCAATGCACGGCGTATGGATCATGCCACACTCTGCACTGATCAACCTGATCCACTGCGTGTCGTTGGTTTCGCCTCCGAAGAAGCTCTCTTGCAGTTAGCCCCATCTGTGGATACTCTGAACTGTGCTTGGTATATCCTCGATCAAGGCAACTATGGCTGCTCTGAAATCTCGATTATGAACAAAACATGTTCCAAGGCCAGTAGCGTAGTCATGCTCGCTCAGCATCTGAACATCCCGCTCTCAGAAGTCATGGCCATCGGCGATAACATCAATGATCTCGAAATGCTGCAGGAAGTCGGCTGGGGCGTTGCCATGGGTCAGGCATCAGATATGATCAAAGAGGCCGCTCATGCTGTTACCGCAAGCAATGCTGAAGAGGGAGTTGCATTAGCCATTGAGCACTATATCCTCTCTCGCTGCTGCGAGACATATGCCTCCTCAAACTCGCGCAATCGGACAATCTGCTAATGACAAGGCCCTGCTTTTTCAGATGTCTTGCTTCTGCCTAATATCCCCAATTAGAGAGATAAAGATCAGGAGAATTTAGTTTGAATACCGACTCCGGTATCTGCTGCTCTTTCTCTCCCCGCGACGCAGATTGCCAGATATCTTTCGCGGATCCCACCATTTTTCTCATAAGAGGTTGTTTTTCTTTTATTCCATAATTGCTAGCAATAAGACGTTTAGCTCCATCAAAGCGTGTATTGATCGCCTTTTGGGGTATTTCATAGAATTCCCGCGCCTTCTCTTCTCCACCTGCAAATTGCATTGATTCTCCTGTCGCTTCTGCCCCTACCATTGTGATCTGATTTTGCTTATTTTTAGTTCCCTTGCCTGCTTTCCCGTTTTTCTTTCTGTTTTTCTTTGATTTTTTAGTGTATGGCTTTGTTTGCTTTTCTTTATTTTCAGGAATCTCAGGAATCTCGGTAATCTCGGTAATCTCTTGACTACTCCCTATACCATCACCTCGCCCTGCTAAAGCTCTTTTCTTTGATTCCACATCTTGCACATGTCGTTTAAGGAAATCAGGGGACGTATTCTGGACACTCTGATCTGAAGACTTCTGGCCATCTCCCCTGCCATCTCCCCCGCGAAAATTTCGAAACTTATTCATAATCGTAAACTCCTTGTAATACATTCCTCCAGTTTACGGTGGGGCAGAGCCTGAACACTTTACCGAAGGTCTTGATATGTTCACTTTTAACTTACAATGCGGGATCATATTTACTGTGACACCTCAAAGTTTGTAATAAATTTAGGTACTCAGATAGTCTCTGAGTACGATAGCTGAATAGGTGGTACTATCTATTATTGAGATTAGCAGAAATTTGCACTCTTTTCAATGGAGAAAGAGGGACAAATTTCTCAATCTTCTCTTTGGCTTTCAGAAGAGGCCGCTCATGCTGTTACCGCGCTAGCAATGCCGAAGAAGGAGTTGCTTTAGCTATTGAGCGCTATATCCTCTCCCGTAGCTGCGAGACATATGCCTCCTCAAACTCACGCAATCGGACAACTTGCTGATAATTGGGAGCCGCTTGCCAGCGCTTGCGCTGAACCAGATGCAGAGCAGCACTGGCATGCATTCCTTGTGCTACCAGGACAGCACAGGTTAGCAACACACTGCGACCAATGCCATGTTCGCAATGGATCAAGACGCACTCTCCCCTATCTAGGCGCTCACTGACCCAAGATACACCTTGCATCAATTGTTTAACGGTCAAGGGATAAGTATCGGGTGTGGGCAGATACAACAATTCGATATTTTCCTGCGCCAGAGCCTCCCTATCATCACAGTACTCGGCACGCGTATCCACAACATGCTTTATCCCTGTCAAACTCAAGGCCTTGATATCTTCTGGATGAATACGCCCACCGACCGCAAGATATTCATTGACCCAGCTCATATTCAACTTATCAGGCAATGAAATATGCAAAGCCTTAGCTAAACGTTCCCCGGTAGAATCTTCAGAGAAAAGATGAGCGGCAACACGAGTCCAGCAACGGTAGAGAACACGAAAGACCCGGTAGATGCCCAGCGTAGCCCAGAAAATTTGACCTTTGATCGAAAACCATCTTCATCTATTGATAATGCATCGTTTGCCGATGCATCGCTTTCTTCCTGCTTAACTTCGATAGAATGCTCAATTGGTGGTTCAGGTGACATATACAATTATGTTCCTTTCCTACATCTACTTTGACGTTGTCAGAGAGGAGATATTATCCGTATGTGGATCTTCTGGCTTTGACTCATCGAAAAAGCCATTAGCTTGGTCAAATGCCACAACACGCTGCAAGGCAGTAATAGCGCACTCTATCATACTATCATCAGGTTCAACGGTGGTCAGCCCCTGCAAGGCTAGGCCGGGGGCAAGCAACCAACGCACAACGCGAAAGCGATAATACGCGGCTCCCAGGCGCATCAGCTCATAGGAAATGCCAGCCAACACTGGCACCAGCAGAATACGTGATACTATCTTGATTGGCAATGATGGAGTGCCAATCAGCGCAAACACACAAATTGAGACGACCATCACCACTAGCAGAAAACCTGTACCACAGCGCGTATGAACACGGGAAGCACGACGAACATGTGACACATCTAATGGATCACCCTGCTCCAAAGCATTAACCGCTTTATGTTCCGCACCATGATAACCAAAGACGCGCTTAACCTCAGGAATACGCCCAATCAAGTAGAGATAGCCAACCAGTAGCCCCAGACGAATCACACCTTCAATGAGAAGATTGAGGAAACCATCACCAATCTGGTGGCGGAACAGGCTCGCCAGTAAAAGCGGCGTAACAAAAAAGAGGCCAACTGCGAAGAGAAGCGAGATCACCAAAGTAACACCGATTGCAATTTCCCCAGAGTTGAGATGCCTGCTCCTCCGAGGCAGTTGGGGGTTCGGAGGTGACAGCCTCACTCTGTGGTCGCATGTTCAATTCATCGGTCTGATGGACTCGGGAATTTGTAGGATCAGCAATGATTGCCCCGACAGCAATGTTTGTAGAGAGCATCATGATACGCGTCCCTAACACCAGCATTTCCCATAGCATCAATATGCCGCGTAAAAAGGGGAGGCTGAATAGCTTATTTTGATAGAGCTTTGAATTGAGGGCTTCTTCGTAAACGTAGATATCACCCTCTGGTCGCCTGATAGCCAGCGGCAACCAAGTGACGTCCACGCATCATTACCCCCTCCATAATCGCCTGACCACCATAATAAAATCTCGGCATTGAGCTTGTCCTTTCTTTCATCTCAATCCATTCCAGTTCCAGACGGGCTATAATCACCGCAGTTTACTCACTCAATGGCCCTAATCGACGGATTGAGGCAAATGCTGGGAAAGATCCCGCGTCCGTGACCTCAACAAAGGGAAACGCCGCATCACCGAACGTCTCAAAAACCGCATAGAAAGCGTGCCTCGACGCAAAGGACGGCTGATATGCATTGCCGACCGTAAACGCGCTGGTATTGCTTTGGGCAAAGGCCGAATACGAATAGCTGACCGCAAGCGCCCCGTCATCTTACGCCGTTGGTCTTGCCAGTGCCCTGATACCCAGGTACTCTGCTCTCCACAATCTGGTAGAAAACTCAGCAGGCAATGTGCGATATCAAACGAAGCACCGGGCCGACTGATACGCCGTGCATTTTCCAGGCAGCACTGTATCTCCGGTGATCCTGGCCTGAGCAAACGCCGCAACGAGTCAACTAAGACTCATGGATTCAGCGCAAGCATACCTACCCCACTATCAACCACATAATCAATATTCCCCTCTTCTTGCCCCGGTACATAACCACTCAAGACAATCGGCAGGTGACAAGCCAATGCTTCAGAAATTGTCCCTGGCCCAGCCTTGGTCACAATTACATCAGAAGCATGCATCATCTCTGGCATATTCTGGACAAAACCAAAGATTTGTGCCGGAACATGCAACTTTGCACGCATGCGTTGTAGACTTGCATACAATCTTTTATTACGACCTGTCACCACTAAAAGTTGTAGAGGTAAACGTGCTTGCGAGATCGCACGGACAGCTGCAAGCAAACCACCAGCTCCATCACCCCCACCCACCAGCAACACAACCGGTAGATCAGGATTCAATCCCAGTTTCTGCTGCAATACCTCTTTATGGTCCACTGCAACTGCAAATGCTGGATCAATCGGCATTCCAAGCATATGCACGAGCTTAGCATCTAGACCATGTTGCAAAGCTAGTTGTCTAGCCTGCTCTGTCGGCACAATACAAGCGTTTGTATCAGGAGTAAACCAGTACCTGTGCGCACTGACGAGGTCGGTTACTACTGTAATAAAAGGAATCTGCAAACCCAGCTCTCGTAGCACACGAACCGTGATAGAATTCAGCATTGGATGGATTGATACAATGAGATCAGGTCGCACAGTTGTCAAAAGGCGCAGTAATCCATTAAAAATGAGCGGGGTTGTAATCAAATCGAGAGCTACGACTGTTTTCTCGTGATTGCTCCTCCGAAACACTTCACCGTAGAGTCTGGGATTATAGCGGATCGCGGGACCATATAACTTCACCGCCTCGCGCAGAGGAAAACGACTATATTCCTCAAACACATCCACAATCTCTATCCGGTATGTAGGAGGTGGCAAAGGCGGCTGTTGCATCGTCGTAGAGACCAACGCTGCTTGTGTGACTACCGGCCCCGAGGCTAATACAGTTTTACTAGTATGACGAGCAAGCCATTCTGCCTGCTCCTGTTGAGAAATCAACTTGATTGCATTGCTAATCGCATTGGCAGCGCTCCGATGCCCTGCACCAGTATCAGCAATGAGAAAGAGGATTGTTCTTTGCGTTACTTCCACCAGTGAGTAACCTCCTTTTAGAAGCAATAGCAGCAAAAATGAAAATAGGGATAAAGGATAGCCTGTGATCCTTTATCCCTATCTATCAGCAAGCAATTACGCCTCAACTTCTTCTTTAAGATTAAAGCGCTTACGGAACCGCTCTACCATACCAGCTGTATCAAGCATACGCTGCTGCCCGGTGAAGAACGGATGACATTTCGAGCATACATCGACTTTGAGCACAGGCTTAATACTGAGTGTGTCAATACTATTGCCACAAGCACAAATAACTTTAGCCTGCACATACCTTGGGTGAATTCCTTGTTTCATGACCTCTGCCTTCTAAAAATCTTTAACAGATCTCTGTGGGAAAAGATAGTGATTTCTACATTTAGTAGCTTTACAACCTATCCCTTTAACGCGCAATATAGACATGATGATTGTACATGCAAGGCACGCAACCGTCAAGATATTGACAGGTTATGGCAAAAAAGCCTCAGTGTTTTTCTACTGAAGGCTTTTTCAACTGTCTGTTTTATTATAGCACATTCTCATGCTTCTCTTACGCTAGAGGCTGCCCAAGCAACCACCGCTTGCACAATTCTGCTCTCAGATGTATATTAGAAAAAATGGTCCCAGGAGGGGAGCATGATGAAGAGTTGAGCATAGACAAGTACGAAATTGGAAGAGGAATCTACCTATGACGTTCGATATTCACCAAAAGATATTTGATGCAGATGGCTCGCCACTTGAGCATGTGGCAAGAGAGTATCAAGACGAACTGGTCGATTTGTTTGAGCAGTCACCCGAAGGACTGGCACTCCGGGAGGAGGGC
Organism: uncultured Chloroflexia bacterium; assembly: GCA_963727755.1. Taxonomy (GTDB): domain Bacteria; phylum Chloroflexota; class Ktedonobacteria; order Ktedonobacterales; family Ktedonobacteraceae; genus DASYAN01. The sequence continues at coordinate 233,112 of CAVSHN010000008.1, forward strand.
TCTCATAGTCGTTGGGCAGGGATAATGTTGGACTTGGGGCAGAGCTATCTTAGCGTCACTCCACCAAAAATGTCAGCTAGAGATATACGCGAAATTCTCTTCGACCTGATTCCACTCAAAATATCAGCTCTCGCTGAGCAAGCTCCTGAGATAATCCACGAGTTGCAAGCTTTTTGGCGCTTCCTGCAACGTGAGTTCCACCTAGCGAACGCTGCTATATGTCTCACTGTGTTCAATGACGAGACCGCCCAGCGATTGAAGAAGGAAATGAGTAATCCAGCGAATTTCGGGATAGCTAAATCCATGGTGATGATGGGCATGGAAAGAGGTTTCGATATGCAGACTGAAGAGGGTATCAATGAATGGATGATGACGTATAACGCTGAATTGATGGCAGGAACTGGACAGCCCATCAATCTAGCAGGATGGGCAAAACAGATGGGTTTCGGATATTCTGCTTTGCTTGGGGCATCAGATGAGGATGACGAGGATGAGGACATCTTTGAGGAGTCAGACGAGGATCTCTTGGATTTGGTTTCACACTCCCATTCTGAGGTAGCAAGCCGAAGTTCTCGCAAGGGCTCCACGAAGCAGAAAATTAAGATGGCAAAGGCCAGTCGGAAGAAGAACCGTAAGAGAAAATAGTCGAAGGAGGATAAACATGACTCGTCCACCCAAAGACGAAAAACGTGAAGAGCGCATTTCCATGGAGATCGTTGTAGACGCCAATGGCCCTGAAGAGCAAGCAATGGGATGGTATTACTATCTTGATGATAACCTGCAATTTCCATTCAAGGCTCGCTGTATCGCTGAACGCGCAACCTCTCCTTTAGAACCAGGAAATGAAGTCGAGGTCGTAGAACTGGCATCCGCAGATGACTGCGAGCACGAGATGTTTGTGCTTATCCGCCGCCAGAAATCCCGTAAGCTTGCCGTTCCCCTAAGCCAACTGGAAGGCATCCTAGTTGATACGCAGACCCAACAGGCTATTGAAGATTGGCACTATTGGGTTAATCAGGGCTACGAGTTGTAAGAGTCAGATAAATACCGGGCACCGTACATGATCGGCAATTCATTGCCCGTAATGTACGGTGCCCGACTTATCGCGCCCGATTTGCCTCCCTCACACCGCCTGCCACACAACCACTTCGGATCGCCAGCAAATCGCACCAGTCCCTATAGTGACAAATCAATGCTGCGCTGATCACCCAAGAATTTCCAGAAATCTTTCAGCAGTGATGATCTTCACAGTATCAAAAACAACACTAAGCATGCTCCTCCCGAACAGCTCTAACGGCTTGCATGATAGCCATATCTATTTCTTCCTCACTCATATTCTCTGCCTCCGCACGCACCGGGGCAAATCGTTCGTATAGTTGCTTGAGCCAGTCAGAACTTTCTTTGCTCACTGCAACATGTACAGGTCGTAGGCGCAACTCTCCATCCACGAGAGTCAGTTGCAGAAAGGCTTTTCTCATCAATGCCGAGTTTCTTGCGAAATTCTACCGGGATGGTAATTTGTCCACTTCTCAATGGGCGAATTAGTCTCGTCATGTGTTCCTCATCCTTTCCCTTGAAGATGGTGTCTTATGTGTAAATTACAAGAATGTTTATTATGTATTTTACTAGGATGCTCGCAGATTAGTCAAGGAGGAAGTGGCTGGTCTGTTAACCTGCTGACAATAACTCATGCATGTACGTCTTGACGAATATCAGGATCAGGGGATATATAATGGGCAATATATAATATTCGCGGTATGGCAGGTCCGATTTGTCGTGCCATTTGACATTTTGTCCGTTTCGCAATCCATTGCCACTATAAGGAATAGGACAATACTCACAACGTCCCTATAGTGACAAAGAAATGCTGTGCTGCTGATCGGGCTGGTTAATCACAAGGATAACCTCACGATCCAGCTTTTTCAGGAAAGCCAGCAATTTCCCTTCGCTGAAGCGGCTAAAATGTCCATTCATAAGGTGTGAGACTTCGCTTTGTTTGATACCGAGCAAAGTGGCAATCTCGCGTTGTCTCAGCTTGCGGGCTTGCAGGATTTTCAGCACCTCGACTCCGATCTGAGCGCGTGCCAAAAGCTCGTCGGCATTCTCCAAGCCTATGTCAGCAAAGACACTGCCTGAGCCTTCATAACATTCGACTTCTTCACTCATTCCTGCGTTGCGCCTCTCTTAACCTGCTGATCTGTTGGTAAGTGCGTCATAATCTATTGCCTTTGCGCAAATTGCATTTTCGACATAATAGCTGAATATTATCTATGGTATTTTGCCCTCCTTTACTTCTCGGAACAACATGGTCATATTCTATATATTCACCAGTATAACCGCATTGACGACAAGTACCATTATCACGATGAAATGCAGCAGCTTTGACGTGTTCAGGAATAGCGCCGTGAGTAGCTTGCTCTTTGTAAATAACGAGCTGACGTTTCCAAAGCCTTACCAGCGTATCGATGATAATTTTTGTGTAGCATGGATCAACAACAATATACGCACCGCCCCCAGCACCTTTTGAGACACTCAGGCGGATACCTTGCTCACGGGTCTGATAGGATTGTGCGACCGTGCGACCACCTGATTTGATCTTCCTAGTCATGTGTTCGACGATCATGGTATCTTCTACCATACTTACATTATTCCAATCAACTGTGACACTATCCGCACCAGTGCTTGAAATAAAATACAACTTCTTATTGGTACCGAGCAGACAGCCCTGCACTAATTTTACCTGCTTGGCTGGTTTATGCCAAGTGGCCTGCATCTCGAAATGGGCATACTCGTCCGAGTCCAGAAGATAATTTGTCGAGATTCTCGGTATGTATCCCCAGCGGATATCTGAAAGTTTGCGAAGATACTGGAGACGCTGGATGACTAATTGCCCTACATCAGGTGGCATGTGTATCTCTTGGAAATTACGATACACGGCCTGTTCAAGAGCAATTGGCACGCCACCTTGATTAAAGTTTTGTTCTATGAGATTTGACCAATAGTCTTTTGCTTGATCAAATCTCACATTACACGAATCGCAGCGCTTCGTCCTGAAAGCTTTTAGCGACCTAAAGAACCGCAATTGATTATTGCATGAGCTGCAAACTGCCATGACATTGCCTTTCCAAAGATGAGATCTAAATCTCTGTTGAACTCCTCCCACAAATTACTTGTCTAAGATAGTCTAATACCATAGTACGCCTAGCTCCCTTGCTAAGCAAATACGCAGCCTCTTGCTCGATCCCATCCCCTCACACCGCCTGCCACACAACCACCACCCCATTGCTTGCCCTCGACGCAATGCACGTGCCATCCGGCGGCCAAGCACAGGTATACTCTGGTGCATCATGTGCCCCGCGTCTTTCAGATAGAGTCATCTGGCCAACCATGCCCGTGTTTGAGGTTGTCGCGACCGATGAAGAGGTCGGCATGGTGGCTGTGGATCAGATGATGGGAATATAGCACAGGTAGGGAGATAGCGCAAGATTGTGGAATGTATAATGTCCGTAGGCTTTTCTCCTCGCTTGAACACCTATGCTATAGTAGTACAATTAGAGGGTTTTCTGGAAAGGTCATAGGCTCAGGCAGATGTCGAAAAAATCTAAGCAGACCACACAAGTAAGGCTGGCGAAACAATTACGGCAAAGACCGTCGGTACAACCTCAGAAAAACGACGAGTTGGCTGATCGTGCCGACTATGCCCAACAGCAGATGCGCAGAGGCGACTTTGCAGGTTGCGTTCGTACATGCGAATCCCTGCTCAACTCCCTGCCCAAAAATTCTGAGATCTATATGGTGGTACTAGTAATGCAGGGATCGGCACATACCATGCAGCAACATTACCAGCAAGGCTATGATATTTTTAGTGAAGGAATCCGTATTGATCCCACGCGACCTGAGTTATGGTACAACCGCGCCATATCCTGTCACCACATGAGGCGGCATGCTGAAACAGTGCAGGACCTTGAGCGTGCATTTGAACTCTCAAAGAACGATAAGAGCGAATTTGCTCGCAAGATAGCCGACAGTTTGGAGGAAGCTCGTCGAGAGCTTCAAGAGGCTATGGATGCCTTTGAAGGGAAGATCACATTAGAAGAGTATACTCAGAGGGAAGAGCGTTTCGCGCAGGCAGTGAGCCTGATGAACCAGCAAAAGTGGCCAGAGGCCGAACTGATATTTCGACAACTCGGGGAGATAGACGGCAACATCCCCTCTGATTGGGGGAACTTGGGCGTCTGCTTGATGATGCAAGGTCATTATGATGAGGCAAAAGAAGCACTGGAGCAAGCGCTCGTCATTGATCCAGATTATCTCATCGCACGCGATAATTTGAAGAAGTTGCCCACAGCTCGAACGTTCAAAAGAGTCCCTAGCCACGCGTATCATCTATCAGTCTGGAGAGGAAGATGTTGAGCACTCTCTTGCCATTTATGAGCGCAACGATGAGGGTGAAATCACCAACTGCACTGTCATTGAGAAATCCGAGCATACTATGACAGGCACATGGAGACAGATTGGAAAGCAACCTCCACGCTACCATTTATTCCTTAACACGTACCGGGATACCCGTTTCACAACATGTCCACGCTGTAATATGGACACGCAAATCGACATAATCTCCCTCGTCATTCATGTGAGCCCAGTATCTACCACCATAGTGGACAAGTTCTGTCGTTTCTGCGACACCTGTGACCTGCTGATTGTTCACCAGGACGAGCTAGATAGGCGACTTGCTGCGACTCTGATGGAGAGCGATCCCGAACTCGTTGGCAACGACTATCTCATCATCGGAACGGTGGACAGAGCACAGTTGAGTCGAACGAAGAGGCAAATGCCAGCGTCATTTGATCACGTGGTAGAGGAGTGCCTACACGATTTCAAAGAAGTGGTCAAGTTTGAGCAAGTGTCTGAATAGGTTTCTGAGCACTCATTGGCGCAAACGCAACTTGGTTCCGATACTTAAGGATCTTCTTCGATAGGAGAAACTAGGGAAGCATGGTAGGAATTTGGGCATAGACAAGTACGAAATTGGAAGAGGAGTCTACCGATGACATTCGATATTCACCAAAAGATATTTGATGCAGATGGCTTGCCACTTGAGGATGTGGCAATGGAGTATCAAGACGAACTGGTCGATTTATTTGAGCAGTCACCCGAAGGACAGGCACTCCTAGAGGAGGGCTGTTATAGTAATTGGGCCGAAATAATGTTGGACTTGGGGCAGAACTATCTTAGCGTCACTCCACCAAAAATGTCGGCTGAAGATATACGCGAAATTCTCTTCGACCTGATTCCACGCAAAATATCAGCTACCGATGAGCAAGTTCCTGAGATCATTCGCGAGTTGCAAGCTTTTTGGAGCTTCCTGCAACGTGAGTTCCACCTAGCGAATGCTGCTACATGTCTCACTGTGTTCAATGACAAGACCACCCAGCGGTTGAAGGAGGAAATGAGTAATCCAGCGAATTTCGGGATGGCTAAGTCCATGGTGATGATGGGCATGGAGAGAGGTTTCGATATGCAGACTGAAGAGGGTATCAATGAGTGGATGAGGACATATAACGCTGAATTGATGGTTGGAAAGAGAAGGCTCTTCAAGCTAGCTGGATGGCTAAAACAGATGATTTTCGGGAATTTGGCTCCGCTTGGAGCACCAGAGGAGGATGACGAGGATGCAGACATCATTGAGGAGCCAGACGAGGATCTCTCGGATTTGATTTCACGCTCCCACTCTGGAGTAGCAAGCCGAAGTTCTCGCAAGGGCTCCACGAAGCAGAAAGCCAAGATGGCAAAGGCCAGTCGCAAGAAGAACCGCAAGAAAAAATAGTCAAAGGAGTATACACATGACTTGCCCACCCAAAGACGAAAAACGTGAAGAGCGCATTCATATGGAGATCGTTGTAGATGCCTATGACTCTGAAGAGCAAGCAATGGGATGGTATTCCTATCTTGATGATAACATACAATTTCCATTCAAAGCTCGCTGTATTGCTGAGTGCGCAACCTCTCCTTTAGAGCCAGGAAATGAAGTTGAGGTCGTAGAACTGGCTTCCGCAGATGATTGCGAGCATGAGATGTTTGTGCTCATCTGCCAGAAATCCCGTAAGCTTGCCGTTCCCCTAAGCCAATTGGAAGGCATCCAAGTTGATGAGCAGACCCAACAGGCTATTGAAGATTGGCACTATTGGGATAATCGTGGCTACGAATTTGAACTGTATTGTCAGAGGAAGCGTGAAGCGAGACGACGGCCATGTTTTAGGCGATGGCCGCTAAACCTTTTTTCTCGAATAAGGGACAAAAGTTTCAGAGATGCGCCATCTGGATGTTTCTCTCCTCGTTCCCATCGACTGACTGAATTTTTCGATACATTCAGGTAGTGGGCAAAAACTGTCTGACTTACCTGTTCACGCTCACGGAGTGCTTGTATCTCTTCTGGAGTGAACTTATGAATTGGAGTCAGGCAAGATTTGTCGAATTGTCGCATCGTCTGCTTCCCGATTATCCCGGCATCGTAAAGGCCAGAAGCTATTTCATGAATGACCGCACAAGCCTCACTCTTGTCTGTTTCAGCCATCGCAGGATATCTCCTTGTACTCACCTGTTATTATTTCTATTATATAGGACTTAGTCTTACATTTCAAGGTCTTCTTCGATAGGATATACTACGGAGAAGAAGAACGAAGGAAGCGATAGGAGAAAGGTCGATGGCGGAAGCAGACGACTTTCAAATGTATGAGCAACAGGTTGAGGCGATTCAACAAGCCAACCAACCAATCCTAGATGGGTTTGAAGACCTGGCTGAGGCAATCTGGACTGAGTGAGCAAACCATCAAAGCTCATGTCGACAATATGCGATTTTTCTCACGCTATTTGCTCTTATATTTCTATTCCTTGCGCCGACTTGATCAAGCAACCGAGGGAGCGGTCTATGACTTTTTAGAGTATTGGTTCCCTCAAAAAGCCCTCTGCGCTTCCGTTTCCAGCATGAAGGTATATCTAGCCTCGTTCAAGAAATTCTATCAATGGATGGGAGCAAGCGGGCTCGTGTCTGCTGAAACGGTTGAGGACGTCCTCTCGACATTGAAAGACAGTCGCAACCTCTTTCTCAGAAGGGTAGCGGAGTAGTTTGCACACTTAAGACCTCAAAAGCTCGTTATTCCCCTCACACCGCCTGCCACACCACCACCACTCCATTGCCAGCTCCCGACGCAATGCACGTGCCATCCGGGGACCACGCCACTGTTTCGGACGCCGAAGCCACGACCATTGTAGGTATAGAGACAAAGAAATACTGTGCTGATGATCGGGCCGTTACCCGCAAGGTATGAACCTCACGATGCCAGCTTTTTCAGGAGAGACTGCAATTGCCCTTCGCTGAAGCGGCGACAACGCCATTCATAAGGTGCGATACACCGCTTCGTTGGATGACCGTAGAAAGTGAGTAAGGGCTCGCATTGTCTCGCTCCGAGCCTGCACGGATTTTCAGCACCTCAGATCCGATCTGAGGCCACCAACAGCCCATCCGGGCATCTTCATGCCTATGTCAGTAAAGATGTTGACAGAGCCTTCATAAGAATCGACTCTTCAAACATTTTTTACTAAGGCGTTGTGCTTCCTTTAACCTGCTGGCCGTAGTCCACGCCCGTGCATTTCGACAAATATCAAACTCAGGGGAATATATAAGGACAACACGCGATATTGCGATAAAACGGGCGCCATAACCGGGGACCTACGCTGCGGCAATGCACCCAATATTGGAATGACCATTCAAATATGTGCAATAAATTGGCCGTCCCATCTTTTGTTGATGAATCGCGCCACAACCTGCACTACGTATTATCAACAGATCCCGAGGCCTACGCTGATGCCCTGTGCAGAAATACCGTACATTGGACCACCGCTAATGTCCATAACAGAATGTAGGGGCCTGATTTATCGCGCCCGTTGTACCGATATGTCTACCGACGTGCCTGCCCCATCCCTGTCGGTTCCATTCCACTCCTCGCACCGTCTGCCACACAACCACCATCCCATTATCTGCGCCTGACGCAATGACGCCCATCCGGGGACCATGCCACCCCATTTACCCTATCGGCACCATGACCATTGTAGTGTGAGTAAGGCCGTCCCACTGGCGGAGTCCCACACCTTACCGTCTTATCATCAGATCGCGGCGGCCACACGACGCCCATCCGGGGACCACACCACGGCCCGCACTGAATCGGAATGACCGGTGAAAGTGAGTAAGGCCGTCCCACTGGCGGCGTCCCAGACCTGCACGGTCGAATCCCTTGATGCGGAGGCGAGACTTCGCCCATCCGGGGACCACGCCACGGCCCACTGATTGGGGCTACCGGAGCGACCTTCGCATGTGAGTATCAGGCCTTGGCCATTCGCCGCGTCCCACATTTTCAGTAGCACCATTGCTGTCACCTAGATGGCCGAGGCGAGACTGTGCCCATCCGGCGACCACGCCACAGCATACACTGGTCATCAGAGTGACCGCGATAGGTGAGTAATCTTGTGCCAATTGGTGGCCCTACTGGCCGCGTCCACACCTCGGCACCGTTACGTCACGCCGGGGAAACGGTCCTGCGGCGACGCTTGCTAGTCCATTCGGGGACCACGCTTCCACGGCCAGCAACATAGTTGGAATGACCGTTTTATCGCGCAGGGGTGAGCAAGGCTCGTCCCACTGTGCTGCGTAACCCACACCTGTACCGATTGCCGTCCCACATGGTAGCGCGCCGCAGAGCGACTGATATGCCATCACGGGGACCAACCCATATTGCCCGCTGGCAACCACATGGGACTGAGCGGTGATACAGCTCCGAGGCCATATAGGCGGGCGTGCCACTGGCCGTTTCCCAGGACCTGCACAGTCGTATGATCCTCGGATGCCGAGGCATCACAGCGATGCCGAAATCGCTGAGAGGAGCCACGCTGGCGGTCACTCAGCACATTGTCCGGTTTGAGGTCGCAGTGGATAATGATGGTGTTTGTCATGCGCATATTGCAGAGTATCGGCAATTTGTGTTACGTATTGCATAACGGTCTCCAACGGCAATTGTTCGCTATCTGTATGACGTGTAAGCAGTGAGGCCATTTGGCGCATGATCCGTCACCAGAAAGGGCGTACCTAGCCACGCTGGAAATCAAAGTCGAGCAGGCGCACAATATGTGGGTGCCTGAGCGCAGCGATGGTCTCGGCTTCCAGCTGACACTTTTGCTGATCTACCCCGGCGAGATGCAAGACCTTAATTGCAGCTTGCTGGGTGGCTACATTCGCGTGCTGTCCCAAATATACACAAGTAAAATCTACCCTCGCCCAGAAGCATTGATGAGACGATAATTGCCCAATTGCTGACCAATTGGCTGGTTTCTTGCTCGCCGCCTCCAGAGCCTCGGCAAACTCACGCACGCTGGGGAAACGGTCCTGCGGCTGCTTGGCTAGCCCTTTCAGCACCACGGCTTCCACGGCTGCCGGAGATGGCTGGACTTTGTCGCGCAGGGGTGGCACGGGCTCATGGGTATGCTGATAACCCAACTGGTAAAAATCGCCCTCGCCAAATGGTAGCGTGCCACAAAGCCACTGATAGGCCATCACCGCCAACGCATATTGATCGCTGGCAAACACAGGCTGGGCGGTGAACATCTCCGGGGCCATGTAGGCGGGCGTGCCTGGGAGTTCGTCGGGGATTGCACGGTCGTTCGTCCTGTCTGGGACATCACGGCGATGCCGAAGTCACTGAGCAGGAGTTCGCCTTGCTGGTCAATCAGGACATTGTCCGGTTTGATGTCGCAGTGGATAAGGTGGTGTTTGTCATGCGCGTACTGCAAAGCTTCGGCAATTTGTGTGACATACTCCATAACAGTCGCCAATGGCAGTTGCTTGCCATCTGCGTGACGTGTACGCAATGAGCCATTGGGCGCATAGTCGAGCACAAGAAAGGGTATGCCCGTGCCCGGCTGGATATCAAAGTTGAGCAGGCGTACAATATGCGGATACTTGAGCGCAGCAATGGTCTCGGCTTCGCGCCGAAACTGTGCTACATTGACCCTGCGTGAGATGCAAGACCTTAATTGCAGCCTGCTGGGTAGCTATATGCACATGTTGCCCTAAATAGACGCTAGCAAAGCTGCCCTCGCCCAGTAGCTTGATGAGACGATAGTTGCCCAATTGCCGACCAATGGCAGGCTTCTTGCTCGCCGCTTCCAGAGCCTCAGCAAACTCACGCACGCTAGCGAAACGTCCTGCGGTTGCTTGGATAGTGCTCTCATTATCACAGCTTCGACGTCTGCCGAGATGGCAGGCACCTTGTCACGCAGCGGTGGCACGGGCACGTGCGCATGCTGATAACCGAGCTGGATAAAATTGCCCTCGCTAAATGGTAGCGTGCCACACAGCCACCGATAGACCATCACGGCTAGAGAATATTGGTCGCTGGCTTTCTCCGGCTCACCTTTGAACATCTCCGGAGCCATATAGTAGGGTGTGCCACCGTGCCATAAGCGACTGAGCGCGTTGTGCGTCCCGTCTTGGAGATCACAGCGATGCCGAAGTCGCTGAGCAGGAGTGTGCCATGCTGGTCAATCAGCACGTTGTCTGGTTTGATGTCGCGGTGGATAATGTTATGTGTATCATGTGCATACTGCAAAGCATCGGCAATTTGCGTGACATACTTCATGACGGTCGCCAATGGCAGTTGTTCGCCATCCGCATGACGTGTACGCAGTGAGCCATTGGGTGCATAGTCGAGCACGAGAAAGGGAGTGCGCCTTGCTCGATCGCAAAGTCGAGCAGGCGCACAATATGCGGATGTTTGAGCGCAGCAATAGTCTCAGCTTCTTGCCGAAACAGTTGTGTGTTGATTTGCGTGAGATATAGTACTTTGATGGCCGCCTGCTGGGTTGCGATCTGGACGTGTGCCCGAGGTACACGCTAGCAAAACCGCCATCGCCCAGATGCTTGATGAGGCGGTAGTTGCCCAATTGCCGACCGATGAAATTAGTAATCATGTGCCCGCGTCTTTCAGATAGAGTCGTCTGACCAACCATGCCCGTGTTTGAGGTTGTCGCAACCGATGAAGAGGTCGGCATGGTGGCTGTGGATCAGGTAGTGGAAATATAGCACAGGTAGGGAGATAGCGCAAGATTGTGGGGTTCACCCGCTTTTGTATATACTCACACTCCCTAAATATTGGAGTTAAAACATCTATTATAAGTAAGACTTTCTCCAAATGCGCAAAGAAGAGAGTCGATTATGAGTTTCTCTTTTTCCATCAATGGCCCAAGTGCTCTCTGTTCTCTTTCTAACTCCTGTACTAGATCTTCTTCTGTGGGAAGATAAAGCTTGTACTTTGAAACAAAAATCTCTTTATTATCTTCTGGAAGGGTAAACCGTGCCACTGCGTTATTTTTCTCAGCACATAGGATAATACCAATTGGTGGGTTTTCACCAGAAGTTGTTATCTCTCGTTTATAATAGTTCACATACATTTGCATCTGCCCAATATCCTGATGCGTCAGTTTTCCTATTTTTAAATCAATCAAGACAAACGACCTAGTGAAGCGGTTGTAGAAAACAAGATCAATATAGAAATGGTCGGTTTGAGGGTAATCCGTTGCTGTCTCCCAACAAAGAGAAGCCCTTTCCTAGCTCCAAAAGAAATTCCTGGAGTCTTGTAATGAGCGCTTGTTCTAAATCTGACTCTAGAAATTTTTCGTTTTGTCCCATACCAATAAATTCAAGCACATAAGGATCTTTGACAAGATCTGTTGGATGAACAATCTCATGCCCTTTTTGCGCTAATGCTAATACTCCTGCTTTATCCCGACTCAGGGCTAATCGTTCAAAAAGGAGTGAGTTGATTTGTCTCTCCAGTTCTCTGGTTGACCACCGTGATTGTATTGCTTCCTGCTCATAAAATGCTCTTGCTTCCGGCTTCTCTACTTTTAAGAGAAGGCGATAATGAGTCCATGACAATTGTCGACGCGATGCGTCGATCATTGGATAAGCGACCAAGTGTCATCAGGGAAGAACGGAGAAAATTGAAAATTCAGGGGTACCTATATGTGGTACACTAATGCAAGCTAGGGTTGAAAAAACCTTGAGACCATCTAGCTAACAACCAACAATTCTTCATCTATTTTAGTACCTTGAGGATGCTGTCAGGAACCCCATGCCGTGATCGGCAGGGGCTTGTGAGTAGCCGCAAGGTTATTCTACAAGCCCACCTGACCAGACCCAGCCAGGGCCGATAAGCAGCCATCGGGCTACGTTATCAGGAAGTGTTCAAGTTCTTACCTACGGGTGCGACACCAGCCTGTAGCTCTAAAACCTCTAGGTTAAACATCTGTACAAGGGTTAAGGAAAAAAAAAAAAAAAAAAAAAAAAAAAAAAAAAAGTGCTAGGAGGACGTGCCGCCTGATAACATCGTCGAGGCGAACATTACCGGGAAACCAGCGTCGGTTTAGCCGTTCCAACCAAAAACGGCTCCCCGTAAGGGGACAACAGAACAGAAAGGAATGCAAGAGATGGTGCTATCGCACAAGTCTAGCTGGCTTAAGCCGCCACGAGCCTTCCCCTGGACCCTTGCATCTAGGGAGCAATTCCTCCCCATGTCTAAAGCCAGGGGTTTCCTTGCACAGAATTTTGATGATTGAACGATACTCATTACCAGAAATGGCCACTATCTGGTCTGCTACAAATAAGACAGACAAATGGCTACAAGTCGAATTACTCGTCTGCGAGGGCTGGGCACGCGAGGGTGTTATTCCCCAGGATGCCGATAGAAAAGATCCGTCAGGCTCGCTACAATGCCCAACGCATGCAAGAAATAGAACAAGAAACACACCACGACGTTATTTCGTTTCTCCGTTCCATCCAAGAACAACTTGGTCCAGAGGGGCGCTTCATTCATCTCGGATTGACCTCCTCCGATGTCCTGGATACAGGTCTGGCAGCTCAGATCAAGGAAGCTGGACAACTATTGGCTGAGTCACTGGTCAAACTAACAGATGCAGTGGCACAGGTAGCAAGAGAACACAAGTATACATTAATGACTGGTCGCACCCATGGCATTCACGCAGAGCCAATTACTTTTGGCCTTAAACTTGCCCTGTGGGTAGATGAACTGCGTCGTCATAGCCAGCACTTGGCTACCGCTATGGAGCAAGTGAGTGTTGGCAAGATCTGGTGCCCTAGGTACACATGCCACAATCCCTCCACAGATCGAGGATTTTGTCTGTGCACAGCTGGGACTAGGTGTTGCGCCCATCTCCAGCCAAATTGTCCAACGTGACCGCCATGCCCACTTTTTGACAACGCTGGCCCTCATCGGCAGTTCATTGGAGAAAATGGCTCAAGAAATCCGTCACTTGCAGCGCACAGAGTTAAGCGAAGCCTTCGAACCCTTTGGCTCAGGTCAGCAAGGTTCATCTGCGATGCCACATAAAAGAAATCCCGAACTATGTGAACGCATCTGCGGATTAGCACGTATTCTGCGTGGTTTCGCGGTCACAGCAATGGAGAATGTCGCCCTCTGGCACGAACGCGATATCAGCCATTCCTCGGCAGAGCGTATTATCATTCCCGATGGTTGTACCCTCTTGCACTATATGCTGCACATCTTCACACAGGTTATCTCAGGACTACAAGTAGACACCGAACGTATGCTAGCTAACCTGAATATGACTGGTGGTCTAGTCTTCTCACAACGTATCCTACTTACACTCATTGATAAGGGTGTGGGACGGCAAGAGGCCTATAAAATCGTTCAGCGCAATGCCAAGAAGGTCTGGGCTATGGCAAGCCAGGGTCCCATCCAAGGACCAGCCCTAGTCGAGGCACTTAGTAATGATCCCGAGGTCACGAGGTATCTTACACGCGACGAGCTGCAGGAGCTGACTAATACAGAGTATTACACGAAGTATATAGATACAGCTTTCAAACGTGTTGGATTGTAGTTTTATATTATTATAGAACAAATACTGTGAAGAATTATACCGACCTGATTTGGGGGTGCCACAGAAACATAATAAAAAGCCAGTGTAGTTTTATCACTGGCTTTTTATCATAGCTCTGAGATCAGATTATTATATTTTTCATGACTTCCTATCCAAAACCATAGAATGGTATCACCATTCTTCTCACCTAATACACGATAATGCGCACCAACACGCACAGAATATATCTGTCTCTGGCGATTGACGCATTTGAAATCCAAGCTTGGATGGTACGGATTGTTCTTAAAAAGCGCGTAAGCAGCATCAGCTTGCTTTTGTGCATCAGGATGAAGTCGATCAAAGAGTTTCCAGAATGTGTCAGCACAACGACTTTTCAATCCCTTCCAAAGCCACCTTCCTTCGTTTTACCAGACAAGTCTTCTTCATGCGCTTCGTTTACCAGCTTTTCGGAAGCTCTGAAGATATGGGATGATTGAATAAGGCATCCCACTTCTCATCTGCTTCCATCTCTTCAACTGTCTTTAAAAATTGTTTTACGAGCACACTTTGATTTTTGAGAGAGAGCTTTCCCGCTCGTTCGTAAGCTTCCCTTAGCGGATCAATTGCCATAAATTCCTCAAGACGCACATCTACTTGCACACCTATTCGTGCTGCTTCTTCAACGGTATGCAGTAACTGACGTGTGATTTCCGCATCAATATATGGCTCTCCACATGTTTGACAAACATCAGCAGGAACATTCTTAAACACAACAGTTGTTGCATCTTGTTCCAATGTAATAGTTGTTGTTCCTGGTTGCAGATCTCCAATTTTACACGTGATACATTTCATGGCTTCTTCCAGAAGAAAATGAGGCGGAGGAGGTGGGATTCGAACCCACGGAGGCTATTCACCTCACACGATTTCCAGTCGTGCTCACTAGACCACTATGAGACTCCTCCAAGACAGGGAAGGCGGAGAGAGTGGGATTCGAACCCACGAGGGCTATTCACCCTACCGCTTTTCGAGAGCGGCACATTCGACCACTCTGACATCTCTCCGCTGTGGAGTATAGCATATCCCTTGAGATGTGACAAGCACCAATTTCTTCGGCTCTCCATCCTCCCATGTTTCTTTTTAATTGGTTAGGAGCATTTCACAAGGTGTTTTCTTCCCAGCGGACAGGATAACAATGACCAATGCATGAGTCTCAACTTCACCTTCTCTTGCGAGAATACAACCCAACTAATTCTGCGGTTTCTATAGTGTGCCCTTTTATTGCCTCAAGAACTTCTTCTACGGTTGCTCCTTTCTCCAAGTGAAGACGTGCATCGAGCGCATAGAGCGTAAAGATATAATGGTGAGTACCAGATGGAGGGCATGGTCCGCCATATCCTACTTTCCTGAAATCACTTCTACCCTCAATGGCCGTCGCTGGTACACTATCTTCTTCGAGATAATCGGTCCTTGGATCGATGTTGAACACTACCCAGTGGTAAAACGGCTTTTTCCCAACGGCATCAGGATCAGAGACAATCAGTGCTAAACTGGCAGCGTTGTTTGGGACATCCTCAAACCGCAAAGGAGGAATTTTATCTTTCCCATCGCAGGTATAAAGCTCGGGAATGGTTCCGTTTTGTTCAAATGCCGCGCTTGTTATTCTCATGGTTTATTCTCCGCTATTTCTTGCATCTTATGATTCTGAACAAGTGTCTGTTTAGGTGACGATGATACCACGAAGATAAACTGGTAGTTAGTTTCATCGCTACTTTTGTCTCAAGTTTCAAATGAAAGGCGTCCGCTCTTGTTCCTTATGTTCTTGAATATCACCACAATCACTAGAAACGATAACGGATGAAAAGAGAGGTGAAAGTCTTGTTGTCTTCTTACCTGCCTGCTCAGATCTGTTTCTAACCCTGTGGACGACCCATTGCCCAAGCGCGTTGCCAAGCAGAACTGCTAGCAGCCCGCCACCTAGGCTAGCAACAAGGTAGAGAGATGCAGATAACCAGCGAGCATCTGCAAAAAGCAGCAGATCACCTAGTGCGAGACTACTGAATGTCGTATAAGCTCCAAGAAAGCCCACATTGATGAACAAGCGACGGGTCGGCCCAATCAGAAGTGTGGCATCAGCCAGCGTTGTGACGAGAGCTATGAGCAAGGCCCCTGTTATATTGATGAGAAAAATGTCGAAGGGCCACGCTTTTCCGAAACTTGCTTGGATCGTGGAACTCAGCAGAGCACGTGTGATGGTCCCAAAAAGCCGCCGCCGACAACAGCGCACAGACGACGACGTGCAGAAAGAGTTGAAGTCATCAGATCACCCTCCCCAAACCAAAGCCCAAGACAACGGCAAGCAGGCCAAGTGCCACCGTTCCTCCAAGATAGAGCACACTGGTCCATCGATTTCCTCCACGTATCAGTTGAACTCCTTCCCAACTCATGGTGCTGAAGGTCGTATATCCCCCAAGGAAACCTGTTGCCAGAACGACTTGCACAGACGAGGAAATCAGGTGGAGGGAGGCTGTCACAAAGATGAGGCCTATCAGAAACGCTCCCGAGACATTGATCAGCATAGTCCCCAACGGGAATGAAGAGCTGATCCGTTCGGCCACAAAACGTCCCAACACGTAGCGCATGAGAGCACCCATAGCGCCAGCCAGTCCGATGAGACCAGTAAAGGCAATGGAGGACAACGTCATCGTGGCCTCCCACCAGAAATGATCTCGATGGGGGTGAGCGTCATCATTCCACGTTGAACGAGATGATCGAGCAGTGGAAGCAGGCCCTCAATTCGTTCCTCGGTATCAATAATCTCGATGATGAGAGGTAAGTTATCTGAAAGATCAGGAAGTCGATCGGTAGAGAGGTGATGCTCTGGCCCAAATCCCTCAATTCCTCGTGTCACCGTAGCGCCAAGAACCCCATACTGTCGGGCGACTTCTAGGATGGCTTGGTAGAGGGGTTGGCCTTGCCAGACTTCAGCCTCCCCAATAAAAAGGCGGAGACGTTTGCCTAACTGTGGTTGAATGTAATTCATACCCGTGCTTCCTTTCTCACTCTTCTAGCAGGAGGCGAAGGAGGTCGAATCGTCCAACGACTCCAAGTAACTGATTCTCTGTATTAACGACAGGCAGAGCCTTGCGATGCGTTCTCATCATGAGAGTGATCGTTTCTTGAACTGAGGTGCTCTCTGTGACCGTCACGACCTCATAATTCATCACATCTGCCGTTACATGGGCTTTTCCTCCAAGTGATCGAAGTGCTCCTGTTGGGACTGGATTCGTTGTCTTCCTCGCCCAACTGTTGAGCCACCGCGGCACGAGGTGGACGACTTTCCTTTTGGATCTGTGCAAGCAGGTCCACATCACTAATGATGCCAATAACATGCCGTTCGGCATCGACGACCACAACCCGCTTGAAAGGGGAAATTATCAGCGCATCAATCACGTCGGAGAGCGGGCTGTCTGGGTTGACTGTTGCCACGTTGGGGGTAGCATAATCCCCAATGGGACGCTGTTGAAGGGACACATCCGTTGGAGTCTGCTTCTGTCCCAGCGGTGATGTTCCAGTTGGGGCAGGAGACTCATCAATGGGCTAGCCACGACCAATTGAAGTAGGTCGGCGCGGGTCAGCATCCCTTGTAAGATGCCCTCCGCTGATACAACAGGCAGACGCCGCAATCCGGTTTCAAGCATGAGGCGAGCGGCTTCTCGCGCTGGCCGTTCTGGTTCAATCGTGCGGATCTGGCAATTCATCACATCTTGTGCGGTGATTGCTTGTGCTCTTGCCTGTTCGAGCGGCTGCCGGGTGGTCTCTGCGGACTGCTCGTCCAGAGCCAAGGCTACTCGTACCAACCCTCGTCGCATGGGCAAGACCTTGGCATTGATCAGGTCTCCAGTGCTGATAATGCCCAGCAGTCGTTGCTGAGCCTCAACGACGGGGAGAACCCGAAATGGCGCTGCTAAAAGGGTATCGATCACTGTTGCAATAGGCGTCGTTGGCTGGACTGTGATGACCGATAATTCCATGATCTGCCGAACGGGAATATGAGAGGGAATGCCATGAGACCGTGCGTGGGTGTATTTGAGCACATCCACCTCATGGAGCGTCATCAGTCCACCGCCAAGCATATCCTGTAAATGTGGCAACAGGCGCTGTAGCCGATCCGGCTGATCGATCACGCGAATGATCACCGGGGCTTCAGAAGACCAGTGCCAACCATGAGTAGTGTGCAAGCGCATGCCAGCACCATAACCTGCGATGGCTCGGGTGACTGTTGCTCCAGCACACCCCTGCTCCCCGGAGGTACTGGACCAGAGCCACATACAGAGATGCTCCTTGCCACTGGTCAAATTCGCCAACATAGATGGTCAAGGCTTGAGCCTTCCCTTGACGGAGTAAACTCATCCTCGTTTCTCCTTCTTCTGCTCTATTTTTTGGGACCCCTCGATTGTACTACTTCCGTTATCCAAAATTTAGACAAATATGGACAGGCCATACTTGAGGTCTAGTTCCTGCTTCGACGAGAGCAGTTTCGCCAGAAGCTTTCACCCAAGCCAGAAGCTTCTCTCTCCACAGGCGTTACGTTCCCGTGTAACTCACGGTACGTTGATCTTATGCTGATTGGCTCAAATCCTGCTCGGTTTGTGCCAAATTCTTTGCTGCGTTAAAATCTCTGTCTGCAACATATCCACATCTTTCACAGACAAAGACTCTATCAGAGAGATCTAGATCTTCATCTACCCATGAGCAGCAAGAACATGTTTTTGAAGATGGAAACCACCTACTCACAGTATTAACCGTTGAGCCATACTTCTCAGATTTATAGGTGATCTGACGTTTAAATTCGTACATGCCCACATCACCAACTGCTCTGCTTAGCTTCCTATTTTTCATCATGCCTTTGACGTTCAAATCTTCAAGAACAATGATGCTAGGCTTGGTTTTCGCTATGGCATTTGTTGCTTGATGGAGTGCATTAGAACGTATATTGGCAATTCTGGCATGCATCCTTGCTAGTTTGTGAGCTGCTTTCTTTCTATTCTTGGAACCTTTTTTCTTTCGAGCATGCTGTCTACCTAATCTGGCCAGCTTGGTTAAGTTCTTGCGCAGCGCTTTCGGGTTCTCGAATGCTTGTGCTTCTGAGGTGGTAGCAAGCGTTTTGATACCCAAATCGACACCTAGCACTAGGCCCCTTGCGGGAACTGGAGCGGCAACTTCTTCCTCAACCTGGACTGAAACATACCAACGTCCTGCTTTTTCAGAGATCGTAGCAGACAAAATATGCACATCAGAAGTTGGAATGTAGTTAGCTTCCTTGAGCTTCAGCAATCCAAGTCTAGGCAGTTGAATATGTTTCTCGTACACATGGATTGCTCCTGTTAAACGAAAGCTTCCAATGCCCTTCTTCTTTGTCTTAAACTTAGGATAGCCCAGTTTGCCCTTAAACTTGCCAGACTTCTTCTTTTTAACATTGGCAAAGAAGTTCTTAAACGCTTTTTCCAGATTGCGCAAGGCTTCTTGTGGTGCGCATTTTGAGACTTCATACATCCAAGGATATGCCGTCTTCTTTAGCGCGTTTAGCTCTTTGTGCAGATTGATAGCGGTGGGCGTTTGGCGGGAAGCTTCATATTCCTCTTGATAGCGTTTAAGGCCCCAATTATATGCAAAGCGTGCAGTACCCGCATGCTTAAGGCAAGCAGTAATTTGAGCCTTATTCAAGGCCAATTCTGTTTTATAGCCTCTAGTGATCTTCATCCGGTTTATCCATCACTTGCTCTATACACTTCTTGACTTGTTCTGCACTCCGTTTGCTATTGCGTCTGCCATAAATTCGGCTACACATGCTTGTGATCACAGCTACAAAATCGTCTACCAGCTCATTGTCCGTATCGCTTGGGAATATAACTTCTAGCTTCCTACCTTGCATATGCATGAACTGCTCAATATAGTTGAAGCCAAAACGTGTAAGACGGTCTTTATGCTCCACTACGATGGTTCCTATGCTGGCATCCATTAGCAATTTCATCAGTTTAGGACGTTGGTCGTTAAGTCCAGAGGCAATTTCCGTGACTTCTTTTGCTACCTGATAGCCTTTTGCAATGGCATATTCGTGAAGCCTCTCCAGTTGTCGCGTCACATCAGCTTTCTGATCTGCTGACGATACTCTCGCATAAAGAGCAACACGGCCTGTTATCGGAATTTGTACAAGAGGATCTCGTACAATCACAATACCGGTAGCTGTTTTATAGGCATCTAGCTGTCCTGCTTTGTACCATCGCCAAGCAGTTTTATACGAGATGCCTTGTTGTTTGGCATATTGACTTAGCTTCATGTCTACAGTTTACCATAGATTGTACAGGCTTGTCAACAGTTTAAGCAATTGGATTTAACCCCTTTTTTTGCTATTGTCTCATAGCATTCAGTATGCCAGAGAGAGATGACGCGAAAGCAAACACAAAAAAGCCTCTACTGCCCACAGCACCTCTCATCTGGTGTCTGTGATCGAAGTAGAAGCTATTAGCCCTGCGGCGTTACGCGAGCCTCATCAGATAACCCCTGCCTTTAGGCATGGGGAGGAATGGCTCCCTGTACGCATGGGCGGAGGGGAAGGCTAGTGGCGGCTTAAGCCAGCTAGACTTGTGCGATCGCACTATCTCTTGCTTTCCTTTCTGCTCTGTTTGTCCCCTTGCGGGGAGCCGTTTTTGGGAGGAACGGCCAAACCCCTTGTAAACTGCTCTTTCGAGCCCCTGGTTTCCCAGGTGATGTTCGCCTCGACAAGGTTATCAGGCGGCATCTTCTCTCAGCACTTCCTTAACCCTTGTACAGATGTTTAACCGAGAGATTTTAGAGCTACAGGCTGGCAACGCACCCGTAGGTAAGAACTTAAGCACTTCCTGATAACGTAGCCCGATTGCTCGGACTGAGTCTGGTCAGGTGGGCTTGCAAAGCCACCTTTCAGCTACTCACAAGCCCCTGGCTTATGAACTTTAAGAAATTAACAGGGTAAATGACAAGCATCGTATATACCCTCTTTAAAATTTAAAGTTCATTAGCCATGGGGTTCCTGACCGCGAGACCAGTTGTCTTGTTTCAAGTATACGAAATGAGAAGAGTGAGCATCAAGAGTTTTCGCAGTGGGCTCTTACGATCTTTGGTTACGTCATTCAGATGACCTCGGTCCCATTGCTCTGGCAGGAAATTGGCAGATAGCTGCTGTACTGGTGATCCTTGATGGGCATGCTCTACGGAGTTTCCTTGCCTGCGCTGATGACCTTCTCTGTCATCGCAGAACTGGCTGCCATTCCGCTATTTCTTGTAGTGAGGCAACAGACAAACCGACATGAGACCCTTTGAGTGACTTCCAAGAGACTTCGCTGAGAAACGAAGCCGCGCTTGCTTTGTAAGCATTCGTGAAACAAATGATCCTGGAGATGAAGGAAATTTTGACCACTTTTTTGCAGAAAGTGGTCGATTTCGCTAAGGCTGTGTCATTCATCCTCACGCTTGAACGAGCAACAAAGTGGTAGAATAAGGTAATGAAAACAGGACTCCTGTCGTTTATCAGCAACTGGTCATAAGATATTTCCATAGTATTGCAAGTACGGCAGATCTTTTAATCAAGGCTAGTTGTTTATGAGGACACCACAATCCCTTCGTCATCTCAGAATAGCGCTAATGTTGGTCCTCAGTGTGCTCGTGTTGGGAACAATAGGTTACATGCTCATTGAGAATCTTTCGTTAGTTGATGCGCTCTATACGACCATTAGTATGATGTCGACGGTAGGCATTGTCGTACGTCCGCTATCTTTCGCAGGCCGATTGTTGACGATCGGGGTGATGGTTTTAGGAGTTGGGTCACTCTTTTATACCTTTGGGGTGGTGATGGAATTCTTCATCGAAGGGCACTTCAGTGAGCAGATTAGGAAACGCTTCATGGAAAAGAAAATCGCGAGGTTGCACCACCATTACATTGTGTGTGGTTTTGGACGTGTCGGTTCGCAAATCGTTGAGGAGTTAGTGGCAGCCCATCATCGACCTTTTGTGGTCATCGATGAGCAGGAAAGCAATATTCGCACCTGCATACAACAGGGCTATTTAGCGCTGCAGGGAGATGCGACCAGCGATGTTCTCCTGCGTGAGGCTGGTATCAGACAGGCCAAGGGAGTGCTAGTAGCAACCGATAATGATGCGCACAATATCTCTGTGACACTCTCGGCACGCCATCTCAATAAAGACATCTTTATTGCGGCACGAGCCAACCATGATGAAACCCAGGCCAAGCTCGAACTGGCAGGAGCCAATCAAATCATTTCTCCTTATGCCATGGCTGGACGCCGTATAGCCCATCTGGCGATTGAACCAGGGGTGGTCGAATGTGTTGAGATGCTAACCAAAGCTGGCGGTGTGGAACTCGCCGTTGAGGAGATTATCATTGCTCCAATCTCGTCGCTTGTGGGCAAGACACTGCTAGAGGCTCAAAATACGTTAAGGTCTGGAGCGATAATCGTGGCATTGAAGAAGCCAAGTGGATTGATCGTAAGCCAAAGGTCACAGGCTCGTATCCAAGCAGGTGATATGGTCATCGTAATAGGTGCTCCAGATCAGCTGGCTGCATTCCAACACAGCAACACTGTTCATTAGCTCATCGACAAGTATCTATTGACAAAACCCCGTGATTTTCGCTACAGTAGAGACAAGAACAGTTCTTTTACATAGAACAAAAGTCTAGCATAGGGGGCTCAAACGATCCATGGGAAAATGTTTAGACCTTGACGGATGCGGATTCGAAAACCCAGAGAGAGCAAGTTTTTGCGGCTATTGCGGTATTCCGACAAAAGGCTCATTCCTAAAGGGTCATTATGAGATACAAGCCCTTACAGGCAAAGAGCGCAACATAGTTACCTTGCATGCTGTCGACTGTCAGAGCGGCCTGACTGTTGTTGTGCGTGCGTTGATTCCTAGAGAGACCACCAGACAAGAGCGAGAAAGTTTTTTACAGGACGCCGAACTGGCTGCTTCAGTTTCCAAATATATCCAAGAAACAGGTAGCATTTGTGTTATCGACTATGGACAAGATGGTCCAGTAGTGTTTTTAGCAAAAAAGGAGTTTACAGGTATCGAACAGCATTCCAACAATTTTCGTACGGCAACACATATCAGCAACGATCTCTTTGTGGCATCTCCGACAGTGCAGATCGGATTTTTAGAATCCCTAATGGAGAACAGTATGGAGTTTGCAACTCAGATCAGAATAGCTTCCGTGAGCAAACCTCAGATTACACAGATGCGAGCCTATACGCCACCTCCCGTTGAACTAGACTGGTTAACCGAAGGTAACCTCGCTTATGAACAGGGATACTACAAGGAAGCACTGGCTGCATACGAGATCGCCACTAGTAAAGATGTCATCTCCGTCGAGGCTTGGAGCGGTAAAGGAGCCACGCTATTGCTCTTGGAACGTACCGAGGAGGCATTACTCTCCTACGATCAGGCAATTTCTCTGCGCCCTAATGACCCGGAATTGTGGACCGCTCGTGCAGGAGTACTCCATGAACTGCAACGCTATGAAGAAGAAATGTCTTGCTATGATCAGGCTTTGACGTGTAATCCTAACTACGCCTATGCTTGGAGCAGCAAAGGCATGGCACTGGTATCTCAAAATCAGCTTGAAGATGCACTGATTGCCTTTGACAAAGCACTTGTCCTCAATCCCAAACAGGCCAGCGTCTGGCAAATGATGAGCGATACGCTGTATAGCCTGCAACGCTACGAAGAGGCACTGATCGCTATTGATCGTGCCATTGGACTGGATGATAAGCAAGCTAACATGTGGGATATAAAGGGCAATATCTTGCGACGACTAAAAAGTCCTGAGCAGGCCCACTTGCTCCATGAGCGGGCAGTACAACTTGATCCCCGCAATGCCAATGCTTGGTTTGACAAAGGGAATGACCTGCGAGATATGCAGCGCTACCACGAAGCCGTGACAGATTATGATCAGGCACTTATCTTGGACTCCACACTGGCAAGTGCGTGGTATAATCGAGGAAATGCCTTAGCAGCATTGCGCATGTACGAGGAGGCTCTGGAGTCCTATAACCACGCTCTCGAATACGATGACGGGCTAATCTCAGCTTGGTATAATAAAGGTAGTCTGCTCCACGAGCTAAAACGCCATGAAGAGGCAATTGTTGCGTTCGATTATGCCCTGGCATCAGACGTCTATTATATTGCTGCTTGGAATAACAAGGGACTTGCGCTCTATGCCCTGGGACGCTTGGATGAAGCTTTGGCAGCCTTGGATCAAGCCGCATCATTTGCTCCGGAGGAACCTGATGCTTGGTATAACAAAGCTGTTGTTCTTGAGGATTTGGGACGCAAGAAAGAAGCCACTACGTGCCGGGAGTGGGCAAATTCGTTAGAACAACACAGAAAACAGGGTTTGGAGTAATGGATGAAACGCTGTGCCGACCGAGTTGATTGCGGATACGACAACCGGGACAGCGATTTATTCTGTAGAGCATGTGCGTTACCTCTATTGAATACTGAGCTGGCTGGTCGATATATGGTAGATGCCTTGTTGAGCAAGGGAGGCTATGCGGCAGTATTTCGTGGTATTGACCAGAATCTATCTCGCCGTATTGCTATCAAGGTGCTCTTACCCAGTAAGACTACGCCCACTGAACGCGAACATTTCCTGCGTGAGGCACGCATTGCTGCAACATTGGATCATCCAAACATTGCTCCAGTGCTTGACTATGGCAAAGATGGCCCCAGTGTCTTCCTAGTCATGCCACTCTATACGGCTGGATCGTTGCGTACCCGGCTGATGCAAGCCAATGGTCCTCTTCCAATCCACGAGGCTATCCATAATTTTCAGCAGCTTGCTCATGCTCTCTATTACGCTCATACTCGTCCACGTCCCGTGATTCATCGCGATATCAAGCCAGAAAATATCTTACTTCACCAGGAAGACTATCGTCTGGTACTCACCGATTTTGGTATTGCCCGTGCTCTGGAACCGGGAGTCTCAATTGGCAAAACAGTCACTGTTCGTGGCACAATCGGCTACATGGCACCTGAACAGGCCAATGGCATTGTTGATCCACATAGCGACCAATATGGTTGTGCGATTGTACTCTACGAAATGTTGACTGGCTACCACCCAATTGACCCATCTGGGAGTAGTATTCCTCCGGCTTCGACTCTTAACCTGGAACTGCCACCTACGCTGGATAGAGTGCTCATGCGTGCCCTAGCTCCACAAGCGGATACTCGCTATGCCGATATGCAAGAATTTATGCGTGCGTTCGATTTTGCCTGTTATCCGACAGCCAAACTCCATGTGCCAGCACTACAGGTAGATCCAGAGGAATCTCTTCCTCCGCAGGCTCGTATAGCTAACACAGGACATACCTCGGTGGTACCAACTTCTACCAACAAAGGCCAAGCACTCTCTGTCCAACGTGCGAACATCAACACTGAGGCCATCCGCGAGAAGTGTCGCGAGGGAGACCAGTATCTCCAACAACGACAGTATTCGCAGGCATTGCAGGCGTATGAAGAAGTACTACGCCTAGATAGACTCAACTTCCATGCCTGGAATGGCAAAGGGACCGCGCTCTATAAACAAGGCAATTACCGCAAAGCACTAGAAGCCTATCAACGCGCCACCGAGATCGAGCCCAGTAATGCAGTGACATGGGTCAGTGCTGGGCTAGCCTTCAATCGTCTCCAGCGCTACCAGCAGGCACTTGTGCATTTTGGGCGTGCATTAACCATTGATTCACAGTATGTGGCCGCCTGGAATGGCAAGGCAGATGCACAGATGGATTTGAGTTTGCCACAAGAGGCCCACGCATCCTATGAACAAGCCCTAGCCATTGATGCAAATAACTTCCATGCCTGGAATGGTCTGGGCAACGCACGCTCCTGCCTGTATGACTTCCATGGAGCTATCGAGGCCTACACACATGCACTCTCGGTAAACCCTGGCAGCCCTATAGCCTGGTGCAATAAAGCCGAAGTGCTCATGCGCCTAGGACATAATAAGGCCGCCTTGGATGCCCTCAACGAAGCGACTGAGTTAGAAAGAAACTACGCACACGCCTGGGAACTCAAGGCCCAAGTCTATGGCGCACTTGGCAACGCCCAGGAAGCAGAAAAGGCTCGCCGACGCTCACGCTCTTGGGGTATGAAGAATTAGGCAAGTTTCTTCTTAAGCCCTTCACAATCTATATCACTTCAGCCATGATAGCAATCTTAGTCAACCTGCTTACTTGAATATTGCTTCATGCAGCTTGGAAGGTATTCTGTCATCACGCTCTGTATCCTCATATTCCTGGAATATCATCCTATGCAAGGTCTCGCGATCTTCATCTTCAGACTTTTTCACCTCACGCTTGAGTACAACCCGCTTGTGAAAGCCAAGTTGCAGATGCACAACAACGGCACTTATCAGGAGGAAGACAATAACTGCAAATGTTAGAATGTATGTGATCAAGCCAAGCATATCATTCCTCGTCTTTCCTTGCTTGCGGCTAGACTCCAGATGGTGAATCTTTCGCTTCTACTTAGTAAACGTTTGACTCACAAAAAAATAAAATATCGACCATGGGCAAGGAAAGGCAAGAAAAATGTGCTGTCTCACAGCCATAGAAGACTTCAGCAGCCTTACAATCTATGACCATGCTACAGCACAATAACTACTATAAACTATCTCGTTGGAGTAGCTGTTCCCGCTGGCGTTGCTGTCTCAGTAGCTGTTCCCGCTGGCGTTGCTGGCTCAGTAGCTGTTCCCGCTGGCGTTGCTGGCTCAGTAGCTGTTCCCGCTGGCGTTGCTGTCCCAGTAGTTGCGGCTGTGGGAACCGGTGTGCCCACCTCGCCTGGAAGCCCTGCTAGATCCTCACGTAACGGTTGCCCCTGAGGCCAAGCATTAAAGGATAGGAAACGAGCTACGCCAGTGCCTGCATTAGAAACTTGGACAGGAGTATTAGGCAGAACATAGGTGCTCTCACCTGCCTTCAAGGTTTTCGTGTCCTGACCCGCAACATCCACCTTCACAGAGCCATCAAGCACATGGAGAAGCTCAAGGCCACTATAACGCTGCGATGCGGTCTTACCATTGGCCTGTTGCTCGGTCCTCAAAAGACTTTCACAATAAGCCCCTTTGGAGAAGACAGATGTCGGGAGCGTAGGCGTCTGATAGACTGTCTTCTGGTTGGGTAGTGATGGGGTAGGCGCAGCTATCGTGGTTGGACGTAAAGCGATCAAGTACCACTGATTGGTAGTCGAACCAGGGTTGGTATGTGTATACGTTCCATCATTCTGGACGAACGCGGCATCACCCTGATTGAGCGTTTGCTTAGGTCCCTTATGCATCTGTAATGTCTGGGTACCATTTACTTCATAAACAAAACTTGCAACGTGCTTATACGTCACTGACGAACCCGCCGACTGAGAAGCCGAGAGAACGTTAGCAAAGAGATTGCCCTGAGGCAATGTACTCTCTTGACCTGTTGCCAGAGTCTTCTCCGTACTATTCTGGGCCTTGGCCTGAGCACTCGGCGTAGCCGTAGGAGTTGCAGTCTGTGCTTGTTGACAGCTCTGTCCTGTTGCTGTTGTTGATTCCGCTGGCGTCGCCGCATTCTGCAGTGATTCATTGTGCAGAAGAGCTGAAGACGTAGTTTGTGCAGCTGGCGTACCTCCACAGGCAGCGAAAAGTATCGCCACAGCCACTAGACATATATACGCTGGGATTGACTTCTTCATAATATACCTCCTACTAGCATTTTAGATGAGCGTCAAAACTATCATGCCAGTAGAGTGTCCGGCCAACCAGTGAGTGGGTTCACTTTAACGAGCGTGCTAAGGAGGGTGGAGATTAGATAGTGACAGTATTACCTCTTTTATTCTCTAAACGAATTAGCAAACCCTCACTCTCTGCGACCTCCTGAACAGCTTTTTGGAAAGCTTCAATACAATCCCAACTGTGGGTAGTAGCAAAGACTTGGACATTGAAGCGATTGGCTATATGAAAAATAAGACGCCACAGGTCTGGCTGCACTGAATAATGAAGGCCATTTTCGAATTCATCAATGAGAAGCATTCCATCTTTAGCATTTACTAACGCCAAAGCAATACCATCCCATAATTCAGCAATTTGGCTATCTTCT
The DNA here is from genome assembly GCA_963727755.1 of uncultured Chloroflexia bacterium. Taxonomy (GTDB): domain Bacteria; phylum Chloroflexota; class Ktedonobacteria; order Ktedonobacterales; family Ktedonobacteraceae; genus DASYAN01. The sequence continues at coordinate 261,239 of CAVSHN010000008.1, forward strand.
AATCCATTTGCTGGTGCAAAAATACAGTTAACTTCCTTCGTATTCAGTCTGAGTATCCGTTGTGAAATGGATGGATCAAGGGGTAGGACTTAGTGTGGAGATTCCTGCTCGAATGATGAAAAGAGGTAAGTGATCAGGTTAACCCTGCCTAAACGTTCTACTTGCAAATGTTCGAAAGTGCGAAACCCACAAATTTCTAGCGTGTCCAAGATAAAGTGGCCCACAATGCATCACCTCCCCCATGTTTTGGATGTCTGTGTCCTAAACACTACTGCATGCATTTTGAAATACTCAACCGCATTGTACCATACCAACGCTACTCCTTGTTAGTTACTCTCTCAAATGGCCAATTGTGGCCTCCCTCAATCACATTTCCCTAAGATTTAGCATGCTCCGTACCGACTTTATCCCTAACAATCTACTAGCAAGAGCCCGACTATCCACATGATAGGCACCTGCGTCGATCTGCGCTTTAAGCATATCCACATAGCTCATGCGATTATTGCCATCCAGGCAAGGTACCAGACCTGCATCTGGCTTCCCAACGCTACCAGCTCGTAACTCGCCTTGCCCTTGCCGATCTATGAATGAGCATTTGTGAGCCTGTAATGCGATATCAATGTACTTGGGTTTGTGCGCTTTCATTTCCGTCCCTGCTTTTTCTGCTACTAGCCCAAATGATCAAGAGATGCGAGTAGAGACAGCATATCCACCTCTTAACAACCAATAACAACAATCCAAACCATCCAGCTACCCAACTGCCCAACCGCCCAACTGCCCAACTACTATCCAAGCTACCCAACTACTATCCCGCTACCCAGCTACCACTCAACCCTCTGCATACTCACATCTCACATGGAAAGCATACCGTAATTTCTATTGCATCTATAGAGAGATTCGTCCCCTGTTTGGTCGTCGAAAAGTCCCAATATTTTGCTTGCGATCTCAAGGTCGTTGAATGTATAGCCGACAACATGCAATCATAACGTAAGCTTATCTTCTCTGAGACATATTTGCAAGCGGAACAAAAGGGTTAACGCTTGCAGATTTAGTTCTTGGGACGGGGCTTATAGACGTTTAGACCGATCTTCACCTCTTCATAGCCCGGTACTGCAACATTTCCCTCAGTACTAGCTATGGTCACAGATTTTCCACTTGAGGACAAGCCAAACTCCTGACTCAGGTCGACTACGATCGTCAATTTGTTTCCATCTACTTTCATCTCTACGTTCTTCACTAAAAACCTCCTTAGCTTTATACATTAGTTGACAATACAAAAATTACAGTAAATATCGGTCAGCTCTCACCTATCAATGGAAGTCACATTTAAGCTCATGACCAACTGGTGCGATTGTACCGCAACGATCTCCGTTTATCAACTACCCACCGCAAAATGTCCTCTTTCATGCGCAGAGATGATTGAAGACAGCACTACAATGTCTTCTACATTGCAGCACAATCATGCTAGAAGATTAAAACGTAGCTAAAAAGTTGCGTACTACTTCAAAGATTTTTTCCGGTTGCTCGATATTAGAGAGGTGACCAGCCTGCGGAATAACCACCACCTGAGCAGACGGGATTTTGGCAGCATATTCTTGTGCCATCTCAGGAGGTGTAAGCACGTCAAACTCTCCTGCTACCACTAGTGTTGGAAACGTAATAGCGGGTAGAAGATGAGTCAAATCAGATCTCTGTGCCATACCACGGGATGCGGCGGCAATTCCAGCAGGCGTTGCCGTGGCAACCATCCTCCTGATCCGCGCATCTACTTCTGGATGGTTTCGCCGAGTGTAATCTGAAATCAGCCTTGGTATCTGGAGATCCGCAATCATGCCATTGCCATGCGTCTCTACCAGACGCGCTACATATTCACGATTGGCTTTGGCTTCGTCAGTATCAGCGCTAGGCCGTGTGTCGGCTAGGATCAAACCACTCAGGCGCTGTGGGTACTTCTGGAGAAACGCCAGTGCCGCATATCCTCCCATCGAGAGACCACAGAGAATTGCTTGCCTCATGCCTAATAGGTCCATCAGACCTGCCACATCATCTGCCAAGAGTTCCATAGTAGAGACGGGATTATTGATGCTGCTCTCACCGAAACCACGCCAGTCGACCGTAACAAGGCGATAACGCTGTTCTTTTAGAAGTGCAGTAGTTAGATCCATCCACATACTACGATTGAGAGGAAATGCGTGTAGAAAGATCACTGGTATGCCAATACCATGATCATCATAAGCGATTTCAACCGTGTTGATTGTTGCTTTCAAGCCTCTTCTTGCCCCTTTATTGCTTCATCCGCTTGTTCATGTGCGTGATATGAACTGCGGACAAATGGTCCCGCCGCGACATGCCTGAATCCCATCTTCTTCCCTTCAGTCTTCAGCACGGCATACTCTTCGAGCGGAACATAACGCTGTATTGGAAGATGTTGAAAAGACGGACGGAGATACTGTCCAATCGTAAGAATATCTACATGGTGTTCACGCAAAGCGTGCATCACTTCTAGAATTTCATCCCACGTTTCTCCAAGACCCAGCATAAAACCAGATTTAGTCGATACTGTGGGATCCATTTCCTTGGCCCATTTTAAGACCTGCAACGAACGCTGAAAAATTGCCTGTGGGCGAACCTGTTTGTAGAGCCTGGGTACCGTTTCCACATTATGATTGAACACATTAGGCTTCGCATCGATGACCACACGTAAGGCATCATAAACACCCTTGAAATCGGGGGTCAGAACCTCAATCTTACAGTCAGGATTTAGCCGACGAATCCAGCGAATGGTAGATGCAAAGACTGCGGCCCCACCATCCTTCAATTCATCGCGGTTGACAGAAGTTACGACAGCATAATGTAATCCCATCTCCTGCACAGCTTCGGCAACACGTCTCGGTTCCTCCCAATCCAACCCCAATGGCCGTCCCGTCTCAACAGCACAGAAACCACAACTCCGTGTACATACACGTCCTAGGATCATAAAAGTTGCTGTCTTATGCCCCCAGCATTCACCGATATTGGGACAACGAGCTTCTTCACAAACTGTATGGAGACTTTGACCACGCATTAGCTGCTTTAGTTGTCGGTAGTTCTCCCCTCTTGGAGCATGAACCCTCAACCACTCAGGACGCCGTTCTGGGATAATAGTTGTCATCAAACTTTCCCTTACTTTAGGATCTAATAGACATCTATCTCACGACCATAACTTTGCAGTTTGGTGCGCACCGCCTGCAAGAAACCAGCTGCTCCTGCTCCATCCATGATACGATGATCAAAGGAGAGACATAGGTACATCATGGAACGTACTGCGATGGCATCGTCTTCAATCACAACAGGCCGTTTCACCACAGCATCCATGCTCAAAATTGCTGCATGCGGCTGATTAATAATTGGCGTTGATATAATTGTACCAAATACGCCAGGATTATTCACGACGAAGGTACTATTTTGCATATCATGAACGGTTAATTTATTATTGCGTGCTTTATATGCCAGCGTACTGACTTGCTTGGCAAGCCCGGCTAACGTATATTGATCGGCGTCATAGACCGTTGGGACCAGCAGACCTGCCTCCGATGAGACGGCTATCCCCAGGTGAATGCGCCTCTTGATAATGATTTTGTTATCTGCCGTCCATGTTGAATTGATAAGCGGAAATTTACGAATTCCCTCACAAACAGCTTTCATAACAAAAGGCACATAGCTAATATTATAGCCCTCACGACGCTTGAACTCCTCTTTATTTCTCTCTAACCATTTGGCAATGTTCGTCATATCAACTTCTACTACAGTTGCGGCATGAGGTGAGGTACGCTTACTACGCACCATATGTTCAGCAATCGCCAGACGCATGCGACTAGGCAGAATGATTTCTTCATCCAAACCAGCATCTACTGAGGCAACAGGTTTAGGAGTAATAGGAAAGGCATTTTCTGGTCTTACGGAGTCTCCTACAGATGCAGAAGGAACAGGCTGAGCGAATGGTGCCGTAGCCTCTCGACGTTGTGCCATATAGGCAAGAATATCCTCTTTGCGTACACGGCCATTGATGCCTGTGCCAACAATGTTGTTCAAATCGATACCCTGCTCACACGCCAGACGCCTCGCCAATGGAGAAATACGGTGGCGTTCCTCTTTCTCATCTCTTCTTGCTGTGTCTACCATTACACTACCATTACCGGTTATAGAGGAACTAGCAAGTTCCTCTAACACAGGCAACATGGCCGACCCGATACTTTTCGCGGGGATCGCATCAGTTCTAGGAGGTTCCTGAGAAGGCTGAGGAGACGAAATGTCCGCACTCTCTTCGATCAACGCGATATCAGTCTCAACGGGAACAGTTTCATCAGCCTGGACAAGTATTTTTGTCAGCCGACCAGCGACAGGAGATGGCAGTTCAGCATTGATTTTATCTGTGATAATCTCTGCAATTGCTTCATCTTTCTCTATATAGTCGCCTTCTTGTTTCATCCAGCTGCCAATGGTACCTTCAGCAACTGACTCACCTAAACGAGGCATCTTTATCGGCGTTGGCATGCTCAACCCCCTGCGGTCAATGAACACGAAGTATTGGGAGCTACTTCGGGGTCCCTATAAAACAAGCAATAAACTTATTTTTAACTATGTGTAAACGGTTTCAAGAGTTATTTTTCTTTCTACCTCTTTTTCTAAATCCTCTAAACGGATCAAGTGGGGGTAAAGTAACTCCCTCATAGATGTCACTTACTGGAATGGATAACCCGATAGTGTCTAGTTCTACATTGCTACCTTGATTATACCATGTATCTAACCATTGAATGCTATCTAGACCTTCTAAGCCTTTTCTGGTCATTTTCTGAACAATCATAATATCCCAATTTACAAGAATGTACTCTTGAATAGAGGGACACTGTGTGTATATCCATACTTTATCCATTTTATCGTATTTTTCAGTAGTAGGGGACAGTACCTCTATAACTAACTTTGGGTGCTGCTCTATATATGTCTTGTTTTCGGTTAGATCTTGCCGGTTACATGTGACCATGATATCAGGCAAGTAACATTCATCCTCTATCTTTAGGGTGCTTTCTGCAAGAGCTTTGCACGGGTTTTTTCGTAAGTGTGCATATAGGATACCTGTTAAGTTTGTTATGATAAGTGAATGGTTAGTGCTACCTCCTGCCATAGCTACCATTTCACCATCAATAAATTCGTATTTCTGATCTAGGTTTTCACGGTCTAGGGCTAAGAAGTCCTCTACAGTCATTTTCTCACGTTTATACTCATGTCTGTTAGCTACCATGATAGGATTTCTCCTTATGTATAGGCACGTTGATAGGTTACTAACATTCTACCATAGGCGTGCTCTTAGTAGAATAGGGGGACAGTATAGCCGAGGACTAGCCGTACAAGCGAGTTGCTCGGAAAAGTGGACTAGACTATTCTCTATATTAGGCAATCTAGCTGGAGAGTTTTCTAATCGCTAGGTATTTCAATTTTAGCCTCTATACCAGCATATTCGGCAAGCATGTGCAGAAGGTGGCTACCGCTGATCAACTCTAATGGTTTCCCTTTGATAAATTCGTATGAAGCCTTCCCGTACCCACTAGTTGTGACTAATATGCCTTTTGATGCTCCTTCATTCTGCACTGTACCATAGAGATCGCGCACAGAGCTGACATCAACTGTATTCTTGTAACGTTTGGCCTGAATAACAACTTTCCCGCCGAGAATTGGGCGAAGATCAAATGCCACACAATCTACTCCGCCATCACGTGAAGCTTGGGTCTGTCGCGTTTCCAATCCCATTTTCTGAAAGAGATTCGTGATGAGTGCTTCGAACTCAGTAGGAGTCAAATCCATCAGGTTGGGACGTTGATCAAGACTGGATAGTACATCTGTTTCTTCAATAAAGCGGGAATCAACCATGTTTAATTCCATAACGGGGCGTACTGGAGCGAGTTCTGTTGGGCTCTTCGAAACAGAGGCATTAAGAGTTTTCAGACAGGTTGGTGGGTCTACCTGACTCAAGTTCAAGTGCATGAATGTATCACGGCTGGTACGTACCGTTACAAGGCAGGTACGCATTGAATGACCTGTTCCTTTGTCAATACTTGCAACATACCCATTAAACACAATAATATCTATTTGTTCTAAACGATCGGCAGTAAATAATTCATACAAGGAGCGCAACGTAACTTGAGCAACAAGGGAGCTGTATAATGTTTTGCGTTGCGGCTGAGGGCGAGCAGTTTCAGTAATCTCATCTTTTGTCTTGACGTATTTGTAGGAAGCAGCAGTAGGAATGATTTCAAAGGGAGGCAGATCATACTCAGCAATCAGTTGTTTGGACTCGGGGACATAGGCTAGCTTGGCGTGCTGTGGAAATCCATCAGGGTAAATGCTTGCATCAAGTACCATGGTAAAGTAATTCCCTACTGCTAGACAAGATCCAGCATTCAGTTCCTGTTGAAAGTTATCAATTTCGGCATGTTGGGCCGCAACTTTACATTGTTCCTCTGCAACATATTGTTGATATCGCTTTCTTTCAGCTTCAAGTGCCTGTTGCCTTGCTGTTTCACGCTGCGTATGGGCATAAACATCTGCTCTATATAACTCCTGGGCCTTGGAGATTTCCTTTGCATATTTTTCCTTTGTACCTGGAAGGAGCTTCTGTATACCTGTAGGTTCTGGCGGCTTATAAGAGTTTGGTGAAGGCGGAGGTTCGGCTACTGCAAGTGGTCCTGGATTGAATGCGGGTACGTTGAGAGGCTGCTTCAATGTTTGGATATCAATATAACTATTGGAGGAAAGTGCGTTACTCAGTATCTGCTCTAGGTCTTTGATCTGTTGCTCAAGTTGCTCATTCTGCAAATTTACCCCGGCTATTCGCGACTCAACATAGAGTCGTTCCCGCTCCTTCTTATCCGCGGTGAGCGCACGCTGATATGCTTTCTGAGCAGCGATGGCAGCTTTAGCTGCTTGCGTCTGAGCTTTTTCCTGAGCTTTTTGTTGAGCTATACGTCTGCGTTCAGCATCACGCAGAGCTTGGCTCATCGTGCGTACGAATCCACTTCGTCGTGCCATAGTAGTTCCTTGCTCTTTCCTACTAAATGTAAAGTCATCCATAGTCGAGATAACTCAGCCTATTCCTCTTCTATGATAGCAGAGAATAAATGGAGAGGCAAGAGGGGAAGGAGGAGTAGTTAGGAGGATTTTAAAGTGAGGTCAAACGTCCCTAACCATCAGTCTTCTGGTCCGCTTTCACTATAATAGAGCTGTCAGACCACGGGATAATCTCGAAAGAGTCTTCTATATCACTATTAGCAGGAAAAATTCCCACTCTAGCACGTTTGCTGATCATCCACAAGGCGGTGTATGCCACATCTCTAATATCTAATTCGTGTAGTAACGGAATGAGATTTTCTACCGTTACAGGAGAGTCTTCATATTTTTGGAGAGTTCTGACTATATCTCTGCGCAACTCTTTATGCACCTGTGGATCTGAGAGTAGGCGTACCAGATCTGCAGTAATGGAATGCTCTCCTAGCTCACCTAGGATTCTCACAATGTCTCTGCGCAAATCTTTATGCACTTGTGGATTTGAGAGTAGATGTACTAGATCGGCAACAATGGAACGCTCTCCCAGCTCACCTAGGATTCTCACGATGTCTCTACATAATTTCTTATGCATCCATGGATTTGAGAGTAAGTGTACTAGGTTTACAGCGATGGAACGCTCTCCCAGCTTGCCTAAGGTTCTCACGATGGCGCTACCTAGTTCCTTACGTACCCGTGGATTTGAGAGTAAGCGTACCAGATCTGCAGCAACAGAACGCTCTCCCAACTCGCTTAAAGCAGATGTTATATGCCAACCTAGTTCCTTACGTACCCGCGGATTTGAGAGTAAGCGTACCAGATCTGCAGCAATAGAACGATCCCCTAGCTTGCCTAAAGCTCTCGCCATGCGTTTGCGCAAATCGATATCTACTTGAAGGTCTGAGAGTATGCGTACTAGGTCTGCAGCAATAAAACGCTCTCCTAATTTATGCAAAGTGTATAAGATGCTCACACGTAGATCCATGTCTAATTGTGAATTTCGAAAGTAATGGTATCAGATCTGCAGCAATGGAGCGTTCTCCCAACTTGCCCAAAGCAAATGCGATGTGCCAACCTAGTCCCTTGTCTACTTGCGACTCTGAGAGTAAGCGTACTAGATCTGTGGCAATAGAACGCTCTCCCAACTCGCCTAAAGTATGAACGATGCTCACACGTAGGTCCTTATCTGCGTGTGGATTTGAGAGCAAGCATACTAGGTCCGTGGCAATAGAACGCTCTCCCAACTTGCCTAATGTGTCCACGATTCTCACACGTAGGCTCTGGTCTACTTGTGGATTTGAGAGCAAGCACACTAGGTCTGTGGCAACAGAACGCTCCCCCAACTCGCCTAAAGCAAATGCGATGTGCCAACCTAGTCCCTTGTCTACTTGTGGATTTGAGAGCAAGCGCACTAGGTCTGTGGCAACAGAACGCTCTCCTAACTTGTCTAAAGCGAATATGATACTCCAACGCAGCATCTTATGTACCCGTGGATTTGAGAGTAAGTGTATCAGATCTGTGGCAACAGAACGCTCTCCCAACCTGCCTAAGGCAAATGCGATGTCACTACGTAGATCCTTATCTACTTGTGGGTCTGATAATAAGTGTACCAGATTCTGTGGCAATAGAATGCTCTCTTGATTTACCCAAAGCAAACACGACATTCCTACGCAATTTTTTATTCAATTTTCGATTTGAAATAATTTGGAGCAAATTCACTAGTATTTCTCTACCACCAATTTTACTTAAAGTATCTGCAGCAGATTGTTGCATAAGGCTATAGGTTGTTTCCATTAAAATATCAAAAAGACGAGAAATAACTATTGCTCGTAAGTCAAATTGAAGAATGGTGGGCCGTGCAGCTAGGCATTGGCCTGCTAAAAGTATATTTGTGTGGAAGATGTCTTCTCGTACATTGTCTTTTTTGTCTAATGCGAGCAACTTTTGCAAGAGTGGACTCACATCAGATGCTGATCCTGCATACAGTTGCAATACCTCTTCCCACCATGGATTTGCACGACAAGAAAGCAATATCTTTAACTGATCATGATCAATTATATATTCTGCAACAAAGTATTCTTGGAGTGTTAAATGTAAAAAGCCATGCCAATCTTGTGCCATCTCCTTCAGTAATCCCTGCTCGCTCTCAATTTCTTGAAGGATTGGACTATTTTGATCCTGGGGAAGTCCGATAGCTGGTAAGAAGATTGCGATTACCTCAAGCAGTTCACGTTCAGGAAAGAACCGTTGTCCTTTTATATGAAAATGCCAAGCAATAGCTTTTAGTAATTGGTGCTTATGTTCTGGTTTGAACTCGCGGCGACGGCGCACATTGCGCTTGGCATCCCACTTTGTAAGTAGAGTATCTATGCATTCCTTGTAAAGAACAGCTCGTTTATCAGGAAGGTCCAATTGTGCTTCATAAACGAGTGTGATAAGTGTAAGCAAAAGAGGGTTTGCTGCAAGGGTTTGGATACGTGGATTTTGCTCTAAACGTTGAATTAAGTCAAAACTCTTTACTGAAGCGTGAATGTCTCTGGGAGTACTATACCAATTGACAATGAATTGTTTGATATCCTCAAAACGAAAGTCCATAACTTCTAAGATTGTAAATCCAACAAGAGGAGCATGCTGTCGGTATCCAGCTTTTTCGAGCTGTTATAACAATGGTAGCCTTACTGTAGCATGTTGCTAGTTGAAGAATAGCTTGTGATGCAGCTGTATAAGAATTTTCAGCGGCTTCTGGAGTTTCTCCAACGACAGTTTCATCTAATGCATCAAGCAGTAGTAGAGCATTTCCCTGGTCGAGGCAATTAGCAACAAGGAGGCGTGCTTGTTCAGGAGGGAATGCATACCAACCTGCCCATTTTGTAGCAATGAAGTCGAGTAGATCAGGAAGCCTTGAACGAATAAACTCTTGCAATTCAACATAGATAGGTACAAACTCCGAGCGATTTGAGAGAGGCTTTTGCACAGTTGCGATTGTCAGATGCTTGAGCAATGTTGTTTTTCCTGCTCCTGGGTCACCAACAATTACGCAGTGCTTATACTTGCGGATAGCCTGTTCAGGGTCTAAAGCAGTTTCAAAACGCAGCTCTTTGCGTAGTCGTTCTTGTTGTAACATTTCATTTGGGTCGTAAGTTTCTTGATGGATTGAAGGGAGGTCGTAGCCTGTTGGAGTCTCGGAGTGAATGCGTAATCGTACATAAACATTGGTAACCTCAAGAGGGCGTTGCATGTTCAGGATTTGGATAGTCGTGATACGTGGATCTTCAAGAAGGGCTTCTCTGTACATTGTTAGGCGCTCTTCATCAGTGGAAGTACGAAGTATTCTTTGCCTTTTAGTATCAGTGGAACGAATGGATTGTTCTTGTTGTTCTTGCCTATCCCTCTCTACATACTCTCTTTGAAGCTTCTGCTGGATTTGCACAAGATCTCGCTGTAGTTGTTCATTCTGATTGGAAAGGTCTCGCTGGCTTTGTTCGTTCTGCTTGGATAATTCTCGTTGGAGCCGTTCACTCCGGCGTGTTTGATAAATCGTTGTGGCAATGGCGACAATAAGTCCAAGGATAACGCCTGCTAGACCAATAATAGCGGCAATAGTTGTTGGATCTAATTCGCTTGCATTCTCTGAAGTGCCATCTGAGGCGGTTGGCATCGCTGTTAGAGCAGCGAAATTTGTCAGTGTTGCTGGAACTTTTATGGAGCGGGATGCATAAGCTTGCTGTGCTCGTTCCATTATAAGCAATATGCTGAAGCTTAGTAGGAGAATGACTGTTCCTAACACAAAAACTGCCTTTACTTGCTCTAGCATGCAATCTCTCCTCACGTGTTATTCGTTGATGGAAGTCTTAAATAGAAAAAAGTGAATGTAATGATGAAAGTATAGCATGTATTACAAGATAGTCAAGATGAAACTAGTACTTCAGTACTGTGCTTGCATCTGTGAAGGGTGTAAAGGGAAGAACTTACTCTAATTTGGAAGGCATCTCTTAAACATTTGGTATGTAATGAAAAGACCCTCTTTGGCTTCTCAAGTGGACTTACTCTGTTGGAATGGAACCAGCCATTTAGCCTGAGCAGCATCGAGATACCGACTTTCCGAGTCAAGCGCAACAGCAGCGAAGTCTTCAGGCCAATCGCCGAAAGTTCCTGTCGGATCTAAATCTGTACTAGTGATCTGTGTCGATCCATCTTCTTGTTGCTGAAACCAATGCAACTTGACGAGATCAGGTGGAAGTTTTCCTTCAGCTACTAATGTTTGTATACTAAAGCCGCCAGAGCTTTTTCAAGTGACCAATTAACTCCGTTTGCCGCTGCTCAATAATCTGTGGTGTCCACTCTCTATGGCGGAGAACTTGGGATGTTAGGCTAAATGAAGAGATCCCGCCTTCTGTAAAAAAATATTTGCTCTTTTTATCTTCAAAATCATAGTTTGCTGCCTGACTGTTCTTATTGCGTGAAAGTAGAACAAGATTTCCCAAACGGTTTACATAGCATCCACGTATTTCTCTTGTCGGAAATGCTTGCATCCATTGGCTGTTGGGCGCTGGGCGTTGAGGTAAAACATGTTCTACACTAACTATTTCATGATCATATGTGACAGCTCCATCTGAGAGATGGGTGTCTAGACGCAGAAGTATATAACGGCAGATGTGAGGGAGTTGGTAGATATTTCCATTGAGTTTTCGTAGTGTCTCATCTCGTTCAGCTGCAGTAAGCTGCAAAGGTGAATTAGTAGCGAAGGGATCCTTATCTTGAGAGATCGTGTCTAATAATTGACAATACCGATCGATACGTCTATATGGAGGGACACGACAAATGATAAAGCTTACTACTAGCCTCTCTAAGTCTTTGAGAAAATGAAGCACCTTGTCAGCTTCACGCCAATTCTTCTGAACAAAGTAATGAAGTGCAGGTGGTGCCCAACGGACGTAATCAATTTGATTGAGAAATTTAAACATGGTATTGAGATCTTTGGCAAGCGATTTTGGGAGCTTTGGGTGCTGATAGTTGGCTTTCGCAATACTATTAAGGGCATAGCCATAAAGAACTAGGACCTGCTTGATAAATTCTTGTGGCGTTCTATCTTGGGTGTGGCCAGGATGATAGACATATCTATGAAATTCCTCAATCGTGCCTTGATTCATTTGTTTACGTGCAAAAATGGCATGCAGGTAAATAAACAGCTTTTCAAATAGCTCACTCCCTAGCAAAGAGGCAAGCTCATCCCACTTGTCTGAGTAAATCTCTTGCTGATCTGGGACAATACTATTGATGAATTCCGCTTTGAGAATATCGGAATAGGAGAGATTCAATCCACGGCTGTTTAGTACCGAGAAAATACGATATGCTGAGTCTAAATCGGTGGTATATACAGCAACAACAATCATGAAACATCGGCTCATGATAAATTGTGCCAACTTGATAAGTTGGTCTTCTGATAGATCATTGAGTTTATTGATAAAGTTGAGCGTATTATCTCTAATATTGCTTTGACTCTCTGATGAGAGTTCCTGTAATCTTTTCAGCTCCTCAATGCCGTTTTTATCTTGAATATACGTTTTGAAAAATTCTGCATCCTGCTTGCGGAGAGTGAGACGATAGCGTGTTGGTGTGCCTGTGACGATGTTGCCTTTTTCGCATAAAAATGAGGTTAGACCTTCCGCATAGTCAGATTTGATCAAACTGCGTAATGCCGATAGGAGCATGGTAAGAGTTGTCAGCCTCTGTTGCCCATCAATCACTTGTGCATCTGGTTCATCACCCTTGATCAAGACAATGCTGCCAAGGAAATAAGGGGAAAGTTCGTCAATCATTTCTTCTGGACCTTCCATAGCTTGTAGAAGATCTTGCAGCATCTGTTCAGACTCCTCTGTCGTCCAGCAATAAGGGCGTTGGTACAGAGGTATGGTGAAGACAAAGTCATCGCTAAAGATCTTTTTAATGGGATATTCAGAACCACGAATATTCATCCTGCTCATTACACGTCTCCCACTATGCGGCTGTTTATCGATATTAGAAAGTGACACAGGCAAAATAGCAAAATAGCGAGATCCTGTCAATAGGTAAATATAGGAATATACTCATGGTCTGAAAATTATCGACCTGTGAAATTGCCAGCCCAAAAATTCATGCAGCAGATTTTTGAGTAGCAGCATCAAACTGGAAGCGAATGTGATGATCGAGCAACCAATTCCTGTCTTCGCCATTGTGACGCAGAGCGGTCAAAGTGGCTAAACTTGTTGAACCTTGCGCACTCCAACTCATGCCATTATGCTTTTGTCGATCGGAAACCAAAAGATCGTTCGCTTTCTCAACAGGGTTGCTTGAGTTGCGAAGACCGAGTTGCTTGCGCAAAGCGTAACAAGGGATACAATCGCGATTACGGGAAAAATAGGTGATCAAATTATCTCGCTGCATGGCGTTTTTGATGTAATCTGCTTTCAAGTCGCGTAATAGACCGATCGCCTCATCCACCTTGCCCAGCCACAACCAAATAAGCAATTCAGTCAGTACCTGATTTTTGATCTGTTTTCCATTGATAGCCATACTCAAAAGATCTTTGCATTTCTTTTCCAGATGATACCAATCCAAGATGATTTTTAATGGCATAAAGCTAAATACGTCTTGGATTGCTTTTCGAAGATCACGAGCCCCATCGGTGAAAAATACCAGAGACCCTGGTTTGCTCAGGAGGTCATTCAACAGGAGAAATGCCAACACACTCGTCATCATTTGTGAGATAGTAGGCGTATTCAGCGTATACTTCTTTGCCTCTTTATTTTGTATATGTGCTACTGTATTATTCACCATTTCTCTTTTTTCTTTTGGTGGTGAGCCCTTTTTTTCTGCCTTCAGCTTTTTGTTTTTTACAACATACATCATCAACTGAAATATTCGCTTTGATGGCTTCCGGATCTTCAAAAGTTTCATACAATTCTGACAGAGTAATACACTTTTCTTTTTCTTTCCCTCTGTTTAGCTCTTCTATCGCTTGAAATATCTTCTCTCGCTCAAGCAAAACCTCTTCCTTTTTTAGCAATCCAAACGCTTTTTCCTGGTCGCAGATAACTCCATCAGGAGTGAAGCCATGATCCTGAAGGATACTCTTCGACTTGTTCGCAACAGATGCCTGGATTTGCTCTCCTTCCCGCTCCACCAGATTTGCCATTGTGCGAGCGCTCATCTTCTGCCCCTCTTGTCGTCTCAATGCGCGATTGAGTTTCTCTGCGCTTTTCCTATATGACTCATCACATGGATAAGCGAGAGCCAATTCCCGAAAACACACGGTTTTGTAATGCTCTCTTGGGCCTGTTTCTGGAAAAACATCTCTTTCCGTACGAAATATATTTTGTGATCCTTCTTTTATCTCAAACGTATTCACCTCTAATTTACCTATTTCAGCATCAATAGTATAATTATTTGGCTTTTCAATTATTTTTCCGCCTTGTGTCTCCACTACTGATTGTGTTTTTTTTGAGCCATTCCATCCAAATACTTCTCAGTTGCTGTTTTCACTACTTCATTTCGGGCCTCTAACACCTTACGCTCGTATTGATCAAATACTTCCCCAAATGTGTCTGGCCCAGTAAATACTTCAAAATCTGGAACCTGGACTTCCATGGTCGTTGCTTCAGTCACTTCTGACTCTTCTTCATGTGCAGCGTGACTCGTATCCGCATCTTCATTGTGATTGCTCTCCGATCAATAGTCCTATTGGTTTCGTTCCACTTATTCCAGCAGCTTAGCACATCCTTCTCTTGGTTATCAAGCTACCATCAGGCTGCTTAGCAATTTCACAGGTCGAAAATTATTGCTGAGTAGACCCCCTCTAGCAAACACCAGTGGAAGACTTATAGCACTTTTGGTATTGATTACACCGTATAAATAAACTCTACAATACAATACAACCCTGTGTAACAAGCAGCAGTGGAAAGTAATGGAATTGGATGCCTTTGTTCATTGTTGCCTAAACATAATAGATATGGTATAATAATTGGAAGAGGTGTGTACAGTGAATGCAGTAAAGGTTGGATTGGATTGTATGGAAGCGAGATCTAGAAGGACTCAGTGGAAGCTTGTTCCACACTTAGATTGGAGCAAGGTTAGTGCGTCTGAGCATTTCGTCCTGTTCTATGATACTGACAAATTCCTCCTCAATTCGATGAGTGGCTTGATCGGTACGGGTCTCGACATGGGTGACGTCTGTATCGTTATAGCTACCAAGAACCGTCGAAAGAGTCTTAAAAAGCATTTGCAAGCAAAAGGATTGGACCTTGTCGCTGCCAGAACACAAGGTGACTACATTGCGCTAGATGCGGATGAGACTTTGTCAAATCTGATGTTCGGTGGATTGCCAATCCGGTGCTCTTTGCTGAAGTTATTGGGACTTTGATTATGCAAGCAGCTAAGAGGCAGCGCCATATCCGCATCTTTGAGGAAACGGTTGCGTTACTCTGGAAGGAAGGAAACCAATTGGCCTCATGTCGTCTGGAAGAACTTTGGAATGATCTTCTCCGCACAGTCTGCTCCTTTACGCTCTTACGTGCCTATGCAATGCACGACTTTGCCGGGGATGTGTACAAGGTAGAGTACACGGCAGTTTGCCAGTCCCACTCCTCGGGTATCCCTGATCAGAGTGTCCCACAGACCAGTACAAATAAGTACCTCTCTACCATCACTCAGTTGCAACAAAAGGCAGACTTGCTCCAGGCCAAGATAGCAGAAGAACGGAAAGCAGCAAGGACCGTAGAGGAGCGACTTCGGATTTCTGAAAGCCGCTACCGCCGCCTCTTTGAAGCGTCCAGAGAGGGGATTTTGATTATTGATCCTTCTACATACACCATTGTTGATGCTAATCCTTGCATGACTAAATTGCTGGGCTATACGCGTTAGCAGTTGCTAGGTCAGGAAATGTGGCAAATTGGTCTCTTCCAGGATAGGCAAGCAACTCTGGAAACCTTGCAGGAGAAACACTCTCTATGCTACAAACAATTACAATTTCATGATAAATATGGTCAAGATAGGTATTTGCAGGTTGTGGCAAATGTATATCTAGAAGATAAACATCAAGTAATTCAGTGCAATATACGAGATGTTACAGCGACAAGCCAGCAAAGCCCCTGCGACTTATCCAGGGGATAAGCTGGCCTATCTTAAAAGGTGGAGCTGTGTCTTTAGCTACCGCCTTTTCTTCTTCTTCTGTTTCGAAGGTTTGTTAAGCACCTTGGTGTCGTGTGTGTGCTTAGATTTAATTGCATTGAGCAGGGAGCAGAATGAGCGAACATCTAGAGAGTCTGGATCGATACGCTCTGCCTTGCTCAGCATTGTCTCTGCTTGGAGGTAATCCTCTCTTTCCATATACAATGTTGCTAGGTAAAGGCGCAAAGCAATAGAATTGGGATTGGCAGCTAAACCTTCCTCAAGAGTTTGCATGGCATTGGAGGGTTGATCTTGCATCTTATACAGTGAGCTGAGTGTATAGTAGTAACCTGGACTCTCAGGATCTAGCTCAATGGCGCGTTTATAGCTCGTCTCGGCCTCTTCAAAGTGCTCAAGTTCTTCGTGGGCCTCTCCAACATTGACCCAACCGTCAGCAGAGTCTGGTTCGAAGTTCTACTATACGTTGATAGTGGCTTAGTGCCTCCTCAAATTGTTCTCGCTCCGTAGCAATCTCTCCGAGGTGGAGTTCAACATGTGCCTCCTCCTCTGGATCGGTATCGGCCATCAGCTCTTTGGCCTGCAGAAGATGCTCTTCTGCCTCGTCATACCGTTCATCCTCTAGAAGTATCTCCGCGAGCGAGATATGGGCCATATAGTTATCCTCAGCTGCTAGCGACTCGCGCAGTGTTTCCTCGGCAAGTTCCTCGAAACGTTCAGCCCGTTCGTCATCATCCTCTTTCCAGAATTTCTTACTCAGCTGGATCTGTATCGCAGCTATTTGTCTCAAGCACAGACCTCGCTCCTCTGGAAATTGTTGTGCCATTGGTATCAAATAGGTAAGGCAACGCTCATAGAAGCCAAGTGTGCTCATACGAGTGAGAACCGCTTCATAAGCTGAACGGTCAGAGGGTGACTTCTTGATGAGTATGTCGCTGTAATAAGAGGACTGTATGATGGGATCTAGAATTGCTGCGAGGTTGTCCATTACCTCTTCCTCACTGAGCGGCTTTTTCCCTTTAATCCCTCTTTTTCTAGTAACCTCATTGGCCTGCGACTCAAGTGTCAGAATTTTAGCTTGCAGTTCCTGGATGGAAAGATCTTGCGCAGTCATGCCCTCATCAGTCATGGTTTCGATACGCCAATCGTCATCTTCCTGAACGAGATTATAGCTTGCCCAAAACCAGTGGCGTCCTGTTTCTTCGTAAATTGCAGTTGCTTTAGGTAATTCAGGCAACGTATCGCTGAGTGGTGTATCCTCCAGTTCAACGGACCAAGCAGCCTCAACCTTTTTGTGCCTTTTTGTATAATGTACGATGACTGAACTAGGTAGCCAAACCATTGGTGTCGGCGGTTCATGTTCGAAGATAAAGTTCGGTTGTAGTATGTTTGGGTTAGCTTCAGCAGCCCAGGACTCACGGCACTCAATCCACTCATCTCGTGAGAGGCCTTCGCGCAGAGGGCTATCCTGAGAGAGGAGGTCGTAGGCTGTGCCGTAGTCTTCATCGATGCAGCAGCTTTCAACGAATTCAGTAATGACATTCATGGGATCTGAGCCGTGCAAATCTTGCTCTTCTCACTGATGCTGTCTTCGTCAAGATCTGCATCTTCGCCAAGATCGGGTGCCTCTAGTACCAATTGTTTGATGAGCGAGAGGTTAAACTGATAATCTTTGTGAGGTGTTGTCCCATGCTTTTTGTTGGTGGCAAGGGCCTTCAGTAGCAGGCGACGTCCCTCCGCTAATGAGCAATCCTCCATTTCTGCATCAGAAATGGACCTTCTTATCTCATCAATGAACTTTTCAACGCCTCGCTTCCTGTCAACACTCGTGAAGAAATCTTTGACTCCGTCATGCCAGAATTTGAGTAAGAATCCGAAGATACGAATGTCCTTATAATCGTCTCCCTGTTCCCAGAAGAGGAAAAGTTGGACTTCACCCTCTTCACGCGTATCGGAAACGAGACCTTTCCAGAAGCGTGGAGGGTTCGTCGACGCAAGTTGGAGGGCACTAATAGCAGGAGTCCGATCAACAGGTGACTCCCAATGCGGGTAAATTTTGGCACCTTCGAGCCGTATCAATGAACGCCGTGCCTCCTTGCGAACACTTTTCAAGGTACTCAATTCATTGATAGCGGTCAGGACGTCAGCTGCAGCAACCTGATTTTCTTTCGCCAGTTCCTTAAGCAAGGCTATCTGAGCATTTTCCGACAAATTAGTGATTTCAGCCAAAGCCGTTTCAGCCTGCTCTTGATTCTTGCTCGCATGCAAATTGTTGGCAATCTGCTGATAGTGCTCAAATACGCACTGCGCTTGTGTAGTCTCTTCCTGCGAGACAGTTATTTGCGTATTTTTTTTCTTTGACAAGTCTGTCACCCCCTAAAATAGTGAGATTATTTCTATCTCTTTTCGTCGGACGTATTTTACTGCTCCGATGTTGATACGCACATGTGTACAGCAAGCTGCCACAAATGGCAAATTTCGTTGTTCCTGCTTCACAGACCATCGCCATCGCACCGGGCCTTCTTATCAGCTACCGGCTTCGGTCTCACACGGTCTCCACAGGCAGTTTTACGTCCGGCCTGAGCCACTATCCGAGACGGGAACGTGAAACACTTCGACAAGAATGCGGCGGGCTTCACGTTCCAAGTTGATCGCCGCATTCAAATCACGGTCAATCACCAATCCACATTTCAGGCAGCAATAAGTCCGGTATTTTAAGGGCATGCGCCTTTTGACGTGCCCACATCCAGAGCAAGTTTTTGTGGATGGAAAAAACCAATTCACGAAGATAGCTTGCCCGCCCACAGTCTGCATTTTGGTTTCAAAGAACCGTAACAACTGCCCAAGACCGGCATCAGCCATAGCTCGTGCAAGCTTGTGGTTCTTGAACATGCCTTTGACATGCAGGTCTTCTAGTCCTACGACACTGCACGTTCGTGCTATCTCGGTTGTGAGCTTGTGATGGGCATCCTCTCGAATATGGGCGATTTTGCCGTGGAGACGAGCCATTTTGACCTTGAGTTTCTCTCAATTCTTGCTGCCCCGTTTGGTCTCTGGATCGTACTGTTTCCGGTTGAACTGGCGAGAGAGATGCTTCAGCTTCTTGAGGTATTTGGTCAACGGTTTTTGGTTTTCAAACCGCCGACCATCGCTGACAATGGCTGCTTCTTTGATGCCGACATCGACACCAACAACGGGATGGGTGTTGACCACAGAGATGGTGGACACTTCTACGTGAATGCTGACGTACCAAAAGCCGCCAGACATGCCGATGGTCGCGCCCATGATTTTGACGGAGGAATACGATACCTTCTTGCGCTTATTGCGCCATTTGCCCTGTTTCTTGCTCGGATCGGGAACCACAAGGCGCAGCGATTTCGCCATGTTGACCTTGCCCAAGCTACGCTTGTACTTGTTCTTGTTTCGGATCTTCTGGAGCAGAGTGCCACTGGCTTGTTGCCTGTCCAGAAGAAACCGACCTAAGACAGGGACAACAATCCAATGGTCCCCAAGCGAAAATTTATCATTGGCGATGGAAAAGGATTCCCGGCTCTTGTTCTTCTTCTTGAAGGTTGGGTATTCATTCTGTCCCTTGAAGAAGCGAGAGAAGGCATCACCCAAATCATCGAAGGCACCTTCAATCACGCACTTGGTGACATCAAAAGTCCAAGGGAATTTCTTTTCTCGGATCGCCTGGAATTGTTTCTTGAGCGCGTTTGCATTGGGCTTCTTCTCTCGCTTGCCTTCCTTGTACTCTTGGTACTGCTTCTTCCATTCTGCCAGGCCCCAATTGTAAACGAATCTGCGAGTGCCTGCCGCCCGTCGAAGGTAGTCTTCCTGTTCAGACGTTGGGTTCAGGCAAATCTTGTGAGCTTTGATCGTGGTTGTTGCCATGTCCTAACGCCTCCTTCAACGTTTCTCGGTAGTACCGCAGCCCGTACAACCGGCTGGAAAAGCCATGCAGAATGGTGAGCAAATCTTGTGTGAGTTCTTGCTAATGTCTTGGGGATAACCCCTACCAGTTTTGCAAACTCACCAATCGTATCCATGTGCGTAGTATAATACACGAGCACGTATAATTTCAACTATCTAGTACCAGCTCCCTTTCTATGTGTTATACAACAAAAGTAGGCTCTGCTGCTAGCAAGTGGCTTCGGGAGTTAATTTGGCATAAAACTCTGCCAGAAGAGATGCATCTTCTCACGCAAGGCGGTATGTTCTGGCTTGCGAAGATAAGGATCACTCTGCCAGAGCTGCTCAGCTAGTCGCTTGACGAGTTCAATCAGTTTGGTATCACTAAGATCTGCCACCTTCATGGTGGGCATACCGCTCTGGCGTACACCCATAAAGTCGCCTGGCCCCGCGTAATCGCAAATCCTGCTCTGCCAGCCGGAAACCATCGTCTGTATCCTGGAAAACACCCAAGCGTTCCTGCGCTTGCGAACTGGCATCAGAACTCAGCACATAGCAGTAGGATTGATGCTTGCCACGACCAACACGTCCACGAAACTGATGCAGTTGCGAGAGACCAAAACGATCTGCATCCTCAATGACCATTGCTGTCGCATTTGGGATATCGATTCCCACCTCAATCACCGAAGTCGCAACCAATATGTCAAGCTCCTGGTCACGGAAGCTGCGCATCACCTGATCTTTCTCAGCAGGTTTCATTGCGCCATGGAGCAAGCCTAAGCGCAGGTGAGGAAATACCTCACGCTGCAAACGTTCGTATTCACTCACTGCTGCTTTGGCCTCTAATGATTCCAATTCTTCGATCAACGGGCAGATAATGAAAGCTTGGCGTCCTGCAGAGACCTGCTCCTTAATAGTAGTGTAGGCCTCCTTGCGCTGAGTGCCAGTACGCCAACGTGTAATGATCTTTTGACGACCAGGAGGAAGTTGATCAATAATTGAAACATCCAAATCTCCATAAAGCGTCAGGGCAAGTGTTCGCGGGATTGGTGTAGCAGTCATGACCAACATGTGAGGGTGATAGCCTTTCTGGCGTAGGGCATCACGCTGCTCGACACCAAAGCGGTGTTGCTCGTCGATAATAACTAGTCCCAGCTTCTGGAAAGTTACGCCATCTTGAACAAGGGCATGTGTCCCAATAGCAATAGCAGCTTGCCCTGTCTCAAGCTCTGTGCGTCCAAGTGTCCGTTCACGCTGGCGCATGCTTCCCGTGAGCTGCACAGTGCGAACACCAAAAGGTTCAAGCATGGCACTGATGCTATGGGCATGCTGCTCGGCAAGCAATTCGGTCGGAGCCATAATCGCGCCTTGGTAGCCATTCAAAGCTGTCATGAGCAGAGCAGCCGCGGCAACTGCTGTTTTACCCGCACCAACATCCCCTTGCAAAAGACGGCTCATGGGCTTACTCTTTGCGAGATCAGAAAAAATTTCGCATATCACGCGCCGTTGAGCTGGCGTGAATGAGAATGGCAGGGTTGCCTCGAAAGATTGCTCAGTTGCAATGATCGACCACAGGGTTGAACCAATAGGCGCGATTGTTGGCATAATTTCGGCTGTATTGTCCTGTCCGTCCTGTTGGTCTGATGAGATTGGCGGATCGATAAAAATCCGGTTATGGTGAATGGCAAAAACATTTCCCTGTGGTGCTTCGTGTCGCCAGCGGCTTCGTCGCTCTTGCATCCCGAGCTGAAGCATAAATAGCTCATCGAATGCCAGACGGTGGTAGGCAGCTGTGCGCATTTCCTTGTTCTCTGGATAGTGCATCTGAGCAACTGCTTCTGGTAATGGTAGCAGCTGACCAGCTGTACGTATTGCCATGGAGAGATGTTCGGGTATCATCTGTGCATAACGATCAACAACATACTTCGTGAAGCGCAGGAGGGTCTTGGCATGTAGCCCTTCTGTCAGTGGGTAGATGGGAACTAGGCGTCCGGTGTTGAGCAAATCGCCTCGTTCTGGCAGTTCATGACTACGTACAGAGAACTCTACTTTGTTGCCAAAGCGCCGCTTGACACCCGTGACAACGAGATATTCACCTTTGGCTGTCTGTAATTGCTTTTGTAAGTATGGCTGATTGAACCATGAGATAGATAGTTTGCCAGTTTCATCAGAGATTTCAGCGATCGTACGTGTCCGACCGTTCTTTGTGTGTTGGGTTTTGACGTCCCAGAGCAAACCCATAGTAGTCGTCACTTCATCAAAAGGAATATGGGCAATCTTTACCAGCTTGCTATAATCGCGATGTTCACGCGGGAAATAGAACAGCAGATCGCGTATGGTGCGGATGCCTAGATGCTGCAATCGTTTAGCAACAGTAGGACCTACGCCGGGAATGGCTGTGACATCGGCTGTCAACAATGCCAGTACTGTATGGCCCTGCGACATACCTGCATCGAGATGAGGGGAACTGGAAGTTGGTTGTGGGTTGGCCGCTTCTCTCTTCGCAGGCTCTACAGGTGATGTAGAGTCTGTGACGGGAGATTCTGCTCTGGATTGTTTGGTATTTCCGTTGCTAGTGGCCTGGGTTGTCTGTACAGTTGTTGGCATATTGTGCCGATGATCATAGCCATCTAGCTCATTGAGAATAGCAAGGGCAGCACGCAAACTCGCAGCCCTCAGCATTGGATCCTGCTGATGGTAGCCTTCAAGATGCTCGAACGAAACGCTGAATAGGATCTAGATCGAGTCCGGTATTTTTGCAGATGGCACAGGTTTCGTCGTACCAGCGTGCGGTAAATGCCTCTAGTCCACCTGGTTTAATAGCCCTATCTTGATGATTGGTACGCTGTTCGAATTGTAATACTTTGCGTGCTCGCTCTACATATGTGGCGAGCGGTGTAAATTGCTGATTTGACATAGACATACGAAATTGTACAAATCCTGCTCTATTTTGATCAATGGTTCAGCGTCCATAATAGAGGGAAGTTGGAACATCTGTCAAGTGGGAAATGGCTTTTTGGCTTTTCTAACTAATGCAGAGACGATTGAGGATGCAAGACTACAACCACTAACGGCACTTATCGCACAAAAGCATTTGATGGTTTTTTGTTGCACCGAAATTGTCCCTTCGTCCGACTAAAATTAGCACCTTTTTGGGTATACTTGAGATATAGATAGGACAGCCCGTTGGGTTGTCTTTGATACGCTCTCCCTTGGAGCTCGTCTCTGTTTTTATACATTTGCCCTTTCTAATGCATTTCTGTATACCTGTCTCTGTATTGCTCTCCCCGTATCACCATCACATTAACCACCACATACACTTTTGCATAGAGCAAAAGTGTTAGTACAGAAGAGGTTTTCAAACATCATGCATTCAAGAGAATTCAAACAATATAATGATGCAAAAAAAAGCATCTGATTCATCTAATCTAGAGAACAAGAATACAACCCATACAGACCGATGTTGGAACTTTAAACGGTTCTTGACGCCTCTTGCTGTCGGAACGATGGCGCTGACAGCTAGGATGAATGGTGTCGAGGCACAGCCTGCTCCTGACTCGGCTCTCCAAAGGAAAGGTGATAATACAACCGGGCTAATCCCGGCATTTAACCAGCAGGAGTTCAACAATTCAACGGCTATGGAATTCAATCCCTACACCTATAAAGTGACACCTGAATTGATTGACCATCTCAGAAAAGTTGGGGTGAAAAATCCAGAGCAGTTCATTCAAAATGCTCGGCAGCTAGAGCAAAACTTTCAGCAGCGAGAGCAAAAGCAAGGGCAAAGGCAAAAGATGCGACTGCTTGCGGAGAAGGCTCAGAAAATCCAGAGGTTCTGGAGAGTGTGAGAAAGCTGTTTGAAGAGATACCAGGGAAGGAGAGCCGCGAGACAGATCTAGGCCAGCTTGACAAAGGGACAGAGCGTCTCACACCAGAGAAAATCGATCCTGAGGTCTGGAATAACGTTCGAAAGATGCTTACAGAGAAGATGCCAATCTCAGACCAGCAGAGCAATACACGGCGAGGGCTAAATGACAATACAGGGACACCTATTGTACTCGTTCACGGAATTACAGGCAGCGGGTGGGATTTAGGGCCTTGGGGATATAACAGCGATGCTGGCTCTAACTGCAATGACAACTACTGGGGTACTACAATCAAGTACCTCACGGACCGAGGGTACTCCAAATCCAATATCCACACCGTAAAGTTCTACGCTGGCGATACAAATTGTGACGTGGATCTGCTGCACAACAAGGCGTACCAGGACAAATGCAACAGCTTCTCTCCAGGATCAGAAGGGACCAACAATGAGGACCTCAACCATGTGAGCTGTTTGCTTGCCCAGTACTTGAACCAAAACTTTGCAGGAGAGCATAACGTAATCCTCGTGGGGCACAGCATGGGAGGAATTATCATTCGCAATACCATGCACTTGGCAGAAACACAAGGTGGACAACATGGCATGCCTAAAGATATCGGCCATGTGACTGATGCCGTGACGTTTAACTCTCCTCATGCAGGCGTTAATGATGACGGATATACTGCATGCGGGGGCTGCACGCAGATAATGCAACTGGCAGGTGATGACCCATTCATGAAAGAGCTGACCAAAAATGCGCAAAATCCCCAAACATCCGCAGGTTTCACGCAGTGGACAGTCGTAGGCAGTGAGTGTGATCCCTACGTTGGCTCTTCTCTTAACCCAGACGGTGCTGCGACTGCGATCGCAATGGACGCCAGTCACGCTATCATGTACACACATGGTGGGTCGCCTGATGCCTGCTATGACCACTCTTCAGCCTTGGGCGATAGCAGCACAAAAAATGATGCCACGCTTTACTATTGCGACACAAACAATCCAACGGGTAATCCATGCGGAACGAACTATCAGAACAATGCCAAATGGAAGAAAACCACCACTGGATCTCGTGGACTCCAAACTTTGTATGGGTCGGTGGGACGATGAAGAAGCTTGAGGGACTGGTGTACATTGGGTTCGGCCTCTTCGCCGTGGGAGTGTGGATTTTCCCAATTTACTGGATAGAATATACTTTTGAGTTTCATTATCCTACAACAGTGTCTTCAGCAGTCATAGCAACATTGCATGACATTCCAGATGCTTTTCTATATACTCTGCCGTGGAATTCTGTGGCAGTTGTTGGTCTGATTCTGATCAGCATTGGAATATATCGTCTTGTTCGTTCGCTGCTGCGAAGCAGGCACAGACAATAGAACGGGCAATTAGGCTGTAACATTCCGCAGGGTTGCAAATCCCTGCGGAGTGTCAGTTTGCCCAAGTTTTGCCTCCAGCTCCTCAATCCTTCGCTCCAACTGCACAATGGGGTCAAGCGGACTTATCTCCTCGTTGTATTGGCACACTGAAGTGGATCTCTAGTGCCTTGTTGACAAATTTCGCGATGGTGGCTTCCTGATCGACCAGCACAGTGGGCAGAGTGATGTCGCGTTTGAAATTGCCAATCTCAACAGTGACCTCCTGTGCCCAGAGGTTGTTGGTAATTTCTCGTGGGATACGTAAATAGCTGTGCTTTGGTTTGAGTTGATCTGATTACTCAGAATGTTGGGAATGTTGCTGCTTCTATCCAATGGTTTCTGCAGTATCTTCCTCGTTGCATAGGGGAAGAAAGCTGAGATGGCGATTGGCTTGTATTCCAAGAGGCATATTTCAAAATGCCTGGTGCATTTTGACACACCAGGCATCTCTTAGAGATACTGCGCAACTCGCTAAGAGAAATACACCCGAAATAGGCGAATCACACCTAAATGAATATTTATAAAGTAAATACCGTAGGAATTCTTATAACTCCACTCTTCCGTTTACCACGAGGTGCTTGAGAAACTCTAGATACCTCAATACTTCCATGCGATCACTTCCACCGGTCTGATACCATTGCCGTAACCATAGTACGGAGATAATCTCATCTTCAGAGAAGCCTACCTGTGTTAAAACATCAGTATCAGAGACAGTATTCTCAACGTTTGTTATGAGTTTAAAGGTTGTGTGTTCATGTTCCTATCCTTCCACCTGTGCCGATGAGGGCCAATCCGCCACTGCATGTCTTCCACTTGATGATGCGAGATACTTCAGAGCATCCGTAGCTATTAGAAGGGAGTTTCTAATAGAAAAGGCACTCAGCTTTGTATTTTTTCAAATATCAATGGCCTTACCCATATCCCCTCTCCCAATCCATTCCATTTGAGCAAAGTATAAGCGGAAAAGAACGCACTAGCTATGTCCCTATAGATATTGGCGGTGTGAAATATTTCACAGATTTGTTGATACATGCTCATACAATTCAACGCTCTTGTTGTAGAGGTTTGCTATATGAGCTATCTGCCCTATATACGTTTGAAACCCTCGAAAAGTTCCACTCATCAGGACAGATTTTGCTGACAAGCTTGCTTGGAAGATGACAATTCGAAGTGCTTTATCCGCACACTTGGTAGTAACCTTCCGTCAAGTATAGATTAGCAAACCTTTGTCTATTTCTATAGGGGGAAAGAGGGACAATTTTTGACTGTGAATCCGATGAGAATAATTAGTCAGGGTTTGTTTCCGAAGTATTTGTTGCAGAATTATCAGTGGCATCTACTGTTGGGAATGGCTTGGCTATAGAGAGATTTTTAGCAGAAGCCACGATGGCATTCACACCAACAGTAGAGACACCGAGAGCAGTCTGCGCTCTGATGAGTTGTCTGCGCAGAAGTTTTTTTCCTGTGCGGAGCCTAGATCATCCTTTACGTACAACTACATTGACCAAGCGGCAGGGAATATAGATGATGTTTTGGATCGTGGTATCACCAATGAATGTTGCCACTCTCGGATTGTTCAAAACTAGCTCACGAACTTCCTGCTCGCTAATATCAGCTGGAACCTCAATGCGTTCGCGTACTTTCCCATTAACCTGCATGACTAGCGTAAAGGTTTCATCCTGTGTCAGGGATTCTTCGTAGGCGGGCCAGTCGGTGTTGTGGATGCTGCCCGTATGGCCAGTCTGGTGCCACAAGTCTTCAGTGATGTGTGGGGCAAATGGTGCCAACAGTTGTATCATTGTTTCTAAGGCTCTACGATAGGCTGCACTTTGAGCGACTGGAGCATGTTGTTGTTTAATCAGAGCATTATTACATTCCATCAACGCGGCCAGAGCAGTATTGAAGTGGAAGTTGCTCAGATCCTCAGTGATACGCTTAATAGTTTTGTGGCGTAATCGCTCAATAGCTTTACTTTCTCTGGTCTCTGTATTACTCTGTGTTATTGGTCCAGGCTTCGTTAACTAGACTCCAGAAACGGTTCAGGAAGCGCCAGATACCCTCCAGATTTTCTGCTTTGAAAGAACCGCCCGCCTCAAATGGTCCGATAAACATCATGTAGCAGCGTACAGTATCAGCGCCATACTTGCTAATGTATTTATCAGGGGATTTGACGTTGCCACGCGATTTAGACATCTTCTGACCGTCAGAGCCCAGCACCATACCTTGATGGAATAGGCGTGCGAAAGGTTCATCGAAGTCTACATATCCCATGTCATGCAGAGCTTTGACGAAAAAGCGTGAGTATAGCAGATGCAGAATGGCATGCTCAACACCACCAACATACTGATCGACAGGCAGCCATTTTTGCAATTTCTCAGGACTCCAAGCGGCCTCACTGTTGTGAGGATCGGCATAACGCAGGAAGTACCAGGATGAGTCGATAAAAGTGTCCATCGTATCTGCTTCGCGTGTTGCAGGACCACCACAGACGGGACACGTTGTATTTAGAAAATCCGGTTCATAGCGCAGAGGTGATTCACCTGTAGACTTAAACTGAACGTTTTCGGGTAGCCAGACTGGCAGCTGGTCCTCTGGAACTGGAACAGTGCCATGTTCAGGACAGTAGATGATGGGAATAGGTGCGCCCCAGTAGCGCTGGCGGCTGATCAACCAGTCTCGCAGACGATAGTTCACCATCATCTTGCCAATACCTTTTTCTTCAGCATACCGGATAACTTCTGCAATTGCACGATCTGCAGGCGTACCATCGAAAGGGCCAGAGTTGACCATTACGCCCAGAGCCTCTTTTGCCTGTGTCCAGGTAGCAGGGTCACTCGGCTGCTCATCCTCTGGACGAATGACCTCGCGAATTGGAATGCCAAACTTGCGAGCAAATTCGAAGTCGCGCTGGTCATGAGCAGGGACACCCATGATTGCACCTGAGCCATAGCTCATCAGCACATAGTCAGAGATCCAGACGGGAACCTTGTCACCGTTGAGCGGATTGGTGACATAGCCACCTGTAAAGACACCTGTCTTCTCTTTCTCCGTACTCATGCGCTCAATCTCGGTCATACGCTGAGCTTGTTTCACATAAGCATCAACGGCAGACTTCTGTTCAGGGGTTGTGATCTTCTCTACCCAGGGATGCTCGAGGTGCCAATACGAAGAAGGTCACCCCATAGATCGTATCTGGGCGAGTAGTAAAGACCGGGATATCCTCGTGTTTCCCATCGATCTCGGTGGTAAAACGAATCTCTGCTCCTTCGCTACGCCCAATCCAATTGTGCTGCATGATCATTGTCTTTTCGGGCCAATCGATGACGCTAGAGAAATCGAGTAGCCGCTCGGCATAGGCGGAGATCTTCAGCAGCCACTGGTTGATCTCTTTGCGTATGACTATGCTGCCGCAGCGCTCACAAGTACCGTCGGCTAGCACCTGTTCATTGGCTAAGGTCGTGTTACAGTTGGTGCACCAGTTGGCAGGAGCTTTGGTCCGATAGGCTAGCCCATGTTTATAAAATTGCAGGAAGAGCCACTGTGTCCATTTATAGTAGTCAGGCTGGCAAGTCATGACCTCGCGAGACCAATCCCATTGTGCTCCCATCGACCGCAGTTGGTTGCGCATATTTTCACTGTTAGCCAGTGTCCAAGTGCGTGCCTGAATGCCACGTTTGATCGCAGCATTCTCTGCAGGCAGCCCAAATGCATCAAAACCGATGGGCTGCATAACATTATAGCCCTGCATACGTTTGAAGCGACCGTAAGTATCGAAAGGCGAGTAATTATACCAGTGTCCCATGTGTAGGTCGCCGGATGGATAGGGGAACATTACTAGGTGATAGAACTTGGGTTTGGGGGAATCATCGGAGGCATGATACTGCTGATCTGCCTCCCATTGAGCTTGCCATTTGCGCTCAATCTCTTTAGGATTGTATTTTGTGTGTGTAATCATGACACATGCCTCTCAAGATGTATTCAAACTGAAGAAGATTACAAAGGCGAAAGAAACCGATAAAAACGTGCTTTAGGCTTGACTCAGCCCCTATCTTCGCCATGGCAAGGTTAAAGAAACTGACAAAAAAAAGACCTCTCATCCCGAGGGACGAAAGATCTTTCCGTGGTACCACCCTGATTTTTTCGATTGATCGTACTACCCTCAAAATTGGATTGTCAAGTTAGGTAAGACGAAGGTGGACCTGAGGGGGCTCGAACCCCTGACCTCCTCCATGCCATGGAGGCGCTCTTCCAGCTGCGCTACAGGCCCATGTTCACGGGTATGAACTTTGACACACACTTACTAAATGCGGCCAACTTCCAATCTGTCTCTCATTATACCCTATAACAGGCATTCTGGCAAGTACTTAATAACTTGAGAGTACTTTTGGCCTTATGATCTACAGTGTTTGCCTAGCCCATCTACAAAACCTATTGTATCAGGTTTGTCAAGATCCATTCACCATTGTTTGAAGCTTATCTACTATAAACTTCGTGGTCACAGTCAAGCCAAACGACATAGAAGACGCGATTAATAAAAAAGCCCATGACTTGCCCGTGTTTGTTTGCAGAAACGCTAAACTGCATAGGCAGGCCAACGATCTGGTCTTCATCAGGTATCCCAAAACCGCTTTCGGTGGTCTGCGTCCAATCAATCGGATGGAATCTCAATGCTCTACTTTTATTTGCAAGTAGCTCTTGGACTGGAATAGCAGATAAATCGCTAAGCCGTGTAATCAGCTTTAAAAAGTACTTGTCGTCTCTACCTTCAATATTATACTTGGGATGATCAGTTCTTAAGTACCTGAAGGAGAAAGAAGGATAATCCGCATGCTGAGCACGCTTATCAACTACCTGCATCGCTCTTGGCTGAGATTGCCTAGGCGATATTTGACGCGCCATCGACGTTCCCCTGCTTCAGCAATTCAGTAAAAAACTTTTGCATTGCGTCATGAGCAATGACATCATGTGAAGCCTCAAATGGTGCAAGGCCTGCGCGTGCAGAAACCCATGGGTCTTCATCACGTGTCAGCTGCTCTAACTCATATGCTGTTTTTGGCAGGTAAATTTCTGTAATATCGTCGAGCAGCTCTTGTTGTTCAGTGCTAAACTGTTGCCTAATCTCTTCCAAGTTGAGATCATGTCTTATTATAGGTGTCCATTTAAAGTGTTTATAGGTATCATATACGGCTGGTAGCACAGGACCATGTACCCATGCCTCTATTTTGTCTTCAAATATAGGCACCTTAAATAATGCTAAATGCCAAGCTTGCGTGTAATATACTAATTTGTTGAGCTTCAGGTTTGTGAGTAGCTCTTCAACCTCATTTGCAAAGGCAAGAAAGTAGTCCGCAACGGTATTAGCAGTAATCACAACGACACCTCTAAACAACAAATGGAGATGAGGGGCTTGAACCCCTGACCTCCTCCATGCCATGGAGACACTCTTCCAGCTGCGCTACAGGCCCATAAATGCTAGTTCAGACTTATTTTGCACTGCCAAGAAAAAACCTACGAGTTCAACTGTTTCCCATTATACACTGTGGTGATAATCTTGACAAGTGTTCGGTGTCCTAGGAGGACTTTTGTCTAATTGCAATTTAGTTACTGCTATAAAGCTCATGGTTAGGGTCTAGCCAAACGATATGGAAAACATTCTCAATAAAGAAACCGTGTACGCGTCCGTGCTCATTTGCGGATAAGCTAAACTGCATAGGCTCTTCTACGATGGTATCTTCATTAGGTATCCCAAAACACCGTTCAGTCGTATCTTCCCACTTTATTGAATGAAATCTTAAGGTTTTGTTGCTATAGCCTGATAATCGTCTTCTCTCTATACTCGAGATGTCCTTAAGACGGTCTATAAGCTTTTTAAAGTAATTAGCTTGTTTACCATTAGCATTAAATTTATCATGATTTACATCTAAAAACTGAAATGAAAAAGAAATGCAATTTAAATATATATTCTTTTCAGTCTGCACTACCTTAGTCTTAGACTCAATTTTTCCACGCGGAGGTACACGACGACTCATGAGGCTTCCTTGAGCTTTCTAGCGTAATAGGTTTTCATAGATTCCTTGGTGATGACATTGGTTGAAGCCTCAAATGGCGCAAGGCCTACACGTGCAAAGATCCATGGGTCTTCGCTGCGCGTTAATTGCTCTAACGCATAAGCGGTATCGGGGAAGTAAATCTCGACAATATCGTCAAGAATATCCTGTTGATCCGGACTAAACTGCTGCCGTATTTCCTCCGAAGGCTGCGTTTCTACGTTGATAGGTGTCCATTTAAAGTGTTTATAGGTGTCATAAACCGAGCACACAACGGGACCGTGTACCCATGCCTCAATCTCATCTGTGAAGAGGGGTGTCTTGAATATGGCCAAATGCCATGCTTGTGCATAGTACACGAGCTTGTTTAGCTTCATATTCGTGAGTGGCTCTTCAACCTCATTTGCAAAGGCAAGAAAGTAGTCCGCAACGGTATTAGCAGTAATCACAGCAACACCCTCCTAAACAACAAATGGAGATGAGGGGGCTCGAACCCCTGACCTCAACAGTGCGATTGTTGCGCTCTTCCAGCTGAGCTACATCCCCAAGCGAATTTGATCATAGCACAGTCTGTCTCTCTTGTAAAGTCCTTTGGAGGCTTTTTTCAGGAAAACTGCTAGATTTAGCTCAGATTGGCGAGTAGACGTCAAGGAATACTCGCGTAAAATCCTTGCAGTGATTTGCGCCCATCGACGCGAACACGCAGCAAGATAAAGGGCTTTTGACTATCCTGTGCCATACCCACTGGTGGTGGATCTGTAGTAGCTCCAATGTAGCCATTTCGCTCTAGGAGTGTGATAATTGCTTGCCGTACCTCTGGTTTGCCATTGCGGAATGGCTCTCCCGAGGGATAGCAGAACTGCTGGATCACAATGCCCAATTGTGTTTGCAAGCTCTCTTGCGATTGCTGTAATTCTTGTTGTGCTCGGACAGGTGAAAGGCGCCACACTGCTCCGATATCGTGGTGGGAGACGGTATGCGAACCCATCTGCATGCCGTTGACAAGCATTTCCCGCAGTTGGTCCCAGGTTGCCTGACCTTTCCAGCCAACTTTGCCAGTGATGATGTAGAACATGCCACTATAGCCATGGGCTTGTAAAATTGGGTAAGCAAATGCGTATGCATCTTCGTAGCCGTCATCAACTGTCAGAATAATCGGCTTGCCAGGCAAAGGCCCGTTGTAGTAGAGGAAATCGAAAAGTTGGTTGAAGGTAATTGTATGATATCCATGTTGCTTGAGGTAATCCAATTGGTGGCTAAAAATGGTTGGAGCGACAGTGAGACTGCGATCAAGTATAGTGTGTGTTGGAACATTTGTAATATGGTGATACATTAAAATTGGCACATTAATTGTTTTTCTAACAGGCGTAATTGGTGGTAAGATAGGTGCTTCCAAATCCGCCGGGCCGCCACTCAGAATAAGCCATTGTTCTGACATCTCTCGCCCTGCTTGAAGAGTTGCCCGCTGTGCGATCAATGGGAGATTTTGAAAGAGTTGGCTGGGATTCTGATCCGGTGTGGGTAGCTGAGATAACTGGTTGGCAGGGACCTGTGCAGAGAGTTGCAATGAAATAGGCAGGGCCTCTACCTGATTGTAACGCGTCATCGTTTCTGGATTGACCCAGAAAGAGAGACTATGAGCTTGCCCTAGCATAAAGTTCTGGAGCGTGAAACCCCGAAAACGCGATTTCCAGTAATTGCTAAAGTTGGTCTCATTAGGCCACATTACTTGTACTTGGGGATACAGAAGCGCCCACATTATGTTATATTGCTGGCTGAGTAGCGCATTCATGTATTGCTGTCCTAGAGCTGTTACCTCCTGTGCATCCCCGGTTGAGGTATCTGGCCTTGCTATCGGTGTAGCCTGCTTGAGTTTGGATATTCTTTGCTGACTGATTGTATATGACGAGCTATCTTGTGAGCGTTGTATATATAACAATTGTTCTGAGGCAAGCACATATGGACCCCCTATAAGACAGAAAAGCGCTGTAACCACTGCTCCTACAAGAAGCATGTGCAGTTCTTTCCGTTTGTCTCTCTAGATTTAGACCTCCTAACCACTATTGGCAGTTTAATAGTGGGAATTTTGTCTATATTTAGCTCTATTGCTCGTTGTTTGTTGTCAACCCCTATAGATATGATATCCGGAATGAGGATAGTATCTTGCTCTTCTACTAGCCCTTGGTTACCAATAGAATTAGCAACAGGAGGTTCAGTGATGGGGATGGAGATAAACCCCAATGTTTTTACAGGCTCTTGGTTATCTACATTGAGAGGTGGGATAGCATAGGTTGTGTCCATACCTAACTTGCTTGCCTCTTTTTGATTGTTGGTGGCAGGGCTTGGCATAGGACCTATTATTTCTGTACCCAATTTGTTCACCTGCTCTTTAAATTGATTTGGACTGCCCAATAGCATCCTAGGGCTTACATCTTGTACAGGCCAAGATCGCTGCCAATCACTATTGAAGATCTATATTCTGATTGATATGTGGCTATATGTCAATAGGTGGAATCATATTCTATGACTAAACGCTGGTAAAAAGTCTAGTGTAGGACGATAAAGAAAATGGGCACTCTATTGTGAAATAGAGCGCCTATTTCTACTATCTATTGAGTCACCTAGTTCTGGCTGCTTGTTTTGGCGGGACATGAATAGGCTGGCCTTTGACTGCCAACACTGCTTCACGTAGACCTTCACTGAGCGTCGGGTGTGGATGGATAGTCTCAGCGACCTCATCGATGGTCAGTTCGCCACGCATGGCAACCGAAATTTCGCTGATCAAGTTGGTCGAGTCAGGGCCGATAATATGCGCACCAAGAATCTCACCATATTTGCCTGTGATGATTTTGGTGAAACCCTCAGTATCACTGATGGCAACAGCTTTGCCAATAGCTGTCCAAGGGAAGCGCTCGACCCGTGCTTCGGGATATTTCTGCCTAGCCTCTGCCTCAGTCAGGCCCACGAAGGCAACCTCGGGGAAGGTATAGATCGGGTTGGGAACAACATTGTAGTCCATAGTTGCACTATGTCCTATTACATTATCGGCAGCCACCTCGCCCTCCATCGAGGCCACATGTGCTAGACCTGCACCGTGTATCAAGTCGCCAATGGCATAAATGCCAGGAAGGTTGGTCTCCATTTTTTCATTGACCCGTACTCGACCACGGTCGGTATCAAGTCCTTGTTCAATTAATTGCTCCAAGCCACAGGTATTAGCGCGACGGCTAACAGCCATCAGGACGTACTCAGCTTCAAAGCTCTGCTGGCCCTTATCCGTTGTGGCAATGACTTTTTTCTGGTCTCCGTCCTCTTCGATGCCCTCAACTTTAGCGCCAGTGACAATGGTAATTCCTCGCTTGGTGAGGATGCGAACAAGGAATTTACGTACTTCCTCATCAACAGGTGTTAGGATTTGAGGAAGCATTTCCAGGACAGTAACTTCCGTGCCGAGGGCATCAAACATACAAGCTAGTTCGATACCAATGACACCGCCTCCAACGCAGATCAAGCTTTCTGGCTTTTTAGGCAAGTTCCAACATGTATCGCTGTTAATGACATTGTGACTGTCAATTCCAGACAAGGGAGGCATGAGCGGTACTGACCCAGTCGCGAGTATGATCTTGTCTGCGCTAAACTGTTGTTGGTTTCCATCTTTGGTAACGGTGACTGTACGAGATGCATCGACCGAGCCCAGACCATCGAATACATCGATATTGTTGCTCTTCATGAGGACTCCAACGCCACCAGTCATACGTTTGACCACTTTATCTTTAAAGGCAACGGCCTTGTCCATCTCGAAGACAGGGGGTTGGGGCAAGTGGATACCCAATTCTCCCACCGATTCCAGGCTATGCATAATTTCAGCGATGTGTAGCATGGCTTTGGAAGGGATACAGCCGACGTTAAGACAGGTGCCGCCGAGGTACTGCTTTTCTACAATTGCAACCTTTGCGCCTTGCTGAGCAGCACGAATGGCGGCAACATATCCGCCGGGTCCTGCCCCAATGACTGCTACATTATAATGACTGCTTGCCATCTAAATCTCCTAAGTAATGAAAAAATATGTCTTCACACTTCGTCTAAACGCTTAACGGTATCTATTCTACAACAAAGACCAGAAGATTGGCATCATCAGTCCACAGCGGTTTTATCGTCTAGCGAGACTACCAATTGGGGTGATGCCTGTGACGGCTAGGAACGTTGGACGTATCAATAAATACAGAGATGGATTTTCTCTCCTCCCATCCCCTAGAAGGAGATGGGGAGAGTCCCTAAAAGGATTTTTATGGGCTTCCAGAAAGGTTTTGGTTGGAAGGGATTCGACAAACTTACATTTTAATGAACACAAAAAAAGGTTTAGGAGAAACAAATGACGACCTCAAAGGAATTAAACGCAATTGTTGAGGAACTTGAGTTGATTGATATTGGCGATGCTGCCAGTTATCTAGGGAAGAATTTCTTCTTATTAGTATAGAAGAGATATCATCTATGTCTAGTGTGACCACATTTTTGCTAGACGATTCTAATAGAGCAGGGAACCCAATCCCCGTCACCTCATAAACGGGATGGGTCCCCAAAAAGGATTTTTATGGTGATCCGGTCAATACTTGGCTTCTGTCAGGACCTTTATCCGTTTCTCAAGATTGGGAATGCCACAGCTGTTCAATTGGTAAATAACAGCTTTTATATCGTAGTTAACACGTCTATGTTCAGCTTGCCAGGTATTGTCCTGCCATGTGAGAATAGCATAGGATGCTCGTAAATCCCCGTCACGCGGTAATCCACAACTGCCCACGTCTACCAGGAGCAAGTGATGCCATCGTCGTTGATAGGCAACGTGGTAATGCCCGAATGCTAGTGCTCCAATGGTAGGAGGGGAGTCCAGAGAGCAAATCAGTTAACTTGCTCTCTGGTAAATCTGGGGAGATTGCCTCATTTTGGTTGAGCGGATTAGCATGGACAACTAGCAAGTCTAGGCCACTGGGATTGCTGATAAGGTGTGATTGAGGTAGTGATGCTAGATAGTTAATACCATCAGATCCAATCTGCTCTCGTGTCCAATCAACCATGAGCTGCTTTTTGGGACCTTTATTAGATGCCTTGGTAACGATGTCCGTATCAGCATTGCCCTGGATCACAGGACAACCGAGATTGCGTACAGTGTCTAATACCTCTTTGGGCTGAGGTCCCTTCAAGCAGAGATCGCCTGCAATGACCAATTGATCTATGCTAGGTTGTTGGGCTAGGTCATGTAATACTGCTTGCAGCGCAAGCTGGTTTCCATGTATGTCTGAAAGAATTGCGATACGCATAAATTGTGATATCCTAATATTGCGGGCTACGCAGGAGTAGACAAAAATGTCTTGCGGATTTATCACCACGAGCCAGGAGACCCCTACCCTTTAGGCACGGGGAGGAGTTGCGAGTCCTTTTATGGGGTTTGGGCATAGGGGTAACCCCCTGCCTAAACGATCCATCCCCTAGTGGGGGGCCGCTTTGGGAGGAACGGCCAAACCCTCACTGGTTTCCCAGGTAATGTGTGCCTCGACAAGGTTATGGAGCGGTTTGTGTGTTCGCAGCACTGGCTTAACCCTCGTACACCTGTTTAACCACGAACCGTAGAGCAGGGGGCTGGCAACGCACCCCTTGGTACCTATGTATTCGCCCCTAACGTAGCCCCGTTGGCCTTCCGACCAGTGGCTGAGTCTGGTCAGGTGGGTTTGCAAATACCCTTGCGGCTACTCACAAGCCCCTAGCTTTAGCTATGGGGTTCCTGACTCCGTAGGTGGAATGTGATCATACGACCATACCTACTATAGTACAAAGTAAGAGGTGAAAGCTAGTAGTGATACATCGTATAGGCGTCATTTCTGATACTCATATACCGCATTTCAGTTTCCCTGATGCGGTCAGAACACTTTTTGATGGAGTAGAGCTGATTATCCATGCAGGTGATCTCTCAACCCTGACTGTGCTCTCTGAGCTAGAGACAATCGCGCCTGTGATAGCGGTGCAAGGCAATGTTGAGCACGAGGATGTTGTACGCACATTGCCGATTAAGCGTGAGATAGTCCTGGGACATTGTAGAATTGGCATCGTACATATTCTCGGTGACCCAAGATATTATGAGCATACGGCACACCAGGAATTTCCCAACGCACGTGTTGTCGTGTTTGGACATAGCCATACACCTCATAATCAGGAATACAATGGGTTACTCCTCTTTAACCCTGGCAGTGCTACTAACCGCAGGCGTCAACCGACATGTAGTCTCGGTATGTTATATATCGATAGTCAAGCCTTAAGTGTTCACGGTCAGATTATCCCTCTGTGAAGCACCCCATGCAGAGGTGCCAGTTGCTCTTGAACAGCCATTCAGGCTCAGTAAATTTGAAACATGTGACACCCCGAATTTTATAGTCTTGCGTCGTTCATTCAGCGTCATTTCATCTGCACCTCCACTCCTCTGACACCAGATCATACATACATGAACTCCACATCCCGACATTCCGCAGATAGGTTGACACAAGAAGAGAATAAGGGGCAAATGTCACTTTTTTCACCTTATTTGTCTCTTGACAAGCATATAATGATTAAGGTAGTATTAAATAGAGGACTATCACTGAGTATGAGAGTTGAGGGCAGCTCAAGAATGCTCGGCTTGATGGAACTACTAGAGGAGTGATCTCTTGACCGTGAGCGATCGACATCACACAGAGAGGCTGCGATAGCTCATATCAGTTAGGAGTCGATGTTTGATTTGGCAAAACGGTGTGAAGCATTTCACTCGCACAAGATTGGGCAGTTGGAATATATTCCAGCGGTTGTCAGAAAGATTGATTCCTGGTTCCGGTCTGTTCCTTCGTCATGAGGGATCAACAATTTGGCAATGCGCTGTAAAGTAAAAAAGGAGCATCCAATTGAAATTTAAGGAAAATAGTAGTCAAAGTGACGTAATCATTGGAAATGAATTAAGATCTAAAGATAAAGTAGAGCAAAAAAGTAGTGACAACACACTTTTCGGGAAAGCGCTTAGGTATCTCGGTCCTGCAGCTGCGGGAGCGTTGAAGCTTACCACGATTGCTCTGGCTGTCCAAAGAGCAAGCGGTGTTGAGCATTCACCAATGCCAGAAGCTCCTGGCTTTGCTCTTGCTCCGATGGGCTACAATCTAACGGATCGCAATGCTTCTTCTCTGGTCATGTCCGATAAGGGAGTCCAGTTCGCCAGCGACAGGAATGGGTATGTTCCTACTCATAAGGACTATGAAAATTTTCAGAAACTCAAACAAGAATGGGAGAATCCTTCCTGGGTCTTCACTGGTCCATCAGATACTCACGAACCATCGGGCAATGAGATTTCTCGACCTGCGACGGATGCATCATCACATCAGCTAGAGCAGGACAAGAGCACAGTGACAGAGTTTCCCAAGTTGGGTGAGGAGGAAATCAACTCCTTGAAAACTTTCGTTGGCTCTCTTGAGCAGAATAAGACGGCCTTGCAAGGCTTCAGAAAGATGCTGAGTGATAAAGAGTCAATGGAAGGCATGAAAAATTTAATGGGGGATGAGCAGTTTAGGGAACATGCTCTCTCTGAGCTGAAGAATAAGGAGAGTGTAGAGCAAGCCATCTCGTTGCTGGAGAATAAGGAGAGTGCAGAACAACTCCTCTCTCTGCTGAAGGATAAGGAGCAAGTAGAGAAAGTTAGCCAGTACATGTCATCTCAGGAAAGTGAGGGAGTACACTCCAATAGACGCCGACTCGACACATGCTACGGGTATATGGGAATACCCTACGAGTGCGGCAACACCCCCGAATCCCCAAACGGTGGGAATGGGAATGCTCAGAGAACTCTAATAGCGCAGGGGGGGATTGTTGTACTAGGGACGGCATGCGTGTTACTTGGATTGTGAGTGCATCAAAGAGCACAACTATAGAGCTTAGGAAAATCAAAGGCAACAACTTATGGTACCTACGCCATCGGGAAGGATGGGTTTCCGATAGGTAGCAATTAGGCGTGCCAATACAACAACTTCGAAGTAACGAAGGGAGGACACAAAGTTTTGATCACGATTTTGACCGCTTCTAAGGCGTAAAGTGAAATTTTCAAGAGCTATAGCATGTTTATTGCTATAGCTCTTTGTAGTGATATCAGAGTTATCGTGGACGAATGAATTGCTGGCCTGCCAGATAGGGACGAAGCGCTTCTGGGATACGGACACTCCCATCTGCTTGCTGATGAGTCTCCAGCAGCGGAATCAGAATGCGTGGTGTAGCGATAGCAGTATTGTTGAGGGTATGAACGAATTTGACTTTGCCATCTTCGTCCCGATAGCGGATATTTGCACGGCGTGCCTGCCAGTCGTGCAGATAGGAGCACGAATGGGTCTCGCGGTAGCGGTTCTCACTGGGAACCCAGCATTCCAGGTCATACATCCCAACTTTTCCATCACCCATATCGCCCGTACAAACACTCATGACACGGTAAGGGATTTCAAGCGCCTGAACCAGTTCTTCGGCATTTTGCAACAGGTGCTCATGCCAGTGTACCGACTCCTCATGGTCAGCTTTGCAGATGATATATTGCTCAACCTTATTGAACTGGTGAATGCGGAAAACTCCTCGTGTATCTTTCCCATAGGTGCCAGCTTCTTGACGGAAGCAAGGGCAGTAGCCAACGAATTTTAGTGGCAGATCTTCCACTTTGAGAATTTCATCCTTGTACATACCAGTAATCGAGACCTCAGCTGTACCAACTAGGAATAGATCCTGATCGACAAGTTCATACACCTGGTCGCGTCCCTTGGGAAATTGCCCGTTGCCGATAAAGCAGACATCGCGTGCCATTGCTGGCACAATGAGAGGTGTGAAGCCCTTGCTAGCCATGCGATCCATAGCAAAATTGAGCAAGGCCAGTTCGAGGCGAGCAGCGTCGCCCTTGAGAACATAGCTGCGACTACCAGCAACTTTGACGGCTCGTTCGATATCTACCATATTGAGCTTTTGCATCAATTCGTAGTGATCCAGAGGTTGGAAATCGAAGCTAGTTGGCTCGCCCCAGTATTTGATTGGCACATTATCATTCTCATCTTTGCCGACAGGGGCATTTGCGTCAGGAATGTTTGGAACGAGCAGAAGCATATTGTAGCGTTCTTCGATAAGCTGAGTAAGTTGTGGCTCCATTTCCTTAATCTGCTCTGCAAGTTGTTTGCCTTCAGCAATGAGCGTATCACGTAATAGTACATTTTTCTCTTTAGCAGCTTGTTGGATACTCTTAGAGAGTTGATTTTGTTTAGCACGTGTCTCCTCCACTTGACGCTGGAGTGCTAGGACGCGCTGATCCAATTCTAGTAGAGCATCGATATCGATAGGGTTATTTTTGAGACGAGCCGCCTCCTTGACAATATCTGGGTGATTGCGAATGAATGCTAGATCAAGCATAGTAATCTTCTCCTTTACGATGTTGTATTCCAAAAAAAAGCACCGTGTCCCTGACGAAGGACGACGGCGCGAGATGCGCTAAATCGTGGTGCCACCTTGATTTTTCCAAAAGAGAGTGCTTACAGTCTGCCGCTTGAGTACTCTCGATTGAAACTCATGTTTGCCTGATAACGGAGGCAAACCGTTAACGCTTATCGCGCAAGCTCCTGGGTGGATTTCACTCTTGCTTGCCACTGCGTTGCACCATCCCGCAGCTCTCTACATTTGTTTGGCTCAACAAGAGATACTTATCCCAATCGTAGCTGTATAGTATCTCGCTTGTGAGGATAGCAGCCAAATTTCGCTTTGTCAAGACTTCTCAGAGCATCCAAACCTGAGCTTGAGTATAAGCTACTTCGGTAGCATTTGTGTTGTCATCGGCAGTAACGCCTATCCGACCAGAAACCAGAGACCCATCTTGTACAGTTATGACATAATGGCCGTTGAAATAGAAATTCATGGTATTATCTTGATCAATGACACAGATGGTATTATCTTGATTAAGTCCCGTTTTAAGCGCTGAACTTGAATCATTAGCTAATGTTTGTGCAGTAGCCCCTGTTTGGTCGGGATAATAGTCAAGTTCATAGTTACCATTAGGAGAGATCTTGAGGAGATAATTCTGCGATGTATTTGCATTGGCACGAAAAACCATGCCCCCGCCATCACCTCTGAGAATTTTCATATGGATCTGGAATGCAAAATTGCGAAGATTGTTAAAAGGGGGATTTGCATTAAGACAGAGTGCTATCGTCTTCTGAGTTGAGCTTGTGACATGATAGGCTTGGCCAGTAAATCCACAGTTTGAGTTGATATCCCAGTCTGCCATGTAAGATGTCTGTAATGGATCACTCAGAGATGGCGTGGATGCCGTGATCGTCGCATAGTTGTTTTGGAATTGGGCAACCGCGACCGCGGTGGCGTGATCGATAGCAGATACAGTTGCCAACTCTTGTGCATAAGCGGTTGCATTAGCATGTGCGATTCTGTGTAGCCTGACTGACTGCGGTTGCAGTGGCATCAGAACTGACTTTATGGGGTACATAGATAGTGGCATAGAAGATAAGGCCTCCACCGCTCAACAACATGAGAACAAGGAGCACTATAGTCGCGATCATGGCAGGAGAGTGGATCAATATGCGTTCTGTGCCAGTGTGGACTTCTTCCTGGCTTAACCCCAACGGAATACGCAGGTTCCCTCGCCGTTTTCCCTCAGTCATCTCTGTTCTCTGCTAGCCTTTCCATCCAAGGTAATCTATAGGCGCTAGTATAGCACGAAGGGTACTGCTGTTGGAAGATAGGCACAGCTCACAAATGACCAGTCCTCAAGAAGGATTTGAAACCACATCTTGCTCAGCGGAAGCCACGTGCTTGCCGGGGGTTGTTGTATCCTCAATGGGAGCTGCATTTTCGGCGGGCGCGACATCTTGTTGGACTGGCTGCTCATTTTGCTCAGCCAGAGTGACATCTTGTTCAACGAGAAGAGCCTTCTCCTGGAAGAATTCCAGTTGTAGAGCAGCCACGAAGTAGCACGCCATAGCAGCTGGGCCAAAGGGTGGTGCATGATCCTCAGAGAACAAGAAAGCTGCCATCACTAGCAAACCTGCTGCGAGGCGAGGTCGAACTGATAGAGCGAGTGCAATCGCAAGGAATAGTACAACCCTGGAAAGCCAAGCTAGAGAGACAAACTGAGGGATCAGATCGCTACGTACAGCTTGGTAATAACAAAAAGTCAGAGCTAGACATATGGCTGCGAGGATTGCAGGCCAGCGTGGTCCGGTTGGGCGTGAAAGCGCAAGCACAGCTAACAGGATGCCTATTGCCCATCCAAGAGCGCCTGCGACCCCAACTAGACCTGTGATATGATCGGAGAAGTAGCTAGTAATACTTGCTATTACGATGCCTTGTGGAAGACCTCCACCGAGTTCCTGAGCATAATTAACCAAGACACCTGTACCGATACCAAGAATAGCATCTAGGGCAGGATAAAAGATGACAAAGATACCTAAAGCTACTTTGCTGAGTGTTGCTACTGTGCCGTTTACACCATCAAGCAAGAGGTAGGCCGAGAGAGCGAGTAGGCAGAAGAGGGGCAACTGAAGGATGTGCAGAGTGATCCACCAGCCTAGATGTGCTGAGATAACAGTGAATTCATATCCTGAAGTAAATGTTGGGCAAAATAGGTCTAGGATGCCAAGGATAAGTGGCGTACCCAGGATGATAACTCGTCGTACAACAGGGTTCATAAGTGGGACAAACCTCCCTCATCTCAATGTATCGAATTTCGGCGGTAACCTTCTGTCGAATGCATTGTATGAGGAAGTGCATATATCCTTCTAGGGGGAAACAGGGACAAATCCGCTCTAACTAGCCATTCTAGCATAATAGGTTAAAGAAAAAACGAGCCTGACCCGCGAAGCTAGAGGGGTCAGGCGTGGTTGATGCTGTGTATAGCTATATCATGCCAAGTTCCCACTTAGCGTCTTCGGTCATCCGCTCTGGTGACCATGGAGGATCGAAAGTCATTTCAACCTTAGCAGTCTTGACATTTTCGACCTGCCCAACACGCGTCTCGACTTCGGAGATGACTTCGCTAGCCATAGGACAGCCCATAGCAGTTAAGGTCATGGTTATGTCAACCTTGCCAGCATCGTTATCAATTTCAAGGCCATATATCAGGCCTAGATCAACGATATTGACAGGAATTTCCGGGTCATAACACTCACGAAGTGCATCCATGACTGCTGCTTCATTAATCTCTGCCATTTTATATTCTGCTGCCTTTCAAAATGTGGTAAAATAGGCTTGATTTTCTGTCCAAAGATAGAATACGGAATTCTCTCTCGCTATGACGAAAGAGCAATAAGCCCTCCCATTATAACAGTGCCATCCTTGCTTCCTCCATTATAGCCAAGCAGGCGATGAAAAGCAATGAGCTAATAGGCAAAATGAGGCTAGGAGAACAAAAAAGCTCCTAGGAGATTCTAGGAAAAGAAACGCTTTTTGAGAAAGGTCGTAAAGTGGTTCATTTCATCCTGACATGCCTTGAGAAACAGAGCCCTTTTCTCTGGCCTCTCAAGACATCGATGCCTTGCTCCCTGGCTTTCCAGAATGCTTACCCCCGGCTTGTGACGATAGACAATTAGCATGCGATCATGGGAAACACACCGATCAGCATAGAATTCCTCTAGAAAAGACAATACTCTCTCCTGATCTTCCCTGTGCCTCCTTGTAATCTGCTCGCATTCGTGAAAATCATCCAGGCTGGTACTTGTGAAAAACACCCACGGAGCGCAAATCCCGTGGTCAACGTGGCCCTCGCAAGATTGCACTGTTGGAATACCAAGAACATTCAAGGCAATCACCGTCTCCAGAATGCCTTGATCTATAGGCTGGCCTAGTCTATCTGTGATATGAGAGCAATACTTTGTCATCTCTTGCCAGCGTAGCTCTTTCTCAGGCAGGATCTGAATGGACATCGCATTTTTGCGGATGGTATAATGCCTCGGAGGAGATTGCAGCAGTGGCAAGACCGCTGCAATCCGGGATACCCCTAGCTTGACGCTAGATTACGCCAGTTCCGCCACAGGTGGGGCAGGTATAATCAGTACCAGTCCCGCCACAAGTATGACAGGTGATAGCGATTTCATTACCATCATCGTCATACGTGATAATCTCACCTGTACCGACACAAGGACGGCAAGGATGAGGATAATCACCAGAACCTTCGCAGGTCGGGCAA
Organism: uncultured Chloroflexia bacterium; assembly: GCA_963727755.1. Lineage (GTDB taxonomy): Bacteria > Chloroflexota > Ktedonobacteria > Ktedonobacterales > Ktedonobacteraceae > DASYAN01. The sequence goes on from CAVSHN010000008.1 coordinate 305,930, forward strand.
ATCGCCCCTGCGAGGCATTCCATTCGCATTTTCCTCCTTCCTTTGAAATTTCGTAGTCTCTCTTGACTACATTCGTATTGTAATACATATCCATTGTATGTCAAGAGTTTTTCGTGAAAATTTGGTAGCAAAGGATTGTTATGCAAATAGATATTCCCCAAAGCTGGCATGAGCACTTGGCTAATGAACTCGGCAAGCCATATTTTCAGAAATTGTCTGGCTTTGTCGATGAAGAACGGCAAGAGTATACCGTTTTCCCCCCCGAAGCAGATGTATTCTCGGCCTTACGGCTCACCCCTTACGAAAATGTCAACGTTTTGCTTTTGGGCCAAGACCCCTACCACGATGATAATCAAGCCCATGGACTGTGTTTCTCTGTACGGCCAGGGATTAAGCCTCCTCCTTCGTTAGCCAATATGTTCAAGGAGTTGCACGCAGATGTTGGATTCCGTATCCCTAACAATGGCTATCTGGTTCCCTGGGCACAACAGGGAATTCTCCTGTTAAATGCAGTACTGACGGTGCGAGCACATTCGCCCAATTCGCATAAAAATCATGGTTGGGAGATATTTACTGATGCCATTATCCGCTCCGTTAGTGCCAAACAAAGCCCGGTTATCTTTGTCTTATGGGGTAGCTATGCTCAAAAGAAGCGTAGCCTGATAGATACTTCTCGCCATATGATCATCCAATCCGCACATCCATCGCCACTTTCAGCCCGCAATGGGTTCTTTGGGAGCAAACCTTTCTCTGCCATCAACAGGGCTCTACGCGAGGCCGATAAGCCTGAAATTGATTGGCAACTTCCTGACCTAGATACAGCTAGTGAAAATCTAAGGTTTTGGACGCGTTCGCTTACCGGATGCTGAGGACATCTTGAAAACATATTCCTCATATGCCCCAAGTTGTCCCTCTCTCACCCTAGAAAAAGTCTTTACCATCAGGTATCCTTAGCAATACAGACTACTGGCAAGAAAGCTTTTTTGCTTAAACCATCTTTCAATTGCGGTATCCTGCAATGGAAGGAATCAAAGAGAAAAGTGTGGTTCCCTCATACCTCTTGACGTGGGGAATTTTCACAGAACCACACTTAACATGCTAGGTGGTTTTCCATTAGGTAGCCACTGAGCACAAGGATGTGCTGAAAGGAGAAAGAGATGTCGGGAAAAGCCAAACTACTGTCGTGGGCAACTACAATTCTCGCTCTGTTTATTGCGGGGGTGACTATCTTTTTTGTAGCAGAACCGCTAGTTATCAGAAGCCTCGACAAGCGTACAACAAAACATAAGCCAAATCTGTCAACTGGTAAACAGTTCTGAAGAGAATGCATTGCTAGTCGTAGGTTCCGGAATACCTGATAAGCTAACAGCTTTATTGAATGGGAATAAAGGTCTTATGCGATACGGCTTACTGTGCCAGAAACTCATCTCCCTACCAAATACAGTACCCTGCATTGAAGTGAATCTATCAAAATGTGTTCCCGTTGGAACAACTGTACCATCTAAGCAGCCTTCCAACCCTTCCAACCCTTCCAATCCTTCCAATCCTTCCAATCCTTCCAATCCTTCCAATCCTTCCAATCCTTCCAATCCTTCCAATCCTTCCAATCCTTCCAATCCTTCCAATCCTTCCAATCCTTCCAATCCTTCCAACCCTTCCAATCCCTCTAATCCTTCCAGCCCTTCCAATCCTTCCAACCCTTCCAGTCCTTCCAATCCTTCCAATCCCTCTAACCCTTCCAGTCCTTCCAATCCTTCCAATCCTTCCAATCCTTCCAATCCTTCCAGTCCTTCCAATCCTTCCAATCCTTCCAATCCCTCTAACCCTTCCAGTCCTTCCAACCCTTCCAATCCTTCCAATCCTTCCAGCCCTTCCAATCCTTCCAGCCCTTCCAATCCTTCCAACCCTTCCAATCCCTCTAACCCTTCCAGTCCTTCCAATCCTTCCAACCCTTCCAGTCCTTCCAGTCCTTCCAATCCCTCTAACCCTTCCAACCCTTCCAATCCCTCTAACCCTTCCAGTCCTTCTAACCCTTCTAACCCTTCTAACCCTTCCACCCAACCAACTGTGGGGCCAAATCCGAATCCCAACGCCAACTCATCGCTAGATATCAATTGTAAACCCCAAAGCAACAATCAGTTTACGTGTACAGCAACGTTTCCGACGAAAAGTACACTGACAGCATTAACATCAAATGGACTTGTAAGCTGTTCATTGCAGGACAGGCGGCTAACTTGTAGTGGATCAGGCTTATCATCAGTCCTCCAAATTTTATTAGGAGCAACGTTGCCACCAAATGCAACTGTAAGTTGTGGGTATCAGAACAACCATATACTTTGTCAGGCAGGAAATTAGGTCCAAATTCACCTGTAAGTTGCAGCGCAGACCAGAACGGTCAAGTGACTTGTACAGCAACGCTCCCGTCAAATACTGCGTCTACATCAATTCCATCAACAACTGTAACATGTGCAAGGCAGAATAATCAAATATCTTGTGGCGCACCAACTTCATTAAGTGCTAAAAATAGCCATAAGATGATAGATCGGCAGGAGGCAAATCCACCGTTCACCAATATGTTCTGTATATTAGAAAATAAAGGTCAAGGTAATGCTCTACTGATCGTAAGTAGTGAAATACATGATCCATTGAAAATGTTATTACAGGATCAGGATGGCACTGCGAAATACGGTTTGGATTGTCACAATGTCTAATTTTAGACAGTACAAGCTTGAATACCACTGAGCCTTCATTCGCTCTCTCTTGAAGAGAACTCTGTTACTAGGTATTGGCGCAACTTGTGGCAGGCCTGGATTATTTCGTCGCGCTCTGTTGATTGAGGGATCAAACGCTGAATACCATCAAGAAAAGTAGTCAGTGCGGCGTCAATGATCCTCCACTCACCCTCAGTTATTGGAATTTGCTCTTCTCTGCTAGCAGTGTATGAAGACTGAAAACTGGCAATTTTTCTGCGTAATTGCTCAATGATCATCAGAATACGCCGTCTTTCTTCCGAAGGAGGAATGATCCGATGGACAAATTGGGCATAGGGAAACAGTGCATGCCCAATGGCAGTGAGGTCATTGATGGATAGTTGGATAAGCAATTTTTGCTCGTGCGTAGAGTTACCCTGTTCCATGATTGTTAGCTCCTCCCATCTTCCTGTCTATATTGCTGTATCAATATTAATGATTTAATATTAACACTATAAAACTATTGTGTCAACCCAAACATTCCCTGTATAGTATGCATAACAAAAAGCGAACTTGAAAGCGAGTACCTATGATCCGCTTGAAGCTCAAAGAAGTCCTACAAGAGAAGAAAATCAGCCAATCCAAGCTCTCACGCATGGCTGATGTGTCGTTGAATACAATCCAAGCAATGTACCACAATCCCTATCATGATGCTGTCTTAAGTACTCTTGATAGATTGGCAAAAGCGCTTGGTGTAAACGTTTCTGACCTCTATGAGGTTGTGCCAGATGACAAGCCATCTATCTCGCCGTAGGAATCTGCCGGGTCAGTTTCAGGCTCCTCTGCAGGAGCCTCATCTGATGGCTCTTTATCTGTTGTGAATATATCTGCTTGCGCTTGGATGAATGTCTGCATAGCGTCTTCAGGACTCATATGTTGTGTGAGTTCGTCAAGACAAGCTCCCAGCTTTTCTTGACGAACTGTGAGATAGGCATGTCTGGCTTTTGCAGTAAAATCGGTAAATATCCGCGATGCTGCCTGATACTCAACAGCAATTTGCTGCTTGATGCGGGCTATATCGCTCTGGTTGGTTTCGTTCTCGTTCATGACGGTTTATCTCCAAGAGAGCTAGCTAATAAAATCTGCTGGGATAGTGATACAAAGTTGTATCTTTATCCCAATGATTACTACCACGCATCTAATCTGTTAGGAGTGTGGCTATTCCCCTGCGCTTGACAGGAGCTTCTAGGGAATGGTTACCCAGGCTCTGTAGCCCCAGAGCCAGAATGTTCAGAGCAGCATTGAGATCGCGGTCAATATGCAGATGGCAGCAAGGACAATCGAGGATGTATTCAGCGGGAGGCTTTTTTTGTCGATGTCCACATTTGCTACATGTCTGTGCAATATAGGCCGGATTGACCTTGATCAACTGACGCCCAGCCTCTACCGCTTTGGCTGTCAGTTGACCAAAGAATGCCGACCATGCCGTGTCTGCAATGTTTTTTAGCGAACAGTGGTTATGGACCATCTGGTTAGCTTGCAGGTTTTCTACGCAGACGATACCGAAGTGGTTGACGATAGACCGAGATTGCTGATGGGTAAAGTTCTCGCGCCTCCATCTTGTACGTTCATGCACACGTGCCACCACTTTACGTCCCTTATGATGGCGTTTGGTGCCCTTTTCGGCTTTGGCAAGCCGACGTTGTGCTTTGGCGAGAGCTTTCTCTTCAGTATGAAAAAAGGAAGGGTTGGCAATCTCTTGCTCATTGGAGAGAGTTACGAAGGTCTTGAGTCCGATCTCGACGCCAATTTGCTCGGGATTATCGGGCAAGCGCTCGGGTTCACAATCAGTCGTGAAGCAGGCATACCATTTGCCTGTAGAGCTACAGGAAATCGTACAAGCTCTGGGACTCCCTCGCAATGGGCGATGAAGTTCGATCTTGACGTGCCCGATCTTAGAGAGGAAAAGCTTGCCGTTCTTGATCTGACAGCCATTTGGAACTTGAGGGTAGGTGATGCTATTATAGCGCCCTGGCCCCTTGAATCTAGGAAAACCAGGCTCTTCGCCATGTTTACATCTTCTGATAAAGGCCTTAAAGACCAGATCGATACGAATAGCCACATTTTGCAACACCTGCGAATGGGCTACACCCAGAGATGGGCGTTGCTCTTTGAGCGTCGTATACGTTCTTTGTTGCTCAAAACATGAAAGGATCTTTTGCTCATGCTCATAGGCATTTCTGCGCTGCTCTAGCAGGTGGTTGTAGAGCCAACGACACTCTTCAAGCGTTTCGTTGAGGAGTCGTGTCTGCTTTTTAGTTGGGTAGATGCGATACTTAAACTGTTTCTGCATACCTTCCCTTTATGCTAAGCCATAGTTTATAATGCTCTTTGCGTGCAGCTCTATCGAAATACCTTAAGCCTAAAAATATTATAAACTTAATGTCAAGAGTTGTCAAGTGGCTGAGGACGCAGGGATGCTGTTGGAAAGGGATATTCCTGTTTCAAAATAGTGGTGGCAGCGAGATATGTGTCCGCTTAGCAATTTCATGTGCCAGCCTTCGAAAGTCGCGATAAGCTCCCTGCACGGCTTGGACATGTGCACCAATTGCTCCGTCAGCAGGCTTGAGATGGAACATTGGTTTATGAGCTTCTTGGGCAATTGGATCACGATTGTATCTGCTTGAGTGCCCCACTCACGGTATGTGACGATGCAAGAAAGGCTTCGATTAAGGGTGTAACCGTCTTGGCTTGCGAATACATAAAGAAATGTTCTCGACCAGAAACGATGTGATAACCTGCACAGTTTGGTAAATGGTCAGCTAGCCAGCGTGTCCCTTCTTCTGGCGATAAGATGTCATCAGCACGGTTGATAAGAAGAATGGGCATGGTAAGTGTATCAATTTGCTTGCGAATGTCAAAGTTGCGAATGAGAGGAAGAATTGAATACTTATAGACAGAGGGCAACTGATAGATTTTACGTAGCTGTCCTTCAATCAGATGGCAAGGTAGGGCTGATGTAGTATAATTATCCCTAGCACATGCCGTGGTACGTTGAATGATAGCCTGACGCAGAAATGCAACTGGCAGGACATATTCAATTGGGAGACGGATATATAGTTCATTGAGAAGGCGCGTAAGCGGGTATGGCGAGATGTGATAATCTGGCCCCGGAGCAATAATGGTTAATGAGCGGCAACGCTCTGGATAACGGGCCGCAAAGGCGAGCAGTACTATGGTTGCGTAGCCGTGCCCAACCAAATCTGGTTGCTCCAATTTTAGGCCATCGAGGACCAATCGCAGCTCCTCGATACGCTCCTCAAGTCCAATTTCACGCGTACGCATTTCTGGTCTGCGGTAGAGGATGACGCGCCTCTTCTCGCTCAACGTGCGTATCTGGCGGGCATAGACAAATTCAACCTGCTCAAGGGTAGGAGCAAAAACCAGGGGAGCACCTTTGCCAATATCAACGAGTGGCATTTCTGTCGTGCCTATAATAGTCCGTTGCCAGAGCGACTCGAGATAGTAGATGTCCGCACGGAATGTGACGTCTTTGATCCAGCCACCTTTGTGTGTATTCAATGACGCTCTCCTCTGACTTAGTGATGATCTCTAGTAAGTCACCTTTTTGTCAGAGGCGTCAAGTAGTGCACAGATTAGTCAGGTATTCTATAATTCAGAAGGCAGGTCTGTCATGGAGCAAGATCTATCCCCATATATCCCCCCCCCACCCCCACAATATATTCCGCCCAATGTGCAGCAACTGGCAGAGGCACATCAGCTTGGTGCATTGACGGTAGCTTATACGAAAGCGTCCTCTAAAGTGTTTGTTGGTAGTAGTATTATCTTCATATTGTTTTTCCTGCTTCCTTCATGCACTTTGCTAAGGTCTCTCTTTGATCCAACTATCGGGCCTCACCTATTGTTATATCTATTTGAGTTTATCTTTGCTTTTGCTGCTATTGGCTTCATCTTCTTTAGCTATCGGTACCGACAGGTGTATTTGTACATGGAGGGACTTGTCTATTGCACGTGGCGCAATACCGGAATCCTGCGATGGAAAGATATCAAGCAACTGTCATGGCGTACAAAAGGCAGGTTTGCTTTGCGCGTGCACATGACCGATGAGACGCATATCACATTCAGATTGACATTTCCAACGCGCGAGTGTGCAGTGATCTATGACGCTATTGAGAATGAGTTCGTTCGCATTTGTGCTGAACGTTCATTTAGCGATGGAGAAAAGTATGACTCTGCTTGAGACTTACTCCTATAGACAAGTAACACTAACTTGGATATACTATACTCAAGTACATATAAGGGAGGATATCTATGGCCACAAACCAACTGAACAATCCAGATCAACTCAAAGCAGCGTACGAAGCTGCCCAAAAACGACCAGAGAAAGATCAAGTTATGATTGCCAAACAGATCTTAGATATGATTGCAGATCAAGAATGGGATGACCTCTTGAGCAATCCGGAAGCGCAGAAAAGCTCTCAGAAAGCTTGCGGATGAAGCATGGGAGGAAGATGCCCAAGGAGAAACAGAAGATGGTGGATTTGGTGGTTTATGAGAAATAAACGTTCAAAACAATTTAACAAATTATTTGAAAAACTCCCTCCTCATGTGCAAAAACAAGCTAAGGATGCTTATGGCATTTTTCAAAAAGACCCCTATTACAATTCCCTGGAATTTAAGCCACTTAAAGGACAAGATACACTGTACAGTGTCCGTATTGGTGCCCATTATCGCGCAATAGGCGATAAGAGAGGTGACACCGTTCTATGGATTTGGATAGGCACGCACGAAGCATACAACCATTTCACCTCACAGTTGTGATGATATCTACCAGCTAACGCCACGCCGTTGACCTTGCACAAGCACAAAACTGTCAAGTAGGTTTGACGCATGCCTAAGAATCCTAGAAGCCATCTGCAATTGACTTTTAACTATCCTTGGTGTAGAATAGGAATTGGTAGTAGGTGGTGTATAGCATGTATGCATAGTCTGCTGCATAACAACAGAATATGAGTGAGATCACTCTCATCAAGAGAGGTGGAGGGAGACGGCCCTATGAAACCCGGCAACCCGCTTGTCCTAACAGGAAGGGTGCCAATTCCGGCGGACATTTGCATTCCGCAAGATGAGGGGGAATGAGCAGCAAACGCCCAGCCCCTGAAAATGCAGGGGTTTTTTGTTGCCTGAAACCCCTTATCTTCTCCCAAACGCTTTCGTTGTAGAGTTGTTCACGATTATACTTCCGTCAGATATTTATGTGTCTATAGAAATTCGAAGTCCTGAATTCGAATTTCAACGGTTTAAAGAAAGGAATGGTTCCTAAAATAGAATGAGTAGCTTCATGCGCAACCCAAAGACTTTTTTTACCAGTGAGTCGGTGACTGAAGGGCATCCAGATAAGCTATGTGACCAGATTTCAGATGCCGTTCTCGATGCGATTCTAGTTCAAGATCCCTCGGCTCGTGTCGCTTGTGAGGCTGCGACGACAACTGGTCTGGTGCTGGTTGCTGGCGAAATAACCACTTCAGCTTGGGTCGATATGCCCGCGATAGTTAGGCAAACCATTGAGCAGGTTGGCTATATCAACGCTGACTATGGCTTTGACTATCGTACCTGTGGCGTTGTGACCTCGATCGGTAAGCAGTCGCCAGATATTGATGTGGGAGTCACCAGTTCTCTGGAGACTAGAGCAGATGATCTGGTGCCTCTTACTGATGATGAACTGGAGCAGATAGGTGCTGGTGATCAAGGTATGATGATTGGGTTTGCCTGCAATGAGACGCCAGAATTGATGCCAATGTCTATCAGCCTCGCTCATAAATTGACGCGTCAGCTTTCTGTAGTACGTCGTAAGTCATGGGGCGGCAATGGGCCAATGACCTACCTGCGTCCAGACGGTAAGAGCCAGGTAACTGTTCAGTATGAGCATGGGGTTCCTGTACGTGTAGATACAATTGTTATTTCCACACAGCATGCTGATTACGTTGATCGTGAACAAATCCGCCAGGATGTGATTGAGCATATTATTAAACCAGTTATTCCTGAATATCTGCTTGATAATGCAACAAAGATCTTTGTCAATCCTACTGGTCGTTTTGTCACTGGTGGTCCTATGGCTGATGCAGGCCTGACTGGACGTAAAATAATTGTCGATACCTATGGCGGGGTAGCTCGTCATGGCGGTGGTGCTTTTAGTGGCAAAGATCCGACAAAGGTGGATCGGTCAGCTGCCTATGCCGCACGTTATATCGCCAAGAACATCGTGGCTGCTGGTCTGGCTGATCGCTTGGAATTACAGATATCCTATGCTATCGGAGTTGCTCGCCCACTATCGCTCTTCGTTGAGACATTTGGGACTGGCAGAGTCTCTGATCAGGAGATTGTCGGTCTGATCAACGAGCACTTTGATCTACGCCCAGCAGGTATCATCCAATCGCTGAATCTGCGCCGTCCAATCTACCAGCCTACTGCGGCCTTTGGTCACTTTGGCCGTACTGACATTGATGCTCCATGGGAGGAACTAGACAAAGTTCCGATGCTGCGCAAGGGGGTCGGAGCCTTGGTAGAGAGTGGTGAAGCCATCTCCTAACCCCATTTCCTGGGAGGACTGAGGGAATTTTTGTCATCCGTCATAATATGAGAGCAGAAAAATAACGAGGCTTGTTATATATCTACAAGCCTCGTTATCATGCAGCACAGAGCCTGTGACCCACACTATGCTTTACATGGGTACAGTATACTGCAAGAATGTCAAGAAACTATCACAGTTTTGTAAAACTTCTCCAAATAGATCTGTGCCAAAACGGGCAGGGTATTTCGCCCGTTTCAACGATATTGATGGCAAATGTCATGTCACAACACATCTCACCTATTTCGCAATTCATTGCGCGTCCGGTAGAGGCTCGATTTATCACGCCCATTATACAACACCATATCCATATCACGCCCATTATACAACACCATATCCATATCACACCCATTGCCTGTCATACTCCATAACTTCGCGCCCGTATAGTTCCCAATATGTCCCGATCATTCATTAGCTTTTCAACACAATGTCTAAATTCCTGAGCGAGGTCTTGCCTATTCATCCCACTAGTTGCAGAATCTCTCAGAGTACTTGTATATAGTTCTCGCACTTGTATGAGCAGAACATCTTCATGATCGTGCCTCTGGAAGATACCATCAAGATTTTTCACTATTTTTGTGATAGTTTCTACATTATTTGAAAATTTCAAGTGCACATCATCTGGTACATTCCAATCCTCTGCCATCTGCTCAACACAATTTCTAAAGTCCTGAGCGAATTGTTCCCTGGTCATCTCTATGTTGAGAGCAGCATTCATCTTATTTCTATAGAGATCCCGCACCCTTCTGAGACAATCAGCCTCGGGAAGGGACTCGCGTAGTATCTCCTCAACATTATTCTCGAGGTTGTTCATGAAGCGAAGTTTTCTAAAAGTGCTCTCCATGGTTTCATTCCTTCGATCCGCTGCACTCCTCTCACGAGTTTGCACTTGATTGCGTGCCCGTTCCATCTCTCTGAGTTGTCTCTGGGCTTGATCGCGTTCTTCTCGGGCTTGATCGCGCTCTCGTCCTGCCTCTCTGAGTTCATTGCGTGCTTGATCGCGTTCTTCCCGCGCATCTCCGAGTTGTCTCTGGAAGCGATCGCGATCCCCTCTTAGTTCATTGCGAGCTTGGTCACGCTCTGTCTGTGCATCTCCGAGCTGTCTCCGGAAGCGATCGCGTTCTCCTTGTGCACGGTCGCGCTCTTGCTCTGCCTTTGTGAACTGCTCCAGAGCACGGTTGAGGTCTTGCTGTACCCTTGTGAGCTGTGATTGTGCTTGGTTGCGTTCCTGTTTTAACTTATTTTTCTTTTCTTCCAGCCGGGAATATTTATCGAGAAATTTTCTCATTTGATCCAGCGTCAGTTCCCGTTCAGGCGACCTTGTACGAGATGACGAGGGCTCACTGGAGGATGTCGCAGGGGTATCCCTCCGTGTACGTTCTGTGGATCTCGACTCTCTAGCACGCATATCGTTTTCAATCTGCTGCTTGGTGCGTATTTTTATTATTGTGCCAATAGCTTGTGCTATACCTTTGTGCACATAACTATGTATTTGCCAATCTTTCAGCATATCCTTCATCTCTTTGATTATACTTGAATCTGGGTGTGCTGCTAGTATTGTTCCAAGAGATTGCGCTATATCACGAAGCACATAATAATTCATTCGCTTATCTTTCAGCATATCCTTCATCTCTTTGATTATACTTGAATCTGGATGTGATGCTAGTATTGTTCCAAGAGATTGCGCTATATTTTCACGCACACCAGAATCTACTAGAAAGTATTTCAGCATATCCTTCATATCTTTGATTATACTTGAATCTGGGTGTGCTGCTAGTATTGTTCCAAGAGATTGCGCTATATTTGCACGCACACGACGCGACTCATAACGGCCTTTTCCATCTTTCAGCATATCCTTCATATCTTTGATTATACTTAGATCTGGGTGTACTACTAGTATTGTACCAAGAGCTTTTGCTATATCACAAAGCACATAATAATCCTTTTGTTCATTTTTCAGTATATCCTTCATCTCTTTGATCATGCTTAGATCTGGATGTGCTACTAGTATTGTACCAAGAGCTTTTGCTATATCACAATGAATATATTTATCTATTTGCTTATCTTTCAGCATATCCTTCATCTGTTTAATAATGCCTAGATCTGGGTGTGATGCTAGTATTGGTCCAAGAGCTTCTGTTATACCATAACGCACCCACTGGTGTATTTGCTCCTCATTAAACATATCCTTCATCTCTTTGATCATGCTTAGATCTGGGTGTACTACTAGTATTGTACCAAGGGATTCTGCTATACGACCACGTACATAATGATCCATTTGCTCATCTCTCAGCATATCCTTCATCTCTTTGATCATGCTTAGATCTGGGTGTACTGCTAGTATTGTACCAAGAGCTTTTGCTATACGACAACGTACACAATAATCCATTTGTTCATCTTTCAGCATATCCTTCATCTCTTTGATTATACTTAGATCTGGGTGTACTGCCAGTATCGATCCAATAGCTTTCGCTATACCTTCGCGCATATAACGATGCATTTGCTCATCTTTCAGCATATCCTTCATCTCTTTGATCATGCTTAGATCTGGGTGTGCTGATAGTATTGTACCAACAGCTTGTGCTATACCTTCGTGCACATCACTATGTATTTGCTTATCTTTAAGCATATCCTTCATCTCTTTGATTGTACTTGAATCTGGATGCGCTGCTAGTATTGTTTCAAGAGATTTTGTTATATCACGAAGCACATAATAATTCATTTGCTCATCTTTAAGCATATCCTTCATCTCTTTGATTATGCTTAGATCTGGATGTACTGCTAGTATTGTACCAAGAGATTCTGCTATACCTTCGTGCACATCACTATGTATTTGCTCATCTTTCAGCATATCCTTTATCTTTTTGATTATACTTAGATCTGGGTGTGCTGCTAGTATTGTGCCAATAGCTTGTGCTATACCTTTGCACATATCACGATGTATTTGCCCAGCTTTCAGCATACCCAGAATGATAGGAGCAAATGCGCTGCTGTCGCCATCTGGCCCAAGTGCCTTAGCCAGCCCACCCTCCAGTAGCCACCCAATCTGCTCATCGGCTGACATGCTAGCCAAGTCCTGGGGTGACACATAATCTCTGGCCCCTCCCAGCAAGCTAGCATACGGATCATCCTTGATATCCACGATCTTTGGGAGAGGCTTGCCGTCCTCTCCAATAGCTCTACCATTGTTGGGCTTGCTCTTGTCAGAGGATGCAACACCTTTCCCTTTGTAGATGAGGCGGAGAAAGTCCGGACTGTCTGATGTTGTCTTATGAGCCGGGTTCTTATTTTCATTGATGTCTGATACTCTCTTGATTTCACGGGGTGACATCGGCTTTTTTCCTTTCCAATCAGTCTTGAGAAGAATATTCTTTCATTAAAGCAAAAACTTGTCATGCCCTTTTCCACTGCTAGGCAGTGCAAGCGGAGGACAAGACGAAACGTCGTTCTGCATCTTTGAATGGAAGGCACACTCTAACGGCTAACTGCTAGATGGTACAAGGGAGCGTGCCAGTGGGTGAACTGAGGATCTCAGCCAGCCAAGCTTGTGGGACAACCAATGTGGAACGGGCCTGCTTTTGGCCTGTATAGTGGGGAGAGAGAGAGAGAGACATCGTGTCTTCACCTAGTATCCTTCAAAGATTTTCTCAAACTACATACATATTTGTGAACCACATACAGTTTCAACAGTCAATAGAGAGCGATGCATGTGAGCTGTCTGGTGATGGTTAGAGATATTCGCAAGCCATGCACCTTCTTAGCATCCACTGTTATCAATTATAACATATCTGGAGAATTATTGCAAGAGCGTGAGAATCGTCAAATTGTACTGATATCTTGACAAGCGGAACTACACTTAGAGATGATGTGCTAACAACTAGGCCAATATTTTACTTATAACTCATTTTATAATGTAACATAATGTATAAGATGTTAAAAAAGTGGCAGATTTTGGAACACCACAAATGCCGCGACACCTGCTTTTTTTATATACTGTCTTTTCCAATACACATGCCATTATTAAAAAGAACAGATGATTCGCAAGTAGCACGTTCAGTCTACGCACGCTATATTGGCATGTGAGGCCAAGCATGAGCAGGCAGGATCATTCCTTTTCTTATGCATTTATAGGAGCATCAAAAAGTGGCTTCACATCAATCTTTTCTGTATTTCTAATCTGAGCAAGGTCATATGACGATTGAAGTGCAAGCCAACCTTCAGGACTACGCCCGAACGCTTTAGAGAGCCTAATTGCCATCTCAGGAGAGATTCCAGCTTGTCCATTGAGCAACAGCGACAATGTTTTACGGGTAACACCAAGAGCTTCTGCAGCTTGTGTCACCGTCAAACCCAATGGTTCAATGCATAAGTCCCTAATAATCCCTCCAGGATGTGGCGGGTTTTTCATCGACATTTTTAACACTTCTGCATGATTGTCTAATGTTAACAATCATAACATCATTATAACCTGTTACGTACTAAGTTACAAGTTCCATATTTACAGAGCTATCTTCGACAGTTTGAAGGATTATTCCAAATATGGTATAATGGGAACATGAGTATAGAATGTCGGTGGATTCGTAGCAGTTATGACGACCTTATGGAGTTCCCCAAACGAGTCAGAGAAATCGTAGGATATGCTCTCTATGCAGCACAATGTGGCGAAAAGAGTCCAAACGCTAAACCCCTCAAAGGCATTGGCTCTGGTGTCTTAGAAGTAGTGGCTGACTACGATGGGATACCTATCGAGCTGTTTATACAGTGCGTTTACCTAGCGCTGTCTTCGTATTGCATTGCTTTCAAAAGAAAAGTAAGCACGGCATCAAAACACCGCAACAAGATATAGAGCTGATCAAGCGGCGTCTGGCCGAGGCAATTGAAGAGGATAAAGAGTTAAGGAGGCAACCATGAGCGAAAAAATCACACCCAGCAATGGCAATATATTCGCTGATCTAGGACTTCCAAATCCTAAAGAAGCCTTAGCAAAAGCACAATTGGCACTTCGTATCGCAACGATTATTAAAAAACGAGGACTCAGCCAAACACAGGCAGCGCAGATACTTGGCACGCCACAATCTAAAGTCTCTCGTATCGTCACAGGTCAACTGAGTGGATTTACGATTGATCGTCTTATGCGCTATCTCACTGCACTTGATGCTGAGATAGAGATAATTGTGCGTGATAAGCAAAACACATCTCCCTTACATGTCGCTCTAGGATAACTGGTCAGAAATGATCAGCAGGGGCTTTGTAGCTAGACTCCATCGCAACTCAGCATACCTGGAGAGGCGTGCTGCTTTGGCTTCACGGTTCGCTACATCAGGGCCGTCTTCCGCAGATGGGTTGCTATGCTGCTCCATCGCAGCAAGTTGGAGCAGCAAGGCAGGAGCCAAGATCAGTTCTTTTCAAGCTTATATCAAAACGTCAGTGGTTTCTAGATGCTTAACGTAGTTCGTTGTTTATAGGCGTTTAGATGAGGCAACCAGCAACTTCAACAACGCTCCAGGAGTTACTACCTCATAATCGCTTCCTAGCTCTTTGGCCACCTCTTTTAGCTCGGCAGGGCCCATTTGCCAAGCCAACACATAGATATTGATAAAGTAAGGGCGTTGCCCCTTCGTGGCTCGGCGTATCATTGTTACTGCCTGATTTACGCTATTTGCCATACCCACGTTTTGAAAAATGGGAATGTTACCGCTATGACTCCAATTTGCCTGATCTATCCCCCCTCCATTTAAAATTCCTTTTAAACCATATGATCGCAGATTGCAATAAAAATCCTGCTGTAGTTTCTTGTCGATCAAGACCATGCCTGAGCCCTTGGTCACCGCACGAAACATTAAAAGGGGATGCAGCCAGCAGTTTGAGTCCAGATTTGAGTCCAGAATTTCTAGTAAGCTCAAGCGCATGCGTTGCATAGCTTTACCCGTCTGCTGCAAGTAGCTTGCAAGTTTGCTATGCGGCCATTTCGAGGGATAGCTATAACCCAGTCCACTGGGGCCAGCGATAAATTCATCATTGGCACTCGCCGTATGTACATAGTAGTCCCACATCGCAGGTGCTGCTTGCTCTAGGATGAGGGCTATGGGCCAGCCAATTGGAATAGTGCCTCGTTGTGGATCGCGCCAGAGGCGCAGCATGTGCTCTTGAATATACTGAAGATTATCTCCCTCACTCATAGTGAAAGAAACATAAACCTTGCATTGGGGAGTCTGGACATTCTGATATGTAGGCACAGGAGAGATCTGCTCACTAGTCACTCCCGACCAGATCTCTAGGTTTGAGAAGTAGTCACTGGCTACCACAGGTATCGCATTAGACGAGGTCAGGGTAACTCCACTGCCCTCCTGTTGAAACCAGCCCAGATGGATAGTACCTGGTGAGCAGGCACGCAAAATGTTCTTAAGCAGCCAACGTTCTGATCGCCAGCCCAGAGACATCCTCGGCAAGACATCAATTGGATTGAGCCAGTAAATGAAAGCTTTGGTAGCAGTAAGGTAGGGACGTATTCCTATCGCGGTTTTGGGATAAGTCCAGCAACAAGACCTGGCGTAGTATGCGCAAAAAGATGTTCTAGGGCCCAGCGATAAACCTGTGGACGAGAGACCCAATTATATTCACGCATGTCATCAATGATGGAGAGGCTACCTTCGCGTCTGAGTAAGATATCAGCCATAGCCGGCGAGACGACAAAGCCGTTGCGCTGTGAACCGATCATCGTAGCAACGTTCACACTATCAATGCATTTAGGATCGTAGATCACATAACCCTCTATGCGGTCACGATAGGTTTGCAGCAAATCAAAGAGGGTGGCTTCTCCGGTGAGAGTCGAGGTTTTGCAGGGAATGTGACCCAGGGCTTCGCGTAGCCAGAATAGATCATTCTCACGCCAATCCAAGTAGACAGATGCCTGAAAACGGTTGATCAGCCCGACTAGTGTGGCGATACTGAGTTGCAAATCATAGTCAAGACGATGAACATTGTACACTACGAGTTCTCGTGGTGGCTGAAATGCTGGCAGAAAACGACCCGCAGACCAATCAACGCGGATATCATGTCCTCTAGTAGTCATAAAAGCGTCCTCGACTCCTTTTTACAGGCAGAATCTTCGCAGAAATTTCGCAAAAATCTCTATAATTCAGTACGTCGAGAGCAAGCCCAGGGTTAACTTTTCCTATGACACAGGACGATACACCATATATCCTTCTATTTCACTGCTCTCAAATGCATGTTCATGGCCAGCAATGCGCTGAATAAACGTTTTCAACTGCTCAGAGTTCTTGAGAAAGACAAAAGCAGCATGTGGATCACTATATACCTGGGCACGGTACGGCCAGTCACGATCCAAGTCGGGTTGCAATTTTCCATTGAGTACCGCACATATCAATCGCTCCTGACTCTCAAAGGCTAGACGATCACAAGTCCAATAGTCAGTATAAAACCGATGGATACCTTGGTTCTCCAATTGTGTGATGAGTCGTGCCTCCTGCATATTGTGCCGTTGCGTACCATCTAACCCGCTCAGAGTTGCGAAAGTACCTTGTATTAGCACCCCAAGAACAATTGCAAGCGTGGCATAGCGTACCACTAGAGCCAAGCCTCGCAAGAAGAGCTGGTGTCTTTTCAAGGTATTCATGAGATCCCAGAGTGCGATGATGAGACCCGGAGTCGCAATATGAAGAGCGATCAAGTAGCGAGAGGAGGTCCAGGGGACTAAAGCTGGGGTAATAGAGGCACCATAGACCAGTAATCCTAGGCCAGCGGCAGCTAGAATCATCAGACGTGCCGCATGAATAGTCGCTTGGTCTCGCATACTCCCATCTACAAAAGTGTGTTGGTGTACTTGCCGTCGATACACAAGTAACCAATGAATTGCTAGCCAGACAGCAATGCCCCAGAGAAGTATATTAGCCAATCCCCATGCAGCATGAAAAGCACTACACTGTAACGCATAGGCAGAAGACTTCCAGGAGAGCGGCCATACCTCGTGTGAGCTGATGGGACAGAGAACCATCGCCCCACTATGTAGAGGAAGTGCAACCACCATCAATCCGAGTAGCTGGCGCATGAGTGTGGGAGGTAGAACTATTTGATTATTATCACCATAATAGTATTGTGTGGCAGATGCTTGCGCAGTTGAATGTATTAGCCGTTGACTTTGTTTTGATACAGGAGGGAGTGGAGGAAGAGGGACAGTGGATATTTTCTCATGAGTGGTTACGAGCTGCAACTGAGACGAGAAAGGAATTATGCGATTCTTGACATGCTCACGTGGAATGGTTGCAAAAAAAATGATATAGGGCGAGAATCCAATGAGAAAACAAAGCGTGATCAGAAGGGGGGCCAGACTTTTGTATTCATGCCAACAGCACACGAGAATGAGAGAACCTGGCATCAAGACAAAGGGAAGCACCAATGGATCGCTCCATAGAGCAAGTCCTGCCAATAGGCCCCAAAGTGCGAAGCCTGCATAGCGACAGTGTCTTTGTCTAGTATTTTTTAAAGGTATGCGTGTAGTAAGTGCTAAATGTGCAGCGAGTAATGATAGTAGAGTTCCAAAAAGGAGAACTTCGTTTGGGCCTCCACCTGCGAAAACGTGGTAAAAAAGCATTTGTGAGGAGCCCAGAGAGAGGATAAGCAGTGAGATGACACCAACAGGGCGACTATAGAGCAGGCATGACAGTAGATACATTGCAACCAGGAAGAAAACTAGTTCCAGCACGACGCCCAGACGCAGTGCGAAAACGGTAGGACCAAACATGTTGAAAAATATGGCCCCTAGCCATGCTTGTAGCGAGCCCATATAGTCCTGCCCATAATACATGACTACGAACTTGTTGTGGTAAAGGATATCGCGGGCCATTAGACCCATTGTTCCCTCATCGCTATTTGTTTGTGGCCAAGGGATGGAAATCAGATAGAGATGCAAAAGAAATGACAGTACAATAATGATGGCGGCACAAAGATCATAGAAGCAACTAGAAATCCTGCTGCTTTTTTGGTCTCTAGTCACACAAAGTACAGCAGAATCTGTCTGAGGTTCTTCAATGGAGAGATTTTGTTCCACTACCTATCCCTTTCCTAATGGATGGCTGAAAAGTGGTCTATTACATCCATGACTTTTTTTTATATAGCTTCTTCTATTAGGAGCCCTTTGGCCGAAGGTATAGAATCCCTTCGGCTGCACCTTCGATGAGATCACGTTTGAAAAGCTGGGGATGATAGCTACCTTCTTGCCACAATTGGATCAAATCATCATAATGTTTATTACCCGGGTGACCTGATTGTCCAGGAACGTGTATAGAGAGCGAGTTGTTGAGATTGTCCAGATCGAGAATCTGGCGATAGGATGGGATAGAAATAACCTCCTCTGGGCTATTGGGTGATGAATTACCCATATTGACAGTGTCGCTGTCACCTCCAGCCGGAAATGGGCCTCGGTTGAAAAAGTTTTCCAGCGTTTTCACAGTACCCAGTGGATGGCAAAAGGTCATTTTATGGATGAGGCCATATTGCCAATGGAGGATATTACTGCCCAAGCGCTCTCGACATTCCTCTATGGTAGCATCAAAGGCACGCTCCAGGGCAATATCCCACGAGGTAGGCCCATTGGGAATGACTGAGTTCGCAAACCAGTTGTCGTCATGTTCCTTGAGCAGACGGATGAGTAGGGGAATACTGCGGCTTGCATAGCCATTCAGACTGGTCAGAATGAAAGTGCCGGTCCCCAGGTAGCTCTCGACAAGCGAACTATCATCGCCAAGCACGGTCTCGAAGACAATGTGGGTTAGTTTGCGTAAAAATGTGGTGTAGATGGTCGCGCCAATGCTGTCGGTAGCGAGGACATAATCCCAGGTTTGCAAGATTTCCTGGGCCGCCCTTTTGAGGGGTATATTAGCCTCAAGTGCTAGGATGTAAGGAACGATTTCGGTTGCAGGGATTGAGTACTGGTCCATCTGGATGCTGGCCATGTCTGAGAGAGTTAGTTTGCCTTTGCTCGTTAAAAGATCACGGATGCGCTGAGCCCGGTAGCCATTGAGCCATTCATGGGTAATATAGTAGGGATAGGTATCGTCCACTACACGGTTGTTGGCAGTGACGATGAAGTGTTGCTCAGGATTGTAGATCTGAGGCAGTTCATCGAATGGGATGAGACCTGTCCATTCATATTCACCAGTCCAACCGGGTGAGGGAAGGAGAGCCTGCCCACGTGCACGTATGGGGATAGCTCCAGCCATAATGTAGCCGATATTGCCCGCGCGATCAGCGTAGACAAAGTTTTGAGGAGGAACATCCCAGTCACGTAAAGCCTCACGAAACTGATCCCAGTTAGTTGCTCGATTGAGTTTATTAATCGCTGATATAAGTCTGAATTGCTCGAGTCCTGGCCAGCGCAGAGCTATAGGGAAATCGGGGGCAAAGGTGGTTTTCTGATGTGTTTGTAACTGAGGTGTGCTATCAGGTTGCTGTGTAGCTGTGATAATTGGGCCATGCCGAGTGATGCGTACTTCTTCAATCACAGGCGCATCCCAACCTTTGACTATAATTTCTTCGTCGAGAACCTGAGCATTTTCCCATTGGCCCATGAATTCGTACTGGCTTGGATAATCTGGATTGAACTTCTCAATATAAAGATCCTCAATATCGGAGATAGCATTGGTAACACCCCAGGCCATATGTTGATTATGTCCAATGATGATGCCTGGTGAGCCGGGGAAGCTAACGCCAGTAACATCAATATCTCCTGCCACTAGATGACATTCATACCAGATGGATGGGACTGTCTGTCCCAGGTGCGGATCATTACAGAGCATAGGAGCACCTGTCTCGGTCATTGTCCCATCAACGACCCAGTTATTACTGCCTCCCATGATGCCAAAACCACTCAGCTCCTGAATCTGCCTATATTGCTCCAATAGATCAGCATTGGCCCCACTATATTCGATCCCAGGAGGGATAATCAGTGGATGCTGAGGATCATAGCCAGCTTCTAACTTAACAGCTCGCTCTACACCTAGTTTGGCGATCAGCCGTGCTCGGATAAGTTCTGTTTCCCAGTTCCCGCTTAAACTCCATCCCTGTAGTTTCCCCCACATGATTGTATGAACAGGTTCCCAAGCTTCGGGCGTGATGTGCAATATGGTAAATTCGGCAGGCATCTTGTGTGAATTGCGCTTGATAAACATATTAACGCCGTTGGCATAAGCTTGGAGAATACGTTGGTCATGCTCTGGAAGTTCTTTTGCATGCTCGGCTGCCACGCGATGCATACCCAGACGGCGACAGAAGCGGTCAGATCGAGAACAATGGGGCCAAATATTTCAGAGAGCCGCCCGGCTACTATGCGGCGGTTCAATTCCATCTGCCAGAGGCGATCCTGGGCATGGACATAGCCCAGTGCAAAATAGAGGTCATCCTCGTTATTGGCATAGATATGAGGTATCCCGTAGTGGTCAGTGATAATTTCAACGGCCTCATGTAGTCCACTGAGATGTACAGTACCGTTTTTCCGTGGCACTGACCGTCGGGTAAGTAGTGAATAGGTACCACTTACGAAACCCGAGACGCTCATTGCTGTGAGAAGCGTTTTTTTCCACCATGACGTCATGACGCAACCTCCTTATTGGCGAACCACTCTCATGGACAAACCACCACATCTCACAAGTCCGTCTCTTCTTGCAATTGATCTTTGCCAAGCCGTTCTAAGATCTCATCGACCTCTCCCTGAGAAAGGACACTCAGCTCTGGAACTAACTCTTGCAAGCGTTGGAGGTCATTGACTGTGGCAATGCTCTTTTGCGCACGTTCTTTCAACCCAGGGAAGCGTTTTGCTACTATATTGACAGCCGCCTGCTGCATGGCCTGAATTGCCTGTTGTAAGCCCTTCTGAAGGCTTTCCTCTAAACATTTCTCACGGCTATCCTTCTGCAAGATCCAATATAGGGGATCCAAGACCCAATATTGGGGGTCCTCCATATGCAATACATCGTATTCCATGGCATACTCCTTTCGAAGCCATTTTCTGTCTTGCTCTGACATCTTCCTCAGCAAACCACACTTATGAACAAACCACCATGTATCACAAGTCTGTCTCTTCTTGTACCTGATCCTTGCAGAGCCGATCCAAGACCTCATCGACTTCGCCTTGTGAAAGAACACTTAGATCTGGAATTAATTCTTGCAGGCGTTGGAAATCATTGACTGTAACAATGCTCTTTTGGGCATGTTGTTTCAACCCAGGGAAGCGTTTTGCCACCACATTGATAGCTGTTTGCTGCATGGCCTGAATTGCCTGTTGTAAGGCTTCCTCACGGCTATCTTTCTGCAAGATCCAATATAGGGGGTCCATTCGTAATGCATCATATTCCATGGTATACTCCTCTCTAAGCCATTTTCTGTCTCGATCTGACATCTTCCTCACTGCCATCCTAAAGGCAATGCTTAAGAGATCAGGCCTGTCTAGCCGCCTTAAATTACTAAGCATGTCTTGCACAATATGTCGCTTTGCTCCTCCGTTGGTGAGAGGCAAGATTGGCAATAGAGCTGCTCTGCCTCGACTGCGGATCTCTTCTGGGATCAGATCCTTCATCTCCACCACCGGATAGTTGAAGGTGAGCACACGTGACCATTCCTTCAGTGGTGTTTCCCAAACCAGTGGTGATGACTCGATGGCTGTATCATTCTGCAAGTGGAAAACACCAGAAATCACATCCGTCTTGTACTTCTCGCGGACTGCCTTGTTATATTCTAATAATCGTTCAGGCATCTTGGAGTTATGATACGTCTCAGACTCCAGATGCACCAGCAATGGATACCTTCCCTTGATCGTCTCTGTCTTTAGAAGCACATCCATTATCAGATGTGGCCCCTCCAGTCTCTCTGGCAGACACCCTAGATATCGCAGTCCCGGTAAAATCAGATCCAGATAGGCCTGCGGATCAATCGTCATCAAATAATACATCGATCGATCCCACTCTTGAGACATGATGCTTCCCAGCTGCATCACTCTCTCCACTTCCTCATGCCGCTGTTGTGTGGAGAAGCCGCTCACCCAACCTATCTCTCTTGAATATTCCTCTTCCATGATGGCCTCCTGCCGCCACATCCCATCCCTACTAGGGATGAGCAAAATTTACCTTCGGACTTTGGTGATTGAGGACACCAACAACCACCGTCCGGGCATTGTTCCTCGCTCATCCCTCTGATCATACTCTAGGCAAGTACGTTTTGTCAAGGAATACTCCTGTATAACAGGATTTCTGGAATTTGAATTTTTATCGTCAAGAGAGCTATTGATTGTCTTACTAGGCTGCAAAAACTGTATGTTATACTAGTTCCGTTCCCTTTGGTGTATCACGAACCTCAAAGCCTAGAGACTTGAGCATCTCGCGGATACGATCCGATTCTTTCCAATTGCGACTAGCGCGGGCGGCATCACGCTGGCGTACTAACTCACGAACTTCATCACTTAGCTCACGAGGAGCTCTGGGCACAACCGTATCCAGACGCAGACCGAGGATACGATCAAAATCTAAGATGAGACGACGACGTTCAGCTGGCTCAATCTTGCTCGTGCGGGCAGCCTCACGTGTGATGCTCAGCGCAGTGGGTAGGTCCATATCATTGTTCACTGCTTGATGGAATGCCTCGCGTGTACGCTCTGCCTCAGTTGACCAAGTACCTGTTTCCTGGCTCAGCGGGAGTTCTGCGAGGTCCGAACGCAGGTTATTCAATCCATTTTGGGCAGCGTTGATCGAGTCATCGGTAAAGTTGAGCTTTGAACGATAGTGCGCAGTCAACAAAAGGTAGCGATAAGCCATCGGTTCGATGCCGCGTTCCTTGAGTGTACTTAACAGCAGAACATTGCCGACTGAGCGGGACATTTTGCTGCTACCAAAGTCCAGAAATTCGTTGTGGACCCAGAACTGGACTGGTGGTTTGCCCGATGCACCTTGGCTTTGGGCAATCTCATCTTCGTGATGTGGAAAGACCAGATCAATACCACCGCTGTGAATATCAAACTGCTCGCCCAGGTACTTGGTTGCCATGGCCGAGCACTCAATATGCCAGCCCGGAAAACCCATACCCCAGGGACTCGACCAGTTCATCTGCCGTGTTGGATCGCCATACTTCCAGAGCGCAAAATCTTCTGCAGCTCGCTTATCCTCGGCTACTTCCATCTGGACACGCCCATGTCCTCCAGCTCGCAGATTTTCGAGGGTGTTGCCTGAAAGTGCTCCGTAGGCATTAAAGTGACTTACATCATAATAGACGTTCCCATTAGTGACATATGCAAAATCTTGTTCTATCAGTTTTTCAATTATTGCCTGCATTTCTGGGATATGGTCGGTCGCTCTGGGCATATGGTGGGGAGGCAAGATATTCATCTCTGCCGCATCGCGCAGGTACTGCTCAGTATAAAACGCGGCAATCTCGTATGCTGAGCGTCCGGTCGTGCGAGCCTCATGCTCCATCTTATCTTCACCGCTGCGGACGTCATCGCCTTCGTGGAGGTGCCCAACATCGGTAAGATTGCGAACGAGATAGACATCGTAGCCATTGTATTCGAGGATGCGGCGCAGCCAGTCTGTAGTGACGAAGGAGCGTAAGTTGCCAATGTGAATATCTTTGTAGACGGTAGGACCACAGTTATAGATACCAACTCTAGGTGGATTGAGCGGCTTGAAAAGGTCTTTTCTTCTGATCAGCGTATTGTACAGGTAAACTTGTTTTGTTGTGATAGTTGACATGAGACCCTTTTTCTCCTTTAATTCTTAAGTGATATCAGCCGTTTTGGCATATTACTTACCGGAATGGATTCGTGTAGCTCAAGCGGAAGACATGTGAGGATGGAAATAATACCCATTGGAGAACACGTCCAGAGGTACGTTCATAGAGGTCTGAGCTAGCGTATCGTGCCTCTATGAACGCTCATACAGGTGCAGCAATTTAGCCTATAGTTTCTAGAACTCACAACTTTCTCCAACTTTTCAGGGATAGATGGCTCTCTTTTGTATTAGTATAGCACAGAGAGGATAGGGAGCATACCTAAGAGAGAGTGCTTGTGCAGGGAGAAGAGGCCAGAGATTGGCCTCCCATTCTCAACCCGCTTCTCAGGCCTATCCACCACATGGGGTTCTCAATGCCTAAGAAACGGGCTTTGAGTGCGGTCGTCTCCTACACTGCGTTAAAAAGGGTATAGACAATATTCAACACAGACTAAAGTCCACTGCTGGTCAAATACCCCTGTATCTCCCCACTGGACGACCGGAGCACCGTCATCCGTCCGCTCACTACTAACACCAAGGACCAGCTGATTACCCACATTTTTAATGGTCGCATAGCCTCTAGAAGCAGTCTTATTAATCGTCCATTGCTGGTTTGTCCCTCCATTGAAGTTCCATACCTGTAGCTGTACTCCCTGAGCCGCGGAGAACTGATTTACATCAAGGTTCTTTCCAGTTCCGATATTCTTAATGTAATAGATCCATTTCGGACCAGAAGACGGGTTAGCAATAATAAATCTCCATTGCTGGCACTGGCATCCACTAGTTTCCCACTGGTCTACTAGCGCACCATTCTGCCGCACGTTGTTATACACTTCTAGCAATTTTCCACTATTCCTGTTCACTATATGGTAGACTTGTGGTAATATAAAACGGGTCGCATCCGCCCTGGCAGGAGAACTAACGAAGGATGTAAGAACTAAGGTGAGAGCTAGCCCACAGATGGGCAAGAAGAACATCCGTCCTTTTTTCATAGTGATCAATTCCTTTCTTGAACTTGTGGTTTGCCAAAACTAAGCCTCTCACGTGACTCGATAACTAGTAGATCAACAGCATGTATTAGTGAAAATACATGCTGCCGTAGGGAACATCCGTTCCTCAAGCCAGATGAAATCGGGAGAACTGGCTCGTGGTGCCGTGAGCCACCCAACAAAGACTGCGGCAAACTTTGACAACCACCCTCACTGAAGTATATCGCTGAGACAGAGAAAGCGTTACAGAACCTCAGACTAGAAAGCCCCTGTGATTCATCCCCTGGATGAATAGTCCTACCTTATTTGGGGCTTGGGCACAGGGGAATATCTTCCTGTATGAAAGAATGTTCATTATCATCTCCTGTAGGATGAATATTTGTATATTGACACCTATGCTACACTATATCTTATAGCACATTGACAACTCAATAGTGTTTCGTGGGTTCCAAGCTAAATCGTTCGCTTGGGTAAAAGCACTAGCGTACAAGTTGGCCGTGCTACTCGCACACGAGATGTACAACTCGTGGGAGACTCTTGTCTCCATTCAAACGCAAGTTTTCAGTTTGCAGGACTGGCCTTGATGGTGAGAGTCAAGGTGCCACAGGAGCCCGAGTGCTCGACCTGTGGAAGGCCGCCTGGGACGGCCTGATCTGGAAAGCGATGATCTCGAAGGCGAAAGCCACTGAGAGGGAGCTGAACCGGAACCCCCCTGTGCTTTTAAGCGGGGGAGATCTCAGATCCTTTCTCACCCAGTATATCGCTGGGGCTGCGAAAGTGTTACACCAACTTGCATTCTGGCAGCTCATTCTCAAGCATGCAACCGTCCTTGTGAGAATGCTACCAATGAACGCAAATTGGTCTGAGATGCCAATCTCTGCTCACCCATTCTCTACCCGCTTCTCAGGCCTATCCACCACATGGGGTTCTCAATACCTAAGAAACGGGCTTTGAGAGCGGCTGTCTCCTACACTACCTTAGCAGGGGATAGCAGCACTATAGCAGTCATCAGAAAGATTGATCCTTTATATCCTCCAGCGAGTTCCTTTATTCTGAGGGATCAAGACACTGGCGAACTGCTGGAGTCACAATTTTCAACGCATTCGAAATTCCACTCATGGTCAGATGTCCCGTTATCTTGCCATTGGACAACCTTAAAACCATCTTGATCAATACCGAGGACCAGCCCACTACTCACATTTGTAATGGTTGCATAGCCTGGATATTCGGTCTCATTAATCGTCCACTCCAAATTTGTTCCATAGCCAGAGGGAGACGACGACGAGGGCGGAGACGACGACGACGACGACGAAAGAATGAAATCCTCTACTTGTGTTCCCGCTGAGGAGGATTGAGGTACACCCAGGTACCCGCCAGTTCCCTCATTCACAATGGTATATATATATTCAGTATCATCAGTCGTACCACTGCTAGAGCTATTAACGCTAGCAATCTCAAACTGCCAATCCTGACATTGGCATCCACTAACTCCCCACTGATCTACTGGCGCTCCATTACTTGGATCGTTATTGTACACTTCCATCAATTTCCCACTATTCCTGTTCACTATATGGTATACATGTCCTACTAGAGGACTGGTCACACTCGCCCTAGTAGGAGAGCTAACGAAGGATGTAATAACCAAAGTGAGAGCTAGCCCACAGATGGGCAATAACAGCAGTATTCCTTTTTTCATGTTGATCAAATTCCTTTCTGTTTCTGAGAGACTTGGTTTGCCAAACCCAAGTCCATCACGTGACTCGACCAATCGGCAAGTCACTAATACATTGATATGAGAAGACATTTCGATATACGTGATGTACCTACTCCATTAGCGATGGGATTGGTCTCGTTTCCTCGTTGGACAACGAACCCGACAATCACTTCAGCAAATGGTCATCCCATCTTCCATTACTGTATATCGCTCAGGTAACAAAAGTGTTACAGCGCTCCCCAACAAAGAGGGGGAATGAGAAAGCCAGCTTGGTTCCACAGGCTGGCTTCTCATTCCCCCTCACAACAAGCATCTCCGCCTCCCCTCTTGGGAACCATTGCACACGGGCCATATAATATCTACTGAGATGGGAAGGACACAAAAGCCCACGAGCACCTTGTGCAAACACTTTTTATTCATTATTTTTTAGAAGAAAGGCACGGCAGGCAATAGCCTCCCTCTATTTTTACTATGCAAGAGAAAGCAGCCGCAGTAATTGTTGCCGCAGGCAGTAGTCGCCGCATGCAAGGGCATGACAAGCTCTGGATACCACTCGCTGGACGCATCACGCTTGCACGTACAGTTGATGTCTTTCAGTCTTCACCCGTTATAGATACCATTGTGCTGGTAATAAATGACGAGCGCCTCGCGAATGCACGTGCCCTCTGCGAACAAGAACATTGGGACAAAGTTGCAGCGATTGTACCGGGAGGAGTCCACAGACAGGACTCGGTTCGCAAGGGGCTTGATGCACTAGTTGAGATCAATGCTGAATGCCGTTGGGTCATGATTCATGATGGGGCACGTCCATTTGTGACCTCAACTCTCCTGGAAGAGGGATTACGTACTGTGCAGCAATATCAGGCATGTATTCCGATAGCACCAGTCAAAGATACTATTAAACAAGTGCAGGATGGGAAGGTTTCTGCCACGCTAGACCGTTCCCAACTCTGGTCAGCACAGACACCACAGATCTTCGCTTTCTCACTTATCCATCAAGCACATCATCTCCCTATTGCTCAAGAACAGGCTACAGATGACGCGACTTTGCTTGAACGTCTGGGCTATACAGTGGGAGTCTTCCATGGTTCACATATCAATATTAAGATTACAACGCCAGAAGATTTAATATTTGCTGAAGCGTTCTTGAAAGAAAAAGGGAGTTTTTAATGACAATACGTGTTGGCTCTGGCTATGATGTACACGCTTTCACCGAGGGTCGTCCACTGGTCCTAGGGGGTGTAACCATTCCCTATGAGTATGGTCTTGCAGGGCATTCAGATGCAGATACAGTGATCCACGCCATTGTGGATGCCCTCTTGGGTGCCGCTGCGTTGGGTGATATCGGCATGCATTTTCCCTCTAGCGATCCACGCTGGCAAGATCAGCCCAGTTCAGTCTTTCTGGACTATACTTACAATTTACTCTGTGAGCATAATTGGAAAATAAGCAATGTAGACACGACAATCGTGGCAGAACAACCTCGACTCTCACCATACAGAGAGGCCATGCGTACTCATTTAGCCAGCCATCTGCACCTTGATCTAGAACAAGTGAGTGTCAAACTCACGACAACGGACGGCCTTGGCTTTGCTGGACGGCGCGAAGGGATCGGGTGCTACGCAGTTGCCCTCATCGAGCGGCTGTGTGAGAATGCTTGAGGAGCCAAAAAATATTCCGCTGCAAGTTGAGCATATTCATCCACGCGTAAGATAAGTATTTACTGCAGATACATCTTCCCCATCGCTATCAAAGTTCCCTCCAAGCTCACTCTTTATGGGCAATAGCAGTTTTGCGGGTAAATTGCCAAAGCCCTATTTTGTCCCTCCATTCGACGCATATATCAACTTTTTTCAGGTATACTCAATATATATCATTGTTTTTTACTAACTCTATCTCTTGCGGTACCTTTCTATCGCATGTGGCCTGCAAGGACCCATGCCAAAGTTTAGCCACATGTGAATGATGATTGATAGAATTTAGGCGTTTTTGTAGATCAAAAGGAGTATAAAATTGGGAAGTAGTGAAATTAGACGTACAAGCGACAAAATTGTAGAAAATCAATTAGATGAGTCAGAGCAAGCCAAGTCACAAGATAGTGGTAGCAAGAGATTGTTCGAGAAAGCGAAGCAATATCTCGGTCCTGCATCTGCGGCACTCATACTTGGAGGAGTTGCTTTCCGAGAATTTGTGGGAATAGTTGGTGCTGGTGGCTCAACGCCAGAAGCTCATAGTACCGCTCTTACTCAGATGGGCAGCGACAAAGCGATAGGCTTACCTCCAGCATTTCTCACTGAGCAGCGAGCCGGATTCATTGGCAACAGTCCAACAGAGCTGTATGTTCCGCCAGAAGGTTTTTCTTCCTACGAGGGCCCGACAGTAGATAAGCTATGGCCTCACTTGGCTAAGGATATTGATAAATGGGCCGGAGAAGGTGAGGAAGCTTCCAAAATGGAGACGTCATCGGGTCAGCTAGAGCAGAGCAAGAGCAAAGAGATAGATCCTCTACAGTTGAGTAAGGAAGATATTAGTTCCTTGCAATCTTTCGTACACTCTCTAGAGCAGAATAAAGCAGCTCAGCGAGGCTTCAGAAAGTTAATGGAAGATAAAGGGGCTGTGGAGGGCATGAAAAATTTAATGCAGGATGAGGAGTTTAGAAAGCATGCCCTCTCTGAAATGAGAAATGAGAAGAGTGTAGAGCAAAGCATATCGTTACTGGAGAGTATGGATTCCTTGCAATCTTTCGCACACTCTCTAGAGCAGAATAAAGCAGCTCAGCGAGGCTTCAGAAAGTTATTGAGAGATAAGGGAGCTATGGAGGGGCATGAGAAATTTAATGCAGGATGAGGAGTTTAGAAAGCGTGCCCTCTCTGAGCTGAAGGATGAGAAGAGTGTAAAGCAAGCTATATCGTTGCTGGAGGATTATACATCTAATAGTACGGGGTATTCTGTTGATGTTGGCAAGCTAGCAGAATGTATAGTGATTACTCATATGATATTGTTTGTATGTGCATGCTGCTGCGAGCCATGTAAAAGGCATTTAAGGGGATGCGACGAAGAAAATACAACACTGTTACAAGGAGTTGTGTGTTGCCCTGAGCTAGCCGTTACTTGCTGCGCTTGCGGCGTTAGTTGCTTATGCTTAGGCGGATGCTTAGACACATTCTTATGCTGCTATGACGGCGGCTTCGACAAATGTGGCGAAGAAGTTGGTCCTTGCACTGCCAGATTGGTTAGTTACCCTGGCCGCTGCGTTGGTGCCAGCTACGATGCAGTTGGCGACTGCATTAGTGGTGCCGCAGTTGGCACAGGCGTTAGGGGCGTTGGCAACTGCGTTGGCGCTGGTGTTAGGGGCGTTGGCGACTGCGTTGGCGCAGGCGTTAGTGGCATTGGCGAATGGGGGCAGCAACTTTGTACAGGCGGCTATAATTACACGCGCGAAAATTGCATCCCGTCCATGCGATCCATGCGTGACAAAGTCCTGGAATTGTGCGGAGGGAGACCGGGACAACATGAGCGTCGAGATGAAGAACAGCGTCGAGATGAAGAGCAGCGTCGAGATGAAGAGCGGCGTCGAGATGAAGAGCGGCGTCGAGATGAAGAGCGGCGTCGAGATGAAGAGCGGCGTCGAGATGAAGAGGAACAGCGTAAAAAAGAAGAGGAACAGCGTAAAAAAGAAGAGGAACAGCGTAAAAAAGAAGAAGAGCTGCGTAAAAAAGAAGAAGAGCTGCGTAAAAAAGAAGAGGAACAGCGTAAAAAAGAAGAGGAACAGCGTAAAAAAGAAGAAGAGCTGCGTAAAAAAGAAGAGGAACAGCGTAAAAAAGAAGAAGAGGAACGGCGTAGGAAAGAAGAGGAACGGCGTAAAAAAGAAGAGGAACAGTGTCGAGGGCATGCGTCAAATCAACGTGATCATGTTAACGCTGCACGAGCACAAAACAGTCAAGAAAATTCCCATGTGCCGCCTCATCAGAAAGCAGCAGGGGAATTACTAGGTATAACTATACCTCCGATGCACCCTGATTTATACCAGGAAGCTTGTAAAGCTGCTCGATATGCTGCCATAAAGACAGGGAATTTTCGAGATAATGAGCAATTTAAGCAAATGCACAAAGCTATCTTCTTCAAGGGAGCCCACGCAGGAGGCCATGACAGTGAAGAATTTAAACGGCTGGTGGAGCAGCATAAGAAAGTCTTCCCTTACGAGATTAAAAGAGTGCATTGGCAATGGAAGCTAATAAGGTGCTTAGACATAGATTATATGAATCAACAAGAGCTTAATCGTGTTAATCAGATAGAGGATAAAAATGGACTAGTTTCGTTAATCGATGAAAAAACTAGAGGAGAGAGCCTTTCTCCAGATAAGATACAAGAGATTCAAAAACTGAAAGAAGAATTTGATCAACTTAAGGAGGAAGGGAGAAAGATATACGGCAGATGAAATTGCGAAGAAGATGAAGAAACGAAAGGATACTATGCATTGTGATAGTGGCTCAATCGAGAATGCTCGCCGTAAGAGGCTGTGTGAGAAGGCTCCAGAAGCCAAGAGAGGTGTAAGGCAGCTCCAGTAGCCCTGTGAAATATGAAGTGCTCCCGAGCAGTGAAGAGGCTTGGATCTACCTTGCCATGATCCGGCTGATGCTTGGACGGCTTGCCAAGGCGGCTCAGAGGGCGTTTGCTTATGATCGCCATGCGATTCTTGCAAAAGGATCGCATGGTCATGGAGCACTTTAAACATCTGGCACTGTTAAATCACTTAGTAACCGTCAATATGAGCTGAGAGAGTGTTTGGTTTCAATGAAATCGGCACTCTCTCAAACAGCTAGAGAGCAAACCAGACTCGCTCATGCCGCTTGAGAAACCTTTCCACACCGCCTCTAATCAAGAAGAGCACTCTTTTGTGAGAACAGAAGAATGTGCAGCATCCACTACCGAAGAAATATGTCTTTTAACTCATCTTATTGACTCATAGTTCGCTCATTTTTCAAGGAGACTTACAAAACTTGGCACATGCATATATACAGGTGTTCGAAAGATTTTTTAATGCGCGAAGAGTTGTTCCTGATAGCTCTGGCGATGGATCTTCTCATTCTAAACCGCCTAAAATAGTGAAAGATTTTGTACAAATTGCCGCTGAGGTAAAAAAGGCGTATGTGATACATTGATAGAAAAAGATTATGAAGCTGGAGAGGAACATATATTTGCTAGACAATATCAGGAGGCAGAAAAAATGTTTCGATCGAGTGGTTAATCAAGATAAGAGATATTCTGGGGCTTTTGCGTATCGTGGGGCGGCGCGTCTGGGATTGAAGAATTACAAAGAAGCTCTGGATGACTTCGATCAAGCGCTAGAGATGGATAAGAAAAATGCTTTCGCTCTTGGACATCGTGGGATAACGCATCGGAAGATGGGGCATTACAAGGAAGCTCTGGCCGACTTCCAGCAAGTGCAAGTCCTTGGGTATTCGAGGCCTTGGATCGAGGATGAACTCAAAAAGCTTCGCCAGCTAATTAAGAGGTAATCGACGGTAGCAAGTTCTTTAAAGGGACTTACCATATTGCCTATCAAGCGCAAAGGAAAGATGAGTATAAATACTCATAGTTCGATCATTTTTCAATGGGACTTGAAAATTTGGCACATGCATTGAAAAGGAGGCATGTAAATGAAGCAATGGTTCAAAAGATTTTTTAATGCACAAAGAGTTGCCCCTGATAGCTCTGGCGATGGATCTTCTCATTCTGAACCTAAAATAGTTCAAGATTTTGTACGAATTGCAGCTAAGGTTAAAAATGACAAGCGCGATACATCAATAGAAAAAGATTATGAAGCTGGAGAGCAACATATATTGGATAGACAATATGATAAGGCAGTGGAATGTTTAGAGCGAGTGATTGCTCAGGATAGGAAAAATACTAAGGCTCTTGCGCGTCTTGGGAGGGCATATCTGGAATTTGAGGAATTTGATAAAGCTCTGGACAACTTAAATAAAGCACTAGAGCTGAAGCCGGATAACATTTACGCTCTTGGGCATCGTGGGATCGTGCATCGGGAGATGAAGCAATACGATAAAGCTTGTGCCGACTTCACCCAAGTGCTTGCCCTTGGTTATTCACGGCCTTGGATCGTGAAAGAACTTAAAGATTTGTATAAGAAACGTCAAAAACCAGAAGTGGTAGATAAGCCCATAGACGATGAAAGTCGCCAAAAAGCAATACAACCTGGAATTGAGTATATACGAGAAGGAAGATATCAGGAGGCAGTGGAAGAGTTTCAAGCAAGTGATTGATCAGGATAAGAATAATGCTAGGGCTTATGCATATTGTGGAATGGCGTATCGGGAGCTAAAGCAATATAAAGATGCTCGGACTTACTTCACTCGAGCACTTGCTCGTGGTTATTCACGACTTTGGATTGTGCAAGAATTTGAATATTTGCACAACGTGCACAAAAAGGAAATAAGAAGATATTATGGTGATGGAATGAAATATATGCGGGCTAAACGATATGAGGATGCAGTTAGACGTTTCAGTGAAATAATGGCTATGGATAAGAATGATGCTAGAGCTGTTATATATCGTGGAGCAGCGTATCTGAGATGGAAGAAAGAAGATAAAGCACAGGCTGATTTCATGCTATTGCTTACTTGTGGTTATTCACAGCCTTGGATCAAGCAAGAACTTAAAAAAGCTTCTCCAGCTGATAAGAGGTAATCGGTGGTAGCCTCTTCAAAGGAATTACCATGTAGTCAATCAAGCGCGAAGGAGAAATGAGTATAATACTTATAGTTCGCTCGTTTTTTAAGGAAACCTGAAAATCTTGGCATATGCATTGAAAAGGAGGAATACAAGTGAAGCAATGGTTCAAAAAATTTAATGCGCGAAGAGTTGTTCCTGATAGCTCTGGCGATGGATCTTCTCATGCTGAACCTAAAATGGTGAAAGATTTTGTACGAATCGCAGCTGAGGTTAAAAATGGCAAACGCGACAAATCAACAAAAGAAGCTTTTGAAGCTGGAGAACAACATATATTGGATAGACAATATAATCAGGCAGTGGAAAAATTCAAGCAAGTGATAGATCAGGATAAGGAAAATGCTAGAGCTTGGGCATGTCGTGGGTTGGCATATCTGGGATTGAAGAATTACGGAAGAAGCTCTGGCTGACTTAAATCAATCGCTAGAGCTAGGTAAGGATAATATTTACGCTCTTGCACATCGTGGGGTAACGCATCGGAAAATGGGGCATTACAAGGAAGCTCGGGCTGACTTTCTGAGAAGTGCTTGCCCTTGGTTGTTCACGGCCTTGGATTGAGAAAGAACTTGAATATTTGCATAATAAGTTGGGTGACGAATGTCAAAAACCAAAGGTGGCAGATAAGCCCATAGACGATGAAAGTAGTCAAAAAGCAATAAAAAGGCATTTTGGTCGTGGATGTGAGCATACGCGAGAAGGACAATATCAGAAGGCAGTGGAAGAGTTCAAGCAAGTGATTGCTCATGATGAAAAAAATGCTAAGGCCTATGCACTTTGTGGGAAGGCTTATCGGGAACTGGAGCAATATGATGAAGCTCAAGCTAACTTCGCTCGAGCACTTGGTCTTGGTTTTTCACGGCGTTGGGCTGTGAAAGAACTTGCAGATTTGCACAATATACACAGGAAATCAATGAAAGAATATTATGATGCTGGGATTAAACATATGCGAGAAGGACAATATCAGAAGGCAGTGGAAGAGTTTAATCAAATAATTACACGGGATAGGTATGATGCTAGAGCTGTTATATATCGTGGAGCAGCGTATCTAGGATGGAAGGAAGACAAGAAAGCTCTGGCTAACTTCAAGCCATTGCTTGATTGTTATTTACAGCCTTGGATTGAGTATGAACTTAAAAAGCTTCTTCAGCTGATGAAAGGTAATCGGCGGTAGCCTCTTCAAAGGGAGCTACTATGTTGTCAATAGTTAGAAAGCATAATGCGGATTGGAAGTACCTTTTATTCACAAACCAATTCCATTATTGAAAGGGGGATATACAAATGCTAAAAAGATTTTTTACGCGAAGAGTCTCTGATACTAGCCAGCCCCCATCAGCATTAGGTAAAGAGAGTGACAAGTAATGGAACCGGTCTTTCATCATGAAGCTCACAACTCATCCGTTCCTCCTTTTGTCTATTCATCATTAAAAAACTTTTTATCTATATCTTTTATAAAAACTATGTATAAAGTAACTACTTGACAAAATTGAAGGAAATCTATTAAAATATTCTTATGAGGAGGGAACCTAGGAGGCTGCTATTTCCCCACTTCTGCAGCCATCTAAAATTTCTCCCAAAAAACCGTGTGTTGTCTCCGTATGTAAATCTTACTTGAATACTTGCTTATTCAATTCTCAATAGAATTGCTCTTACAACAAGGTATTCAAATATGCTTTACCGTGAAGGAAATAGTGGCGTTGGTGCTTCTGATGCTGCGCCTCAGGAGGAACTCGCAAGTTCTTTGCCAATACGCATCCAGAAAGATCTGGCAGCAGAACTTCAAAGAGCGGATGAGTTGGGTATTAGACCAATACACGTGGATGACCCAGAATTTGAGCAAATGGCTCAGGAAGGCCCAATCATATGGGTTGTCCTAGAAAGCGGTCAACTACTCACCGCTCCCAGTTCCGTAGCCCATACCGTGTTGTCAGCAGGAGAAGCCGTTATTGCAGCTGGAAATGCTGTAGTAGCTATAAATGGTAATGAGCGTTTTTGCATTGATATCACAACCAACAGTGATCACTATCAATCGGATGATCAGAGCCTAGAAATTGGCAAGCTGGCATTTTCGGCGTTTGGCGTTAGATTTGAGGAAGAAGAAAGACTGCGTGACGGTGGTGCGGCCCAGGAGGAACCGCAAATCTTTGCCAATACGCATCCAGAAGATCTGGCAGCCGAGCTGGAGACGGCGGCAATATTGGGTATTAGCTCGAATGCATGTGGATGATCCAGACTTTAGGCAATTGGCCAACGACGGTCCCATCAAATGGGTCGTCACTCAAGGTGGAGACCTGCTCGTCGCATCCAGTATCGTAGCGCATACGGTTTTGACGAATGGAGAAGCTGTTATTGCAGCAGGTGAGGCAGAAGTTGAGATAAATGGTCATAAACGTGGCCTTGTGATCAATACCACAAGTGATCACTATCAAGCCGATGAGCGCAGTCTAGAGATTGGGAGACAAGCATTTGAAGCATTTGGCATTGAGTTCTCGTTAGCAGTAGGCAGAGACGGGAGTGGTGATGGGCATGGTGGCGTCGCTGTCACTGTTCAACCGGAAATGATAGAACATGCGCCACCCTCTCCACAGCGGGAAGGGCTGGAGCAGCCTGCTAGCACAAGTGGCACTTCTCACTTGGAGATCGTGCAGGAGCCAGAGGCACGAGAGGTCGCGGATGGTGGGTATGGCGGGCAGGGTGATGGCAATGGAGGTGATGGGTATGGAAGGGTAGATGTAAATAGGCTTAGAGAAGCAAGAGAAGCAATAAAAGAGCTGCTCGTGATGTGGGCTAACAGAAATTCGGCAGGAGATGATGTACAGGTAGAGTATGAGAAAGGAGAAAGCTCTCGAGCACAATTGCCTGAGGGAGGTGAGAGCGGCAATGGTAGCGAGCGTGGTGATGAAAATAGTGGTGGGCAGGGTGGTGGTAATGGTGGTGGAAATAATGGAGATCATGTCGTGCTTGATGGGGAGAGTAGCGGTGATGAGAGCGATGAAGATGAAGACCGATCACGCAGCATCACCGACCGCATCGTCGATTACATTGATGAAGCTATATTGCATAGCATTAGTGAGAGCGATAGCAATGTAGATGTAACAGTACGACTCGGTGAGGCAAGGAGAGAGGTTCTTGAGCTGTTAAAGGAAATAACCAGAGACAAGCTAGATAACAAGAAACCGGAATACTCAGAGGCAATAAGAGAACTCTTTACAAAGCTAGGGGTCGAGATACCGGAAGACCGAGAGGAAAGGAGAGAGTTCTTTGAAAAGCTCAGGGCCGAGAGGGCGAAAGGCCCCATCAAACTGTCGGATGAAGTATACCACAGATATTCTAATCTGCGTAATGAACTCAGAGAGATTGAGAAGAAGCTGCACCCCCAAAGGGGAACCGACACGTTCCAAATAATTGAGCGTGTCAGTCAAGAACCACGCATTCAGGGCTTTGCCGAATGGGTAAGTTGGACTGCTGGGAATAATGCCAATGGTGTGTTCGACCACGTTATGGAGTTGACTGAGGCACAGCGTATGCTTCAGTTCAACGACTATGTGAATGATCCCTCTGTGACCATCCGCATAGGTGATGATGTACAAAATCCTATGTCGTCATTCGACATCGTGGTTGAAAAATCCAATGCTGAAGAGCACCTCTTGCATCAAATCGAGGTCTACACGCCAGAGGGTGGCATCGAAAAAATAAAAGGGGATGAGATTATCGCAGGAGCTATACACGGTGCAAAGAAGATTTGGAAGTTCATCGATTACAAGGAGAAGCACCCGGAGGAGTTCAATGGTTCGGAGTCTCCCCCGCACGGCAGTCTAGAAGCAACAGTAGTTGTTGACCCTTGGCCTCCTACGAGAGTTTTCCACGTGGATTCGGCCAAAGGGAAACAACATCTGGTGTATGGTACTCATGGTGAGGGTACGCTGTTCGCTGATACTGATCTGACCGAGACCTCTGGCGAAAGCCTCTTCGATAAGATAGTAGACACATTAAATCAAGCAGTGTATTATGAGAAGAAGAACAAGTATCGATTAGAGACTCTCAACCAAGTAAATGTGATAGACCGAAATGGTCGATTACTGTGCGTGTTCATTAACACGAAACCGGACAGATCATCGAACAGGACACAGAATGAGCGTCCGGCAACATGGATACGGAGGGACCTGCAAGGTGAATAAAAGCATGAAAATATGGCGTGCTTTTGATATAGAATCAAGGAGGGATTGGAGCTTCACCCGTCGTGTGGACAGCGATGATTGCCATGACATGATCACTGCCGTCAGCTCTCTTTTCACTGCGTTGTGGCCAGTCGTGCGGCCACTTGAGGTAAGTCTGTACATGGCAGCGAAGCAGCGTGGCTTCTCCATTATCGATAAAAACATCCCAGTTCCTGTTGAGCGTTGGTATCTCTACGAAATGGATCCCCCTGCTCGTGTCAGCCAAGTTAGACCGATTGGCTCGTGGGATAGCGAGGAAGCGATCCCTGAATTGACGCCACAAGCCTTGACAGACTGGTTGACACGTTCTCATGCGCAGCAGCTTGTAGAAGGGTATGTACCTGTACTGCACAGCCTGCATATGAACGATACACGGGCCTGTCTTCTGCAAGATCAGGAACCCCATATTGAGCTGGCTTACTATTGGGGACATGGCTCTTGCTGTGAAATCTACGCCGTTCCAGTTGAAAAACGGGAGGATGGCTTCTGGGTGTCGGGACCAATAAGAGGGTTGACCAACCTCAGCGACCCGCCGATCGCAATCGAGCTGTGGATCTATCACGACCAGCCAGACTATCTAGCAGAATTGGCACTTTCCATCTGGATTTATTGGTCACCGTGGATCGAAGCGGGATCAGCGGAAGAAGATCTGTTGCTGGACTGTCTGTGTAAGCTTGAAAAGCACGGGTGGAAGCTGGTGGATTAACTGGCTGGAGCAATATGATGTCCATGGCGTTTTTACCTCTTGTCATGGTTTAATCGTGGATCACGTTTGAGGAACCATGCAGAAACACCCTCCCGATCTGGGATGCGGTTGCTTGCCTCTAGGTTTACGAAGGTGTTTCTGCCCTCCTTCTGCGTGCTGAGAAAAAAGGAGACCTTCTCATGGGCAATGATCTCTCAGGAAAGAGACCATCTGCAGGAAGTGCAAAGAACCAAAATTTCGGGCAAGTCTTTCTTGACGCCCTGACTCACACCTCAAATAAGATTCCGCTTGCGGCACGTACGGATCCTGACAGGTACCTCCCACCCGGCATACTAGAGGTAACAGTACCAATAGTCCATTGGCCTCTTGAAGGTATGGTCTTGGACGATGATGTGGTGGTCGCGTTCGGGACTCATGGTGAGTATGTGGTCCTTTCCGTGACTCAAACGAT
Source organism: uncultured Chloroflexia bacterium (assembly GCA_963727755.1). Taxonomy (GTDB): domain Bacteria; phylum Chloroflexota; class Ktedonobacteria; order Ktedonobacterales; family Ktedonobacteraceae; genus DASYAN01. The sequence goes on from CAVSHN010000008.1 coordinate 344,861, forward strand.
GCTAGAGATCTCTCAGAGCGGCAATATCTTTGCAGATGCCGTAGATCACTTGCAGCGCGATGAATATTATGTCAATCATCCAATAGAATTTATTAAGCGACTGAACGTGATTAACACAAAAGGTCAATTACTCTTCGAGATAACAAACGAGACCCTGGGTGTCATTCCATCGCGATGGACATGGAGAGAAGTGCAAGGAGGTCGATAACAGCATGAAATTGTGGCATCAGCTTCCAGAACCAGGGGAATATTGGCGCTTTGACCGTTATATCGACATCGAAGGCCCCGATTTCCAGGCAGCGATGAGAGCGGCCACCGAGGTTTTCGCTGTGTTGTGGCCAGTGATGCGACCACTCTCAGTAGAGATTGATATGGGCGTGAGGCGACGTACCTATGTCATGAGCGAATACCCTCTCTCGCCCCCAATTCCCACGTGGTCTCTGCACGAAATGGACTCTGTGGCTATTGCTGCATGGATCAAAACCCGCCAGCCGAGCAAGAAGAGCGAGGAGGCAATTCCTGGAATAACGACACAAGCGTTGGAAGACTGGTTAGCACGTGCTCACGCGCAGCAGCTTTCAGAAGAATATGTCGCAGACCTGCGTGCTCTGAAGGTGCGCTCGACGCGAGCACGCCTTCTGGAGCATCAGGAACCCTCTGCCGAACTGGCGTTGGACCAACAAACATTTGTTCTTCCCATAGAAAAACGAGAGGATGGGCTCTGGGTGTCGGGACCTCTGCTAGAGACGACGATGAGCCCGCCAATCGAAATTGAGCTGAGGAGTTCTAATAGAGGGTATATCTCATTGGAGGAGGATCAGACTCCTGGGAGCATCCATCTCATACTGAGAATCTTTGTCCATTGGTCACCATGGATTGAAACGGGATCAGCGGAAGCAGAGCTTTTGACGGCTTGTCTGCATGAGCTTGAAAATCAGGGGTGGAACTGACTGACCAAGCAATGGAGACGTGAACGAATCCAATGCAGGATGAACATCTAGCACAAGAGAGAGGGAGGGACCAGCACGGTCAAGAAAAGCATGAAAGTATGGCACTGTCTTTCAGAACCAGGGAAATATTGGAGCTTCAGCCGCCGTGTGCAAAGCGAAATCGATGCTCATGGGACAATGATCGCTGTCAACACCATTTTTCCCGCACTGTGGCCTGTGGTGCGGCCACGCTCAGTCACCCTTCAAATGACCGCAAGATTGCGCAAACCCCCTTTTGACGAACGGTATATGGACCATATTCGCACCTGGCATCTGCGCGAGGAGGAGGTCCCTGCTCATGTAGCTGTGACCGCGTTAGTCAAAGACGGCCATCCGAGTCGGCACAGCGAAGAGGCGGTCCCGGAGTTGACGCCACAAGCCTTGGCGGACTGGTTGGCACATGCTCACGCCCAACAGATTCCAGAAGAGCGTATACCGATACTGTACAGACTCCATATGTACTTCACGCGAGCACGTCTTCTGGAGTATCAGGAATCCTCTGCTGAACTGGTCTTTGGTCCAAAAACGTATCCTATTCCAGTGGAAAAGCGTGAGGATGGCCTCTGGGTGTCGGGACCCATGTCATACACGGTCCTCGATCCGCCGATCACTGTCACTCTGTATAAGCCTGAGGGACAGCTGGGACTTGGCATCTCGGTCTATTGGTCACCATGGATCGAAACGGGCTCGGCAGAAGCGGAGCTGTTGAAGAGCTGTCTGCATGAGCTTGAGAAGCAAGGGTGGCAAGCAAGCTGACCAGTTGTAGAGATGTGATGTTTCTGACAGCCAGCGCGATGGACATGGAGGGACCTACAAGGATGTCAATAACATCATGAAATTGAGATTGTATCTTTGGCTCAGGGCGCGTTGGCCTTCCGAAGCGAGAGTTTCAAGCTCAATTCTCGGTCACGAAAAGCCACACCCTTAGAGAAGGATACAGTACCACCCATTTGGGCTATTCTTCCTCGACTTCGACACAGATAGAACAGTTGCCATGGTATTATTAAGAGTAAATTGTTATACTATACGGCAAAAAAGCTGTGTTTTTTACAGAAGAGCGAGCCTTGTAATGCTACAGAGTAAAAGTGGGACTACCCAAGGTCAAACTATAATCATTATAGCAATCACTTTATTTGCTATTTCTGGTCTCGTCACCGGGTTTGCATACGGTATGTTCACGCGATCTACAGGGAAAACGCAACAGCCAACCACCCAAAGCCATGATGTATCAGTAGCTTCGCAGCAAACGCCACTCACACCCTCACCAATATCCCAAACACAACCGCCACCACTTGGATGCCCCGATGTAGAAGCCAATGTGTATCAGATGGTTGCAGATGGTCAGACACCTTATCAGGCAACCATCCAGGCCAAAGATAAAACGGGCAACCCAGGTAACAGCTGCACAAATATTGCGCTGGAGAAGCCTCTAGCAATTGATGGTCTTACATGTAAGATCTGGCTAACCAAGGCCCAGGACCCTAGCGCAGACCTTAGCCATGCTGCAAGTCAACTTCAACATCTCGATCAACTCAGTGCCACATTTCCTGGCGAAATTGCGCCCGGGTTAACCTTTGATCCCAGTACTCCTCAAGTGCAACCCTGTAAACAAGGCCAGGGAAGCTGGAAATTTACCATTTCTCCAACGGTAACCCCTGGTGATTACTATATCGTGGGGCTCACCGATTGGCAGGGCACCCATTACGATTGGAGTTGGTACCAGTTCCGAGTTGCCAAAAATGGCCAGAGTAGCAGTAATGCTTGAGGGGCCGCTCTGCTTTTTTCTATGTCACGTGCTATAATGGGCTAACTTACTCTCTTAAAACAGCTCATGATAAGGAGATTTTGTAGCAATGGCTAAATTGCAAGATATGTTTACGCAGGCCCGCAGGGAACAGAGTGGAAGCGGCATGGGGTTTCTGGGTAGAAATAGATCCGCATCGAAAGCGCATGCAGCTGCGCTAGTTGTTGACTTCCCTCATATCATTACAGGCAGCGCAGAGGCAGCACTCAAAGCAGGTGCCGATGGACTGCTTTTCAAATGGGGTGGTAAAGGTAGTGTATCGCTAGAAACCATTAAACAAGAAATTGACTCAGCTAGAACAGTCAATGATCAGGTTGTGATAGGACTCGAGATCGTTGCTGGCTGGGATAAGCTTGATCATGATAAGCTAACAGAGATCAAGGACGCGGGAATACAGTACATCATTGTACCGTTTAACGCACCAGCTCGCCTTCTTGCTCTGGAGACGAAGGATATCGAGAAAGTTGTGGCTATCCCGATGCGCTCGGGTGATTTCTACCCACTCTACATTCGTAACCTAAGTGCCTTTGACAATATTTCTGGGGTCGTGTTAGATTTTGGACTGGACAGCGCACTCGGAGCTATGACAATTGAGGAAGCCTTGAACTATCGTGCTGTGCGTGAAGCAGTTCGCTTTCCCGCATTTATTCACGTCACAAATAACCTGAGAGAACATGAAGCCTATGCGCTTTTGACCATTGGTATCCAAGCTGTTGTGCTCACTGCTAGCGAGACTGAAGAAACAACACAGACACACATCAAAGCGTTGCGCGAGGTCCTGAAGAAAGTCCACCAGGAGGACAAGGATAAAGATACACCTAGTCTACCTTCTCCAATTCGCAAATAGGCGACCAAATTTGCTAGATCGCGACCTAATCAGTTGAATGTGGTCAGAACCCCGGCAACATCAATGCCGGGGCTCCTGTGTCGTCTCTTCTGCTGGAATGCGCGAGATAACGGATTGCCAATGGAGCTGACGGCGAGGTATACGGCGCAAGAGCATCTGAGTTTGTTGCCAAACCCACTCTGGATTGGCATTGTTGCGCCAGAAATAATAGCAGGCTATTTCATCTGGCTCTGCACGTAAAATCCCGTTGAAGGACGACTCCAGCAATTGTTCTCCCTGTTCATCGAGATTAAAATTCTGGAGCCAGAGTTGACTACGCTTGCCAGATTGGCGTACAGCCTCAACTACACGGCGTCCCCACTGCTCTACCATTCCCACATCCTCGCCAAGTACCTGCCAGAAAAGATCACAACCAATAGTGTCCAGGCGAGGTATAGTCACTAGTTCTTCGGGGATGATGAGATCCTGTGGCAACAGGACGATGGATGTTTTGATACGCTGGTTGACACGCTTGGCGCAGGCAAACAATTCATTGAAAAAGTCAAGCATTGAGCGTCGACGAAAATGCTGTAAATCGGTAATATCAGGGCAGAGCGCACGACAGACAGGACAGAAACAGGTGACATCCAGCATACGTGGCTCGTCAATTAAGATACCATGGACAGGATAGGTCGAGAGGCAGTATTCTACCTGTTTGAAGAGCCAGGAACGAAAGTCCTCGTGATTAAAGCAGGTCATATCGTGAAAGCGCCCATGGCGATCCTTGACCCGGGATTGAGGATGATGGAAGGTATACCAGCTTGGCATAAGGGAAGGACCAGCAAACAAGTTGCCAAAGCGTCCCAGGCTAAGGTGCACCTTCAAGCCAGCTCGCTGGGCCAGACAAAAGCCACGTTCCAGATCGTGTGGCCAGCGCGGCTCCTCCTGTTCATGCAATGCATATACAATGCTCCCGGCTCCCACTGCGCGAATTTGCTCAAAGTCACGTTTCACAGCTTCAGGATGAAACAAAGGATGAAAATAAGCAACGGTTATATCCATGTGATTAGTCCAGACTAGCTACCAAAGTTATAAAAGCGAACACAAGTAATAATTCAAGTGGGCAAATAGATAACTACTTCACAGTATAGCATAGAATTGGACATTCCCTAAGCAAGCGAAAGTATTTCTAGACCAAAAGTTCCTTCATTCTTTCTGCTCATTTCGATCTGGAGAATATTGATCTTGACAAATATGCGACAATAGGTGCATGAAATATTTATCAGATGTCATACTACCCACCTCCAGAGCAGTGCAAATGCATTTTGTTCGATCATACGCAAAGATCAACTTAACCTTGGACGTGTTAGGACGAAGATCGGATGGCTATCATGAGCTGATTACAATCATGCAAACAGTCGATCTTTATGATACCATCTGCCTCACTCCTAGTAAGGACTGTCATGTACGCATGATTTGTACACGATCAGAACTAAGTAACGATGATAATCTAGCAATACGGGCCACACAGGCTATACGACAAAAACTCAACCTGACACAAGGGCTTGATATCGAATTACATAAACGTATCCCTGTGGCAGCTGGATTGGGAGGAGGTAGTAGCAATGCCGCAGCTGTTCTGCTAGCACTGCGAGATTGGTGGCGACTTCCCTTATCTACAACTGATCTGCAAACAATGGCTGCGGACCTCGGTTCAGATGTGCCATTTTTCCTGACAGGAGGGCTAGCCCTGTGTGAAGGCAGAGGCGAACGTATCACGCCACTTGCATACCATCTACCTTCGTCGATGCGTTGGATCATACTCGTCAAGCCTACTATTAGTGTCTCAACGGCAGCAGTTTTTCGCAATTTGACGGCGCAAGACTATAGTGATGGCACAGCCAGCCGCTCAGTCTTGGCGGCACTAGCTGAAGGGCAGAACCAGCTACCTCTGGAAAGTCTGCATAACAGTCTGGAGCGTAGTGTGCTGGAACACTATCCACAGGTTGCGCAGGCACGTGAGAATATGCTGCAAGCTGGGGCTCCATATGTGCGACTTTCTGGTAGTGGCCCAACGCTGTTTTCCACTTTTTCCAACCTGTCCGAAGCAACGCAGGCACAGCAGCAACTCTATGCTCAGGGATACGAAGTCTATCTTACGCACCCAGTTTACCCCGAAATTGCGAAGGAAGTCGAATAATATCGAAAAATTTGTAACCTGAAGCATACTATCTTCGTAGTAGGATAGTGAGAACGTCTATCGCGTGCAGGGCGTTTCGAGGTTTCTCCCCTTTCATTGTAGAGCGTAGTCGTTTTACTCAATTCTGAGTAACTTGTTGTTGATCATCAGTTTTTACAGAGAGGTAAGACAAAAACATGGCAACAGGTACGATGTCCCCCCGTCATTCTTGGTGGATGCTCGCAATACGCGGAATTATCGCACTGCTCTTCGGCCTAGCAGTTCTCATCTGGCCGCACATGAATATCTTTGCATTACTTTTCGGCATTTATGCCCTAGTCGATGGTATTGTGGCAGCAGGCATGGCCTTAGATGACCGTGCAGGTAACAGCCTCTGGTGGATCGTGCTACTAGAGGGTCTAGTTGGTATTGTATTTGGCATTCTAGCCATCGTGAAATTGTCGCTGCTGTATATGATTGTCATCTGGGCTTTGGTCATGGGTATCCTTGAACTCGCCTCAGTCTTCAGTGTACAACGCAGTTTTGCCCGTGACTGGACAATGATAATTGGTGGTATTGTGTCTGTAGCACTAGCCATCGTGGTCTTCTTCACAGGCACTGTACCGATGCAAATGCTCGTTGGCGTCTTCGCCATCGTCTTCGGCGTGATGATGTTCGCTCGCTGTGTGCAGTTCAAGAGCACAATGGACGTGGATTCAGCAGTCACTGCGTAGGCATTGCCCTCGTTCTGTTTTGAGAACGAAGGCTTGATGCCATCTCCCCAGGGCCAGCGATCTGGTTTGCACGCACAGCATCGCTGGCCCTTGTATGTGTGTATTGACTATGCCTATGGCAAGCGCGGAAACTTAGAGAAGTCAGGCTTACGTTTTTCCAAGAAAGCATTCTTGCCCTCTTTGCCTTCTTCAGTCATGTAGTAGAGCATGGTAGCGTTCCCTGCTAGTTCCTGGATGCCAGCTAGTCCGTCAGTATCGGCATTGAAGGCTGATTTTAGGAAGCGCAGTGCTATGGGACTCTTTTCCAGTATCTCTCTAGCCCACTGCACGGTTTCCTCTTCCAATTGCGCCAGAGGAACAACTTTGTTGATTAGGCCCATGTCCAATGCCTCTTGGGCTGTATACTGGCGACAGAGATACCAGATCTCGCGTGCTTTTTTGTGACCCACGACACGAGCCATATAGGTTGCCCCCCAGCCTGCATCGAAACTGCCAACGCGTGGGCCTGTCTGACCAAAGCGTGCATTCTCTGCTGCAATAGTCAGATCGCAGAGCAGGTGGAGGACATGACCACCTCCGATTGCATAGCCTGCTACCATCGCAATGACTGGTTTTGGTAAATACTTGATCACTTTTTGCAGTTCGAGTGCATTGAGGCGGGGAACACCGTCCTCACCAACATAGCCACCCTCGCCGCGTACACGCTGGTCACCGCCAGAGCAGAAGGCTTTATCCCCTTGCCCGGTGAGAATAACAACTCCGATCTCTTGATCTTCGCGACATGCATTAAAGGCATCGATCATTTCACTGAGTGTGAGTGGACGGAAAGCGTTGTGTACTTCAGGGCGATTGATGGTGATTTTGCCGATACCTTCGGCCTTCTCAAAGATAATGTCGGTATAGCTACCTGCTCTTTCCCATTCAATAACCATATATTGCTCCTGTTATCATATAATCGAGAATGTTAAGAGGGCTTAATCCAGCTTCGCACTCTGTACTCTCAAGCCTATTTTAGCATAGCTAGACAGTACAGAACTTGTGTACCAGCGTAACGAAACGTTCAGGCTGTTCGAGGTGGACGGAGTGGCCTGCACCCGGCACAATCTGGAGTTGAGCTTGTGGAAGGTGTTGGGCCATCCGTTGACCAATGTTGCAAAACTTGCTATCCAATTCGCCAGTGATGAGCGACACTGGAAGAGTGAGATCTGGTAAGCGCTGGTAGAGAGGTGGCTGTACCGCAGTTCCAACCCCTCGTAAGCTGTTGGCGAGTCCATGTGCTCGGTTAGTAAGACGTTGTGCACGCTGTGCATTCCTACGCTCGATGGGCAAGTAGCGCTGGCTGGCGAAGAGTGGCAATTGTTCCCAATAGTTGACAAATGCCTCTATCCCCTCACGTTCGACGCGTTCTGCCAGAGCTTCATCGCTAGCACGACGCTGTACTCGTTCAGTGAAAGTGGCAAGACCTGGCGAAGCACTTTCCAGGACCAGAGCACGAAAATATCCAGAAAAGGCGCAATAGAGAGCAATGCGTCCACCCATTGAGTAACCTAGCAGGACAGCTTCTCCTTGCTTAATGCCAAGCGTTTGTAATACGCCAATGATATCAGCCTGACAATGTTCTATACGGTAGCGTTGTGGATCTCTAGGAGCATCGGATTGTCCATGTCCAAGGAGATCGAGCGCAATAATATGCATACCTGATGTTGCAAGATCATTGAGTAATGTGCCCCAGCTCGTTGCACTACCAGTGAAACCGTGAAGTAGGACTAGTATTGGTGCATTCAGAGCTGTTGTGCCGCACTCAATAATGCCTATCTGTACGCCGTTAACCTCAATACGGTCATACGATCGAGCAATGCATTGTTGAACGTTATCATGTTGAGATCTACAAGAATATGCTTTTTCTCGATTATTGTCATTGTTCATTGCTAATCCTCCTAGCCGCAATTCATTGCGAAAAAATAGTGACCCGATTATGGATATTGCATCTTTGGCTAAGGGCACACCTTCCGAAAGCGAGAGTTTCAAGCTCAATTCTCGGTCACGAAAAGCCGCACTCTTAGACAAGGATACAGTACCGCACTTAAACGGCTATTGCATCTGTGGAACGCTTGTGCTATACTAATCAGTGTCAAAAAGCGATTTGTGCAAGGGCTGCTTGCACAAATTCCGTTTGGAAAAATGGTACAATAAGTTGGAGGGATAATGCCAGTAAAGATCAGACAACTAAAAGCTGATTTACGAAAAGCAGGATTTGACTCCCGCCCAGGAAAAGGAAGTCACGTTGTCTTCCGCCATCCCCTTGTTCCTGCTCTAGAAGTGACAATTGCAGGTCAAGATGGTGATGACGCCCAAAAATATCAAATTAAAGAGGTTAGAAACGCATTGAAGCATATAAAAGAAAACAATGGCAGAGAAAGACAGCTATAGAAAGGAAAGATCATGGAGTCTATGCACTACTCAATGAACATTCAATGGGATAATGATGACAAAATTTTCGTTGTTACAGTACCAGAACTTCCAGGGTGTGTGACACACGGGAAGACATACGAGGAAGCTTTGCAACAAGGGAAGGACGCTATTGAGAGCTGGTTAATGGTAGCAAAAGAGTTTGGTGATCCAATCCCACAGCCGATTAGCTATGCAGCTTAACTAACCTTGAGCATAACTTCCTCTGTCTTCTGGTGAGATAGGTCTGGTCCTTTCGAGAATGAGTGTTCAAATTGATGTGCTCTATCTATAATGTGCTCAAGGGCAGTATAGCACATTATCTTATCTGGTAGTAGAGTTCAAAAACTTGCCCAAATTGAGCTGAAATGGCGATGCCTAGCTAGCTCCATTTATCAACCATCATTGTCGCGTCCATGAGAAAGAAAACCGATTTATTGCGTCCGTGGTAAGAGAAAAATCGTGCTTTACCTGTGAAAAGAAGAAAAATTGCGCAGTTCTTGCTCAACGGCCAGCCAGAGTTGGCGATGCATCTCAACATTGCTTGCTCGCTCTGTAGGTACTTCGATGACATGGAGTCCGCCGTTTGTAAGACTGTTTGTAATGGCTTGACGGAATTCTTCCCATGTTGCAATGCGTTGGAAATGCCCGCCATACATTTGGACCACAGGATGGAAATCCAATCCCATTGGAGTACCAAAGAGTTGTTCAAAGTGTTCTGGATAGTTTGCCTGTGGCAGAAAGGAAAAAATGCCACCACCATCATTATTAATCAGGACAATTGTCAGATTGAGATGGTGGAGATGTGCAGCCAGTAGCCCATTTAAATCGTGGAAGAAAGAAAGATCTCCGATAACCAGCACCGTTGGTTCATCTTTGCCAGAAGCTGCACTGACGCCCAGAGCCATCGAAATAACGCCATCGATGCCGCTAGCTCCACGATTGCCCAAGATGCGTACATGCTGCTGTGAACCCCAGAAAAAGCTGTCCAAGTCGCGTACAGGCATGCTATTGCCTGCAAAGAAATTCGTACCCTCCGGCAACAAATCGGCCAGTTCGCTAAAGACACGTCCTTCGAACAGTGGCTCAAATTTCTGGAGCTTTGCATGGAGTGTCTCGCGGACTAGCTGATCTTGCTGTTGCCAAGTAGTGAGCCAGCGAGATGAAACATCTTGCTGTGTATTACGATCAACATGATAGTTTGCCAGCACTTTGAGGAAATCCTGGCAAAATGCAACAGGATCTACATGTATCAGCATGGAGGCGAGTTGAGTTGGCTCTTGCCAACTGTTCTGCCCATCAATGACTACCTGTGGACAACCATGGTAGTGTTTTAAGTAGAGAAGCAGTGCTTTAGAAGTTGGCATTGCACCGAAGCGCAAGATAAAGCGTGGAGGCATCTGATGTATAAAGGTTGTGGTATGGAATAGGGCATCATAAGCCATCACGATATGGCTATGATTGTGAGGGCCGCAACGCAACTGCGAGAGCGGATCAGCTAAGATGGGATAACCTAGACGTTGTGCTAACTCGGTGAGTGGCTCTGCAAGCTCAGGCTTGTCGAGTGGTCCAACAATGATAAGTCCGTCCACGGTCTCATTCACCTGCTTGAGCAAATATTCGATGCTAGCTTTTGGTGCAAAGTTCTGTATTGCATCGCCCACTCTAATATAGGGTTCATTGCCCATGCGACCTTGCCAAGCAATGTGATCGCGCCCATTCTGCTCCATGGGCAACGGGGAATTGGTATATGGTTCAGGTATCAGTGGCTCGCGAAAGGGGAAGTTGAGGTGAACAGGTCCAGATGGCGCAGCTTGTGTCAGACTTCCTGCCCGATTGGCAAGCGTACGAATGTAGCGTAGGGATTTATTGGTAGCTTCGGGGAGTGCGACCTCGACAAACCACTTAACATGGGTGCCATAAAGCCTATTCTGATCCACCGTCTGAGGAGCACCACAATCACGCAATTCGGGAGGACGGTCAGCTGTCAGGACGAGTAGTGGTACATGGGACAATTTGGCTTCCACGATGGCTGGCATGAAATTTGCTGCTGCGGTCCCTGAGGTACATAGCAATGCCACAGGTAGACCTAGGCGTTTTGCCATACCTAGACCAAAGAAAGCGGCAGACCGTTCATCGATATGCATCCAGACACATAATGCGGAATGTTGTGCAATCGCTAGGGCTAGGGGCGTTGAACGTGATCCAGGACAAATGATAACATGATGGATGCCAGCACGTTGCAATTCATCTACAAAGGCGTTGACGTAAATATACATCTGATTGTTTTGCCCCAAGATATCAGAAGAAGTGTCTGACATTTGTTTACTCCTCCCAGCATAGACCACGTAGCATGACCTCTAACTTTAAGCATGATTTCAGCAAACTCGCTCTCTGGCTGTGAAGCGGCAACGATCCCGCAGCCTGCGAACAGCGTAGCCTGATTACCATCAACAAGAGCAGAGCGGAGAGCGACGGCGAATTCTCCATTGCCACTAGCCCCAATCCAGCCGATTGGACCAGCATACCAACCCCGGTCAAGCTGCTCATAGGCTCGGATAGCTGCAAGTGCAGGCTGGCAAGGAAATCCTCCAACTGCGGGCGTTGGATGTAAGTCTTCAATTGCTTCTAGGATACTATGGCCTGGAAGTAGGCTGCCAGTAATGGCTGTTTCCAAATGCTGGATATTCTTCAGTTTGAGCAGATGAGGAGTGTCAGCGACCCAAACACGGGAGCATATGCTTGCGAGAGCATCGTGAATGGTTGTCACCACAACTCTATGCTCTTCCTGGTTTTTCAAGTTTTGCAATAGCTCATTACCCAGGCACTGGTCTTCTTCTTCGGTAGTACCGCGTGGAGCTGAACCTGCCAGGGCCATGGTTTGGATCTGTCCATCTGCGCCACAGATAAGACGCTCAGGTGTGGCCCCAACAAAATAACGTTCGCCGCGCTGGATGGCAAAGACATAGGCTGTCGGGTAACTTGCGCACAGTCGGCGCACAACGGTGCCAATATCGAAGGCCCGTACTTCGTTGCTCACCTGGATTGCGCGAGCCAGTACAACCTTTTGAAAGGCCTCTTCCCTGATCATCTGTACGATCTTGGCAACCTGTGCCATCCATTTTGCTGGCGCTTGCAGATCATGCATAACGAGTCGCTGCTGTGAGTTTACTGTATCACTTCTTGTGATAGTTTGTTCCAGGGTAATATTCAGCCGTTGGAGGGTAGCACTAATCTCTTCGATGACCTCTTTTATCTCAGTGTTGGGTTGGATCATGCTATTGATCGTGAGCGCAGCATTTGTTTCATCGCAATGAAAAAGTAAGCGAGGCAGAACAAGCAGTCCATCAGGGAAACCTTCCCAGAGTGGTGTATGTGGACTGAGAGGATCAAATGCAAAACCGCCAAAGAGGACTGGCCCATTCGTATAGGCTGGTAGTGTAGAGCTAGCTTGCCCACTAACTGCATATTTTTGTAAGTCGCGCCAGATTGTCGCCATATTCCCTACAGACTGGGGGCCTGTCGTAGTAATTGTTGTTGCGCTACCAGCACCGACCAATGCTCGCAGTTCTGCGGGACGAGCCCAGAAAAAGCAATTGCCTATGTGCAGTGATTGAAACGTGATAAAGATGTCCAATGGGTCACAGGCTGTGATAGGTTGAGTAAAGCTAGCTAGGATCTGATGTCCCAGGTTAGTTGCACGTATAGCAGCTTGTCTCAGAATTTTCTCTAATTGTGTATAATCATAACCATCTTTCCATAAGCTGCTGGTCCTACTTGTGTCCGAAATATTACCGAAAAAGCTGTCCATATATCTCACAACATCAAATGCTTATTCTAAGGCTCGCTTGAAGCTGTATTGAACTAGCCAGCAGCCAAGAGCGACGCCTGTCGTATTATAGCATGAGCTGGCAGATCAGCGGACTCTCCTGAATTTGCCAGGGAAACTGTTGAGTTAAGCCTCTGGCCTCCTGATTATCCTCTGGATAGCTTCGAGCAAGCGTGCTTCCATGGCTGATAGATCATCCCTGGTAGCCATATTTTTAATATCATCCCTGGTAGCCATATTTTTAATATCATCCTTGGTAGCCATATTTTTAATATCATCCTTGGTAGCCATATTTTTAATATCATCCTTGGTAGCCATATTTTTAATATCATCCTTGGTAGCCATATTTTTAATATCATCCTTGGTAGCCATATTTTTAATATCATCCTTGGTAGCCATATTTTTAATATCATCCTTGGTAGCCATATTCTCTTCGATCCTGTCAAAGCGCTTTGTATGCTCCTCTCCCACATTGATCATCTGCCCAATGAGATCCTGATGAGCATCCTGTTTTTGCTCAACGCTCTTAAACTGATCTTCAATGTACTCTCGTAGATCGCTCTGAGTTGCCTTGACTATACCAATGTCAGCTCTTACACCCTCGACCTGGATCTTGGCAGTGTTAGCGCTATCTTGGATTTCGTCGAGTCTCCTGTATATGCCGCCCGATTCGACCTCCAGTTTCGTGATCTGGATGGGCTCTGTATAGCGTTCTAGCCTTGCAATGCGTCTTTTCAGCTCTTGGAGTTCATCTCTGATGGGTTGCTCCACGGTGGGTATCCTTTCTGTGGTTGTGGATTTGGTCTTGATGTCGATAGTATATTCTATGATGTGACACTCCGCACGTCCTAAAGGGACGGCGGCTTCTCGCTCATCACCAGAACGAGCTACGCGAAAATTGAGGAACATACCCTCAATCCTGTGGGTGGTGCCATATCACCAACTACTGAGCCGTAGCCCAGATACTTTTTGTACGCTTATTTGGAAAAGGCCTGCACGATGCAGAGGCTCTCTTTAGCCTACGTAGCCGTGGTCTTAGGCCAACACAGCTGTGTTTTTACCCGTAGCCCTTCGCCACGGAACCCGTACACTCTTCAGTTTGCAAGATACTCTACTATCAGAAACGAAGCATGTTCACAGATGTAACATCGAAATATTCAACAAAGCATGATAGTATGAGAAAAAACTGTGAAATATCATATGCGAACAGGCTTTGGGTTCAAACCACGACGCCTAACCGCACAGGCTCGCATCCGTGGCGGCTAGCGGCGGGCTAAAGCCCTTTTTTGTCACTACAGTCAATAAGATTAATCAAAAGATCAAAACCAAGTAGGTATACATAAAAGGATTTCTGAGGTATAATAGAATTTAGACAATGAAGCTATACGGGGAGATGGCAATGAAAGACTATCATATCAATATATTCTACAGTGAGGAGGACGAGGGCTATATTGCTGACATCCCAGATCTAAAATCTTGTTCTGCTTTCGGCGAGACACCTGAAGAGGCCCTGAAGGAAGTTTTGATCGCCAAGGCCAGTTGGCTTGAGGCAGCTCGCTCAGAAGGGAAACCAGTGCCATTGCCGCGATACAAGCCTGTAATTTATCAAGCAGCCTCTTAACTCTCAAGAGCTACTCTAAAACTATAGCCGTGCTTTTGAAATCCCAAAGACTCATAAAATTGATGAGCTGCTAGCCGCTTCATATTACTAGAAAGTGCTAATTTAGCACATCCATCCCTCTTACAATAATTCATGGCAAATTGCATCATCAACTTCCCAATGCCTTTTCCTCTCCATTGCTCATCTACTACTACATCTTCGACAATCCCCGATGATTTGCCTCGATGAGCAAGGCTATCCATGATTAGCAAAGTAAACGTTCCTACGATTTGCCCATCCTTCACGGCAACATAGAGCTTATAATCAGGATACGTATTTATTTTCCTGAACATTTGTATAGCTTCTTCGATAGACAATTGTTCACTGTTACTTGTATCAAGTTGCTTATAGAGGTCGATGATTGCTGGTAAATCCTGTTCTTTTGCTTCTTGTATCTCTATATTCATATAAATCACCTTTTATCCAACATTCCACAGTTTAGGGAGAAAAAAATAGAATTGTGAATAGGTAGGACCAAGCAGACGAAGAACCTGTGCCACTATTCCCAAATGATCCAGTCGTTCCGTTTGGTACTCTACTTGCTCTGACACTTCTTTGGCTCTTCCCTGTTTTTGCTTACCTTACGGGAAATCCTTTTTTCTGTCAACCCTTCTGCGGAATGTGGGCAAGAATGTAGAAATTGGCAATATAATAGATTATTTAATTCATAAAGAGAAACTTTATTAAAGATAATGGGAGATATGTCTCTTAAGGAAATGCAAGCAGAGCGCGAAGCTTGGGTACAAAACATTCCGGAAGCATGTAGAGAAATTCAATGTCAAAACTTATTTTTTGAACAACAGGAGATCTTATTGAAGATAACGCAAAGTATGCCCCTTGCGCAAATGCGAGCAGTGCACGAAGCTTGGGTACAAACCATCTCGGAAACATATAGAGATTCATACTATCATGCATTGTTTGTTCCAGAAAGGGAGGCTCTATTAAAACAAACGAAAGATATGCCCCTTGCACAAAGGCGAGCAGTGCAAAAAGCTTGGATTGAGTCCCTTGAGCAAGCAGGTGGAGGGGTGCAACATTTGCAGTACAATGAATTATTTGATTCAGAAATGGAGGATTTAATAAAGCAAACGAAAGATATGTCTTTTGAAGACAAGCGAGCAGTGCAAAAAGATTGGCTAGAGTCTCTCCCAGAAGAATATAGAGGAGAGCAATATAATAAATTATTAGCTCCCGAAATAGGGGATTTGTTAGAGCGAACGCAAGATATGTCTTTTAAGGACATGCAAGAAGAGCACAGAGCTTGGCTAGAAACCCTCCCACAAGAATGTAGAAATTGGCAATATAATAGATTATTGGCATTTGAAAGATTGGATTTATTCAATCTAACGCAAGATATGCTCCTTGCGCAAAGGCGAGCAGAGCAAAAAGCTTGGATCGAGTCCTTCCCGCAAGAATATAGAGCAGAACAATACAATGAGTTATTAGCTCCTGAAAGAGAGGATTTAGTCATTCGAACGATAAATATGCCTCCTGAGCAATGGCAGACAGAGCACGAAGCTTGGATACAAACCATCCCACAACCATATCAAGCAGAACAATCTCGAAGCTTGCAAGAAGCATATCAACGGGAACTGTCTACACAACAACGCATCGCACAGGAAGAGCATCATAGGCAACAGCATCATGAAAGAGTGGAAATGATCATAAATGAGCAAAAGTTAGAGATAGAGATACCAGACCAAAGCACACCGGAATGGACAAATTTTGCAGCCGATCTGATCTCAAAATATGAAGACCAACATGGCCTGGGAACTAGCGGAATCCTAGGAGATATCCTACAGGGAGGAACACGCGAAGAAGCCAGTTGGGAAGAAATAAGAAACTGTCAAGAATACAAAGGCTTGATGACTTGGGTCCTGAGAAGATGGCGAGCCAGAGAACAGTATCGGGAAATAGCGCAAACTGTCATAGATGAGAATGATTTAGAGATAGAAATACCAAACCAAAGCACACCGGCATGGGCAGATTTTACAGCCAACCTGATTACAGAATGTAAAGACAAAACAGACCTAGGAAGCAGCGACGCCCTAGAAGATATCCTAGGAGGAGGGATACATGGAGGAACTCGTTGGCATGAGATAAGAAAAACCAATGAATACAAAGGTTTGATGTCTTGGGTCCTTAGAAAATGGCAGGATCGTGATAACGTGTAATAATCTACTGCTCTTTTGCAGACTATAGATATGCGAGAGCGGAAAAGCATATAAAACATGGGAAAAGCGAATACTATGAATGTATCCGCTTTTCCCATGCATCCATTGCTTGATTGCATGCTATATGCAATCGTTGCCTCGTTCCAGCTATATGCCTATGAGGCGCTGGCTAGGCTTTGTGACAAGTTCTCGCCGAGCAGCTTTTCGACCGTCTCCCGTTTGATCCGGTATCCCTGGCGTTCGTGGATGTGCGGCAAAATAACTGCATCTAGCACACCTTGTTTGATCCAGCGGCGTACGGTCGTGTCATCGACACGCAGGATTTGAGCAACTTCTGCTACTGTTAACAAGTCATTCATGATAGTAATCTCCTTGGTTCAAATTTACCCATCGAAGCACTTAGAAAGGCTACATATTCAGTGCACTATTCTAAATGGGAACGACATTCAAAAACCCTGTAGGTAAGTGTACAGGCTTCTATTGTGTTTGTATTATAAAATCTTTCTCGGCATCTGTAAACAAATTTAGTAATGTGTAGGTAAAAAGGGTGACGAAAAAGAAAATTTTATATCAAAATGTATGTCTAAAGATAGAGACTTTTTGGTATGTCTCTAGTGAGAGATCTGTCACAAGGCCATTTTGGGCACGAACCGTACAATCTTTTGTCCCATCTTCTTGCCTTTCCTCGTTCATCGTGCTACCATAGCTTGCGTTCTTAGAGATCATCTTTCCTCCCCGCAACTCAAATTCGGGGATATCCAGAGGTTGGATCTGGGTGAATGTAAATCAAAACTATGGTGTGCTGCGCGTTATGGGTGTGCATCGTATACACCAAGCAGCTCACGGGAAGCGTGTGAATCTACACCCGTCCGCGATCACTCTGATGGATCAGGATGGGTATCAGTTGGATTGGTTAGCAGAAGAGCGCTTTGTGCATGTAATCTCGAGTCGTGAGATAACCATTGGTCGTGCCCTAGATAATGATGTTATTTTGATGGACCCGACAGTCTCACGTAAGCATGCTTGTCTGGTATTAGATAACCGGGGATGGTGTATTTATAATCTCTCGGAGAAAAATACTGTGCTGGTGAATGGGCACAGTGTCCCAAGTGGGGATTATCTTTCTCTGCTGCCACAGGATTTTTTGCAGATAGGCAAGACGATACTACAACTGGTGGCTCCACGGCTCGGAACAGCTGACAATATGTCTCCATCCCCTTCAGTGGATCAGCTTACAGTATTGCCCTTCCTGCCTGATCATGAAATCCTCCACTAATGGTCATGAACTGCACACAGGTTGCACTCAAGAGTTTGTCTCACAAGAAGCGGACTCAGCAGTTGCTGCCTCTCTATCTGTATCGCCTGATGCTGAATTGACGATGCAAACATGGCATGATGAAAGGGAGAGTTTGTCGGGAAATGTTGTGACGATGGAGCTGGCCTTACCTCGTCGCCTAGGCATCCGTGTGCGTTGGATGACTCTCCTAGTGGGTCTGGTTGTTTTGACAGTAGGCGTGATCGGTGCGTTTGTATTGAATAGCCTGGGGGAGTTTGCGGTATTAGTACAGAGTAGTCCATCCGATTTATTAGTAGGATTGACGATTCCCCTCATCCCTGCCATCAGTATCAACTTGCTCGTCAACTTCATAGATCGTTTTAAGCGTGAACCCTGGCTTTTACGACTAGCAGCATTTTTGTGGGGAGCCATTATCGCTATTCCTCCCGCAGTATTCGTAGAGCAATTCATAGATGGCATCATATCGAACTGGTGGGGGGTCTATCCCAATATCGCCTTGCACTCTTTTCTGCAAGGATTGGATGCCGGGGTAACAGAAGAAACAGTCAAGGGACTTGGCTTACTCTTGCTCTTTGTCGTGTTACGTGACCAATTTGATAATATTACCGATGGGATTGTCTATGGAGCCCTGATTGGTGCTGGCTTTGCGATGGTCGAGAATATGGTCAATTTTGTGAACCCAAGAGACTTGCTTGGCCTAATTGTGGGTAGAATTGTGCTTGGCTGGTTCTGTCACTTGACCTTTACTGTGTGTTTTGGGGCGGCCCTGGGCTATATTCGCCATACCAGGGTGCGCTGGCAAAAGATCGTTATTCCGCTTCTAGGGTATCTGTTGGCCGTAGGTTTGCATACTGGCTTTGATTTTGTCAATGCCTTTGTCAGAAACTTTTCATTTACACACTCACATACTACCACTATGACCACTCTCATGCTTGTTGCGGTGGTGAGTGACTACATTCCCCCTTTTATTGCACAGGTTGCAATTCTCTCTGTATTGATCAAAGCACTAGCTCATGAAGAAGCTATAATCCGTGAATTTCTTGTTTCAGAAGTATCTGCTGGAATAGTTACTGTTGATGAGTATGCACTTATTCAACACTCTTTTGCACGCACGAAAAATGAAAGGAAAATTCTGTGGCAGCAGGGAATAAAGCAGTGGCTGCGGGTAAAATCGTTATATCAGACGGAAATCGGGTTAGCTTTTCGCAAATGGCATCTGAGAATGGGTGATAATCCGAAATTTACTCATATGCATTCAGAAGATGCTTATCGACAGCGAATACTGCTCTTACGCCAACAGATTGTGACTGCTCAGGAAAACAAAAACATTGTGGATGGATGATCTCTTACAGGCAGTGTTGCTTCGTTGTTTCAATTTCTGAGCAATTGCATGTGAGGATGAGCTATGGTATTATGATATACGAGAAGGTGAAAATCATTGAGCCATCATTGAGCAAGAAGAGGGATTCTGATGGAGAGAGAAAGCGAAGCGATGTATCTCAAACAGGTCAGCATCTTCAAGGGTCTCGACGACAAAGAAGTTCACGATCTGATAACTATTGCCAAAAAGCGTATCTTTCGCTCTGGGGAAGTCATTTTTCATCGTGATGACCCTGGACAAATGCTCTACATCATTAAAGAAGGCAAAGTAAAAATTTGCCTGATTAGCCCCGATGGGCAAGAAATCTCTCTGGTTGTCTTTGGCAAAGGAGAATACTTCGGCGAATTTGCGCTGCTGGATGGCCTCCCCCGATCCGCTAACGCTATCGCACTGGAGAAGGTTGAATGTTATACCTTGCTACGTAGCGACTTCCACAGCGTCATCATGAAGAATCCGAAGATCGCGATTCAGGTAATGGAAGTGCTCTGTGAGCGTTTACGTAAAACAGATCAGAAGGTAGAAGATTTAATCGTCTTGGATGTCTATGGACGAGTCGCTAAAAAGTTGCTGGAATTAGCCGAAACTCACGGTCTTAAACGAGAGGATGGTAGTATCCTTATTAATATGCGCCTGACCCAGCAAGATTTGGCCGCCATGGTTGGAGCTTCACGAGAAAGCGTTAATAAGGTTCTGGGGCATTATACTGATAAGCAGTATATCACTACTGACAAGCATAAAATTACCCTCCGTCGTGTCGCAGACCTGAAACGCCGTTTTTATTAACAATAGATATCAGGTGTTAATAGAAATATCCGGCAGCATCTTGCATGAAACTCCACTGTCACTCCCCAGACGGGTAATCATGCTACTCACGGAAAGCCCATCCAGGGACACTCTATATTGTTGAAAGAAGAGGGTTACTACGACGACTTTGCACGACGAATCAGTACTTACAGAGGAAAAATCGGCTATCTCGAAGGCAGAGATAGCTGACACTCGACTATCTCTAACTAGAATAAGAGATCATCTACAAGCACTCTTCGTGGCAATGCGGCCACGGCAGTGGACTAAAAACCTCGCCCTTTTTGTCGGACTTGTCTTCGCACATCAACTTTTTCATGGGACATTATATGTCAGAGCAGTACTTGCATTTATCATCTTTTGCCTCTCATCTAGCGCAATATACGTTTTTAATGATATACTTGATTTAGAGAAAGATCGCCAGCATCCGCTAAAGCGTTTGCGTCCACTGGCCTCGGGTCGTCTGCCTGTCTCATGGGCAATCACTGGTGGAGGAGTGCTTATCCTATGTAGTAGCGCCCTAGTGCTAGCAATGTTCAGCTTCCCAGTCTCTCATGACATATACACACGTTATGGGGGAGCGAATATGCTCTTTGCCATCAGTGTAGTAGGATATGTCTCACTCATGTTCTTCTATAGTATATATCTCAAGCATATTGTTCTCATCGACGTCTTTACGATTGCAGGTGGCTTCGTGCTACGTATCCTAGCTGGAACGTTTGTGATCTCAGTCATCGTCTCACCCTGGCTTTACCTCGTTACCTGTTTCCTATCACTCTTCCTTGCATTGAGTAAACGCAGGCATGAACTAACATTTTTACAAAAACAGGCTAGCGAGCATCGACAGATACTCAAAGAATACAATCTTCAGCTATTGGATCAGATGATCACAATCGTTGTTACATGTACTCTGGTTGCTTACAGTCTTTACACATTCGAGGGCCCAACAGGTAATCAGCGCTTGATCATTACCATACCATTTGTACTCTATGGCATGTTCCGTTATCTCTATCTTGTTTATGTTCGCATGGAAGGGGGAAGTCCCGAAGAGGTCCTACTCCGTGACCGTCCTATGCTTGGGACCGTTATGGTATGTACGATCTTGATCATTGGTGTGCTTTATCTGTTGCCTCCTCAATAGGAGATTGGTCGGTTACGAAACGCATGCCTGGAAGATTCCTTTCATGGCAATGGAAATATATGGGAGAAACTGCCGTATGAAGACTTTAATCATTATTCCAACATACAATGAATACGAGAATTTACCGTCCCTATTAGGCAGTATCTTCTCGTATGCTCCCCAGACCGACATCTTGATTGTCGACGATAATTCACCTGACGGCACAGGTAAGCTTGCAGATCAACTTCACGAGGATGATGCACGTGTTCATGTGATCCATCGTGCTGGCAAAATGGGCTTAGGCACGGCTTATGTCGCTGGTTTCAAGTATGCCATCGCCAACAGCTATGATGCAGCTTTCGAGATGGATGCTGACTTCTCGCATGACCCTAAGTACTTACCCGACTTCTTGCAAGCTATTGAACACGCTGACCTAGTGATTGGTTCACGATATGTCCCCGGCGGAGCAACTCCCAACTGGTCATTGACACGTCGCTTTATCAGTGGGTGCGGGAACATCTTTGCGCGTTTTATGCTCAATATCCCGGTACATGATTGCACAGCTGGCTATCGTTGTTATAGGCGCAAGGTGCTAGAGAGCATTGACCTCGATTCTATTCAGTCGCAAGGGTATGCTTTCCAGGTAGAGCTAGCCTATCGTGTCATGAAACAGGGCTTCACCATTGTAGAGACGCCGATTGTGTTTATGGATCGACGTGTTGGCAAATCCAAGATGTCGCGAAAAATAGTCGCAGAAGCTTTTCTCTATGTGCTACGTACTCGCTTTGGGAAACAGACACCCTCTAGCCCATTGATCTCCATCCAGACCGATCAATCAGATGTTGTTAGCCCAAGCGTAAGACGGTAGGACTCCATCCAAGATTTAAGCCATAGTGTACAGAGCAGAACTTCACATCTTGCCGATCTGCGCAAACAGCTAATAGCATCATTGCTAGCGGTAACGACGAAAAGACTTCTTTTTACGTGTATCTCGAGAAGGCTCAAGATCATCATCAGGCTTATACGAGGGATCAATACCATAGACACGGCGCATCATCTGTCGATGTTGTGAGCGTATAGCAACATCGCGAGGGACAGCATCAAGCCGTGAGACAAGCTGACGAGTAGTCAGGGATGTACCACCGTGTTCCACAATACCCTGTTTCACCTCTTCATCATCGCTATATAAGATCACCTCGCGCCCAGCTTCCCGTGCCTCGGCAGCTAGTCGTACAATCACGCGATCAGCAGTCTGACCATAGCACGAAAAAATGATGCGGATATGCTCATCATAGTCCACCTGCTCCCTCGTACCATTGCCATCAAAAACCACAATCACTCTATAAGGAGTATTGCGATAACGATTTTTCAATTGCCGGATCAAGGTATCGCGAGCCAGTGCCAGATTTTTGATCTCCAGGCTCTGGAACATGATGTTTTTCTTAATAACATTATAACCATCAACCAGAATATCACATGTCATAACAGCCTCACCATAGGTCTACAAGTGCAGCAAGACCCATCCATCTGCTCATTGACCTCCAAAGTAATCTATTCCTATTTTACCTCACTGCGACCAATATAGCCGTCATCAAAGGTACTTAATCCTACCAAAAGGCAAACCTCTTGCGAGCAAATGCCAAATTGGCCAAAATTGGCCTGCAAAGGGGTTGACAGGCTGAGGCTGATCTGGTATCATTCTATTCTGTGAGCAGTGCTTACGAAGCTAGCTTACAAGGAGCCGTGGTGTAGTGGTCTAACATGTCTGCCTGTCACGCAGAAGATCGCGGGTTCGAATCCCGTCGGTTCCGCCGAAACTCCCCCAGTGTGACACACGGGACATACCGACACTTGTAAGTGTCGGTATTTTTTATGCTTGTTTATGCCGTTTGACTAATTGCCGCAGAGATTCGGGGTTAATCCCGAATCTCCGAGCAGTCTCTCTCAACGAGGCACCTTCCTCCAACAGGAGAAAAGCATCCTCCCTTTGCTCGGGTGTCAATTTCTGGCTTTGTTGTAGTGTAATACCTTCCTGCTGCGTTAATCTGTGGATCGTCCCTCTAGAGGTCCCTAAAATGTCTGCAACCTTGCGCAAAGACATTCCTGGTTCTTGCAGCAATCTGATAGCCTCTTCCCGTTGGGCAGGTGTCAACGTTGGATCAGGTTGTACTTCAATTCCCTCCTCCTGCGCTAATCGGCGAATTGTTTCCTTGGATGTTCCTAAAATGCTGACAACTCTGCGTAAAGACATTCCAGGCTCGTGCAGCAATCTGATAGCCTCTTCCCGTTGGGCAGGTGACAAGCTTGGATGGGCAGGAGGCGGTACATGCCTTCGTGTTAAATCCAGCTTCGGCGGCCAATACTCAGAACATAACCACAACCCTCTGTCATGCTGCTCCCATTTACCCGTTTTTTCTAGCCCTAATGTTAAGACTGGCAACATACTGGATCGAGGAATAAGCCCCACGATTATTTGACGCTCTAGATCTGTTGAACGACAATTGTTTTTGCCGATGCGGTCAATTATCCAATAGCAAAAAAGCCCTGCATTTTTTTGCTGAAACAATGGCGCAAAAATTCCAGATCATGCAAGTGAAGCCGCGTCAAGAGAGCGTGCGACCTTGACGCGGGTGAGCGGCATGATACTGCACTTCGCTTCCCAAAGGGAAATGTGCAAAGTCGAGCTAACGCCCTAAGATCTGGATTTCCGTAGACTGCAAGTCCACAGGGAGAGTCCGTGCTGGTCCCGAAGTCAGGGAGCCATCAATCTCGTAAATCGTGACACTGCCTCTTGGCTTGTCGACCACCACACCCGGTGCCCTGGAACTTCCTGTCCCTGTTTTGTTGCTATAGAGAACCTTATATGAGCTTCCCTGGAGGTTGAGCTCATGATCGACGATCACTTCGCCTTGAAATCCCTGCACCGTGCTCGTGTTCGCGACCACGACCACTTCTTGATCGTTCAAAATTCGTGAGAATGCCAGGACCCCTGATGGGAAGGAGGAGACGCCGAAGTCTGTGCGGTTTCCGGAGACTTGACGAAAGTATTGCCTTCCGTAGCGAAGTGCTGGCTGTTCGGCACGAACCTTGGCGATCTGCTGGACGGCAAGATAGAGCGGGTGGGTTATATCAAAGCCGTTTGGACGACCCCACAGGGCCTCGCGGACCATCGAGTCGTCCGAATGTGCTAGGTCTTTGTGGCCTTTGAGTCCCAGCTCTGTACCATAATAAAGGCAGGGGATTCCCTGGAGCGAGTAGAGGCAGCCGAGTCCCAGCGCGATTTGATCAACAAGCTGCGTATCGCCAGTGAAGCCAAACCGCTGGCCTTGATCGTGGTTGTCCAGAAAGGTTACGAAGAATTTGCCAGCCTCGCCATGGGACGTGATGATGTCCTTTTCCACCCGTTTCCGATTTTCAAACACGTTGGCCACGTCGAAAGGTGTTCCTGAAAGCCCCTTCAGCACATTAGGAAGCTTGAAAAATAGAGGATAATCGAGTGCGGCGTCCACCCCGACTAGTCCGTCGATGGCCGATGTGTTGCGCCCGATGAACTGTGCGATTGCATTCTCGTCGTCGTAGACCTCGCCGAAAGTAAAGAAGTTCTTTTTCCCGGCACTCAGCGCGAACTCACGCATGGCATTGCCGAAGGTCCGCTCGAAAGTCGGATGAGATGAACTTCAGGGTATCGATGCGGTATCCGTCTACATCAAACTTGGCAATGATATACTGATAAGCGCGGATCAGGATATTGCGGACGGGCCGAAGGCCATTGTCTACAACGTCGGTCGCGATTCCCTTGAGTGAGTTGAAGTCTCCGAAGGGATGGAATCCGTGACTGAAGGCATTACCTCGCAGGGTGAACCAGGGGTTACGGCGAAGTTCATCAGGGAAGACAGCGGCATCGAGCGGAGGACTCGTTGGTGCATCGCTCCAGAGAGGGTTGCCACGTCCATCTTCGGCACGCCAACGAATGGGCAAGACATTATCACTCCAGTCGATCTCATCAAATGTCTTGGTTGTGCCCCCCTCTGTGATAGCATATTCAAACACATTTCCGGCATGATGGAGAACGATATCGAAGATGACGTAGATTCCCAGTGCATGCGCATCATCCACCAGTTGGCGCAGCTCGCTCTCGGCTCTTTCGGGGCTGGAGGCGAAACGCGGCTCGATGGACAGGAAGTTCTGGATACCGTAACCATGATAGGCGTTGTGGTCAAATTGGGGGTTCTTTAGTACGGGTGATAGCCAGATGGCCCCAACCCCCAGCTGTTGAAGGTACTTTAGCTTGTTCCTCACCCCGTTGAACGTGCCGCCCTGAAACTTGTTGAACTCGGCGTCATAGGGTAGATTATGAGGAGGCGCATTTGAATTGTTGAAGCGGTCCAGCATGAGGAAATAAATCCACTGGTCCCGCCAATCCTCCGGAGAGGGAAAGAGCGTCCTCCTCGGCCGACCTTCGCGAGCTTGATCAAGAACGGCTTGAACCTCAGGGTCGTTGATCGAAGTGGGCATCTTACTTAAGCTACCTTTCTGTATACTAGACAGTTAACATTCATTGCTACACTATTGCGTTTCTGCAAAATCTTTCTTCTATTAGCAACAAGTGAACCTTACCTAAAGGTCTCATTCATTATAATCTGATTCCCAAATTCACTTAAATCGGCCACTCCACAGCAGAAATACCATGTGGCAGTTTCGGTGGGCTTGACCGCTCTTTTACAATGAGTGGTGGATGACTCAGAGAGGCTTGCAGTTGCGCAAGAACGTGTTGGAGCTTGAGATACAGCTTCCCAGAGGGAGCAAGAAAGAGCGTTAACGTTGGCGAGAGAGTAACCGACACCCGTCGGTTCCGCGAACATAATCCTAGCTAGAGATATAGTCTAGAAGCATTTTTGTATGACTTCTCCCCGTCCAGAAATGACCAAACTGAGGCACTCACGGAATAGATGACACTCTCGACAGGCCTCCATCACTGAGATATAATCATGGAGAGCAAATACCACATCCACGCAATTTGGGAAAACAGTAAAGTGCGCTCTTGTCGAAATGCTGCTGTCAGCACGGATGTCCCGGCCGACGCCCAGGCTACTGCCGAGAATTTCAAACAACAAATTATCGAGGGTACTCTGACTCTACCCGCAAACATCCCCTAATCCTTCTTCATCGTTCCCGAAGCCGTCATATGGGAACTGTTGATTGGCTTTCTTCTTGGCTATGCTACAGATCTGATAGGAGGTGAATTTGCAATACACGCTTGCAATTGTTCAAGGACCCGTTGCAGCTTCACATAGAGCTTGAAGAATTGCTAAATGTGGATTAGTTGACCGAAAATTCATTGCAATCGTGCGAAAAACTGTGTATACTGTTGTTACAATATAAGCGGAAGGAATAGTTTTTTCATGAAAGAGATAGATTTATTAAACTGGAATAGAAGAGAAATCTTCTATATGTATAACAATGCTTTTGAATCTGCATTTTATTCAATTTCTTGCAATATAGACATTACAAACATTTTTAAATTTGCCAAAAAGAACAACCTGTCGATATTCAAAACATTGCTGTATGTAATAGTTAGAAGTGTGAATAGCGTTCAGAAGTTAAATTATAGGATAAATGGTAATAAGGTATTTTAATTGAGTTATTCACATCCTAAATTTACGCATTTATCGAGCGATGGAGCATTCACTTTTTGCATCGTTGATTTTAACGAAGATTTTCAAAAATTTTATGTTGACACTGAGAAAGAAATGAAAAAGAGAGAAATTGAGCCACTAAGGACACTTGATTATAATAGAGGTGATTTAATAAACATTACATGTATTCCGTGGGTTTCTTTTAGCCACGTTAACTTCTCATATTATAATAGTCCCAATGGGACTCCACATATTATAGTGAATTCGATAAAGTGAAGCTTCCACTGACTTTGCACGTAAATCATGCATTAGTAGATGGCTATCATGTTGGGCTATTTTTTAACGGCATGGAAAGCCTGGCAAACTTATTGATCGAAAACTAAAGGAGTTATTTGTAACTAGACAAACAATACCATCTCGTCCTTGTAAACGATCAGTTGCCCAGCGAAAGAATTTCACATAAGCATCATAAATTTTATTGGTATTAGTAGCTTTTGAACTCTTGCCATAAGTTTCACGAATATCTTTGTCAATTACTGAATAGCTACGATTTTTATTATTATCATTTTCGTTTAGCTGCCCCACATTATACGGCGGATTCCCAATCACCACCATAATCTCAGCATCCTTCTCACGCTGCACCAATTCGCTAGAGAGCGTAGAAATTATTGCTATGCTATGATCTGTACGACTATGCCCGTGGTGGGGAGATACCAACCAGATGTTGCAGGACGGTGTTGATCTGCGCAACGATTGGGTTATACCGTATCTACTGGCAAATTGCGCATTGTGCGGTGCCTGCTTGGATCTGGGCAAGGAGACGCTAGCTTTCGATGAGTATGAAGGGGCGATGTATTGCAAAGGGCACAGTTCGGTGGATTGAAGCTTTAATTGCCAAGTTGTCTCTTAGTTGTCTAGACAACGACCTTGGCAAAGCTTTTTATAGAGTGTAAATTTAACGACAAACCAAGAGCATAGTGATGGCTCATTAAAGCTTTTTGAGTACCACAGGATTTTTGAGAACTGAGCGCTTTGATCAATTGATGAAGTATAGAAAGGGAAAAAGTCAATGTTCAGCAAAGAATTCTTAGATAAAGCATACGCGTCTAAAGAAAAAGGATATAGCGGTAAGAAAGGTCAAGTAGCGTCTGATAAGCCTAAACCACTAGATGTGGTAAGAGATGCTGCTAGGGAACCTGAAGTAAAGCCATCCCAAGATAAAGCTCAGCAAAGTGATGCAGGGAGTTCATCAGACGCGAACAATAACGCCGAGATACCAGAGAATTTTAAACACATTGGTGAACACACCGAATTAGCCAAGGCCAAAGTTATCCTACTCGGGGAATACCATATATCTCAACATAACAAAGATATTGTTGACTTTATTAATACTCATGCAGAAGATGGTGATATCGTTTTGGTTGAAGGGTGGCAGGCAGGTAAAGAAATGAGCCAATATATGTATGCACAGCTGAAAGCGCTTCGTGTAGGAGATTTGGCTGTAGATGAAAAGGCGCGGGCAGAGAAAGAAAACAGACAGGAAGAGGCATTTTGGGAATGGACCGAGCAAGGTATAGTTAAGCCATTCAAGAAAGACGTAAAAATCTATGGATGGGATGATGTGGAAGCAAATGACGAGACGCTTAGCGTTGTAAAAAAAATGGAAGAATTAGCAATAAAGTTTTTAATTCCAGAAAATGTCAAATTATGGAAAGGAAAGCAACTAGATCAGGAACTTGATGAATTGTCTGCTACAAGAGAAGAAAGAATGTTAGAAACTATTAATCAAATGAGAAACGAATTCCCTGATAAGAAAGTTTTTGTTATTGCAGGAAAAAGCCATTTTACAGAAATTCTGAAACTATCACACCCCAGAATTT
Source organism: uncultured Chloroflexia bacterium (assembly GCA_963727755.1). Classification (GTDB taxonomy): domain Bacteria; phylum Chloroflexota; class Ktedonobacteria; order Ktedonobacterales; family Ktedonobacteraceae; genus DASYAN01. The sequence continues at coordinate 373,619 of CAVSHN010000008.1, forward strand.
AGGAAAACAACCATATATTGCATTAACGCCAAAATATGAGATATCACAAGAAGAAGTGGAAGATTTCAAAAGAAGGCAAAAAAAGCATTTGGTAGCGCTGGTTAATCTATCAATGATGGATAATGTAAGAGCAATATCTCGTATATTACTGTACTTATAGAGCACAAAGTATGAGCATCGCCAGCAATGTGAAGAGTGCAGGGAGTATGGTTTTGAACAAGGCTGCGAGCAGGGGAAAGCATTGCAAGCAGAGAGGACGAAGTGGGCTGTGCTAATGTGGTCCTACCAAAAAATCTAAGGCATGCGTCAAACCTGGTTGACAGTTTCTGACAAACTGAATCGCAGAAAGTGCCTTGCCAAGAGGCTTTAGAGATATCTGTGACTCTTCAAACTGTCAACTCAATCTACCCTCAACTTGACGCTTGCCTAAGGAACTGATCAATCATCTCGCTTACTCCTTTTTGAAGAATTTTTTATTCTTCAGCTTTTCGGGAAGAAATGATACTTCTTCTTTCGGGCCGACTTTCTCTTCCGACCAGATATAATCTTTGGCATAGCCCAAATTTCTCATGAGCTTGGTTGGTGCGTTTCTCAGATGCAGGGGAATAGGTTCGTTGGGGAATTCGTAGACGAGTTCTTTCGCTTTCATGAGAGCATTTGGAACAGCCCTCGATTTCTTAGCTGTAGCTAAATAGATCGTGACGTGGGCAAGAATGAGTTGTGCTTCCGGCATGCCTATTTTTTCGACTGCTTGAAATGCTTCATTCGCTTGGATGAGCGCTCCCTTGTCGGCGAGTCCGATGTCTTCAGAAGCGAAGATGATCATTCGTCTAGCAATAAACTTGGGGTCTTCTCCGCTTTCGAGCATGCGAACGAGGTAGTACAAACTCGCATCAACATCTGATCCACGCATAGACTTGATAAACGCTGAAATGATGTTATAGTGTTCATCTGACTTTTTATCATAGAGTCCTGCGGATTTGGTTTGAAAGACTTCATTGATATCCTCAACCGTAATCTCTGTTTGCATGCTAAGCGTAGCTGCCATTTCGAGTGCATTGAGCATCGTTCTGGCGTCTCCGCCTGAAAGTCTGATGAGGAACTCTTTCGCATCATTTGCCATCGTTTTTTCGTCTTCCCCTATCCCCTTTACTTTATCTTGTAGAGCATGATCGATAAGTTGTTCGAGATCATCTCTCTCAAGCGGTTTCAGGACGAAGACTCTGCATCGGGAAAGCAGTGGACTGTTAACCTCAAAGGATGGGTTTTCTGTCGTTGCACCGATAAGCGTGATGAGCCCGCTTTCGACATACGGCAGCAGCACATCTTGCTGTGCTTTATTCCAGCGGTGGATTTCATCGATAAACAACACGGTTTTTCTGTGAAGTTTTTGATAGTCTTTAGCAGTTTTGACAATTTTGAGTAAATCTTCTTTTCCTGTCGTAACTGCGGAAAGTGTGTGAAAGTCTGCGTTTGTGTGCCTAGCTAGAATGTGTGCGAGAGTTGTTTTTCCACTGCCGGGTGGCCCCCAGAAGATCATGGAGAAAAGGGTCCCAGCTTCAAGCATCTTGTGAAGGATTCTTCCTTGGTCAACGAGGTGGTGTTGCCCCTTGAATTCTTGGAGAGTGGTTGGTCGGAGTCTGTATGCGAGATTCATGAAGAGATTGTATCATAGATGTCAAGTGATAGAGAAAAAGAGGAATCTCCCCGCGCAGTGCTCGCTTTTCCTCATTCATGGAACCGCCGACGAAGCATTACCTGCACTTTGCTCACAATTTGTCTATCAAGATGCTCATGAGCCTAAACGCCGCGTCCTCTATGAAGGAGCCCATCATGGACTTGCTGAAGTAGCAGAGAAGGTATCTCAGTTGGTCAAGGAAAAGCGGCTATCTCGATAGTGAGATAGCCGCTCGATGTGATTGGTTTTTGGATGCTAGTAGCGCTGACTACGATAATCTGAACGCCTCTGGGGGCCACCACCATTTTGACGCTCTCGTGCCTTGTTCACCGTGATAGTTCTCTCTCCTAAGAGAGTACCATTGAGTTGTTCAATAGCACGTTGTCCCTCTTCAGTGGTGCTCATATCGACAAAACCAAACCCCCTGTTTCGTCCAGTCTCTGGATCAATAATAACGGTCGCAGCAGTGACCGTTCCAACCTTTCCAAAGAGGCTAGTCAGATCTTGTTCATTCGTTTGGTAGGGAAGTCCTCCAACATAGAGTCTCATCAGTAGCTCCTGTGCTCACATTTCATCTCACGCTCGTAGAAACCATTTCTCACAGAAGCAATGCAATGATAGTGTGATTTCATATGCTTCTATCAACACGGGAACCCGCTCATTTATTCCCAAAGAGATGCTTCAAATAAAGGGAATCCTGAGTTCCCGATTCGATCAAGAACCCTCTCACTATGCAAAAGTATCAAACGTGAACTCGGCAATATCGCAGTGTCAAGGATAATCACGGATTCGCCACCTTTTCAGTGAACATTTCTGATACCACTTGAACATGGTGAAGGTCACACACCCCCCAGCTTTTTATGCTATACTTAAGGAGAAGGACTCGCGGTGAACGAATCTACATATGAGTTCTGGAATAGGCGACAGGAATAAGGGGTTACCACCATTGGGCACTCTTGACAGTCTTCAGCATCATATACATCTTTTTTCCTCCTTTTGCCATACCACAACCATTTCGGTCAAGAAGTGCGTCTGAAATATGACAGTTAGGAATAGAATTATGCAATCGCTTGTACTCCTATTACTCATACTTGTGATCTTTGTAAGCGCATTTGGCTACAGGCTATATTGCCACAACGCTGAGAAGCGAGCAAGGGAAAAGAGACGGAACCAATTTCATGATCGAGTCTAAGATAGAGATATCAGAAGGGATAAACAAATGAGCAAGCAATTCGCAGGGACAGATGAGCTACCTTCCCAACGGAGGACCGACAATGCTATCACCTATTCGGCATGCGTACAAGAGGCGATGAGATACAATAAGCTCCGTTCTTCGGAATATCCTCTAGTAATGTCAATTCTCCATGCGCTGTTACAGGGACAGACTGAAGAGAAATGGAAGGAAGAGCAACAACGTCAATTGGAGGCCCTGATCCATCAACCTCCAGATAAGACAACATTTCACGCTGACGCCGCCAATCGCTATGAACAGACGATTTGCTGCTTGAAAGACCTTACGCTCTGGCCATGGTAATACTATAAGGTTAACAAGGCGAGCTGTCTATTCGTGGGAACTACAGCTCCCTTCCCTGATAACTTGCCATTGATTGACAACATGAGGAAAGCCATCATGACAATCGACAAGATACCTTGATGAGACGTCGCTGGTATATGCTTTTCCCAAAATGGTATGCCGACCCCTAGAGGGATATTTACGGTTGATGAATACCTTATTTGGTGGAAGAATGTAGACGATTTCTCCAGTACATTTATGGCCATGCTCCTCAATGGTGACTGTCTCACCGATCTCATACTCACCTGTATGAGCTGGTCCAAAGAGCTTTAGCAGATCATATCCACCATCCATATTGATCTCATAGTGCTCATAGGTGCGCTGTCCATCTCTGATGTATTCAGCAATAGCTATGCGCTCATTAGTCTCAAGGGTGATTATCCAGAGGCTCAAAAATGCTTGCGGCTGTACCACATCAATAGGACTCCAGACCACAGCCTTGAGAGCTGGTTGAGCGTGCACCGTTTCAAGAGCAGCGTGTTCAAGCAGTTTCATCTGAACGCGGCGGAGAATGGAAGCGCTATCCTGTTGACTGAGGTCCAAGAGATCCGATATCTCGATCGTATTCACTGCGACACACGCTCGCATGCCGCAGTTTTGCCAGTCAATAGGATCAAGCGTAATCTGGAGCTGTTTGCATATGGCCGTTATCTGGTTCGCTTTCTGGCATGCTTCTTTTTGCTCCTGAGCACTATTTCTATGTGAGTAGGTCATAGGTTATCACTCCTCTTGAGGAGGGTTTTAAGTCTGTTGTCTTCTCTCCTCGAAGTTCCACTGAAAAACTGTGAGCAATGACTCTCGAAGGACATTGCAGACGAAGCGTTAAGCAGTCGGTCTGTTCTCATTTCTGCTCGCACTCTCCCTCCTCATTTGAACGGCTGCTGACTTTCCGCTCTTGCCTGCATCTAAGAACCACCTCTCCCTGTTAGAGATCTGCCGAACTTTCACGAAAGATGTTGCTCGTTAACCAGAGAAACGGACACGTATTCACCCAGAGAGGAGAAGCCACACATTTATTCTACCAACTCCAGAGAAGGTATGGTTCGAGGAGGCATGATTTCATAAACAGGAGACATACTTGATTATACATTAGTTTTACCAAAATGCAACATGTATCGCCGTGCAGAGAAGCTTGGTCCATTATTTTTCCCATTTGAAGGTGCGTAAAGATAAAGCCATCTCAATAGCCGAGCTTAGCAGAGACGCTGGTTTGTAGGATTGGTAGACAGGTGTATGTATGTATGAGTTAATACAGACAAGACGTATATGTATCCAGGAATTTGAAAGAGCGCCATCCTGAACAATTCCCGCAAGAGGAGAGCTATGAGCCTCAATCCTAGCAGAGTGAAATTCAGGTAGAGAAAGTATATTAGCTTGTATGTAATACTACCTTCTCACCGGGTTGCCCTTCCTCCATCTCTGCCTTGAAATTCTTGGGAAAGAGACTTATTATTAGGAACTAATTGCTCGATGACTTCTATCTGCCCTAAAAGGGCAGCACATTTTTGGAGAGCAGAGAACAAACACATACGTACGGTAGGCACCTCTGATCTTCTCCTATTGGTACAAGTGCCTAAACGCGGTCCTACATACAGATTGAGAAAGGAATCAGGAAGAGGATCAAGAAGCAGGTGCGCTTGGTGTATCCACTCCTGATAGCATACTTTCAGATCGTCATATGTGCTCTCTGATGGAATTCTTGGAAGTTGTTGGGGCACGTCAGCCGTTTCTCTCCAATCTGGATGAGGACCCAGTGTTCAACTTCCCGGATGAGCTGTGTTGCAAGAGTCCACAACGAAGAAAGGCCTAGATACGGCGGCGACCAGTGAAGCTGGTCTTGAGAACAGCGCTCACAGTGAGCCAGAACTTCACGTCCAATGAACTCAAACTCACATGCCCATTGCTGTGCCTCACTTTTCACCGATTCATCCTTGTTACCCTTCATACACTTTCCTCCTTATTTAGCTCCATTAAATAACTAATGACGCAGCATATTGCAAACCATCATTACTTATATTAAATACACAAACATCCATAATTGCTCTCATCATCACCTTACAAGCAATCGCGCTTGATTCCAGATGCAGAACCACAAGACTTCATCTCCCACAGAGAAGAGGACGGGACACCATTTGCTCTCTTATCCAGTCAGAGACCAACTGAGAGACTTCCTCAGCCACTTCAGTAAGTCCATGATGGGCTCCTTCATAGAGGACGAGGCGTTTGAGAAGCGAAGAGATGGGATCATCCTATCCTACCAAGTGGTACGTAACATCTCTCGAATGGAGTTTCATCTTATCGGCCCAGGAGACCCCTGTGATTTATCCAGGGAATGAATGGGCCTTCCTTTCTTCGGGGAATGATGTGGGTGGCGACCCTTGCCCTTTTTCTGTGTTTGCTCATATGCCGTCAGCCAGCAACGGAATGCCACCCAAGTCAGGACGCGACAATCCTTGACTCTAGCCTTCTGTGTGAGTCGTTTATTGGTGCGATAAGCGTGCAAGCTGATGGTTTGCTTCTTGCGATCAAAGCCACCAATTATGAAAAATAGTGTAAAGAGGCAGCTGCACGCTCAAGTGACTCACGGAATTGTGGAGCTGCAATCTCAATCAAGTTGCGGGCACGCTCTGCAAGATCTCGCCCATGAAGCTCTGCAATACCATACTCTGTCACGACGTAGTGGACATGCGCTCTGGATGTTGTCACAGCGGCTCCAGGTGTGAGAAGAGGAACAATGCGTGATATAACCCCGTCAATAGGAGCAAGCAGATTGGACATAGGATCAGAAGAAGCAGAGATCTGCTGGTCATTGTGGGGGACGCAAGCTGTGGCAGGCAAAGCAATGATTGGTCGTCCACGCTTTGCCAATGCAGCACCTCGCATAAAATCCATTTGGCCGCCTACCCCACTATACAAGCGGGTCCCAATCGACTCAGCACAGACCTGTCCAGCTAGATCTACTTGAATGGCACTATTGATAGAGACCATATGCTCGAACTGACGAATAATATGCGTATTATTGGTATAGTCAACCGGATTCAGTTCGACTGCCGGATTATTATCGATAAAGTCAAGTAGCCGACGTGTTCCTACCACAAAACTAGCTACCATCTTTCCTTGTTTGAGCACCTTGCGTCTGCCAGTAATCACTCCCCGTTCAACAAGGTCAAGGATCCCATCAGAGAACATCTCCGTGTGAATGCCCAAATCTCGTCGATCTGTGAGTGCTTGCAGAACCGCATCTGGGACAGCGCCAATACCCAATTGCAATGTTGCCCCATCCTCGATCAAGCTGGCAACATGCTGGCCAATTTGGAGCGAGGTCTGGGTAAGCTGAGGCCGTTTTACCTTGGTAGAGGGGTTTATCCCATGCCACTGCATATGCAATGCGAGAAAGGGGCAGGAAGCTATCGCCAAGAGTTTCTGGGTACCTGTGGATTGACCAGGGCGACACAATGGCGAGCATGATCCACAGCTGCACGTGTCACATCCACCGATGAGCCCAGTGAGCAATAGCCATGAGCATCTGGCGGCGAAACCTGCACAAACGCTACATCGACTGACAAGAATGCTTCCGGTCGAAAGAGATCAGGAATATCAGAGAGGAAAATAGGTGTATAACTGGCACGCCCATTATTGACTGCTGCACGAATATTCTGTCCAACAAACAGGGCTCGTGTAGAAAAGTGTCCATGCCAGCGTTCATCGGTATAGGGAACAGGTCCATAAGTATGCAAATGCGTGAATTCAACATCGTGGAGTTCATCGCCACGAGCTACCAATGCCTCTATGAGGGCAGTAGGCGTTGCGCACGCGCCCTGCACAAAGACACGGTTACCAGATGCTACCACTTTGACGGCTGTATCTAGATCGCACCAGACGGTCATTTCTTACCTCCACATCCAAAAGAGCCGTGAAGTGGGTCATAATCGGGTCATCGTGAAGGAGACAAGTCCTCACCTTTCATGACACGGTTTGGCTCTTTGGCAAAGCGTCCATTTCTGCTTGCTCAAAACATTCGCAACAGCCTCTTCCTGCATATGTGGTGTTGCCCCTTCGAGGTTCATCGCCACCGCTATCACAAACATCTCGAATTATGTTGTCCGTCTACTTCTCTACGAGAAACACGATGAAAAGTTCCATTGTGTATACAGGAGTGGAGGATGTCCAACCGTTACCCAGAACTGAGACAAATATGGACAGGCCATAATTGAGGTCTGGTTCCTGCTTCGACGAGAGAAGTTTCACTTGTTGGTTAGACAAGCCAGAGCTTCTCTCTCCACAGGCGTTGCGTTCCCGTGTAACTCACGGTACGTTTAGTTCAAGCTGATCGACTCAAATTCAGCTCTGTTTGAGCAAGATTGCGTGCTGCGTTATAATCTCTATCTGCAACATATCCGCATCTCTCACAGACAAAGACGCGATCATCTAAATCTTGATCTTCATCTACCCATCCGCAGCAAGAGCAAGTTTTTGAGGATGGGAACCATCTGCTCACAGTATTAACCGTTGAGCCATATTTCTCAGCTTTGTAGGTGATCTGACGCTTAAACTCGTGCATGCCTACATCACCGACTGCACGACTCATTTTGCGGTTCGCCATCATGCCCTTCACGTTCAAATCCTCAAGCACAATGATGGCCGGCTTGGTTTTCGCGATGGCATTTGTTGCTTGATGGAGTGCGTTGGCACGAATACGGGCAATTCTAGCATGTTGGCGGGCTAGACGACGAACAGCCTTCTTCCTGTTTCTGCTGCCTTTCTTCTTACGTGATACGCGCCTGCCAAGTCTAGCAAGCTTCTTCAAGTTCTTGCGCAGGGCTTTCGGGTTTTCATAGGCGACAGCTTGCGAAGTGGTGGCAAGAGTTTTGATGCCCAAATCGACACCGAGCACACAGCCCGTTGCAGGAACAGGATCAGCTACTTCTTCCTCAACCTGGACAGAAACGTACCAACGACCTGCTTTTTCCGAGACCGTGGCAGAGAGGATGTGAACACCAGAGGTTGGCAGATAGCCTGCTTCCTTGAGCAAAAGCTTTCCCAACCTTGGTAACTGGATATGCTTCTCGAAGATGTGAATAGCTCCCGTTAATCTGAAGCTGCCAATACCCTTCTTTTTGTTCTTAAACTTAGGATAGCCAAGTTTGCCTTTAAACTTGCCAGACTTCTTCTTTTTAACATGAGCGAAGAAGTTCTTAAACGCTTTCTCTAGATTGCGCAATGCTTCTTGTGGAGCGCATTTTGAGACCTCATACATCCAAGAAAAGTCTGTCTTCTTTTTCGCATTCAATTCTTTGTGCAAACTCATGGCGGTGGGAGTTTTTCTTCCTGCCGCATATTCCTCTTGATAACGGTGTAGCCCCCAATTATATGCAAAGCGTGCAGTACCAGCATGCTGAAGACAAGCCGTGACTTGAGCCTTATTCAAGTCTAGTTCTGTTTTATAGCCTCTGGTGATCTTCACTGCTTTTCACTGCTTCCTTCAGCTCTCTGTCTACTATCTCTTCTAGTATTTCAAGCATTGTCTTACGCCTCATGGCAGCCAAGATCTTCAACTTTTCTTGCGTCTGCTTCCAGACTTTGAGCGATGTGATTTGCTTGTTCTCCATACGGAGAATTATATCATCTCTCTCCATAAAGGTAAGTCCATAGATGGCCGCGAAAGGCAACAAATGTCCATGGAATTATAAACTAGTTAGACCCTATTCTTTTCAGTGAAACATTGCTAAGTACAATCATGCAAAGATTGCGGCATTGACTGCGTTCAGTGGTCAGTCTTTATACCAAAAAAGTTTCGTGATTGTACTTAGAATAGAGCAGATCGTGACACTCTCAACCCGCCTTTGAGGGGGTGAGCTTCGATCGCACTCCAACGGTGTGGCCTGCCCCCGTAGGGACCTGCTCCAAGAGCAGTGGTTGACCCGTTGGCTGTGATAGACAACAAGCATCAGGTGATGCCAGGGGCGTGTCTGCCCTACTACTACTCCTGGATAAACCAGGGCGTAGATACGTGACGGAACGAGGAAACGACACGTGCTCAGCAAAGATGCAGGGTGATGGACTTGCGCCCTTTGCCCATAGGCAGAACAACGCATCCCTTGTTCTTCGTTACAGCCTGAGCAGGCCATTTGACCGGATAGAAGCATTTTTTCTTGCCATGGATAGTTCATTCGCATCTCTGGATGGGTTTGACGGAGCTTGCGTGTGGTGTCGATATTTGCAAGGAAAGCATGTACTACCATCTGCACCGATTGACTGTGCAGGGCAAATTGTCCACCTTTGGTGGCCTTTTGCAGCTCATTGCGTCCAGGCCACGGAAGATGTTCTCTGCGTGCTTGTTTGTGCGCTTCGACACAAAAGTTCCAGACTTTGGCGGCTTCCATCTGCGCATCTCGCAGTACTACAAACAACTTTTTAGTGGGTTGCAATTGGTAGATATGGACTGTTTCCATGTAAGCAAGCTCCTTTCTATTTTTGTTTCCTACTATATACAACGAAGCATATTTGAATAAGTAACATTATAGTATTCCAATTTAGGAGACGAAATGTGGAAATATAGCAAAGAATTGTATGCTAACAGGGTCGCTTTCGTTAAATGGTATAGGCATAGTCATTTAAGCTCAATTTGACCAAGTTTTTGAACTCTACCACTAGATAAGAGAATGTGCTATACTTGCCCTCAAGCACAATATAAACAGAGCATACCCATTTGAATAAAATCAGGCTGTCATTTAGAAGGGTAGCCGAGCATGGACTTCCATTAGTGGAGACCCTCACTCAGCCGAGGAGAAAGTATGGGACAATCAAGAAACTCACAGGTATGCGGAAACTGTGGCACACCCAATAGCCCACAGGACCAATTCTGTTCTAAGTGTGGATACCTACTCGCCAGTGGTCCTACCGACAAAACTCTTCTGGCAACCACCTTGAGTATTCCACAACGCCGTGTCACTGGTGCATTAACTCCAGGTATCTTAGGGATCACCCACAAATAACTCCGTCATCTACACCTGTGGTCTGACAGTATAGTTCCACTCTGGATGAAACGCATCTCCCTGGATATTGATACTCTGCCACTGCTCGTCAGGAACCTTTTGCTTGGTGGCATAGTCATGGGTATCGAGTACGGCCTCGATCTTGAGCCCTCCCTTGGTCATGGTATGCCTGATGTACTCCAGGACAACCTCATAGGCTATGAGTGGCTTCGCTCGCCAGTTGATGTTGATGAAGGAGAACATCTCATGCTCAATGGCGTTCCACTTGCTGGTACCTGGTGGGTAGTGACACACGTGGATGGTTAATCCTGTCTGGTTGGCGAATTGTTGGAGACACCACTTCCAGAGCCTATTGTTTGATGCATTACTGCTCCCACTATCACAGAAGAGCTGGATGTCGGTTGCACCGGGGTAATCGTTGCTCCCCCTGGTCTGCCACCAGTTGTCCAGGGAGACGACGGCAAATTCGGCAGTATTGTGGTCAATCCCGACGTTCACGAACCCTTGTTTCTTGAGGATATCATAGACACCGTAGGGAATGGCCTTCATGATGCGCCCCTTTTTGATAGGATCGGTCTTTCCAAAGTCATAGACATCTACCTTTGTGTCTTCACCAGGAGCGGTCCATTCCTTTCCTGCATTCTTCATATTCCCTATCTTTTCGGTTTTCTTCGCATCTATGGACAGAATGGGAAAGCCTTGGAGTTGGGCCTTGAGACCTTGCATGTTGATATGATTGAACTGGGCGTCTCGGTCCGGATGATTCTTGCCACCCTCCAGGTCTTTCTTGTTCGCTTTGAGGGCAAAGCCCTGCTCATGAAGGATGTGGCGGATGGTCTCTAACCCTACTGTAAAGCCCCGTTTGGTTACCTCTGCGGCGATGTGAGCAATGGAATGACTTGTCCATTTGACGAGGACTTTGTGGTCCGTTTTGGGGTTGGCAGCGGTTTCGATTGTCTCGGTCAGGCCTGGTTGGTGCTGTTCCTGTTTTTTTCGGCCACCACCGGGACGGCGGATACGGTCGCCTTGGAGCGTGTTGCCTGATTCCAGCTCCTTGATACCTTGGTTGATCGTATCACGGTTCATGCCCGTGGCACGGGAGAAGGCAGCGACTCCACCGAAGCCGTAGGCCTTGGCCTCACGGGCGGCGTAGTAGCGTTTCTGTTTCTCATTGAGTTCTGGCAGGGTGTCCCGCCATTTTTCTTCTATGCTTAGTTGTTTTCTGGTCATGGTACCTAATACGATACCATACTCAGGCTAGATGACGGAGTTATTTATGGTTGGCCCCTTACTCGGCAAACGCTACCACATTGTTCAGCTTATCGGCAAAGGCGGTTTTGGTGCTGTCTACAAGGCAACTGATGGACGCTTCCAGTCCAGACGCACAATTGCGATTAAAGAGATGAGCGATGCACAACTCAATCCAACAGAGAAAGCAAAGGCCATTCAGGATTTCGGGAACGAAGCTGGCTTGCTCGTTGAACTCTCACATCCCAACCTCCCTATGGTCAGCGACTTCTTTGAGGATGGAGGAAAAGTCTACCTCGTGATGGAGTTTATTGAAGGCAAGACGCTAGAAAAATTTCTGCAGGAGAGCAAAACAAAATTTGATACAGTTATGGTAATGAGCTGGGCATTACAATTGTGCGAGGTTTTATATTATTTACATACTCGACCACAGCCAATCATTTTCCGTGATATGAAGCCTTCTAATGTCATGGTCATGGACGATGGACGTATCAAGCTAATTGATTTTGGTATAGCACGCATTTTCAAAGCAGCAAGCACAAAAGATACTTCGTTACTGGGTTCTCATGGCTATGCACCGTTAGAGCAGTATGGGCGTGGGCAGAGCGATGCTCGCTCTGACATCTACGCTCTAGGAGCCACGCTCTATGAATTACTGACAGGAGAGTTACCTGCCGATGCACCATCGCGTCGAATAAACCCACAAATTCTTATTCCTCCAAGCCAGCTCAACCCCGGGATCTCACCGGAGACCGAAGCAATTATTCTCACAGCCATGGCTGACGAACCACAAAATCGCTATCAGTCAGCCGCTGACATGTATCAGGCTATCGCCTCCACTGGCATTATGGCATCTACTAACCCATCCAGCCCTATTAGCAACAACCCTCTTGCCTCCAAGTCCACCGGGCAAACTCCCACTCATATATCGACCATTCCAAATACACCTGCCACATTGATGCCAACAATGGTTGCAAACACACAGGGTAGCAATCCATCAGGAGGAGGTTCACTTGCACCCTCTACCTGGCCGGGGCCCCCACAACAGACTCCTCCGGTCGCGCCACCTTCATCGCCAGCCAGCCCCTCACGTCGAGCCTTTCTAATCACAGGTCTAGCAGCAGTTCCTACTGCTGCTGCTATTGGCGCAGGCCTCTATTTCTTCCTGCGTCCCAAATATACCACTATCAACATCTCCTTTATATATAGCACCGAAAAAGAGGCGTGGATGCAAGATGTCATCAACGACTTTAACAATAGTGGTACTATGGCAAGTAACCAGCTTATTCAGATTAATGCCACGTCAGAGGGATCAGTCAAGACCAGAACGAACATTTTGGATGGTGTCCTCACCACCGATGGCAAACGTACCCCTGTCGCATGGAGCCCTGCAAGCGATCTGGAATTGAACCAGTTGCTCAATAGTTGGCAGAAGAAAAACAACCAGGAAATTGCCTTTACCTCCGGCAACTTCGCACCCCAGTCCCTGGTCGAGAGTCCTCTTGTTTTTGCTATCTGGCGCGACCGTGCACAGATCCTGCTACAGCATTATAAAAGTAAAAGCATTGATTGGCCTATTATTTACGATGCCGTCCAGAAAAACTCCTGGGGCGACATCGATGGCAATCAGAATTGGGGACCAGTCAAGCTCGGGCAGACTCGCCCCGACAGCTCCAATAGTGGGCTACTCTCGATTACCTTGATTGCTTACTCTTATTATCATATTTCTCGTGGACTCACCGTTGCTCAAGTTACAGATAATGCATTTTTGCAGTACTCCCAGACTATTGAGGGAGCCGTGCAGAAGTTTGGTCGCAGTAGTGGTACCTATCTTGAACAAGAAGTGATCCTCAATGGACCATCTTCCTATGACATCGTGATGACCTATGAGAATCTCGTGCTCACCATGCAAAACGAGGCACACCAGCGATGGAACCAATCGCTACTGCCCTTTTATCCAAACGTGAACATCACCGGTAATCATCCTTTCGCCATCTTTAAAGGAAATGGCATCACCCGGGCTGAGCAGGAAGCCGCTATGAAGTTTCGTGATTTCCTGCTAGCTGCCCCTCAACAGCACAAAGCACTACTTAAAGGCTTCCGCCCAACCAATCCACAGGTAGCACTTACTGAACAGGTTACAGAAAACCCATTTACCACTCCATTTGAGAAGCCCTTACCTACTGTCCAGATTGCGGTTCCAACACAGCTAACCAATCTAGCAGCTGCACCCAATGGCGATGTTACTGATACACTACTTCAGCAATGGTTCAATAGCTACAATGGAGCACCAACTGCGCTATCAATTTCTTCAGACTCTAACAAAGGACGATCTACTCATGATATTTTGCTCTAAAAAATCGCTCATGCAACAGCACATAATAGAAGAACGTCAGAGCCAACAGATTAGCCGTACTCTCTTGATGATGTGGAGCTTGCTCTTCGTCCTTGTATGTTCATCTTGTGGTACTCTTCCAGCTCAGAACAAACCAGCTTCTGCTATTCCTTGCTCATCACATAGCTCGCAGCCAGTGACACTGACGATGGCTTATAGCAGCGAGAAACAGGCCTGGATTGAAGATGTAGTCAAGGATTTTAACAGCCAGCATTTGGCAGCCTGCGACGGACCGATTACTGTTCAAGCAACGCCAACAGGCTCAGGCCAATCGATGCAGCAAATCCTGGATGGTAGCTTGCAACCAGATATCTGGAGCCCAGCTGGCAGTGTCTGGATCGCCCTACTCAATGACCAATGGCATAGCAAGCATGGGAGCGATCTCGTAGGCACCGGAGCAAACGATACTCCTTCCCTAGTCAGCAGTCCCGTAGTCATTGCGATGTGGCTACCTCAAGCCAAAGCTCTCGGCTGGCCACAAAAGCCCATTGGTTGGGCAGACATCGCCAAACTGAGTACAGACTCACAGGGGTGGAAAACCTACGGACACCCCGAATTTGGCCAGTTCAAGTTTGGCCATACCCATCCCGAGTACTCAAACTCTGGCCTTGATGCAGTGATCGCCATGAATTATGCTGCCACAAACAAACTTCGGCAACTCACTGTTGACGATGTGAACAGTAGCAGCACAAAAGATTTTGTCGCCAACGTCGAAAGCTCAGTGATTCACTATGGAGATAGCACTGGCTTTTTTGCAGATAAAATGTTTCGCCAGGGACCGAGCTACTTAAGCGCAACAGTGATGTATGAGAACCTGATTATCGAAGCCAACGATGGAAAGAAATACCCACACCTACCATATCCGGTCGTTGCCATCTATCCTAAGGAAGGTACCTTTAACAGTGATCATCCCTTCGCAATCTTGCAAGGTAGCTGGGTCTCACCAGCCAAGAAAGCTGCCGCCCAGGCGTTCCGCAATTTCTTGTTAGCTCCAGCTCAACAAGCCAAAGCCTTACAGTATGGTTTCCGTCCTGCTGATCCCAATATGAAATTGACAGCACCGATTGATAACGCACACGGAGTAGATCCAGCACAGCCAAGTACCGTATTACCTATTCCTAATGCCAATGTTGTGAATGCCATTCAAGCAAGCTGGCAAACACAAAGACGCAGGGTCGATATTATGCTAATACTGGACCGCTCAGGCAGTATGAATGATCCGATTGGCAACGTTACCAAAATAGATGGCGCGAAGTCGGGATTAAAAGAGTTTGTTAACTTAATGAGTGACCAAGACCAACTAGGTCTCACCACCTTCAGTGACAGTGCAGATGTTCTTACTCCAGTTTCACCTTTGGGACCCAAGCGCCAAGATGTACTTTCACGTATAGATGGTATCATTGCTAATGGAGAGACATTGCTCTTTGATACAATCGAACAACAGTTCCAGATGCTCCAACAGTTCCCGTCCAAGCATATCAAAGCTATGATCGTGCTCACCGATGGGCAAGATACCATTAGTAACTTAAATCTTAATCAGCTTGTGAACCGTGTTACAGCTTCAGGTGAAGATGCCGGGCAGGGTATCAAGATCTTCACCATAGCCTATGGCAATGATGCCGACACAAATGCATTGACACAAATCGCTAACAAGACAGGTGGGCAAGAATATAGCGGGACACCCCAAAATATCCAGCAGGTCTATCAACAGATCAGCGTGTTCTTCTAGCATTCTGCTTAGGGTAAATCTTTTTGCAGACTCCTCATGCAAGAAATTCCAAGATTTGGAGCTTGTACAGCAAACATGACGCCATGGTACCTCCCCAAACAGAAACCAAACCGAGAGAGTTCCTGCCTCTGGAGCGGAGTAAAGTAGCCACACGCGGCAGCATACTTCAGATTGACGACGAGATAACTATCAAGAATAGGCATATGCTCTTGTCTATCCTGGGACAAGGCATACATTACCCCTAATTCATACTGATGTTTAAATGTTTCGTCTTGGATCGTAATAAGCGGTACTATTCTCTCCTGCTTCACAATTCAACTTCCTTTTTTACGAATATCTATGAACTAATATGAATAGATGTGAACTGGCATGTATATCTATGTATTTATAGATTAAAATCCAAATATGTATGAAATAGCAAGTGTTTGCATTGACTCCTCAAGCTAATCGTCTATATAATGGAGTAAACCCGCTTCTGAGGTAGTTCCATGTGGGATGAATGGCTGACAATCGAACAATGTGCAAAGCTCCTTCAAGTGCATAAGGATACCATCAGGAATTGGATTAAAAACCCAGATCCAGAAAAAAGACTGCCTGCGGTAAAAGCTGGAAGGGACTGGAGAATACAACGAAAAGACTGGGATGAGTTTTTGAATAAGCGGAAGAATATACGAGATGAGGAATAGTGGTGAATTGTAGCTACTGTACTTGCAAGTTGATCGCAGCGCGAGGCTAACCTAACTTTCTATTTAAGAAGACATTTATTGAAACAGCCACATTATGTGACTATTTCAAATCATCTAATTGCCTTATAGAGGAGTTGACAGATGATAACGTATGTAGGGCAGCAATTTGGTGACTATCGCCTCATCCATGAGTTAGGTCATGGAGGCTTTGGGGTTGTGTATTTGGCAGAACATGTTGATCATGGGACAGTAGTAGCAGTTAAAGTATTAAAAACGCAACTCACCACTTCTGAGGATCTGACAGAATTTATTAACGAGGCTCGTACTTTCAGACTCAAGCACCCCAATATTATAGAGCTTCTAGACTTTGGAATAAGGAAACCAGACAGCACTCCCTTTCTTGTTACAACATATGCTCCCAATGGCACTGTCCGTACACTTCATCCGCAAAATACTTGTATTCCATACTCTACTGTTATCACCTATGTAAAACAGGTTGCAGTAGCATTGCAATATATACATGATATGAAGCTTGTCCATCGTGATGTTAAGCCAGAGAACATGCTTGTGGGAAAACAGAACGAAATCCTGCTCAGTGACTTTGGCATTGCTGTTGTTGTTAAAAAAACAGGAACTCAGACGACGCAGGGTATTATCGGTACACTTTGGTATACAGCTCCTGAACAGTTGCGAGGCAAACCTGTTCCGGCTAGCGACCAGTACTCACTCGCATGTGTGATTTATGAATGGCTTTGTGGGACAACGGTGTTTAACGGCAATCATGTAGAGTTAATTTCCCAACATTTACACGATCCTCCTCAACCATTACGTAATCACATTTCAACAATCTCTCCTGCTGTTGAAGCAGTCATCCTCAAAGCACTTGCGAAAGATCCACAACAGCGTTTTTCAAGTATACTAGAGTTTGCGCAAAACCTAGAGCAGGCAAATACCTCTGGAGACTCACTATCTTCGAGTCCGCCACCAAGCCCGCCTTTACCCATCCCAGCAGCGGCAGGACCAGTCTCAACTGTTTATACTACACCGTTAGCTCCAACGATGCCTGCTCAGCCCTCAAATCAGAGAAAGCTTCTTCTCACGTGTCACAGTCATCTCACCGATATTACTGCTGGAGCTTGGTCTCAGAGTGGACAATACCTTGCCCTCCACAATCACAATGCCATAGAAATATGGGATACGACAAACGGCAGTATCGTTTTTGCATATCAACAGCCAAGCCGCTATCCGCACCATCAGCCCTCGACTCAGACAACAACTCCTCAGAAATCGGGAGGAATTCTTTAAAAAATGGCGTTCACAACCACAGTCTCCCAAAACGTCACCCAGAGATCAGCCCTTTGTACAGAGTGCTCCCTCGGCTGCTGAATGGTCACCATCTGAGCAAATCATCGCTATTAGTAATCCCGATGGTACAGTCTTGCTGTGGAATGCTGATTTAAGATGTCAGCTATGGACTACTAACCTTGATCCTAATCAATCTTGTAAGGAAGCTACGACAGAGGTACACTGGTTAGCTCATGGCAAATATCTTTCTACTGCCTTTCATTGCAAAGAGAAGAGTGATTTTGCTCTCTGGGAAGCAGACAAGGGGCTGCCAATTTTCGAGAAGCATTTTACCGACGGCAGTACACCAATGATGAACTGCGCACCTACTATGGATCAGGTTGCGTTTGCAAGCAAATACAAAGGAGAAGTGCAAATCTATGACATCGTTACAAAAGGGATGAATTTTTCCTTTAGGCAGCACGACATACGTGATTTGACTTGGACGCACAATGGCGAGCACATCATCTGTTTTACTGGATACGGTGCGTCTGCCTGGGATGTTCAGACGGGGGAGGAGTTTCAAGAGCAAATGCCCTTCTTTAATAGGAGTTACTCTAATACTACTGTTGAGCAAGTGACGAAATCACCGTATGATACGAAAGTTGCTTTTATTATGGATACAGAAGAAAGATCCTATCCCTATTATGCAAAAGCAACTGACCATAAAAAATTACTTGGGATTATGGACTTTCTGCAGCGTCCTACCTTTCATAGTAGTATCCCTCTTTCACTCTACCAATCATATAGTACAATACAATGGTCATCTGATAGACAACATATCTTTTTGCACTTCAATAAGGGAGTGGGAGTTTGGCGTATTTCTTCGCAAAAACAAGTTGCCAGCTATGAGAGTTTCTCTTTTTGCTCTCTCTCCAGAGGATACCCGTATCGCTACTACAAGCAAAGAGAAAACACTGCAATTATGGGAAGCAGCTACCCACAACCATCTTTTTACTTACCCAGGCTACGCTGGTCGAATCACGTTCATTACTTGGGCACCTGATGGAAAACGCCTTGCTATTGTGTTAGCTGACTCCACAATACACATACTACAAACCTAACGTATTACGGATTTTTGGTAAGTTATTGACGATAGTCAATCTAAGCTCTATAATTTCAATGATCCATAAAAACTCAATCGTAAGGAGCAAAGCAGATGTTACAGTTTATTTATGGTGTTATCTTGTGGCTCGTAGTTCCTTGCATTATGCTCAGCATGCTTATT
The DNA here is from genome assembly GCA_963727755.1 of uncultured Chloroflexia bacterium. Lineage (GTDB taxonomy): Bacteria > Chloroflexota > Ktedonobacteria > Ktedonobacterales > Ktedonobacteraceae > DASYAN01. The sequence goes on from CAVSHN010000008.1 coordinate 392,495, forward strand.
CTTAGTATGCAGGTTTGTGCTCATGCCGACGAGAAAAGATCTGCCTGGGCAGGCTTTTTTCTAGGTTTAATTTTCTTTGTTATCTATGTCATCAGCACATTGTCCAAGCTTCAAGGAGTATATTTTACATCCTCCTCTTTCCCTGATTTTAATTCCGGTGCTTGGATGATATTAGTATTGGGTGCAATCATAGGCTTCTTTCTCCTAACAGCAGTGGCATTTCTCAAGCCAACACGAGGCATAGGAATAGTAACCGTCTTTCTTTACAGCTGCTAGTACTTGTGCCCTCTTTAGCTATATTTTCATTGCAAATATTAGAGATACAGCAATGTTTTTTGCTCTTGGTACTCTTTGTGGCGTACTATTCCATGTAATGGTCAAGCCGGACACCCTACCTAGAATTTTCGATTAAGGGTACCAACAAGGCAATACCCATAAAAGCATGATAAGTACGAAAATATAGGCGTGTGTCAAATCAACTTGACAATGTTGACATTGTACGATAGCAAAACTGTCAAGCAGAGTCGCCCACTTTTGGCGCATGCCCACCCTAAAAGCCATTGGTACTTTGTTCTATTTTGCAGTCAAACGTCGCCCCGTAATATTATAATTCTTAATAGATGAACAGTAGATCTTAGCAAACAGGGGAATAAATAACATGACACAAGACAACAATGATCAGCCAATGCAATTCTCGTCAAACCCCTTTATAGCACAGGACCAGCAGCGTGAGGCAGAGCTAATAATTACCGTGAAATAAAAACAGTGACATCTCTCACATCCTTCAGAGTTAGTTGCCAGAAGGTTGCTTGAATTCGCAAATCCTCATTTTTCCAGTCAAGATCAAATATGCGCTGCCAGCTATTTACAATTTGTTGTCGGTAGAACGGATCGGCATGAAGCTGATCATGAGAAAGTCTCTCGGTCTCTTCGTAAAATCTTTCAGTGTCTTCATTACTTGCTCCAAGATATCCTCTATTAAGTGGTGCGTGCCAAAGATCAAAATCAGACAAAAGAACTAAATGATCTTCAATCTCAAATTCAATACGAACACCTTTTTGCCCTGATGGTAGATGGTCAAAGGATCTAAGATTTGGCCTTTTACGTTTTTTCCCATCCCATTGGTACCAAGCCCATAGCGGCAAGGTATCGGGATATGGCCTACCTCCGATGCGTTGTTCCATTTGCGATGCAAGCCACTGATAGGCATCCAGTATCTCACCATCAAGCCAATCCTTGTCAATGTGCCTTGTGTCCGTTGTAATAATTCCCTGTTCTTGCAAAACTTCCCAGAAATGGTACGCCTGAATGGTCCATAGCTTCAATGCAGTCTCCTCCTCAACCCAATATAGTACAAATGACGCCCTTTTGGAAGGTCCCACCAACAATCTTCCTCTTGACATACGCTAGGGGGGTATGGTATCCTTCTAATTGAGAACAATCTCCACCAGAAGAGGACAAGCAGCATGGAACCAGAGAGAAACAACGAACAAACCAGAGAGTTACTCGATCGTCTGGCACGTATTGAAGGGCAAATTCTGAGGTATCAGTAAGATGATCCAGCATCAGCAACCATGTGATCAGGTTTTGGTGCAGGTTATGGCAGCGCGAGCAGCATTGGAGAAAGTTGCTAGCGCGATTGTGACCTATGGCATTGACGAGTGTTTCACCCTCCCGCCAGAGGAGGCTCGTCAGGCAATTCACCGTAGTATCAATCTCTTGATCAAAATATAAAAAGAACTTCCTGGCAACTAACTAGGAGGAGCGTTGTTGTTTTATTTAGATACCCTACCCGGGTAGTGTATCTAGGAAAAGAGGAAACTATGTCTCAACATCTATTCGGTGCAAAAAATTCTCAGTGGCAGATAAATAAAGAAGATACGCACATAGTACCATCACATCCTTGCTTAGCAGGAGCAGAAAACGAGCATGCTATGAGAAAAGGCAAAAAAATAGTAATTGTTGGTGGTGTAGCAGGTGGAGCAACCGCTGCTGCACGGCTACGTCGACTCGATGAACATGCGCATATTATTCTCTTTGAACGGGGCTCCTTTGTATCGTTTGCAAACTGTGGCTTACCTTATCATATTGGTGAAGTGATCCCGCAGCGTGACCAATTGCTTCTCCAGACGGTCGAGGGACTCTCCAATAAGTTTCACATGGATATTCGTATTTTAAGTGATATCATCGCAATCGATCGGCAAAACCAAAAAGTGACTGTTAGACAGGTACAAACTGGCGAGACGTATGAAGAAAGCTATGATGTTCTCCTCTATCTCCAGGGGCTCAACCAATTGTCCCGCCATTTCCTGGGCGTGACGAGGCAAAGAACCTCTTTACGCTGCGCACCATCCCCGATATGGACCGGATCAAAGCGTTTCTAGACCAGCAGCATCCAGCATCGGCGGTGATTATCGGAGGAGGATTTATTGGCTTGGAGATGGCAGAAAATCTGGTTGCGCGGGGGATCGAAGTAACAATCGTTGAATTGATGAACCAAGTAATGGCACCCCTCGACTATGAAATGGCAACCCTTATCCATACACATATGCGTAAGAAGGGCATACATCTGCTCCTTGGAGATGGTGTCAAAGCCTTTGCGCAACAGGGTCAGCAGGTGATTTTGAACAGTGGCACAACACTCAACACCCAGATGGTAATCCTCTGCATCGGCGTTCGTCCAGACACAAGTCTAGCTCAGCAGGCAGGACTAGAGATCGGCAAGCGTGGAGGCATTGTTGTCGATGACTATCTTCGCACTAGTGATGAACATATCTATGCCATTGGTGATGCAATTGAAGTCAAGGACTTCGTCACAGGCACGCCAACCCTCGTCCCACTTGCCTGGCCAGCCAATCGTCAGGGGAGAATCGTCGCCGATACGATTGCAGGAAACCCGACACCATATAAAGGAACGCTTGGCACAGCCATTGTGAAAGTATTTGATCTGACGGTCGCCACCACCGGAGTAAATGAGAAAACATTGCTCCGTCTAGGCTGGTTATACAAAGCGGTGCATACTCACTCCGCGTCACATGCCACCTATTATCCCGGTAGTAAACCCATGTCGCTGAAATTATTGTTCCATCCAGAGACTGGCGCAATCTACGGAGCGCAAGGTATCGGAGCGGAAGGCATTGATAAACGTATCGATGTATTATCCACCGCCGTCAAAGCGGGCCTGACGGTCTTTGACCTGACCGACCTAGAACTTGCCTATGCTCCTCCTTATTCCTCAGCGAAAGATCCAGTGAATATGCTAGGATATGTGGCATCGAATATTATCGAGGGACAGGTTAAAACGCTTCAGTACAACGAGATCGACGAGATTGTGAGTAAGGGCGGTTTCCTGATCGATGTGCGCGAACCCCAGGAAGTTGCCAGAGGTAGTATTACCGGTTCGATCAATATCCCTCTGGGGCAACTACGATCCCGCCTGTCAGAACTTCCCACAGATCAACCAATCTACGTGACCTGTCAGGTAGGTTTGCGCGGCTATATTGCATCACGCATTCTGGCAGAGAATGGTTTTGAAGCGATTAACCTGGATGGCGGCTACCAGACGTATATCACAACTCATGAAGAAGATCTCTATTCTCTAACATTTCGTCATTGAGGAGGAGAACCTCGTGTGTTCCCTTACTTCTTGTTTGCTCTCCGGCAAAAGGGTCGTGCTGACTTGATGACGTCATCCCGACCCTCCTCCAGCCTAGAGTAGCTGTTTCGAGGGAAACCTATGCAGTATTATCAGCAATTTCTCGCTGGTATTCCTCACCACGAGAACTGCTTAGCTAATGCAGGCGTGCCATCCCCTCGTGCACTAATTGTTTTGCTCGTTCTGCATTGTCTCGACCAAGGATATTGAATGGTTTGCCTTTATACTTATTGCGTTTACCTTGAGGTGTCTCAATAATGACATGCACGTTCTTGCCGTCAGCACTAAATGCCTCCGTATGCTGCAAACGACTAGGATGGGAAGTGGTCTCTGACATGATGTCCCTCATTTCACAAACACTAACTCTCTAGAAACACAATGAAACGTTCTATTATGTATACAACGCCATGATACCTTCCCAAACCAAGAGAATTTCCGCCTTTGGAGCATGAATTAGTGCTCAACTATCATTATCCCTATAATGATCATTGCTATCTTGCTGATCATCGAGATCATGGCTCACATTCACCATGATCTGAGTAGCTGTACTATCAGGGCCTAGCACCCCAATAGCATAAACTCCTAGAGGCCAATTTGATTGCTTGAGCACTGCTACCAATTGTAAAGAGGTAATCTTACTAATAGTCCCTTTTACCTGTCCATTAACAACCAAGCTAGTCTGCTGCATAAAGTTCGTACCAGACACAGTAATCAGGATCGTCTCATCGTCCTGCCTACTGACCACAGCATTGGCAATCACAGGGACAGTATGACCTAGCTTGCTAAGTTGTTGGGTAAATGCCAGTTTTACAGACCAATCCACGTGAGGCAAAAGTTGGCACAAGACATGTTCTTCGTCACTAAAGACATTATCAAGATCATGTTGCATTTGCTCGTGACCAAAACCAGCAGGAATAGTTGTCACACCTGCATGACTATCATTCGTCTTAGTGATCACAATACCTAGCGCTTGCCCAATTTTATTATCATCACGTCCAGCATTAACCAATGTATTTAAGTTATTAATTGCATCATATAACTGTCCAATACTGATTTTACTCTTCTCTAGTGCTTTATTCGCCAATGTCTGCGAAGACTGATGCTTTGGTTGTTTCGGATGAGATAGTGAATAACCCGTGTAGATTTTGTGTATAGATTGCCACTACACTAACACATGCCAATAACAGCACAGCTGCGATTCCAAGCCCTGTGATCCAAGCTTGTGGGACCACAAAGCGAGATTTGGCATGGCCTATCTTCTGGTGAGATATCGTCACCCCACTATTCTTCTGGGTGTTGTTGCGAACATGCTTACGAAGATCCCCCTCCAGACGAGCAGCAAATTCAGACGGCACCTCAATCTGCCTGAGACGAGCAAGCGAGTCCATAGCAGCCAGTCTAGAAAGGATCTCTCTACTGGTAGTTGGAGGTAATTGTTTGCCAAATTGACGCATCTGAATTAAATGTTCAATTTGCTCTTTAGGCTTCATTAGACCCTCCTCTTATGCTGTGACCCACGCACCAACCCCAACTGCTTTGCTAACACGCCCAACGCACGAAACTGTAAGGCACGAATTGCCCCTGGCTGTTTGCCAAGAGCTTGTCCAAGGTCCTCAACACTTCGTCCAGCTAGAAATCGGCCAACCACCACCATCTGTTGCTCAGCACTCAGGCTCTCCAAAGCTAGTTTCAATTCATCCAAGGTCTCGCGCCATTCTTGTACTGCCACTGGATCACTGATCAGATCGGTTGCCATTGGCTCCTCTACTCTGCGGAATATTCTCTGTAATATCTGTTATAAAGGAATCCGGTAATGGGATAAGTTTTCGTTCCTTGCTGGTCATACGTCGCAAGGTTCTAGCAATTTTTCCCTGAGCAATCTGAATAAGCCAAGCATAGAAGCCAGCCTCACGATCTGTTCGAAGATCATGTATAGATTCCATCATCGTTAGAAAAACATCTGATACTATATCCTCTGCCAAGTCAGGATGTCCCAAGCGAGCAAGCACGAACCGATAGACAATGGGAAGGGCACGCTGATAGAGCGCTATCAGTGCCTCCTCTTCATGTCGGCGTGCTTGCTCGATCATCTTTGCAAAGGTGGCTGTAGAAATCGCTTCCTGATTATCCGTAGCAAAACTCCGAGTTAAAGATAGCAAGTGGCTATGCTCACCACATCCAATACTTTACCTGACAAGCCACAATTTGTCTATCTACCTCTGATCATTGATGCAATACGAACATGCTCCATAGCTCGAAAATGCTATGATATAAAATAATCAAGGTTGCGGCACAAGCCACAGAAATATGGATATATCGCCACACACGGATAATAAGACAGGCACGCTTCTGCCGTTCAAGTGAGCGTCCAAGTAGCAGACGTTGACTCAAAATAGCATAGACACGTTGAAAATCGCTAATCTCGGCTGGTACCAGTTCTGGCAAATCAGGAGGAAGAGCATCTACTATCTGTAGCGCTTCTTCACAATACTGTTTGAACGGCACCGATTTGCCCGCACTAAGACGATCAACTGCTAATGACAAATCGAACAGACGATCTTCTACTGAACGAATGATACCAACGCCATTGGTATCAGCCTCAGCAGCAATCAATCGTGCCTGCCAGATATCAAGCAAACGCCCAACAATCCCTGTTATCACGAGGAATGACAGAGCATAGAGAGCAGTGGTACCATAGGCAGCTTCTGTAAAACGATCGGTTGTGAACGAGAAATCATGGGTGATGTTTTGAAAGTTTTCATGCATGCAAGCAATCAAAACACTTATAATGCCAAACCAGATATGTAGCCAGAGCCAGTTCTGGACTTTCCCAGGCAAGCGACGCACAAAACGACGACGCAAGGTATAAGCTCCAACTACCAGCACCAGACCAAAAGCAATAATGCCACAGTCTCGTAATGGATCACTACCTGGATCGGGATAGGACTGTGTAGCTACGGCAGAACGATAAACTAGATATACGCAGCCGAGTAGAATAACTGCAAAAACGAGAAAAAGCCAGTTGAGTTTTGAACCTGGCGTTTTCCAGATGCGCCGAACTGTCCATTGTTGCATCAGTGGTCTATTGACTAATGCCATCTTTCTATTCCTCTCACTCTGCTCATCGATGGAGAATTTCTTCGGTAGAACCAAAGAACTTTGTTGGTTGAATACGTATTGCGGCACCTGTCGGACAAGCCTGCACACAGGCCTGATCGTTATAGCCTGCACATAGGTCACACTTAATAGCTACTTTTTTTCGCATTTCACTTACAGGATCAGTTGATTGTCCAACAGCAAGCGGGACAGGCGCTAACTGAGCTTGAGCCATAGGCACCATTTTTCGTCCATATTGCTTTTTAGTTTTATTCATAAAAAATGAACTAAAACGTTGCAAAGGTGTGACATCTTCAATTTCGTCATCAAGCGTTATAATAGAGATGTTATCATAGGGACAACGTTCAGCACAGATACCACAGCCAATACAGCTCTCGGTGATATAAACTTCTCCGTTCGGATGTCGTGCAATACCTGCCCGACTACATAACATACATACAGGATCCTGACATTGGCGACAAGCAGTTGCTATACTGATATTACCAACCACCATACCTTTACGGTTCATGCGTGAATAACCATGCCGACGAGCACATGCATCCTCACACTCATTGCAATGAATACACTTATCAAGGTCAATTACCAGCACCTCTGTTCCCTCTACTACCCCATTATTCACTAGCGAGTGCAAACCCGCCTGCACATTGAGATCAGCAAGGTTACCAATTGGAACAAAATGTTGCAGTAATCCTGCGGAGTCGTAGCCCTGAGCAGAGACAGTAGCCTCCAGATATTCTCGCAAGCGTAGAGAGAAGCGCTGCTTCACCTCTGCAGATACTCCTGGAAAAGTGCCAGCAGAATCTGCCGAGGCACTTCGGCAACGCGACAACGGGTAATGGTCCTTACCTTGACCGCCCGTCCATCCCCTAATAGGTCAAGTCCTCCCGCAAAGTAGTCTCCTCCCTGCCGATAAGCAATGATGCGCTCATCATTCTCAGTGGAATGCATCCTCACTGTAGTCTTCCGCGCGACTTTAACAAAACCCTCTAGGATAATATGCAGGGTCTCACGTGAGGGACGTTTACTCTTCTCTTCAGTAAAGAGCTGCTCATCTCGTTCATATTGCCTGATAAGTGTCTGTTGCATAATAACTTCAATATCGGCATCTGTCACTCCCTGAAAGAGTGCCATACGTTTCAAGATAGATTTTAGCGAGCGAACGTTATTGACTTGCTCAAAATGATTGCGCACGCTGGGCACCAGTTCCATTAAGCGTTGCATTACCTGTTCTGGCACTTGCACAAGCAGTACGGGAGTCTTTGCACGCACTGAGGCTCTATAGGGATATCCCGTAAGCATTCCATCCTCTCCCACATACTCACCACGCCTAAGAATTGCCACTGGCAGCGCAACATTATTACTATCAGCCGCAGTTAGCTCAAGACTACCTTCCAGGATCAAGTATAAGTCGCGCCCATATTCTCCTTCACTTATTACGATCTCTCCTGGTTTAAAAATACGCTGCTTGGAAGCTCCAATGATATGGAGCAAGTAATTATCTGGTACTTGTTGTGGATCATGTAAAATTGCTTGTTCCCGCAAGTAACTGATAAGTGCAGCAATAGTCCAACCCACCGGAAGCCTTGCTAAGGCGAGGTTTATATTCGGCTTGCTATCCCATGAAATACCGATGCGCTGTTTAAGCGACAACATCAAAAGGTCACGGTGATTATTTACTGGACAGACAGGGACACATGAGCCACACATAATACATTCATCAGCAAAACGGGCTATATGCGAATTCACTCGCTCTGAAACTACCGATTGATTCAAGTCAGCAATCTTAACCTGCGAGGACATTGGCAGTGGACAGGCTTCCATACAGCGATTACATCCAATGCACATATCAATCTCAAACTTGATTTGGTCCTCTCCCAAAGGTTGCACTTCTCGACGGTGCTCAAGTCCTACCACAATCGGCTCTTTACCTCTTGTCTTTACTGGAACTCCTCGCTCCAATCTTCCTGTGATAGCCACCTCTTCCCGCCAGAGGCCCGATGGTGACATTTGCTTTGTCAATTTCGATGGACCTGACGCTGCTTGCCTAAGGGCGTTGGCTTGCGGATAGGAAAAGTAAATCAGTATATTACCTACTACAATGCAGTCCCCATGGAAGAGGTGATGAGCCTCATTGATCTTGACCTTATTGACAAAGACACCATAGCGACTGTTCAGGTCACGCACATAGAAACCATCGGATGCAGAGTATATTTCGGCATGTAACCGCGACGACGAGGGATCATCTAGCGCAATATCACAATGGTTATCACGACCTAATGTATACCTTTGGCCATATTCGAGAGGAAGCACTCTTGATGGCTTATTCCGACTCACAAGTACTAACGTAGGAATATCTGTAAGAGCGCGTAGGATGTAATTGGGGATAAGAAATTCATCAGATGTGGGCTTATCACTAGTCAATCTGGGCATACTGATCGTCATATACTGCTCTGACAAAGAAGTCTCTCTACTGCCCTCATCGTTGATACTGAGAATAGGATCGGGAATACCCTGCTCATTGAGCCATGCATCAAATCGGAAATCGTCAGCAAAGATTTGATGAGCAATAGAGGCAATATTGACATGATGATCAATAGCACGTTTGAAAGCCAAGCCCTGTTTGCGTTCACCCAGCAGAAGGGTACCCACGATCACACCATTCTTTAAGACCACCTTGCGATACTTTCGTGGCATAGGATCAGCAACAATTTCCTGATAATCTGGAGATCTAGGACATGTGCTCAACCCAACGGCAACAAAATCCAACCCATATAGAAAAGCGGCATTGTAATAGTTCAAATTGGCAAGGCTGCCTCTGCTGTTTGAGCTAGGATTAAGTGGAGCATGTGGAGGAAATAGATCCAGCATGTTATAAGCCGCAACTTGAGCTTGTTGAATGGATGGGAACCACTGGCCAATGACCCTCGTATGACCTGTAAACTTATCTGTTATCTCTACCACATCACCTGCCGCATAAATATCTGGGAGATTAGTACACATCCCATCGTCAACCTTAACGCCGCGCCCACAGAGGATGCCACTGGCGCGAATAAAGTCGGTCAAAGGCTCAATGCCAATAGCAATCAATACCATTTCACAAGCAATCTTGTCTCCATGTTTGGTAATCACATGAGAGACCCGTCCATTCTTGCCTACAATCTCAGCAATTTCTTCTTGCAGACGTACATCAATGCCATCGCGCAATTCTTCCTGAATGACCATATCTGAAGCGACAGGGTCAAGTACCTCTGACCAGAGAGCCTTGCCACGCACAAGATGTGTGACCTGATAGCCACAATGGCACAATGCTTCAGCACTCTCCAGGGCCAGGGTACCGCTTCCACATATCACCACTCGCTTAACATCGCTCAGACGACGTAGAATCTGCTGATAATCTGCAACCGTACGCAGCGTGAAGACATCAGCCAGATCAAGACCAAGACAAGAAAGAGTACGAGGACGTGCCCCATTAGCAAGTAACAACTTAGAGTAGCCGATAGACTTGCCATCATGCAACTGCACAGCATGATTTCTGGTATTAATACCCATTACCCGTGCTGGAACAAACTTTATGCGCTTTTCTTGGTAAAATGTACTAGGGCGTGCCCAGAGTTTCTCCTCTGGCAAGCACCCGCCAAGATAATCCTTGAGTGCTGGACGATAATATGCCGGAAAGGGATCATCTGCAACAATGGTGATTGTGCAAGAGGCATCTTCATCACGTAAAATTTCAGCAGCAGTAATACCAGCAATACCGTTTCCAATAATGACATATGATTGCTTTGTCCCCATATCGACTACCTCTCATGAAACTTGCAGGCATAGAATACTCCCACTTGCATGCCTAATCGTTGCCGTACTTCTTTCGCTGTACAATAATGCTCCATCAAATTCTCCCTTGATGCTAGTCTTCTTTTCAAGGGAGTGCCTGCTAAAAGGATTTTGTTATTCGCAACAGATTTGAATAGGACCAATCTCCTAGCTGAACTATATGAAATGGAACAGAAAAAACATCTCTAAAACACCATAATTATGGTTAAGACTTCAGAAAAAAATCCTCCTAATAGTCCTACTGCGGGCATACAGCATTGACTCCCTGTGAAATTCTCAGGTACATTACTATTTGTTAGTAAAAAGCAAATTGGGCTCCGCTTGCGGCATTAAAATGTGATAGGTATTTAAACAAACAAGGATAAAGGCTAAGAGGAGAATGAGAAGATGCAGATACAAGGCCTAAACCAGCTTGTTGGGAGATCAATAGGAAAATATCAGATTGAGCGACTAATTGGTCAGGGTAAGCTAGGAACTTTCTATCTAGCTCACCAACTAGAGCAAGACCATACAGTTATGATGACAGTATTCAACCTCCCCGAAGGACTTTCTGCTCAGGAGCGCGAACAATTCACTATCCATTTTGTTCAAGAAGGAAACATTCTCGTTGGGCTCACACACCCAAATATTATCCCAACCTATGATTTTGGTGAGCACTCTGGGCATCCTTATCTAGTGACAGCGTTTGTCAAAGAAGCCTCACTTGGTCAATTACTCAAGCAGCAAGGACGTTTCACTCTTCAACAAACGCTGGACATACTCAAGCAAGTTGCACCTGCACTGGACTACGCACATAGCCATGCCATTGTGCATGATCAGTTAAGTCTTTCAATGCTCATAAATCAAGGGCAAACTATCCAAATAGCTGGCTTTGGCCTGAGAACAATATTTAACGCATATAGGGATATACAAAACAAACAACTTCATTCCTCTACTATCGGCAAGAATGAAATTTTTCTGGGAAATCCTGCCTATATGCCTCCAGAACGTGCATTGGGCATGCCTACAGATGCTCGCTCTGATATTTATGCGCTTGGCATGATACTTTTTGAGCTATTAAGTGGAGCGAATCCCTTCAAAAATCCACTGAAGCGCCCAGCGCAATCTATACCATCAATTAGTGCAATTTGTCCAGATATACCAGAAGCTCTCGATTTAGTCATCAGTAAAGCACTAGACCATGATCCAGAGAAGCGATATCGGCATGCTAGTGATATTGTTGTTGCCTTTGAAGTCATAGTAAAGATTTTAGAAACTACTTTAACAGGTATATCTTCCAGCACCCAAAAATTGGTACAAAATCCACAGATTACGCTCCCTCCTACTGTCAACTGGTTCGATGAGGCAATTACTTCGTCTGATAAGTCGCAGGCAATAACATCATCTACGCCAACGGGACACATATCTGCTGTAACATCCCCTTCATTAAAGCTCAAAACTGTTCAGAACGGTAAAGATGCACTACCTGATGCTCCAACAGAAATGCTTTCCAGGCAATATGAGATTCCTTCTCCCACTGGTAGCAATCCCAACTCGATAGCAGGTGTTGACCCATTTAGTTGGTGGTCTGCTACCCAGGCAGACGCCAGTTTACCAAGACCTGTATCTAGAAGAGCAAGCAAACGTTCTTCGGTAGGACCATCACAGAAGCCAAGACGGCAGAACCGTAGAAGGGTAGTTTCAATGATTGCTACTGCTGCTACAACTGTTACGATAGGTGCATTAGTAGCAGAGGGAGCAAATGCCCTTAATTTTATACGAGGTCTACACCACTCTCCATCACAGGTGGCCGATATGCCATTGACTGAATCATCTTCAATAACTCCGACGACTCATCCCCAAGGAAGCACACCTACTGCACAAGTAACACACCAAACGCCAACCCCTTCCAGCACATCGACTCCCCAGCCCTCGCCAAAGCCATCAGTTCCAACTCAAGCTCCGACTCACGCCCCAACTCAAGCCCCACCGTCACATACAGGAACGGTCATTGGGCATACAAGCCAAGCAACCAATAGTGCAACAACTTTTACGAATCCCGCTGATGGTCAAGGGTGTTTACTTATACGTCTGCTCAATGGCAATTTTGTGGCCGCAGAAAGAGCCTGTACCCATAGAGGGGTTGCTGTCAACTATAATTCGAGCAACCAACAATTGGTTTGTCCAGCGCATGGAGCGATTTTTGATCCTTCTAACGGTTGCAGCCATGTCTCAGGCCCGGGGAGTGGCCCGCTAACAGCCGTTTCTATTCGTGTTAACGCCGATGGAACGATCACAACGGGGTAACGTATCTCTACCCTATCTGCTCTCGAACATCTTGGAGTGCAAACACATAGTTTTTGTTGAGAGGCTTCTTTTGCCTCCTTAAGAGAGTTCAAAGGTGACTGTTTTATGCTTTAATCAACCTTCTTCAGCTGATGATGATAAGTGCTTCAAAATCTTTTCCTCTCTAGACGGTATGCTAGAGACAGGCCACTCACCCAGCAGTTCGAGGTTTAACAGTAAGTCTATCCCAAATTGGGTCAGAACTTGCTGGTGGGCCATGATAATCAACGACAAGATCTCTTGAGCAGTTGCGCCTCCTAAATTCGCGATATAATTGGCGTTTTGCTCAGTAATTTGGGCATTGCCTATAGTTTTCCCTCCAAGACCTGCTCGCGCAATCAGGTCTTTTGCCTGAAAGCCGGGAAAATCTTTAAAGACTGGGCCAGTTTTCGACAGTGCAGGCTCTTGGGCCTGACGCACCTGGAGATAGTGCAGAGAAAGAGCGGCTATCTGTTGGGGATCTTTGCGTTGCAATTGCAAGGCTAATCGGAGCACAATTTCATCTGGTTCGATGAGCTTTCTGCTTGGAAAAACAAGCTTGCCAGTGGCATCAATATGCGTCATACGATTGAGACGTAAACAACTGTGCCGATATCCCAAATCTAAATCCTCACGAGCATAGCGTTGTTTCGCCAGGGGCACAAACACATCAAACTGGCCAGCATTGCAAGCTCGTGCATCGAGAACATCAATCCATTGCAAGGCTTGTCCTAAATCCCGATGATGAGCACCGACATTACTGACTAGACCCGCTCCCAAAGTCCCAGGAATACCAATCCCAAATTCGAGTCCAGCCCACCCTAAGACTTGCAGTTCTGGAAGCAGTCGCGACCAGCGAACGCCAGCATCCACAATCAAGGTTGCGGTACGTTCTTCAATTTCATACTGTTGCCAATCGACGCGAGCAACAATTCCTTGAACACCAGCATCAGCGAACAGGATATTTCTTCCCTCACCCACCAGCAATACAGGCCACTGATGGATTGTACACGTGCGAAGCAAAACTTCCAATTCCTGAGGACTTGACAGGGTCAACCAGATTTCTGCTGCGCCACCTACCCCGAAAGAACAATGGTCTGCTAACGGCTCTTGGATCTGGAGCAGTCCTGGAAAATGAGGATGAAGAACCTTATAGGCTTGTTCTCTATCAAAAAACATATGCATGATCCTTTCTTTGGGGAAGGGCAAGAAGGAAACCAGTGCCTGCGCGATCTAGAGAATGGGAAGCGATACCATCTTTGCGCGATAGCGAGCTGACGCCAGCGCCAATCCTCCTGATATACACGAAAGAGCAATCAATCTCGATACTCAACCTCAGACTACCTCTATTATCCCTCTGCCAAGGAGAGGCTGAAGTCGCTCCCTTTGCGGCCAAAGTTGTCCCTGTTTCCCTCTGGAATATCTCTCTTGCATTGAATATCCTGAGGTGAAAAGAAAACTCTAGCAGAGATTTTTGAGCGGTATGAAACGCTCTTATCTTTGGCATTGGACACCTCGCTTCTAAGATGTCCTTCTTGTACCAGTAAAGGACTACGCTAAAGGAGGCAGACAAAATCATGGGCAAGCGCATGAATTGTCGTCGCTTTCTCCAATTCTCAGCAGGGACAGCTACTCTTACCACACTGGCAATGGCTGGTTCTCTTGAAGCACTTTCCCTTGCCACCGCACATGCAACTGCGGCAACGACTACCATCTCCGAGCCTACAATGGGGATTAAGGTCACAGTCGATACCAGCGGTTCCTACACTATTAGTGTCCTGAGTCCGACCTGGACATTTGGTGGGAACATCGGTCATACGCTCAGTAATGTCGCAGTCAATAGCGGGACTGATGCCCTTGGGCACTACAAAGAGATTACCTTTCACTATCAGGGAAACGTTGCCCGTAGCAGCGGTATTCGCATCTATCGTTCCCGGTCAGTTGTGCTTTTCAGTACGACATATCTAGCAACGGCCAGTAATAGCGAACCATTTCCTCATTTCACCAGCTATCCCAAGAATTTATATCATCTGAGCCACAATGGCACCTTTGGGGCCTATGACTTCCATCGATTGAGATTGGATAGCCCATGGCTCTTCTTCGATGGGCAGGCCAATAGTTTTATCCTCTCGCCTGCGGCCAATTTTCTGGTTGCCTACACCATGATGCAGAATGATGGCTCTATCGCTGGCACCATCAGATCTGACATTAGCAGCCTGCCCCAGAACTTCACACACAAAGTGATGTTGGCTATTGGAAAAGGCATCAATAAGAACTATATCACTTGGGGACATGCGATGACCGATCTGCAAGGCAAAGTGCGACCGGCCAATGATGCCGATGTCAGCCTGAATATGCTGGGTTATTGGACGGACAACGGAGCAGCTTATTATTATTCCTTTGATCGCTCAAAAGGTTATCGGGGAACTCTAGAGGCTATAAAAAGCGAATTTGACTCGAAGGGCATTACTCTTGGTTACATGCAAATAGATAGCTGGTGGTATCCTAAAGGTTCTACCGCTGCCTGGGATGCGCAAAAAGCTGGCGAATATACCTATACCGCTGACAAAACGCTCTTTCCAGATGGTTTAAGTGCCTTCCAGCAAAAAATTGGCCTACCACTGATTACACATGGCCGCTGGATCGATCACAGCAGTCCGTACCGCTCAGAATATACCATATCTAACAATGTCTCCACCGATCCCAAGTTCTGGAAAACGATCATGAGTTATCTCAAAAGATGTGGGGTCATGACTTATGAGCAGGACTGGCTCTCTATGTATGCCTCCCCCACTTACAACTTGACCGATCCCTACGCATTCTTGGACAATATGGCCAGTGCGGCCAAGGAGAATGGAATGACCATGCAGTATTGTATGGCATCGCCACGCCATTATATGCAAGGTACGATGTACAATAATCTGACAACCATGCGTGTGAGCATGGATCGTTTTATGCGTAGCCATTGGGATGAGTTTCTCTACGATTTACGTCTGGGGAGTGCGCTGGGTACCTGGCCCTGGAGCGATGTCTTTATGAGTACTGAATTAGATAATCTGCTCTTGTCAACTCTCTCAGGAAGTATGGTTGGGGTTGGTGATGCGCTTGGTCAGGTGAACAAGACAAATCTCATGTACACAATCCGTCCTGACGGTGTTATTGTCAAACCAGACACCTCCATTGTCCCCACCGACGAGACCTATGTCGGCGAAGCCAAGGGTCTTATGCCAGCGATGGTGGCTTATGCAGTAACAGATCATGGAAACCTAAAATATGCCTATGTCTTCGCCTACAAGCGGAGTTTTGGCTCAACCCAGCAGGCGACATTCACCCCCAACAAATTGGGTATTGCTGGACAAACCTATGTTTACAACTATTTTACAAAAACGGGACAACTGGTCAATGCAGGCCGTAGCTTCAGCGATACCGTTGGCGATGGTTCGTATTATATCGTCACACCGGTGGGCAAGTCTGGTATTGCCTTCTTAGGTGATACCGACAAATTCGTCTCATTGGGTCGTAAGCGGATTAGCCAACTGGCTGACAATGGAACGATACAGGCGACTATTGCCTTTGCCAGGAATGAGGGGGCCATTACTCTGAGTGGTTATGCTCCCTCTCAACCGAAGGTTAGCGCATCTAATGGCTCAGTTGGGACGGTCTCCTATAGTGCAACCACCAGCCTGTTCAATATTACTGTGAAGCAAGGCTCTGATAATGCAGCTTCCATCACTATCACCTGCAAAAAAACAAAAAAGAGGAAAACTAGAGTACATACGAATTAAATTTGCCTACGGTGATGAAAATGACGCTAAAGATGAATGTCGATCGCCTCTTTTCGATACTCTTGCCGATATCAATTTATACAGCTCATTAAAATCGTCAGGCTGATCCTCAAGTGGCCGCTTGAGCAGACTTTTAACAACTTCCATGCAGCGTTCCCTCCCTTGAAGGTATTTGCCTGTTGCATCTTCCACACGAAAACACTTATCGATGACAGTCGGCAATACATGCTTTCCTTTAATCATTTTTAGCCATGAGCCATGCCCAAATTCGAGTTCATTCTGACCATCACCAAAAAACTCGCCTACGGTTTTATTAAAACATTCAGAGAGGGGATAATCACGTAATTTTTCGAGAACATCGCACGTCCGTTTCGCATTTTCATGCTTTTCCATAAGCTTTGCGAGCGTTGTATCTCTCCCACTAAATTCAGTGATGCCAGTATCTTTGAATGGTTCAATCCAGTCTTTATTCAGCTCCTTCTTGAGCTGTAAGATAACTATATTAGCGATATCTAGGAAAACACGCTTGCTGGCCGTTTCGCGAATGCACTGCTGGAGTGTTTCGAGAGAGCACTGACAGTACGGACTGCGTGCTAAATATTCTGGAGTAAGGAAATAGTTTTCAATCTCTCGCCGACGCCAGATGAGGAGATTGTGTGTGTTTTCATCTGGGAAATTCTTCCAGCAGTGGTCAACAAATTCATCATTGTGATGATCACGGTCTATGAGAAAATAGTAGTAGGGATGATACGGATAAAGAGCCTTAGCAACGGTACGGAGGTTCGAAGAATGTGCGAGAGGCTCTACGAGAATATCGATCCCTTTCTCTGTGAACAAGGTGTGGAGAACCTGGGAATCTATGCTTGAGTTACCACCTTCTACAAAAAGCGTATGTTTGGCATCTTGCCACACTTCTTCTGATTCTATTCCTCGTCTGATTCCAACCATCACGCTTCTTCCTTTTCTGGAACAAGAAGTATCCTGCGATCTTTATCCACTGCATCGAAAATATTCTTCGAATGGGTTGCAATGATGTATTGATTACCCGGCGCCAACTGACACATATTTCTTATCAAGCTACGATGCCATTCTACGTTGAGATGTAATTCAGGTTCGTCAATCAATACTATTCCAGGGTACTTTCGCCCGTAACGCTCAATGAGGAAGAGCGTTGAAATGATCTCCTTTTGGCCAGAACTCAAACTATCAAAACTGTACGATGGGCCATGGTTACCATTATCTGGAATAACACGAAAATCTATGGTACTCTCAGGCGAGAGCTTGAGCTTTCCAATAGTTACCTGCGCATACTGCTTCATCAATTTGTCCAAAGTCTCCAAAATATCTTTTGCCTCATCAGTATCAAAATCCTCAAAAAGTCCTTCTCGACTTATCAAGGCACGGAGTATTTCAAATTTGAATGTGGTTATTGGAGACCCCATCCTCTGTCGATGTCCTCCATCCACTAATTGGCCAAATTCCAATTTTCCTTCTGGAATTTTTCGGTAACTATGGAAATACATGAAGGGTGGTAGCAGCAAAGGATCACTATTTATACCCAGAAGAGCACAAAGCAAATTTGTAACCACTTCGTTATTATTGGATGGATTAGCTGCTGGTACTTCGAATTCACTTGCTGGTAGAGAAATTTTGCGCGGTTCACGAGGTCCTGCAATCTTTCCTGAACGATACAAAGTCAGGCTGCCAAAAATATTTTCTTCCTTGGTGGTAGTGAAAGTTCCCTCAATAGATGCTTCCTTAGCCCCAGCCCTGATTAGGAGATCTGCAAGTTCAACCGTTACTTTGAGAGAACGTCTAAAACTAAAAAAATTTGCTTCTGGGATAGTTGCGAGGTATAACAATGAGCACGCTTCGAGAATAGATGTTTTTCCTAGTCCATTGCTACTACCCATGACCAGTATATCTGGATCATCCTTCATACGTGGAGAAGGAAAATCAATGGTAAAATTCTTGAATGCTTTGAAGTTTCGTATGGTTAGCTTCTTCAGCCTGATGCCTTTCCCTGTTTGCTCTGACATGCGCATCTCCTATCCAAAGGAACTATGAGTTAGTATATCTATCAGTATAACATGCTTTGCAATATCTACGTGTGCCGCTGCCAAATTCCCTTCAGCTGGATCTGGAATGTTTCTCCCCGAGTGACTTTGCCTCCTGGCACCCAACATATTGCTGCCTGAGAAATATCTTTCCCAAAGTTCGTAGGGCCTTTCGTCTCTCTGCCGACAAGAGGCTCAATAGTCACTTCCCTGTTGCTTACACTGTCCGTCTCGGCATAGGTGTGAGCCAAGAGATGGGTATCACCACAAGCTTTTAACTGAGGTCTAACGTCGTTTGAAAGCAATTCATATCCGAAGCATTTTCCGTTGTTGACTTGCTCACAACAGCCTTGGAGATGTTGCAGATGCACCCGTCCCCAGCCATAGCCACGCTCACCGCCGAGTTGTATTCTTTCTAACACGCTTTGCCATTTACTCAATGGATTCTTCTGATCGTTCTGAAGACCAACTGTTTCGAAGATAGAGCCTATAAGATATACTTGCTTGCCTTCTCGTGTACGTGGCGCAATGAATTCTGTTTCGTGGAGACTTCCTGCTTCGGCACTTCGTCCGTTTGCAAGAGCTGTACTTGCATAGCTGCCGAGAAATGTCCAGGCAAACTTGTCCCAGTCAGACCAGGGCCACGCAAAATCGTTCCATTGATCTGGCCACGACCAGATGGAGTCCTCCTTTGGCAGAGCATAGGGGTAAAAATAGGTGAAAGCAAGTTGCTTATCAACCTGTTTACCTATGCCAACGTAGTCACTGCCACCAGATTCGCGTGTTAGTCTGGCTGTAAGTGCTCCCCACAGACTGCGGCCAGTGAGATAAGGGCGGGTTTGCTGCAAGTTGCCTAATTTGCGCCAGCCGATATGTACTGGGGAGAGCAGACGGAATGCTACTTGATATGCCGTCCAAGTCATGGTTGTGATTTCACTTTCTCAGCCTCTACTTTGGCTTTCTTTGCATCCTTCTTCCACTCCGCGAGCTTTGGCTCCATAGCGTGCATAAATAAGTGTCTGTTCCCATAGTTGTTTCACCAGCAGTAGGCTGTCCAGATCATTGCAGACAGCATCTGTCAGGAACTTCAGAACTTCTTCAGCCTTAATATCTACTGCCTTCTCTTTGCTGCCTGTAGAAGAAGAAGGTTTGAGAAGTCTGGTCAACTCCAGCAACTGGTCACGTATCGGTTTGGCGATGTGTTGTTCGCTTTCGCTACGCGAGTAAAGGTAAAGGAGTACTGCGTAGACACCATTCTCTTGTAGTACCCCCAAAGCTTTCGTTACTAGATTTTCCACGTCGCTTGCTTTGGTCCCTTTTTCTTCACCTTTATTCCAGTGAGTTTTTGTGGTTTTAATAATTCCTTGCCCAGCCTGGGCTGCGTGCCAGTCTAAGTTATTATTGTTTGCTAGGCTCACTTTTTACCTCCTTGATTACCCATTCATCTACTAGACGCATACGGCCAAAGCCACGGGTACCCATGCCACCGATGCCCAGATACTCGATCAGCCGCATGCCCGCACTTACAACATGGAGAGGTCGTTGCCAAATATCATTGTCAGGAAGATTGGCACCAGCGTTCTCTATATTGTTCTTACTGTCATACTGCTTAGTGACGGAGTTGGAAAAGGGATAGCCACCATTATTTTTCCCGTAGTCATCTTCAACGACATCCGACCAGAGCCACGTTGTGCGTGGAATTGCTTCGTAGGTGAACAAGGCACCTGAGTCAGCCGCGCCTGTTTCAGGATTGATACTCACCGAGGTACGCACTTCCAAATTGCTATTGACGATTTGGGAAAAGAGCTTTGGGGTGACAAGCACGATGCGGTCTGATATGCCTTTCCATTCTAGATGTGATGTTAGAGATGTGGGAGGTTCTATGGTTAATCCTTTGGTAGATTTAAACAGCAGCCAGCCAAGATTAAGGTTTTTTTCCCAGTTCATATTGGTTACGATGGCATCATTAGTCGGCTTGACGTTTTGTGGTAATGTCACACTGTCCTCACCCCACGCTTCTCGCACTATGTCTACCGTGCTCACCCAAACGGGGCCTGCCATAGAATTTACTGGGAAGAAGAGAATACGAGCATCAGCGATACTGACAGTACCAGCTCGAGTTGAACCTGCTTCAGAGCCATTTGCACCACTTGCGTCCGTCGCAGTGCCAAAAGTGTAGATGATGGGACATATTTTTTTGTCTCCCTTAAAATTGCCATGCTTTCCTGCTGCTTCTGGTTTCCCATAACTCATGGCTGCATAGCTGCGTGTGGCACCTGCTAGGCTAGTACCTGGAATTTTAGGTAAGTTGGTCCCTGGTTCACGAGCGATAGTCATATCGACTCTACCTAGCCTGTAGCCTCCCGCACCGATGTGTACAGGATCGAGTGTCATGAAGAGCAAACGTTGGAGAGTGTAGAGTGATTGCACACGTGCAGGTTGTGTCTCTGTAGTGGTCATGAGTTTACTCCTGTCTTAGCGATTTCTGTTTGACTTTTATCATCTTCTGGTTGCTGATTAAGTTGTACATATAGTTCTGTAACGTCTGTCAGTTGTCCACTTAGGGCAGCTCTATATAGTTGTTCAAATTGATCTGGCGTTAAACGTAGTTTCCAGTTGGCGTTATTGAGAGCGTCACGGACAGTTTGTTTGAACGTCTTGTTATTTTGATCTGCGCTCCATTGCATGCGTTTGTCTTCTATGATACCGATGAGAGTGTGGATTTGCGTTGTCTCCAAACCCTGAGAGAGTATTTTCCAGAGCTGGTCGAACTCATCGAGTTGCCCAAGGTAGTAGGGACGCGCTGCATGATAGGAATTTCCTGGTTGCTGAGTTCCTCGACGTTTGCCATTATCGTAGCTTATCTCAAAGCGGCGTGCGGCTGTATCAAGGTATTCGAAGTCGAGGCGTGAGGCCATGAAGGAAACAACATCTCCAACCTGGAGATCACTGACATGGCTCCAATCTTTGCCATCGATCCCCTTAAATTTTCTTTTCCTTTCGCTAGCATTTGCAGCTTCTTCTTCAAGGCACCAGTAGGGATACCAGACATCCTCCGTTTCTTCATCGCCCATAATAGTTGGAATATTCAATGTCAGAGATGGTTTTCCACCTTGTGTAGGTTCTAACGTTAACGAGGCTTTCTCTGGATAGAGACGTAAGTCAACCCCTTTGACTCGCCAACGAGTGGCTTCTGTTGGCTGCTTTAGCATTCTGCGACCTGCATCAAGGATGGCAGGAAGTGGAGTTCGCGCCCCTGCAAAGACGACACCGAGCGTTAATGGTAATCGGTTTCGCACTTTGCCCATCTCTTCCTCATACTTTTTCTTGATAGCTCTGGCAACCTGCAAAGCTCTATCTGCTGGAACGAGAGCCATGAAGGTACGTGGCTCTTTGAGGATTGATACTGCTGGGACATACGCCGTATTTTCCAGCTTTACTGCCGTCACTTTCAACTTTCCAAGTGCTTTATTAGAACTGCCATAGCCAGTTGGCTCTTCTATGTCAAAAGTTTTACCGTCCAAGTATCTTTGCACACACTCTGCTGCTTGGCTGTCATTTTCATATTCTGCTTCCGAAGCCCTCAGTAGGAAGGCTGTTCGACGCAAATTATCAACTGTGAGAAACTCTTGCTCCTTAATAATACAAGTAACGCTCAGGCTGATGTTATCTGATCTGACTTGGTAGGTATGGGAAACTTCTACAGTGTCCTGGCTTAGCGTATTGCGTAGAAATACTCCTTGAATTTTTAGGCGTGTGTTTACTGTGCCCACAGCAGTGTAGAACGTAGATTCTATCTCTTCCCAGAACTTTTTAGTTGTTTCCCACACACGACTAATACGAGCAAAGGAAGGAAACTGCCGAATCATCGACAGAGCAAGAAGTTCTGGTTTAGGACTAGATGAAAATACTCCTAAATCTGTTTCTGTGACATGAAGATCGTAAAAATCTTGTACAACATCCGAACCACCCCTTTTGTTACCCCCTACAAGGTAACCAAGTAAGTCGTCCTTGAACTTATCACCTGATATCAAACCATCTTGAATATTATTGGTTAAGGTACCTAAATCGAAGTAATGTGGTTTCTGCTCCTTGTCAAGTAGCAGGCGACTCTCGGGATCGAAGGAAAGAACGGTGTTGAAAGAGTTGCCAGATAGCCAGTCGATCAGGTCAAAATGTGCCACTAATAATACCAATTGCCCATTCCTATCCGCTACTTCGTCAATCCATATGGTCGTGGAAGGATTTTTAATCCATTCTTCAGAACGATTGATTTGTCGCTGCTTACAGACATCACATACTTTACGAGCAAGAGACTTTTTACTTGGACCCTGAGAGCGCAAGCCACAAACCGAACAGATGTCAGATGTTTTGTTTTGCCATTGTTGTTTGAGCCAACTCGGTTGAGGTGTTGGTTGAGGTAGAGCTTCTGATGCTAGCCTGCCGAACACCAGGGTATCTCGTGTGCTACATGATAGCGATAAAGTAAAGTCTGTTTCCCCGGCAAGCTTCTGATTAGTGATATCCTGGATATGCCTTTCCAAGGATTGTGTGCCATCAGTATATGTCAGTAAATTATCTATGTTTGGGACGATGAATATACTACCATTCTCATCACGGTAAATCTCGGAACCCAGTGGATAGATTACCTCAAGTAGTTCTTGAATTTTATCCAAAGCCTCCTCAAGGCATCCTTTACGAGCCAGTAGGTCACCAACTCGTGTAGAGTTACCCCAAAATATAGGGCCATCTAGACCAACTCTTAGAAGACGCCAGCGATATTTGTCTGCCACTTTTGCTTGATTAGGATCTTTCCATTTTCCTAAAAGAAGGTTTTGCGCTAGAGCGGCTTTGAATAAAGCGACACTGATTGCCGTCTGGTCGAGTAAAGTTACATCATTTAGGGGGCGACGGGTTTCTGCTACAGTAATGCAGTAACTTCGTTGTATGACTTGGATAAGCTTGTTTCGAACATCTACCCACTCACTAAGATCGAGACTCGCAATCTTTGCCTTGAGATAATTCAGTTGTATTTCTAGGAAACGATACAAGCTCTGCTGTGCGGCATGAATATCTGTAGGTTTAATAGAAACTCTCATAGCCTAAAGAAGTTGCTAAATAGACAGGATTTTTATGCGGGCAAGCAAATCTCTCAAGCACCCCTTTTTCAATACCTGATCCACGTCCATGAGCATCAATCAACAGCTTACGGAGACCTTCTTTATAGTTACTCATTTCTTCTTCGTGTGTTTTGATAAGTTGAGCGGGAGTAAGTCTCTCTGTACCAGTTCCTCCTAATGGAAGCCGTTTCCATACACCCCCAAACCAAGCATCTTTGAGTAGAGCATCTAATTGTGGAAAATTGAGTGGAACTGCTTTAGGTATTCCATGGGCTAGATAGTATTTACCATTGAGAAAATCCTCTTGTAGCTTCCCAAACATGTGTAACCAAGCAGCAACCTCTGCCAGCAACAAAGCATCCCGATTATCAGCCAGATCTTTCAAATTCTTGCTCATTCTTCACCCCCTTTAACCGTTAGCTAATTTCTGAGCCAATTTGGTTGCGTGCTCCACCAATTCCTTAAAGCCGATAACTGGCTCTGAAAGCTTTTGAATTTCATCTGCTCGTATTTCTAACAGCACGTTTTGTAGAGACTCGCTTGCCAGCCCGAACCCGCTACTGGTTTTAGCACCGAAGCCATGGGTACGGAACATGGCTTGAAGTCCCTCGCATATGAGTTGTAACTCCTGTGCCACTTGTTCACGAGTTTTCTGTTCGTCTTCGCCAACGAGATCAAATGGGACGTAGAGCAAAGTGAAGACTCCTGTTGTGCCTATGGGAACACTTTCAAACGGGATGGGCTTCTCACCTACACGTAGCTTGCGGTTCTGAGGATTGATGATCTCCAGACTCTTTGAGGTGAAGAAGGTTGGATAGAAATAGAGGCAACCAGATTGGAAGTCATTAGGATCTTCATTACCTTTTTCATTGCCAAATAGGTGACGTGCGACATTACTCTTATCTTTGTACCCCAATTGCCGGAATGCTGCTCGTAGGCTCCCTTTCCATGATGTTGAGGCTACGTAAGGAAGTCCGAAGATTTTGTCTTTACGGACAGGGTTGTCAATGATGTAAAAGTCTTGTTCGTCACGTGAAATGTAGGGCTGGTCCAGCGTGAATGTGAACTGTATGAGAAATGAGTATGGAGGCAGGATAGCTAGATTGATCTTTGGAGACTCGAATATATCCCTGTAATAGCGACTTCCCTCTCTCCAGAGTTTGCCAAGTTCTTGTAAACAGTCAACTTTGCGATTTTTCTTCTGCCAGCTATTACGAAATTTTCTGGCACTCTCTTTTTGTGTTACATCAAGGAATTCATAGGTTATCGTCGGTGGCAGGTCCGCGAGTAGGTTTTCTCTTGCTATTTCTGCTTTATTTTCTGCTTCTTTACGTTTTCCACGGTTTTCTGCTTTTTTTATGTCACTCTCTCGCTGACTCAGGCCTTTTATTCGGTCATAAGCTATTTGAAGTTCATGGCTGATATAATCGCGAATTATTTCTCCTCCTTGAGGACATGTTCCTCTAGGTACTTCATTATGTCGCCTTGCTTGTTAGGATCAAAATCAAGCCAATAGCTAAAGTTATCCCTGTAGATATCTTCTAGAAGGCTATAGATTTCATCGAGAATCTCGCTGCGCGATGGATGATTGCCTAGTAGTTCGGGTATCCAACCCCATATGCGTATGGTGCCGTTATCATAGGGATAGGACATCATAATTTTTGCGCCTTGACGATTTTCCCTATGCACTGAACCCATGATGGTATGACGCAAGTCAACGTCCTTAATAAATGCTTGCCGGAACATGTCACGGATATCGTATTTGAGGTCGAATGTGTCTGATTCGCTAGCTGGAGTCCGGCCAACTTTTACTTTGGCAAAGAACATGTTATGTAATGAGGGGAATTCGTCACATTCATGATAGTCTTTTCTATCTTTGTGGTGTTCATGCTTTGCAACAAGCTGTTTTAAATGCTCTAACAGAGGTTGTGTGCTCTGACGATCTACCACACGTACCACGCCGAGTCCCATCTGTGGCTTAGCTCCAATGCTTCCCCTGTCTGCTATAAGCTGGATCAAGGCACCAATAACTTTAGAGTCAAGTGGTTGTTCCTCTTTTTCTTCTCCAGATGACTGTTTCCCTCTTTCCTTTACTTCTAGAGGAAGAGTTGTGATAACCTCCAACGTTACATCACCATAAAGAGGATCACTACTAAGGTACCATTTGGGATCATGAACTGCCGGATGATCTCTTGAGAGAGTAAATACTCGTCCTTCAGATGTGCTAGCTGATGGTTTTTTAGGCCACTGGTTTTCCTCACGGACAATGATCTTGAAGCGCCTTGCCCAGCCTGTCGCACCAAATATACGACACACATCACACAATCCCTGGTATGGTTTCTCCTTGCCATAGATACAGGGATCGTTCATACAACAGACCCACCCACCTACACCTCGCACTAGCACTTCATACCACCAGCGTAGACTTCCCATAACACCTGTGATGTGAATTCTATCGGATTTGCCATCTGCACCACCTGTCCAAAGAGGAGTGAGTGTTGTCAATCTGATGGTCAAGGAGTTAGTTGTCATGCAATGCTCCAGCAATTTTGTATGCATGCTTCTTATGCGCCACGCTAGTATACTACAGAAACGCTACAATGAGAAGATACTTCCCATGTCAAAGAGAGATGGCGCAGTGGAAGATCTTTGACGAATACATGAAATACATAGTTCTTTTTCCCTTGTTTCGACAGCTTTGTCCCCATTTCCCTCTGGCAATTCTGTTTGGTGTTGGGTATCATTGGTGCAGTGATAGATTTGTTCATGAGAACAAATATTCTAAACGTGGAAGAGGGCAATAATATGATGAAACGAGGAACCGTTCAATGCATCGTACAAAGATCGTCTGCACGATAGGCCCTGCAACTAACAGCGAGGCACAACTCGAACGCCTTATGCGAGCAGGTATGAATGTCGCCAGGCTTAACTTTTCCCACGGCACACATCAGGAGCATGAACAAGTCATCGAACGTATACGAGCTATCTCTGCTCGTCTTGACTATGCTGTGGCTATTTTACAAGATCTACAGGGTCCAAAGATTCGGACAGGTTTGCTACAAGCCGGGCAACCTGTCAGGTTAGTTGATGGCTCACAGATAACGATCACTACTCGTGAGATAGTGGGAAACGCCGAGATAATCCCCACAACCTATAAGCAACTTCCCCAAGATGTCAAACCCGGTGATCGGATCTTACTCAACGATGGCTTATTAGAATTGTCTGTCCTAGACAGGAACGAGACAGATATCTTCTGCTCAGTCATCCACGGTGGTCTCTTGGGAGAGCATAAAGGAATAAACCTGCCGGGTGTTGCAGTCAGTGCCCCTGCCCTGACAGAGAAAGACCGTGATGACCTTCGGTTTGGTATCATGCATGACGTTGATTACGTAGCGCTCAGTTTTGTACGGAAGCCGGAGGATATACTTGAAGCTAAGCAGTATATTCATGAACTACAATTGAAGCAGAATGGCGACCATAAGAAAAATCTTATCCCTATTCCCTTAATAGCAAAATTAGAGAAACCAGAGGCAATAGCGTGTTTAGAAGATATTCTTAAGGTGACTGACGGCGTGATGATTGCTCGTGGGGACTTAGGTGTCGAAGTGGCTCCCGAGAAGGTTCCGCTGCTGCAAAAACAGATCATAGCCAGATGCAATGAACTGGGACTGCCAGTTATCACGGCCACCCAAATGCTCGAGTCAATGGTAACGAATCCGCGTCCAACGAGGGCAGAAGTAACGGATGTATCCAATGCAGTACTTGATCAAACTGATTTAGTCATGCTGAGTGCTGAAACAGCCACAGGGGCTTACCCAATTGAAGCCGTTGAGATGATGGTGCGTATCGTGCAAGAAACTGAAGCGGAGAATAGAACTGCACACCAACCCAAGCATCAGCACCTCACGCAAGCTCGTGCCGTGAGCCGTGCTGCCCGTGCACTTTCAGAGGAGGCGAGTGTCAAGGCCATTGTCATCTTTACACGTTCTGGCAACTCGGCGCATCTAATCTCTAAGGATCGCCCACGTGTTCCCATCTTGGCCTATACTCCCTCAGAAAAGGTACGACGTCAGCTCGCACTCTGGTGGGGGGTGTTGCCACGCAGTATTGAGTTGCGAGGAATAACGGAGGAGCTTATAGAGGTGGTTGAGCATCGCTTACTAGAAGATAAGCTCATCCAGAATGGCGAGTATATCGTGATTATGGGAGGATTACCTGTAGCAAGGTGGGCGCGTACAAACTTTGTCAAGCTGCATCGAGTGACAGAACCCCACTAAGTGGCCTCTCCTCCCATCAAACCTGTCACGTTGGTACTGCTAGATTTTCTCTTGACGTAACACATCGAAGCATGTTAATATCCTACTAGTTTAGTCGGATATTAACATGCCCTAATATCCACGGGGAAGGGCATAACACTATTGGGAAAGGGATATTCTATGCCCACAGGAACCATTATCTTGCTTGGAGCTTTCGCTGGACTCACTATTTACCTCGGATTACCCATTGCTTTCTTAAAACAAACACCTCAGTCGCTGCGGGTCTTTTTGAACATGCTTGCGACTGGTGTGCTTCTCTTCTTATTCTTCGATGTGGTGAGCAAGGCCAGTGACCCTATCAATACGGCCTTAGATGAGGTACGAACACATCATACAGGAGAAGGCACATTCTCTCTTGATATCTTCTTGCTTCTCCTTGGCATTGGGCTTGGCTCGGTGGGACTTGTCTATTTTAATCGCGTTGTTTTCGAACGGGTACGGGCAAACGTCGCAGGTCCAGTCCTAGAGAGTAAAGATCCCCAACCTCTTCAGGCTACATCAGATCACCCTCCACTGACTCCAGGGAAAGAGGAAGTATCGTCTCGTACCCTTGCTCTCCTGATTGCTACGGGGATCGGGCTTCATAATTTTTCTGAAGGGTTGGCAATTGGGCAATCGGCTGCTGGTGGGGCTCTCCAACTTGCGTTGGTACTGATTATCGGCTTTGGGTTGCACAACATGACCGAGGGCTTTGGTATCGCAGGTCCTCTCACTGGTCAACCTGTTTCCTGGAAGTTTGTTGGGTTGCTTGGATTGATTGGAGGTGGCCCCACATTCCTGGGGACAGTGGTAGGCATAGTGTTCAATTCACCGCAAATCTTCATCCTTTTTCTCGCTCTTGCCGCTGGTGCAATCATCTATGTTGTGGCCGAACTCTTCGGGGTTGCCAAGGGCTTCAAAGCTCCTGAGATCGCCATGTGGGGGTTGTTGATTGGCTTCGTTCTTGGCTATGCGACAGATCTGATTGTGACCTACGCCGGAGCCTAAAAGGTGAGCTGGCATGCCTAGTCTCCTATTTACGCGTTTTATTAGTTAATCCACCTGAAGCTGACAGAAACGACACCCCTCATGTTATCGTTCCTGTCAGCCATCCTTCAATTTGCAAGTTGTCTAGCAGATGTCCATGAGTTGTCATTCCCAAAGCTCTCTTCTCTAGGCTATACTTCCAGAGAAAGAAGTATCTAACTGCTAGCCAGAGACAGATAGCTACGTTGAGACTGGACATTCAGATAGTCTCTCCTCTTCATCTCTGTATCGACTTAGCAGAGCACTTGACCTCCTTTCAACCATTAGCCGTAAAAACTCTTGATATTGAACAATGTCTGACAGTTTTCCCTGTCTCGTTCAAATGGCCTCACTCAAGGCATACCTGAAGAAAAGGATAAAGAGAAAATATTATGGGAAATTCTTTGGATAAATCAAAAGACTGTAGCGATTCAAGTCACCATTCAAATAAGAGAAAAAGGTCGGTGGATCTTTATCGAAAGCAGTATGAAGAAAGTCAACGCAGGCAAGAGGCCTCCTCTTCACATCACGCAGAGACCCCATCTTATTCTCCCGATAAACTCCTCCCCTCTAAGCGAATGATGCAATTGGAAAATGGCACGTCTGCATCTGCGAGAGACATAGAACATATAGAAGATCTTAGAGCCCTGGCTGACCCCCTAAAAAATTACGGTCACCGCTGGAACAAACAAGCTCTCCTCGATCTTGAGATGAAGTGCAAGGATTCAACTTATCAGCTTTCTAACGAGGACAGTCGCGAGGAACTGAAAAGACGAGGCCTCATTAATGAGGAGGGACAACCCAGCGACTCGGTCAAAAACATTCTTCGCGACCTCAGAGAGAGGGGCTGCTTGTTTGATAAAGATGAACCACTTGCAACACAAGTTAAACTGAGAAATGGTACCGAAGAGCACTACAATGTAGTAGGCGATGTTATGAGCAAGCTAGAGGACATTAACAATCAAAACTCTCAAGCTCTATGCGAGTTTTACAAGTTATGTCAAGATTCAGACTACGCATTGAAGGGTGATACTACCGAGATATTGAAAGCAAGAGGACTCATTAATGAACAGGGACAACCCGAAGACGCCGCCAAAAACATCGTCCTCTGCTCCTTTGATGAACAGTCACGCCAGCTCCATTCGCCAGCCATGCGCATGTACGAAACTCCTCATCATGCTTGAAAAAACAACTAAAGATGGTAAAGAGAGAGGTATATTAAACAAGATGTATTCACATCAGTACAGGTTCGAACCGCTCAAGCCATCAGCTCATGCTCTCGATCAACTCCTCCCCTCTGAGCAGGAAGTGAGATTGGGAAACGGCACATATGCATCTACAATGGATATATCACGCATAGAAAATCTTAGGTCTGATAGTAATATCTCTTATTATTCTCGAATGAAAAATGCAAAGAATGCTTACTTAGATCTTTTGGAGAAGTGCACAAATCCAACTCATCAGCTTTCTGATGAGAGCCTCGATAAACTGGGAAGGCGAGGACTCATTAATAAGGAGGGACAACCCAGTGACTCGGTTAAAAACATTCTTCTCTACCTCTTTGAGCAAGACACAATGTTTAATAAATTAAAAAAAATTGCAACTCAAGTTAAACTGAGGGATGGTACTGAAGAGCATTACGAGCCGGTAAAGCATGTTATGTATAATTTAAAGGAAATTAATAGAGAAAATACTGAAGCTGTATCCGAGCTTCACAAGTTATGTGAAAATCCAAACTACACATTGAAGAATGATACTGCCGAGGTATTAAAATCACAAGGGCTCATTAATGAGCACACGGGGCAACCCCACGACTCTGTCAAAAACATCGTCCTCTGCTCCTTTGATGAAGAGTCACGCCAGCTTCGCTCACCAGCCATGCCCTTTAACGAACTTGAAAAAGATGTTCAAAAAAAGAATTCAAAAAAAGAATTCAAAACAATATATTTGAAAAAAAGTATAAAGATCAACTCTTAGTGTTAAAAGAACTCAAAGAACTCAAGAAAAAAATGCCTGACCCTGTTAAGGATCATATGCCATTTGAAGAGGCCATAGAGCATAATATTGAAGAAATCAAGAAAGAGTTCCGAGAGGAATTACAAGAAGAATTACAAAAAGAATTACAAAAAGAGAGAGGGGTATTGGAGTCTGTATATCCACAGCAACGAGAGTGGCAGTCGTCAAAAAGACCGATCCCTTGTGTCTCCCGTGAGTTACAGTACCGTGACCCTGAATGGCACTTTTTAAGAGGGGGATGAACGAGCCTACCTTTTAATGGAGGGGAATACCATCCAAATCCGGCTCTATCCAACCAGAGAGCAAGCTCGTCTCCTGCGTGAACATTGCCAGGAATATATCGACAGTGTCAATGTGATTGTTCAAGCTCATGACGCGGACATGCTTCCCAAAGGCTTTAGCACTCAGGATTTCACTGCTCCCCTGCCCAGCGCCGTCAAGAACCAAGTGATCCGCGATGCGGGGTCAGTCTATAACTATTAAGATGAAGAGCATCTTGGCCGATACGCTAGGCATTCCGATTTATCCTTCTCAGCAGCATGAGGCTTCCGCACGCGGCACGGCTCTGCTAGCACTCGAAGCGTTGGAAGTACTTCCTGATCTGACCCATGTAGCACCTGCCCTAGAGGAGGCCATCCTACCAAATGATACACGAGGCGCAATATATCGAAAAGCTGCGGAACGGCAACAAAGTCTCTATGATGCTCTGTTCGAGAAGTATCAGAGGTAGGAGCATGTAGGCAATCATTGCAAAATGACGAGTGACTGGACTGGCGCGACAGTACCATGGTATGAAGAGCACTGAAGGGAGTAACTACCCGGAGGTGCTTTTTGTTGTGCTAAAATTCGATATATAGTGCAGAGATTATTAATCTGTTCTGAAGAGTAACAGATATGCAATGATAGGCGTGGAAGGTTTAGGGATTACAGAAACTGTAGAGAAAGAAGGAAATTATGACAAGCTTGCCAATGCGTGATCCAGAAAAAGACCACCTGCTCACTCCGAAGAATGCAGCCCTCGTGCTCATCGACTATCAGCCACCACAGATCTACACTGTCAGATCAATGGAAACGGGGAGGATGATCAACAATGTAATTGCACTTACGCGACTGGCGAAGGTATTTGGTCTACCAATCGTGCTTTCAACGGTTAACGTAAGTGTGAACAAGGACACCATCCCACAACTAAAGAGTGAAATCCCCGATGTGCGCTCCTATGATCGAACGCAGATCAATGCCTGGGAAGACGCGGAATTCGTTGCCGCTGTGAAGGCCACCGGACGCCGAAAGCTGCTCATGGGAGCATTGTGGACTGAAGCATGCCTTTTGTTTCCCACCCTAGACGCGATCAAAGAGGGCTACGAAATCTACCCAGTGGTCGATGCACTCGGTGGAACCACGATCGAGGCGCACCAGACCGCCCTCCAGCGCATGTATCAGGCAGGGGCACAACCCACGACGTGGAACTCGGTGGCGTGCGAACTCCAACGGGATTGGGCACGCAAGGAGACGGTGAAGGGCTTCTTGCAGACGGTCATCGACCAAAACGAGGATTGGGGTTGGTACGAGGAACTCCGGGGGGCTGGCAAGAAAGGTGCTATCCCCGTGGCTTCCAGGTAGACATGAGAAAGGTGCCTGCTCTCCATATCACCCGTACTCAAGTCATTACAGAGATGATCATCTTGTAGACTCGAGCAAACATAGCATTGAGAAAATCAGAGGATCCAAAGAAAAGGCCAGTCCCAACGCCAGCCTATGATCAAATTAACGCTCAGGTTAAGAGGCAACCGCTAAGCTACTAGTGTTCAGCAGAGCGTCAAGAGTCTCGTGCTTGATACGGTACGCCTGCCGCGTATTAACATGCGGCAAGAATATTGCTTCGAGAATGCCACACTTGATCTAACGTCTATAGGTCGTGGGGTCAACTCTGAGTATTTCAGCCACCTCGTTCACCGTGAGAAGTTGATCCTGTTCGTTCATAATTCTCTCTGCCTTATCAAACCGCCTCGTAAAACCCCCTGCTTTAGCTGTGGGGATATAAGAGGCGTTCCTTTTTGGGGCTGGGGCACAGGTATACTCTTTCTGTATGACAAAGTGTTCATTTTCCTCGCCTGTAGAATGAATATTTGTATATTGACATATATGGTATGATATATCTATATTCAAGAAAGGAGCAAACCAGTGAGCAAGACAAAGCGAGCATACAAGTATCGGTTCTACCCAACCAATGAGCAGAAGCATATTCTTGCACAGACGTTCGGATGTTGCCGCTTTGTTTACAACTGGGGGCTTTCCACCCGCAAAACTGCCTACTTCCAACATGGTCAAAAGCTAACCTATGATGACCTCTCGGCCATGCTGCCCTATTTGAAGAAAGAGCATCCTTGGCTTGCTGATGTCTCCTCTGTCCCTGTCCAGCAATCCCTTCGCCATCTGGATCGTGCCTACAAGAACTTCTTTGAGGGAAGAACCAAATACCCCACCTTCAAGAAAAGGAGAAATACCCAAGCGGCAACCTATGCCTCCAATGCTTTCACCTGGAAAGATGGTCAGCTCACCCTTGCCAAGATGGAGCAGCCTCTTGCCATCACCTTCCACCGCGCATTCCCCACAGATCTCAAGCCGTCGTCGGTCACCATCTCAAAGGACTGTGCCGATCGCTATTTTGTCTCCATGCTCGTTGAAGAAGAGATCAATCCTCTTCCAGCCACAGATGCACAAGTTGGTCTGGACCTGGGCTTGAAATCGATGGTGATCCTCTCGACTGGTGAGGCTATCGGCAATCCCAAGTTCTATGCCCGTGATGAGAAGAGATTGGCAAAAGCCCAACGTCGGCATGCCAAGAAAAAGAAAGGTTCCAAGAACAGGGAGAAAGCCCGTCGAAAGGTTGCACGTGTACACGCCCGTATCAATGACCGTAGACGTGACTACCAGCACAAACTTTCGACACGCATCGTACACGAAAACCAAGTGATCTGCGTGGAGAGTCTGGCCGTCAAGAACATGGTCAAGAATCACTGTTTGGCCAAAGCCATCAGTGATGTTGGATGGGGTGAGTTTGTCCGCCAACTGGAATACAAGAGCCAGTGGTATGGACGAACCCTCGTCAAAATTGATCGTTGGTATCCATCGAGTAAAACGTGCTATGACTGCAAACATGTGGTAGAAGACCTCCCACTGGATGTGCGTGAATGGGTCTGCCCAAAGTGTGGCGTCTGGCACGACCGGGATCTCAATGCCGCAAACAACATTCTGGCCGAGGGGCTCTCGGTGTCAGCCTGTGGAGGAGGTGTCAGACCTGCTCGGGCGAAAGCTCGAACGGGCAACCCCCAACGAAGCAGGAAAGCTCATTCGTGAGGATGAGATGCCCCCGCATTTATGCGTGGGGAGATGTCACTTGACAGCTCACCAGACAACATGCAAGTATATTACGAACACGAGAGCATTTCGTAACCCAGATAAGCAGAGCATCTCTGTGCTGAAACTGGCCACGAGCATCCTTCTCAAGCTCATCAAAAAGCGTCACTTTTCTAGTCTTTGTTGACCTTATCCGAGCGTGTTTTCTCATCTACTGAAGAGTTTTTGGGGAGTTACGAAATGCCCTCGAACACCTTAGAGCCACACTACTAGAAAACCACCATGCACTAAGGTACAATAACTCAGACGAATAGGGTGCAAGCAACTATTCCAAACATCCCCACTAACATACAGGAAGAACTCGCTATGGACAACCTTATGCGCTTGCAGGCTGAGACAGCTGCTCGCCTGCTACTCCAAAATTATCGTAACACCCATCCCGACTGGACCGATAACAAAACGCCAGTTGATGCAGTAGCAACTTGGCTTGGCTTGCAAGTCGCAACATTCCACCCTAGCGACTATGTAGAGGGCACCTACGGTTTCATCGACCCTGATGAAGACGAAAATCTGATCTGGCTGTGTCGCGACTTGTCAGAAACCCTCCACCGCTTTACACTGGCTCATGAACTGGGACATATCATCCTCCATTGCCACGGTGGACGCCGCTTCCAAGAGTTAGTCCAGCGTTTCAGTACTGAAACTGAGCTGATCACGCCTGCACTCTTGCAGACCATCCAGCAAAACATGCCAGATTTCTCACGCATCGGTCCCTGTCATGATCTGGATGTACAAGCGGATATGACTAGCTACCTGGATGAGGAGCCATTGCAGGAAGTTCTCGGTATTGGTCAGAGCTATGACCCGCGTAGCCAGCGTGAATTGGCCGCAAACTTTTTTGCCGCCGAACTGCTGCTGCCATTTGAGCGCATACGTACACTCTATCTACAACAACGCGTCTCCCCTGATCAATTAGCACATATCTTCGGCGTCTCACCAGCAGCATTGCTCAATCGGCTAGCAGGTCTGCTCAAGTCACCCATTACTATCGCAGAGATACAACAAACATATCAACCATCTATACCAACCAATAGAGGCAATTCATTGCCCGAAAAGGTAGGGACCCCAATTGACTATCAATTCTTCGCGTCCGTTTCTTCATATGATGAATTCCAGCAAGCGGCAATTCAAACTTCAACACCAGCACTCATTGTAGCAGGTCCTGGTAGTGGTAAGACCAGTACGCTTATCGGTCGCATTGAATATTTGATTGATACGCTCAACGTTCAGCCAGAGCACATCCTGGCCTTAACCTTCTCACGCAAAGCTACCCAGGAGATGGAGGATCGCTTACGGCAAGTACTAGCTAGCAAGACCCCGACTATCCCGACTACCCCGACTATCCCAACTATCCCTAAAGTTAGTACCTTCCACGCCTTTTGCGCTGATTTGTTGCGTAAACATGCAAGTCTTGCAGATCTGCGTACCGACTTTGGCTTAATTGATGAGGCCGAAGGTTATTTTTTGCTGCGCCAACTCGCTAACCAGATGCACTTACGCCATTACCAACAACTCTGGTCACCCACCCACTATTTTCCCGATATCCTCAAAGCGATCTCTCGTGCCAAGGACGAGCTTGTCTCACCAGCAGACTACACGGTCCTGGCACAGCGTATGCGCGAACAGGCTCATGATGAGGACAGTCATGAAAAAGCCGAAAAAGCTTTAGAGATTGCCCATATTTATACTCTCTACGAAGAGGAATTGAGACGGCGTGGCGATAGTGATTTTGGAGGTCTGCTGACCCTGACATTACAGTTGTTCCGTGAACAACCGCAGGTCTTGCACGCGCAGCAACAGAAATATCAGCATATCCTGGTTGATGAATTTCAGGATATGAATCGGGCAAGTGCGGTGCTATTGCGTGAGCTGGCTGGCACGGAACAACGCGTATGGGTTGTCGGAGATGCAAATCAAGCTATCTATGCATTTCGAGGAGCTTCACCAGCCAATATTCGCGAGTTTCGAACAGGATTTCCCAGGAGCTTTTATCCTACCACTGAGCCGCAACTATCGCTCACGACCGGATTTGGTGACTATTGCAGAGTCGTTCCGTTGCCAACGATTAGAGCGAGAAGATGATTCCACCAAGAATCAACCAGTGCGCCCTACTCATCCCGAGAAGTATGTTACTCTGGCTCAGGCAGTTGATGAGGCTAGTGAGATGGCAGGCATACTACAGGATATACGCAACAAACATGCCAGTGGTTATGCCTATAAGGACATGGCTATTCTATGTCGGCGACGAGCACAGGCACAAAAAGTCTCCACAGTCCTAGCTCAGGCAGGCTTGCCAGTAATTGAGCAAGGGAGCACACTTGAGCAAGACTATATGAAAGATATCCTTGCAATGCTCCTCTTATTGGTCAATTCCACAGGTATGGGACTATTACGAGCTGCCCACCAGCCAGAGCATACATTCACCCAACAAGATATCGAAGCTCTGCTGCTAGCGGCACGAGAGCCAGGCACCAACCTCCGCCAGTTGCTTATTTCAGCAGAGGCTCCTCTCACCATGAGCACAGAAGGTCGTCAAGCCCTTATCCGCCTCTCACAACTCTTACAAACTTTACAGCATAGCCCCGACATCTGGTCGCTACTCGCGCACTATCTATTCATTGAAGCATCCCATATCCGCAACTTGCTTGCCTCACCAGAGAGCAAACAGCGCAATACCATCCTAGCCGATTATGACCGTCTACTACAATTGGCTCGGCACTTTGATCAGCAGCAAACAGCTCACGCCAAAAGAAAATTACAAGCTGCGAATGAGCAAAACCAGGATAGTCCTTTATTGCCACCACTCGAGGAGCGCATCAAGGGATTTCTAGAATATCTCACTCTGCTAGTTCTCTTGCGTCAGGATGGAGGAAATCGGCAGGGGAATAACGAGAATAAGGGAGAGCATGCCGACATCATTCGTGTCATGACTGTTCACGCTAGCAAGGGGCTAGAATTTCCAATTGTCTATATGCCGGAACTGGTCCAGCAGCGTTTTCCATTTCGCTCTATGCCCAATCCCGTACGTAGTCCCAGAGGCATGTTGCCTGAGGCTAGCACCGGGGAAAATGCTCATGAAACTAGCGAAGCATGTCTCTTCTACGTAGGCATTACACGAGCACGCGATCATCTCATCTTGACTTCTAGTGAGCGTTACGGCAAAAAAGCCTATAAACGCTCGCCCTATCTCGATGCCCTAGAAGCTGGCTTACCCG
Source organism: uncultured Chloroflexia bacterium (assembly GCA_963727755.1). GTDB lineage: Bacteria > Chloroflexota > Ktedonobacteria > Ktedonobacterales > Ktedonobacteraceae > DASYAN01. The sequence goes on from CAVSHN010000008.1 coordinate 430,333, forward strand.
CTGAGCGCGTCAGCAAACTCCGGTGGGACCACCCGATTGCCTCAGCTACCCCACCCCCACCCACGGACGCGATAAATTGGGAGGGCCCTACATCACACGCAATAAATTGCCAAGATGGACATTCCATTAATCGTGCAACGGACGCGTACCAACCCAGCGTGGATTTCATCAATGCGATGAGACCTTCCACCCTCAGTTCGTCGGCCATCGAAGCCTACCAGCGCTGCCCACGGCAATACGCCTACGATAGCATTTACCACTTCTCAGGCGATCCCACAGGCTATCAATTGTTTAGAATGGCTATAAGAAAGACAGTTGAAGAACTGCGTAAACGCTGTCAGAGAATCAGTACTGGCGAGTCAGATCCCGCATACGTACCAACACAACAGGAGATCCAGCAACTTTACACTCACCATTGGCAAGAGCTGAAAGGCCATACAACTCCCTTCACCGTCCTCTATGAGCAGCACGGACATGAAGTCGTCGAAGCCCTCCGGCACAAACTTATCACGCAATCCGAGTTCAATTGGGATCTCCATATGGGCTTGAATGTGGATATCGCAGACACAACGGTTCGTGTCACGATCGACCGCGTGGAAACAATGAACAAGGCCAGTACACCCATCAGGTTTGTGCGTACACGCTTTGGCAAGAGCAAAGAGAAACCAACAGTGGAGACACGCGAACTGCTCTATATCCTTGCCCATCGCCAGCATCATCCAGAGCAAAACGTCGAACTACACAGCCATAACATGAGTACAGATGAGATCATGCCAATGAAGCTTACCCAGAAGAAGGAACAGAGCCTTCGCGAGAACATCGAACGGGCCATCCGAGGACTTCAGGATAACCACTACCCAGCCCAACCATCACAGCCTTCACGCTGCCCAAACTGCTCTTTTTTCTGGATTTGCCATGCATAACATTCCTAATAGACTATTCCATTTTTCACCCTGTCAGGATGATTTGCCTCATGGTTTCGCTACAGTTTCAATGAACGTTTATGATACCAAGTCCTAGATTCGAGTGATTTATCGTCGGTGCAATAGTTTGTGATGCGGATATGCAATCACTAAAGACACTAGATGTGAAATTGTAGGAGCATATCACCATCAGACAGAGAAGACGGCATTTGGAGTGTTGCATTATTAAGCAAGAATTTGGGTGTACACAATGGGTCAGAGAAGATAAACAGCTCCGCCACCATTTTTGGCTGTATTGATCGTTTTAGTGCCAGTCGGCCCCAATGATTAGTAGGGATAGGTTGACACACCGCAAGACCACCTGGAAGGCCATTAAAATCGGCTCGGGCATATACTGTGCTTTGATTAGAAGGGATGAACACTTGAAGGCCTTTAATAATTTTAATGCTTGTATGGCTATTATTGATACTGTTACTGATATTACCAGATGATACCAAGGTGCAACCGTTACACAAGCACTGCTGATCGAGGGTACAAGTAATAAAACCTCCATCAGTTCCCTCTGGTGAATTAAACGTAAAGCTCTTGGCTGGTGATTTGCAAGTATTATCGGAGTAGAAAGTCGCTACAAATGTCCCGCTTCCGTTAATAGGGAATGAAAGCATGTTTGTTTCATTTTGAATGTTTTTTGTCGTTATGCACCCTCCTTGTACGGTACCATTTACTTGTATATTGAATCCTTGTGCGTTATTTATCCACTGAACAAGGACTGACGGGATTGGATCATATAGGCTGCTTGGATTGCTTGTAAGGTTATTGAAAAAACACTGTGTATCAGAGTTACAAATAACAAGACCTCCAAGTACTCCTTGGAATTGATAGCGATAGAACTTCTCACGGTGTCCTGAACAATCGCTGGTAAAGTAGAAGTTTACTGAGAATATCCCAGCCCCACTAAGGTAGCCAACAATCCTGTCCGTTGCAGGGTTGCCTGCGGCAATTGAACTGGTCTGGAGACAGTCTTCTAGTGGTTTATTTTTGAAGAGAACGGTGACGCTTTTTGCCCTACCTAGACTGTTAAAAATAGCTATAAGAGGGGTAGATCCATGTGCATGAAATGTGTATATAAGTGTTCCAGTGACGGAAAAGAGTATTGCCACCAAAGGGATCAGTACCCCGATAGGGAATACTGGTTGAGAAAAAACCATTCGCTTTGCCATTTGACAAGATCTCCTTATTTCAGTTTGTCCGCTCGACATGATGATGACCTCTATCTTTGCAAATTTCCAACTGGAAACGCTCTTTATTAAAGAGAATATCTGAGCAATGAGAACTGTTTTCAGAGGAAATAAAGGAACACTTTGAAGGAAAAAACAGCTATTTTACTAGTGTCCTGTTCTCTAACAAGTTCATTTAGTATATCGCTGAGGTAGCGAAAGTGTTACAGTACTCTGGCCAGACTAATTAGATCAGGCTGCGAACTTCATCGATTTGGCCAGTTTGGCCAAATCGAATAGCTCCAAGATAGCAAGAGCAAAGACCTGGAGAACGCTGGTAGCGAACGCAGGCGCAAAGGCGTGAGCAGGCTAGCCAATTTGGTCAGCATCAGCCCTACCTGTCCGAGCTACCATACACCCCATGATAGCGCTCGGGCAGCATGGCAGCAATACGATGCATAACCTCTTCAGTTGTAGCCTCAATATCTTCGCGTGTCACCTTCGCTCCCTTGGGCTTGAAAACGACGGGCTCTCCATAGCAAATCGTCACCTGTGCCCCAAACTTTTTGAACACGTCCTCACTGCCCCAGATCGCCACAGGAACTACAGGCGCTCCAGAACGCAAGGCAATCATTCCCAGGCCTGCATGTGCTTTTGCTAGCGTACGTGTTTTACTACGCGTTCCCTCTGGGAAGATCACAAGCGCTTTTTGCTTTTTCAGCAAGTCATCAGCTGTCCGCAGAGCTTGACGATCCGCCTCACCACGCCTGACCGGAAATGCTCCCAAGAAACGAACAAGCCAACCAACCTTACTGCGAAAGGCCTCCTCCTTTGCCATATACACCACTTTTCCAGGAATATATGTAGGAACCATCGGCACATCAATCCACGAAAGATGATTAGCAGCAATGATATAGGGCCCACGTCTCGGTATGTTATAGCGTCCACGTAAGTGCACACGTGAAGTTACAAAGAAAATGAAGGAGAGGATTAAACGGATGAACTCCCATAATATGCGAGGAGTTGAATACGGCTCATATAAATTTTTCTGAGATTTGTGAGGTTGAGTTACTTTCACCGACTCACCAGCATTAGCAGTATCAGTCCTTATATCCTGTTTCATACCTTTGCCTCGACATATTGAGAGATCTTTGCTAGAACCTGCGGCACACTGAGATGGTCCGTTTCAATAAATACCACATCCCTGGCAGGCATCATATTCTCACGATCAGTATTGTCACGCAGTTCGATATCGGCTATCACCGTTTCAAGAGGTGGCACAGCGGGATTATTCTCGCCTAAGCGCCCAATCAGCTCAGCTCGTCTGCGCCTCGCACGTTCTCTCAAGCTTGCAGTGAGATAAATCTTGAGTTCTGCATTTGGCAACACAACTGCACCAATATCCCGTCCAACCATCACCGCACAACCTTTTTCTGCCATTTTCCGCTGCTGAGCAATCAGGACAGCACGCACTTCAGGATGTGCTGAAACGGTCGAGACGGCACGTGTAACATCTGCTGCGCGAATAGCCCAAGTTACATCATGTCCGTGTACTGTGACAGTATATTGCCGTCCATCGGCTATCAGCGGACGACTGATCTCAATCTCAGCATGACGAGCGAGCCTCCCCAGAGTTGGCCCATCATTGATATTTATTCCTCTCTGCAAAGCAAGCCAGGCTACAGCCCGGTACATTGCACCCGTATCAATGTAAAGATACCTTAATTGATGTGCTAATTTTTCACCGATTGTACTTTTTCCTGAACCAGCTGGTCCATCTATGGCAATGCGCCGTGGCCCGTGCATGAAGCCTCCTTGACTTAGGCATAAAAATAGGGAACAATAGTAATCCACCAAGGGGATTATATCATAGTTTCGAGAGGCGAATAGCTGAGAAAAACAAACAACCCCTTGTACTACCCACGAAGCATGGCAACCTCAGCCTCTGTAAGATAACGCCACTTGCCGACAGGGACGCCCTCCAGGGTCAGCGATCCGAGTCCCACCCGCATCAACTGATGCACTGGATATCCTAGTTTCGCTAGCATCCGGCGCACTTGCCGTTTGCGTCCCTCATGGATAGTCAAGGCTAGCAAAGTCTCGTTGCCAGCTTGGCGAAGCAGGCGTACCCGTGCCGGAGACGTTTTATACGATCGCCCATCATCCTCTGTAATCACCACTCCAGTACGCAATGCAGTTAGCACAGATTTCGGAGGATGCCCCTGCACAAGCACTTCATAATGCTTCTCCTTCACATAACGAGGATGCGAGAGATGCAATGAAAAATCTCCATCATTCGTCAGCAACAACAATCCACTCGTATCAATATCAAGCCGACCGACCGGATAAATACGCAATTTACGAATATCAGGAGGCAACAGATCAAGTACAGTGGGACGCCCTTGGGGATCATGCACCGTGCAGATATAACCAACCGGCTTATTGAGAAGAAGATAGATATGGCGAGTAGGTGCATCGACCAGTTTGCCATCAACGCATACACGATCACGAGTAGGATCGATTTGCACTCCCTGAGTTGTTACCACCAAACCATTTACCTGGACACGTCCAGAGGCTATCAAATCCTCTGCATGACGTCGCGAGGCTACACCAGCATGGGCCAGGAAACGTGCTAGTCGTTCAGGTTGCATACACTATCAAATCTCCTCGGTTGCTATCTAGGATTCCCGAACAAAATTTCTACAGTTAAACGTCTCTCCTGCCGATCAAACAGACCTCACAATGTTTCTCACGGCACATTTGTTGATAGATAAAGTGAAGACCTTGCTGCTGGCAAGCCCCACGAGGCTCCTTCGACAAGCACAATTGCGTACTCATTCGACGCGTAATACGATTGGAAGAGAGGCCAGGATATTGCATATAAATGGCCAGTGCACGCTCATAGAATAGCATATCATGCTCTAGCAAGGCAATGGCAGCGGCAAAGGGCAAGACAACATTGCAAATAAGTATATCAGTGCGTGCAAGACTCAACCCCAGCATACAAAATGCCTCGCGTAGAGACTGCAACACATCTGTCAGGATAATTTCAGACACTTGCTGGCCCGGTAAGAGCAACCCACGTAGCGTCATCCAAATACCAGGAGTTCTCCATTGAGTAACCAAGCGAGAGAGCACATGCAACCGAGAGACATCCAATGGCGATGGCTCAAGCGCACGTCCTAGAGGCTCCGGCATGCTCTGAGCTTTTCCCAGCAATTGTAGGCCCGCAGCACGAAAAAAGGCGCGATCTCGTCCATATCCCAGACCTTCAGCCAGAGCCGGGATCAAGCAAGTATCATACAAGCTATGTTCATCAATCGAAGCAACACTATGCAATTGCTCCACAAATGCATGAGCTTTCTGTTCAAAACGCAACACCCCAGCTTGCACCAATAGCTTATCATATTCTTCTCCAGTTAAGCGTTGTCTTACGCGATGACATGGCCAGACATACTCATCTGCAAGCGGAACTTGAAAAGGAACCTGCCATCCGGCCAGAGGAAGATCCTGCAATGAACATACAGGAACCCCCAGTCCATCCTGACGCATTGTTGGGCCAATACGATCGCAAACAAGCACCACATGCAAAATGACACCATTATAGCGCGGATCAGTATGATGCTGATGCGCTTCCCAATCGCTAGCCCGAATATGAAACTCAATATCGCCTATCTGTTTCTCAAGCAGACCTGCTTGCAGCTCTCCATCAACTCCAGAGCAGAGAGGAGAAGAAAGGTACAGCACAGCATCATGCACATCTGGTCCCATCGATCCACCGGGATATCCGGGAAAGACAACTCGCACCGATCCGCCGCTACTCAGTGGCAACACGCTACCAGGCACTATAGCCCACCAACGGCGCACAATTTCACTTTCATCAGATTTGTGCAAGGAAACCCCTGGCTTGAGCCATGGGGAGGAATGGCTCCCTGTACACATGGGCGGAGGGGAAGGCTAGTGGAGGCTTAAGCCAGCTAGACTTGTGCGATCGCACTCTCTTGCTCTCCTTTCTGTCGTGAGTCCCTTGCGGGAAGCCGTTTTTGGTGGGAACGGCTAAACCCTTGTAAACTGCTCTTTCGAGCCCCTGGTTTCCCAGGTGATGTTCGCCTCGACAATGTTATCAGGCGGCATATTCTCTCAGCACTTCCTTAACCCTTGTACAGATGTTTAACCGAGAGATTTTAGAGCTACAGGCTGGCGTCGCACCCGTAGGTCAGAACTTGAACACTTCCTGATAACGTAGCCCGATTGCTCGGACTGAGTCTGGTCAGGTGGGCTTGCAAAGCGGCCTTTCAACTACTCACAAGCCCCTGGCTTTAGCCATGGGGTTCCTGACAGGGATTTGCAGAAACTAACGCCATGACCATTATAAAATATATACCTCTACTCTGGCCAAAAGCGGAAACCGGTGTGGATTGATAAGTTTCTATTTTTGCACTTTTCTTGGAGTGAGCTTGTAGAGAATAGGGCACAAGGAAATTTTCTCTTTTTCCTCTTGCAAATGTTCTCATTGATCAGGTATCCTCTTTATTAAAGAGTGGTTCCAGTTGGAAATGTGCAAAGAGGGGATAAGCAACAGAGATGTTCGCTCTCTCATTTTGAGCGAACCGTCATTTAGCATCAAAGGCAAGGGAAATATGCTCGATTTACAGACTGGCAAAAGACGAGGACGAATCACCCTCTCTTTCATCCTCAGATCGCTCATCTCACTACTCACTTTGGGGCTCCTTTTACAAACAGGCCACATCCAAGCAGATGGCGCTGTCAGCCTCCAAGTCTCAGGTATGAAGGCCACCATATCCAATGGTATCTTCACCATCAAGTTCAACAGTTCGGGTAACGGATATTCGCTCGTCTACAAGGGCCAAGAACTGATCGGACCAGCTAAGGGCTTTTATAGTTCTGTCGACGGAGGCTCCTCATTTCAAACATTTAAAGCGACCCAGCTGAAGGTAGTCACCAACACATCATCTATGGTAGATATTGCCTATATCAGCAGCTGGGGTGCATTTCACTATATCATGCTCAACGGCGTCAGTGGCCTCTATTCCTATTTTATAGCTAGCAATATCGGCACCGTGGGGGAGTTCCGCACGGTCTACGAAGTCGATAGCAGCATCTTCCATACTGGCTACAATAGGGTAGAAAGCGCCATAGCATTGCCTTCAGCGAGTCAATTGCAGGCGGCAACTCCTGTACAGGATGCCACCTATAAACTAGCCGATGGAACAGTTTACACAAAATACAACGCCGCTACGTACATCAATCAGGATACACTCCACGGCACCTACGGCAGTGGGTACGGAGTCTGGATGATCTCGCCCAGCCATGAGTATGTTGATGGAGGACCAATGAAGCAAGAGCTGACCGTGCATGCCGTCGGAGTGGTTCTCAACATGCTCGTCAGTGGTCACTTCGGAACTCCAAGTGTGTCTATCCCCAGCGGCAAGATCTATGGCCCCTGGCTTCTCTACTTCAATAACGGCAGCATTTCCGATGCCCGGGCACAAGCCACCGCCCAGGTTGCACAGTGGCCATATAGATGGCTCTCCAATCCCTCCTATCCGCTCTCGCGCACGACGGTAACCGGTACTTTGGTACTATCAAGTGGACAACCTGCGGCAGGCGCAACAGTAACTCTGGCTGCACTAGGTGGGGATGTCTATTCCCAGGGAGCAGGCTATATCTTCTGGACCCAAGCCAATGCCAAAGGCCATTTCACCATTCCCAAAGTGCGCCCAGGAACCTATAGCCTGTATGCCTGGGCCAATGGAGGGACAACTACTTCAGGCAGTATCGGCACCGTGGCCGATCAATACGAGCGAAACCACATCACAGTCTGTGGGTCATCGGTCAATCTGGGAACATTGACCTGGAAAATCACACAGTATAAGCATTTCTTATGGCAGATTGGGACTGCTGACCGCAAGGCTGACGAATTCAAGCTCGGAAACGTACCCCGCCTGTATGGCCTGTGGAATCAGGTTCCTGCCGACCTGACCTATACCATCGGCAAGAGTACACCTGCCAACAACTGGTATTACGCACAAACGAAGGTCGGCACCTGGAACGTCAGCTTCAACCTCAGCCAACCTTACAAGGGCAAGGCGCATTTGACAGTAGCTCTGGCCGGAGCAAGTAATTACCGAAATCACGTGAGCGTTCTGGTGAACAATACTTCGGTAGCAACTTTTCCACAATTTCCTAATGACTCAACCATTTATCGCAGCGGGAACCAGAGTGGTCGCTATCACTTGCTTACTTTTACTTTCCCTGCATCCTTATTGAAAGTGGGGAGTAACACCATGACTTTCAATATGACCAACGTCAACAATGGTGGGGGCATCATGTACGACTTCATCAAACTGGAGACTGATTGATCCAACAACTATAGGCTAATCCTTCGTGACACTCTGCACGGACTAAAGTCCGGCAGCTTCTGACTCCCCGACATAGTCTGTTCCCCGAGCGATTGGGTCGTAGACCCGGCTCGATTGGGACAGTAGTTGTAATGCATTCGCTTCCCCATCCTTAAAGGTTGTATGGGAACCGAATGCATTAGTCGGTGAAATCGCGAACGGGCTCAACCAACCTTGAGGTGCCGTTCTGGGCGGTGCCATGCCCATTGTTGCTCTCATGCCCCGTCCAGGCCCACAGCTTGGACGTTTGGCTCTTGGAGAGTAACAACACCCGCATCTTGCGATGCTTGCTCGTGGGAACATACCCTCACGAGTGGAGGCTTTTCCTGGAAGATGAGGCCGAAGCGTTCGAATAGTCTATTGCCGATCATCAAACTAGCGTTTCTGTCCGCATTTCCGCGCATACCGCATTCTGCACAATATACTAGTGGAGCACCCATCTGATAGCCTTTGGCGGGCTGCCCTTCAGCATAGCGAGCAACTGGAGCGCCACATCTTGCACAGGTACAACTAGTATTTCTGGGATTTACCCGACTGGTGAGAATACCAGCATTGTACGCTTTGTACTTTGTATACTTGAAGATGCGCCCTTTCATCCAGAAGGCACGTTTCTGGTTGCCTCGCTTGCTATACTTGCCCTTCTCAGGCTTGAGGTTACCGAGGTGCTCAAACACCAATATGCTTGCCTCATGCTCCTGGGCAAACTGGACAATGCGAGCAGAAACTAGGTGCGAGAGCGAGTCGTCGTAGTTCCTGATCTTATTCCACAGGTCTGCATTGTCCTGTTCGTCTTGAGCAATGATACCAGTTTGAGACCGTTTGCATGCGATACGACCGAGCTGTTTCTTCCTAAAGCCATTTACCCGTTTTCCACTACCAATGAACTTAGTGGCAAGAGTCGAACCTTTTACATCTCTAATCGTACACACTGCTAATGGGCCATCTAGATTTAAGTCGATGGCACAGATACGTGTATTGCTTATTGTTTTAATCTGCTTTTCTATTTTGAGTGGATTTTTGATCTTCTTTTCGATTGGTGTATGCAAATACCAGTGACCGCCCCTATGCACCAATTGAGGACTGCATAGATCGAAACCTTCGGGTATTTCGCGCCCAGTGATGTGCATACGTATCCAGCTCCAGCAGGTTCCTGTCCAGACCTTGATGCAAATGGAGAAGTCTGTCCGTTCCTTCCACATGCCTGCGTAAAGGGTTGCAGACTTGTTCCAAGTGCGTGGAGGAACTGGAGGGCGCTCATGGAATTTCTTGCCTTTGGCCTCAACCTTTGCTTTGTGCTTCTGCCAACGTGCCAGATGAGAATAGAACGAACGAGCAGAGCCAAGAGCAGCATTGATAGCGGCCCGCCTGAACATGGCTGGAATATCCTCTTGAACTCCGGTAAGAGGCATGACGGGATGAGGGTTAATCTCAGTCTTATGCGTGAGCTGCTCTAGTGCCCGCAATGCATCCATGTTCCCCAAGTCGAGGATCTTGCTATGAGCTTGGATGACATCGAAGTAGAAGGCCGCTACCCGATTGAAAAGAGCTTGATTGGCATGCAACCATGCACCATGAGCAAGTTCGTGATTAAGTTGTTGCCTGATAGTGATAGTTGCTTTTGCCATAGCTCATATTCCTTTCTGTGCATCGATATACATTTGAATAGTTTGTGCAGATACAGCACCCGCTGTGCTTGCAAAGTAAGAGCGCGTCCATAGAGACGGAAGCTTAGAAGTGACCTCTTTGAACTCTTTATTTAAGTGGAAAGAGGTATATCCTTTTAGCTCTTTAATTACATCCGCCGCGCTATCTCTAGGCCAGACACGTACGAATATATGGATATGATCCGGTTGAATAGCCAGAGTGAGGATTTTCCATCCTTGCTCTTGGCATTTGGCTTCTAAGAGTTGCTGACAGCGTTCTTTGAGCCTACCAGTGAGGATAGCTTTCCGTCTCTTGGGGCACCAGATGAGATGATATACAATTAAATGGACCCTGTGCTCATCCCTGCTATATTCGATTGTCGAATTGTTTGTCGTATCCATGAGAGGATTATACGCTATCCTCTACAGACTGTCAAGCGTTGAACGGACTTTTGGCTAAAGCCACGACGCCTAACCGCCAGGGTTAAAACCCTGCGGTTTGCGGACGGGCTAAAGCCTATCTTAATCAAAAGTTCTAAAAAACGACCAGACCTACGATAACTCGTAGGTCTGAGCTATAGATCGACTGGGAGCCACGTCAACTGAACATCTTTTCATTAACGAGCGATAAACCCGTTTTATCTACCGAAACCTGATTAATGTGCAAGTTCTTCTGCTGCAGCTGGCTTGACAGGGATAAAGAGAGGCCATGCGATGGCACTTTGATAAACATTTCATTCCATCCTCTGATTTCCACATCATCAGTAGAGTGAGAAAAGAACCGACAAGGGATACCAATCATGAAAATCTCAGGTATATCCCCCTTGCCTTTGACATGTACAACTTTTCCTCCATTAGCTCTTATTGCATCTATAGCTTTCTCTGATATCTGTCCTACAGTTATCCAATGTAATCCATTCATTATTCTATAATCCTCCTGTTGATCAATAGATGGCTATTCAAAAATATTCAACAGCCTATTAGCAGCTGAATATTTTCAACAGTCACACCCAATCGCAGGCTCCTCTCAAACCGCATATTGGAGCACAGACGATGCCTGTCAGAAGGGCTCTCATTGCCACAGTGACACAAGGCACTCATAAACAGGTCACAAGCTCCACTCAATCACACATCGGAGCACAGGTAGTGGCTGTCAGAAGGGCTTATCGTTGCCACGACGACACAACGACACACACCCAGGAGTCAAATATAACTCAGAAGACCCAACAATATTTTAAGACAATTTGGTACAAATTGCAAGGATGTGAGCAAAGATAACTCACAGAGCGCGTCTAGCTGTATCAACTTCACAAAAAAGCTGTATCACATTGGAATAGAGAGAACATTGTGCCCTTCATGTCCTAACTGTACCAGATGCGAAACAAAAATTTCGATGACAAACGGCTTTTCATAAAGTGGGTTGCGCTCCTTATCCATAAAAAAGATCTGTAAGCGTTCTCGGCGTGAACTGGGCCCGGAGGCAAGAGGATGCATTGGCACTGTCACCTCTGCTGCATAGCCACTGGCTGGTATCGCAATATCTGCTTGCTGGACCATATAAGCATAGCTCTTATAGAGAGCTAAACGAACCTCGATATGCACAATATCTCCATCCATCAGAGCACTCAATCCTCCAGTTCGAGCTTCTCCAGTGAACTGATCACGACCTATAATCTGAATACGAATAGCATAGCTCTGCGTAGGTTGGATACGCATCGGGGTCTCAATCAGAAGCTGCTGCCATCGTGGTATGCCTTTGCTCACCAAGAATGAAGCGTTGAACACGTTTGAAAAGGAATGCGGTTTTATCAGCATTTGCCTGTATGGAGGGGATCTGGTGTGCCAACAGTGATCGCATACCGGTAAACAGATCTTTTATGCGTGTAAGTACTCTTTCCTTGCTTTCGCTAGGTAGAACCGACAGTGGAATAAGCGCTCGTGGATTTGATACTACACTTCTTTCTTGTGATAACTCAGACTGAGGCTCTTCCTCTTGTTGGATGACTTCTTCCTCAACTTGGACTTCTTCTTGCGCTACCACTTCTGCTCCAGTTTGAAGTTGTTCTTCTTCCTCCTGCACTGTCCCCTCTTGTTGGGTAACCTCTTCCTCAGCTTGCACCTGTTCTTCTCCATGCGTTATTCTCTCTTCCTCAATTTCTACCTGTTCTTCTCGTAATACCACTTTTGTGCCTGCTTGAAACTGCTCTTCTTCCTCCTGCACTGCTCCCTCTCGTTGGGCAACCTCTTCCTTAGTTTGAACCTGCTCTCCTTGCGCAGACACATCTTTTTCAAGAAACTGTTCAGGCTCTACGAACTCTGAAGGAGACTGCATTTCCGCAGTCTCTTCGCTCGAAGATACTATCAGACCCTCTTCAGCTGGAGCACTAGCAACCGCTTCTTGCAAGGACATGCCATTGGAAGACGCTGCCAGGACCTCCACTACCTGTACAGAAGAACCAGCAGGCTGTAATATCTCATTCTGCGCTTCGACATGATTAGCTTTCTCTGATGCTCGCTCATTTACCCCTCGCGACTTTCTATGAGATCGCCTTTTCTTTTTTATCTGCTCATCTTTATTTGTCAATATTTCTTCAGAAACTTGACTTGATACAATTTTACCTTCTACTACATCTTCGGTCTGTTTGTCTCGAACATATATCTCATCCACAGTTACTTCTCCAGTTTGTTTCTCTTGAGAACTCAATGGCCCGGTTTTTATCCCCGACAAGTAGCGCCGTGCTAGCTGTACCTGGATATCTCGAATCTGGATTGTTTCATCGTTGGGTTCTCCGTTAGGTTGTGCTTCTTCGCCCATGCTACTTTCATTATTATCCATACCGGAAGAGACAAGTATCTCTTCTAACACATTAGGCGCAGATTTGGGACGACGCCCAAAAGTGATGAGTGGACGCCGCACGATAGGCGGTCCCTTCTGTACATCAAGCAACGCTTCCCCTAGCTCACCAGCACTTTGAAAACGCTTATCGGGTTCTAAGGCTAGAGCCTGCATCACAACAGCATCAAGAGCACTGCTTACAGAGGAATTGAGATCGCGCGGAGAACGCTGCTGATAGCGTCCTCTTAGGTTAGACGATCCTATAGGGTCAGGAGCAATGCCAGTGAGCAAGAGATAAAGAAGAGCACCAAGGCTATAGACATCAGAGAGACTATCTTCCTGTCCATAGAATATCTCGGGAGCACGGAAGCTAGATTGATACGTCATATTCGATGTTTGGGAAAGCGCATGGCGTACTGTAGTGGGTATCCATGACGCCATCAGCGCTGGCTGTCCACTATGATCATGAGAACTCATAATTATTGCATCAGGGTCCAGTTCACCAATGACAATCTGACTCTCATGCAGAGATTCTACAGCCAAAGCTAGTGCTCTAATCCAAGAGACTGCAATCCGTTCCTTGGGGAGACCAATACCACTTTGTAAGAGATCATGCAGCGTATATGGCCGAGCAGAACGGATGGGACTAACAGTAGCCTCTTGCTCGTCTAGAGGAAAAGGCCGACCACTAACACTATAAAGATGGCCCTTGGAGTAGTGCAAGGCAATCAACGGCGTAACATCAACGATAGGCAGGCCTCGCAACAAATCGTATTCTCGCTGCAATTCTGCACAAGCTAGTTCCCTAGCAGCCTGATCCAGCTCACCAATATCAATATCACGAAGCACTACCAGACGTTGGAGCCGCATATCAAAGGCAAAAGAAAGTTGAATTGCAGGGCGACGTCGTATTAAAGAAGTAATACGGTAGCGTGAAGCAATATCAGATTGATCAGGTAGCAGAGCATTACTATCACATGTCTCCCCCGTATCAATGCGCGTTCCACATTTGCTACAAAATATTGCATAAATAGGCAATACTGCATTACAATATCTACAATGTAGATATTGCATCTGTGAAGTGACCGATGTTACACTCATGCTGCTATTACACCTTTTACATGGCAATTAGTTCAGCTTGTTGAGATTATACCATATAAAAGTAGATCGGGAGAGTCCTGCTTTACTCTTTGAGAGAGCGAAGCGGAATAGGCATGAGAGCGAGACCTAGTACTCACGTAAAGTCGCTATCTGCTCATGTACAATCTCTTACTCGTCATCAAGTATGATCTACGTTGATCTAGCACCCAAGATCTCTATGTCCTCTCCGCACACGCAGCGAATAGCATAGCGCTCTAAGCGATAACCACGTCATAACATGAGCCCGTCAGCAGAGATTGACGGGTGTGCTGAATTTTGAGCATCGCTGCCAGATTTCAAAAACTTTCCCTCCTTCCTCCCATAAATTTTGAGATTTCGCTTGTATACTCTCCATAGGCTAGTAGAAAAGTTGTAGCAACATACACATACTTTGCCGTACACTTTATCTAGAATTTCTCAACAAGATGTATTTTCCATTGACGGCATGCGTCAAACCTGGTTGACAGTTTCTGACAAACTGAATCGCAGAAAGTGCCTTGCCAAGAGGCTTTAGAGATATCTGTGACTCTTCAAACTGTCAACTCAATCTACCCTCAACTTGACGCTTGCCTAATGACTAATTGTTTTTATGATGATTTGACAAAAAGGAGAGTCATTCGATGCTTCGTGATCAAAACATAACTCACCACACCTCACCATCCAATGATACAAGTCGTCAAAAGGAAGCCGAAAAACACGAATCAGATGTATTACCATCAAATAGTGTCGAGAAGCTTCGTGCCCACCACATGATTGCTAGTGGTCAACATCCAGACAAGTGGCAAGCTGGCACTGCTGAGGCCTCTACCTCAAGATTAGATGGGCAGAGTGCGAGACCGAAAAGCATGCCAGATTTGATTTTGTGTAAAGAGAGATTAATAGAATTAGATATTCAAGAGCAAAAGGGAATATTAGATATATCATCAAATATAGAGACAGATAATGAGATTATAGAGAAGATTATTCCTATCATAAGTAAGAGGAAAGAAATAATTAGTGAGCTACAGCAAAAGTATGATGAACTACACCAAAATTACAACGAACTGCAACGAGAATATAATGAGCTACACCAAGAATATACCATTTTCGGTGAGGGATACCAAAGGTTAAATGAGTTTCTAAAAGAGCAAGTTAAGAGTGATCAGAAGAAGCAGGAAAAGATACGAAAGATTCAGGAAGAAAGATATAGTCTGCTGGAGGCAAAGAGTCAAAATGAACGAGAGATTCTCAAGCTTCGGAAAAATTTGGCTGATCAACAGAAGCAAGCTGATCAGGAGAAAAATGACCTGGAGAAGACTATTCAAGAGTTGCAGCTGCGTTTAGCTATTAAACAGGACGATCGTCTGGCTAGCACTAGCGAAACGTCTTTTATTGAGAAAGGGGAAGCTAGCTCATCGCCAACTGGATGTGAAGTGGTCGAGGGCCATGCTGAGCAGAAGCTCCTAGAAACTCTGGAATGCGGTAAACGATACTAAGTTGCTTGATGATGATAAAATGAAATACCTGGATTATGGTTTATGTGCATTTATTCTCAGTACTGATCCAGCCAAAAGATGGCTTATGGCAAAGGGTTATAATGAAATTCTTGAAAGAGGTGACCGCATTGAATTTGTTAGATCTTATATAGATGACTATATTCGTTGTGGTCGCATTAAAGATTTAAAAGAAGAATTTGCTAAGTACCATGATATAATAAAATATGCGAATGAATTTATAAGTACTTCAGAAGGAAAAGAATGGCTTAGCAGTGATGATGGGCAAAAATTCATATCGCTTAAAGAAAGAGGTTTAGTATTCAATGGGGCAGAAAACGTTAATGATGAATTAAATGGGCTTATGCTAGATAGAATGATAATTAAGGATAATATAGCATGCTTTTTTGTACTAAAGACTCGGGAAGGGAGAAAATGGTGTAAGGTAAATGGTTATAATAGCATTTTTGACATAAACGATGATAAACTGTTGGGATCTGAAGTAAAGCTTGCAAATAAGTTTTTGACTACTTCAGAAGGAAAGGCATGGCTTAACAGTGAATATGGACAGAAATTCAGACAACTTATGAAACATGGTTTAGTAGTATGCGCAAATTATTGGAAATAACGCTAGAAGTAAACTAGCGCGTAATATCACAAATAACAAGATATATATTGATACTTTGATAGTTGGCTTGCGTCAAATCAACTTGACAGTTTTGTGCTTGAGCAAGGTCAACACTGTCAGGTAGAATCGTTCCTTTTTGACACATGCCTTAATGGAAGAGAACTCTTCTTGCGATGTATTGGAAAGGAAAATGACTATGGGAATTAATGAAATGAATAGGTCATTGGAAGATCATACGAAACAGACAGAGGAGAGCGTGAAGCCTCGTGATTTTATTCGTCCAGCCTCTTCACAGGGACAAAAATCTGAAAAACTGCAATTATTGCCCGAACGAGAATTTTTGCTGGGAGGGATGCCGGATAGTGATCGAGCAAGTACGAGTAGGCGCGTGCGAGCAGAGGACTTGGCCAGCATGTCTGCCAATGAGCAGGTTAAATGGTGCGTGGATGGTGGGCTACATGAGGCATTTGGGCCAGATGGTGACAGCACATTGGCTCCAGTCATTCTGGATATGCTGCCTAATGATCAAATACATCATAATGCGCGTAGTGGTATAGCGCAGGGCATGGGTACAATACTAGCTGCGCATTACGACGAGGATATAGTCCAAAAAATGATGGATATGCTGCGTAGTGATCAAGTGCATCATAATGTGCGTAGTGGTATAGCGCAGGGAATGGGCACAATACTAGCTGCGCATTACAAAGATGGTAAATTCCGACAAATGATGGATATGCTGTATAATGGTGATCTAATACCTGATGAGGTACGTTTGGGTGTAGCACAGGGAGTTGGCACAATACTAGCTGCACATTACGACGATAGCAAAGTCCAACATATGATACATAGTTTGCGTGATAATCAAATACCTAGTGATGTGCTTATCAGCATATCTCGGGCAATAGGAACAATACTAGCTACAAATTATAACAATCTCAGATTCCAAGATATGATGGATATGCTGCATAATAATCAAATACCTAGCAATGTGCGTGGCAGTATAGCCCAGGAAATAGGCACAATACTAGCCGCACATTACGACGATAGCAAAGTCCACCGTATGCTGTATAGTTTGCGTGATAATCAAATACCTAATGATGTGCGTAGCAGTATAGCGCAGGGAATAGGGACAATACTAGCTGCTAATTATAACAAGATCAGATTCCAAGATATGATGCGTAGCTTACGTGATAATCAAATACCTAGCGATGTGCGTGGCAGTATAGCGCAGGGAATAGGCATAATGCTAGCTGCACATTACGACGATGGTGAAGTCCAACGTATGATGGATATGCTGCATGATAATCAAATACCCGAGGATATACGTTTTGGTGTATCACAGGCAATGGGCACAATAATAGCTTCACGTTACAATGATAGCAAAGTCCACCGTATGCTGTATAGTTTGCTCAATAATCAAATACCTAATGATGTGCGTAGCAATATAGCCAAGTCAATAGGAACAATACTAGCTGCTAATTATAACAAGGCCAGAATCCAAGATATGATGGATATACTGAAGAATAACCAAATACCTGATTCAGTACATTTTGGCATAGCGCATGGAATAGGCACAATACTAGCTGCACATTACGACGAGGAAATAGTCCAACGTATGAAGGATATGCAGCTTAGGAATCAAACACATGATTGGGTACGTAGCGGTATGGCACAAGGAATGCGCACAATATCAGCATCACATTATGATGAAGGTAAAGTCCAACGTATGATGAACATGCTTTCTAGTAATCAAATAGATTATAATAATCTTGATAATATAGCATATGGAATAGGCACAATAATAAAAATACGCACTAAAACACAGATTGATAATGATATGCGTATTAGCAAGTCAAGGTCCTCAGAACGCCCACGGAGGGATGCCCCAGCTACATCCTCCAGTGAGGCATCATCATCTCGCAGCACTCGTGAGTCAAGGTCGCCTGAACGGAGATTAATGCTTGATCAAATGAAAAAAGCTCTCGATGAAAATTATCAGATGAGAGAGAGAGAGGATAAGTTAAAACATGAAATGCGAATAATTCAGCAAGATCACCAGGAACAGCTCGCAAAGATGCAGCAAGAGCGCGACCAAGCCCAAGGGGAACTCAGGGAGGCACGGCAAGAGCGCGACCAAGCCCAAGGGGAACTCAGGGAGACACGGCAAGAGCGCGACCAAGCCCAAGGGGAACTCAGGGAGACACGGCAAGAGCGCGATCAAGCCCAAGGGGAACTCAGGGAGGCACGGCAAGAGCGCGATCAAGCCCAGAGAGAACTTACTTCAGCTCAGAAACAGCTCAGCCAATTGCAAATTCAAGAGGAGCAGAGCAGACAGACATGGGATAGACTCTATGATATTCTGATGAATGCGCCAGGACAACTAGGCCGACCGTACGAGAGAGGTCAATCATCAAGGGGAGATGTGAGAGACGAGGATACTTTGCCAACAACTGTAGAGGGCATGGAGGGAGAATTAGAGAGAGAACGAAGAATGCTGCAAGCTTCACTGCAAGCTTCAAGAGAAAGAGCCCAGCGTCTCCAAGAGCGCATCGAGAGGACTGTGTTGAGAGAGGAGAATCAGCCACTCAATGACCGACTTAACACACTGCTTAAGTACCGTATTGAGGAAGTCTTAGAGCAACATCGTACTGTTGAGCAAATAAATCCTAATCAAAGACATGAGGAACTTCGGCAACTGCTCAGACAGGATTTACTAGATCTCTATCGTAGAACAAGAGATGAGTTTATCCCTCCTCGAGGACTTCTATCACCAATTCAAATAGCACAAGAGCTTGATGATCAACTTCGGAGTCAACTTCAGAATCAAGCGGGATTAAGTCAGGTATATCTGGATGTGACGGAAGATATCCTACACGATATGACCGGGAGCAGACCAAATCGCACACCACAGCGGCGCTAGCCAGATCATCTAGACTCGTCTGGCAAGCATGCTCAGGACCCCAATAGTGAGCCGATGAAGTTTCTCAGGTTTCTAGGACGCCTGGGCAAGCAAAGCCGATAAGGCCACATTAGAGCGGCACCCAGTACCACGCCACTGTGCCGCTCTGGTCTTTTTTGCCAGCTTTGTTATTTCTATACCGCCTACTCGTTGGAATCGTGTGCAGTATTTATTGGAGAGGCATTCTCACTATCATATCCCGTGCATAAGCACTGACTCTCTTGAAAAGGACGTAGGTACCCATGTCAACAGATCGCCGTGTCGCACGCCAACACGCCGAATGGCTCTCCCTGATCGAGGTTTCCGGCCCCTTCCTCAGCATGCCCGTCTTGCTCGAAAAGTTTCCCTCAAGGGCTGGATCTCACAGACGATGAGGGCACGATCCGCCGCCGTGTACGTCTGGCCTATGATGAGTGGATTGAGAACCAGGAAAGCTATCAGCCTGACCCAGCCATCCATACCCAATGGTTGCGTTTCGTGCTCGAAGAAGTGCTCGAGATGCGCCCCGACGCCATCCTGGAAGGTCAACAAATTCCCGCCAATCTATGCTATGAGGCCAAAGAACACAGCGAGATCCTGCGTCCTTTGATGGTCATTCGCTCACCTTATGAGCCCAAACCACGCTTGCTCATCGAACTCTCTGCACACAAGCAAGACCTATCCAAAGCTATTGATGGCAAACGCTGGAAAGCCTCGCCCACGACACGCATGATGGAACTCCTGCGTCAGAGTGGTGTCCGTCTGGGCTTACTCACCAACGGTCGGCAGTGGATGCTCATCGATGCCCCAGCCAACGAGACGACGGGCTACTATAGCTGGGACGCCTCATTATGGGCCGAAGAGCCTTTAACGCTGCAAGCCTTTCGCAGCCTGCTGAGCATGTCGCGTTTCTTCAACGTGCCTGCCGATGAGACCCTAGAGGCCTTGCTCACCAAGAGTGCTCTCAAGCAGCAAGAGGTCACCGATCAACTAGGAGATCAGGTCCTGCGAGCTGTCGAGACCCTCGTGCACACCCTTGATCAGCTCGACAAAGAAGATCGACGTCTGAAGATGGATCAGCCCTCACTGCTAGCTGGCATCGGGGAAAAGGAACTCTACGAAGCGGCCTTGACTGTCATGATGCGTCTCGTCTTCCTGCTCTCGGCTGAGGAGCGTGATCTGCTGCCATTGGGAGAGCCGCTCTACGACCAGAACTACGCCGTCTCAACCCTACTCAAACAGTTGCAAGAGCAAGCCGATCAGCAGGGCGAAGACGTCATGGGTTATCGTTGTGATGCCTGGAGTCGTCTACTCGCCGTCTTCCGCATGGTCTACGGCGGTGTGGAGCACCCAAATCTGCACCTGCCAGCCTATGGAGGACGGCTCTTCGATCCCGACCGTTTCCCCTTCTTGGAGGGCCGTCCAACTAGCACCAGCTGGCAAGACTTCCCAGCCCGTCCACTCAAAATCGACAATCGCACGGTCCTACACCTCCTGAACGCCCTGCAATACCTGCAAGTGCGTGTTGGAGGCATCGTCGAACCGCGCCGTCTCTCCTTCCGGGGCTTAGACATCGAACAAATTGGACACGTCTATGAAGGTTTGCTTGACCACACAGCAAAACGTGCCGAAACGACCATCCTAGGTCTGATTGGAACCAGTGACAGTGAGCCAGAAGCCACTCTCCAAGAGCTTGAACAGCACAAAGAGAAGGGCGAAGAAGAATCTCTTGCAGTACCTTGAAGAGATCACCGGGCGCAAAGTCACCACCATGCAGAAAAATCTGTCCCAAACCCTGGAAAAGCAGACCGAGCGCAGCAAACTGATGGAAGCCTGTGACAACAAACAAGCACTCTTTGAACGTATCCTCCCCTTCGCAGGACTGCTCCGCAAAGACACCTTTGGCAACTACGTTATCATCACCCCAGGCTCCATCTACGTCACCCGAGGCGACGACCGCCGTTCAACGGGCACGCACTACACCCCACGCAGCCTGACCGAGCCCATCGTCCAACACGCCCTTGACCCCCTCGTCTACCTCGGACCCGCCGAAGGCTGGCCGCGTGAACAATGGCAACTGCGCACAGCCGCCCAAATCCTCGACCTGCGCATCTGCGACATGGCCATGGGTTCGGGAGCCTTCCTGGTGCAAACCTGCCGCTACCTTTCCGAGAAACTGGTCGAAGCCTGGGAGAAGATCGAACGCGATCTCAATGGGCAGCGTGAGCAGAACGGTCATCCTCCAAAACCGCAGATCACCCCCGAGGGGAAACTCTCCGCCGATGAGTCACCAGAGGAACTGGTGCCCCTGGACAGTGAAGAACGCATCACCGTTGCCCGCCGTCTGGTCAGTGAACGCTGTTTGTATGGTGTGGACAAGAACCCGATGGCCGCCGAGATGGCCAAGCTCTCGCTCTGGCTTATCACGCTCGCCAAAAACAAACCCTTCACCTTCCTGGACCACAACCTGCGCTGTGGCGACTCCCTGCTGGGAGCCGACGAACGCCAATTGCACAACGGCTCCCTTGACGCAAAATCCGGCGAGATCACCCAGATGTCGCGGATCGGCTATGCGATGCAATACATCCTGCCAACGGTCATCGGCAAGCGTCGCCAGATCGCTACCCTTCCCGACTTTGACATTACCGTTATTCAGCAAAAAGAGCGCTTGCTCAAAGAGGCCGATCAGGCGCTAGAGATCGTCAAACTCGGTGCAGACCTGCTGATCGGCATTGCCTTGAGCGATACTAAACGCCGCGAAGGTCTGCAAGGCACACTTGGCATGGACTATGTTGTACTTGCCAAAGCCTTCGACGAGGCCCTCCACCAACGACAAACCGATTTCGGCTGGGCCGCGAAAAACGCAGAGTTTGCCCGCTTACGTGCCGAGATCGATACGCTGCTCAAGGGGAGGCATCCGTTCCACTGGCCGCTGGAGTTTCCGGAGGTGTTTGTGGGCAAGGGGGATGATGCTGGCTTTGCTGCAATTGTGGGGAATCCTCCGTTTCAAGGAGGAAAGAAAATAACGGGAGTACTTGGAACAGATTATAGAGATTATTTATTGAAGTACTTAGCGAATGGCAAAACGGGCAATGCTGATTTGTGTGCATATTTTATCTTGCGAGCAACCAAGCTAGCACGAAAAGAGGGGATGTGTGCATTGCTAGCTACTAATACAATTGCCCAAGGGGATACACGTGAGGTGGGACTCGATCAGATTGTAGCTTCTGGTTGGGCTATCCCTCGTGCCATCCCAACTCGTAAATGGCCCGGGGAAGCAAGTTTGGAAATAGCTCATATTTGGCTAAGAAACGGTTCATGGAGTGGAGGCTATATATTAGACGATAGAACAGCCAATAATATTACTTCATTTCTGACTCCATCAGGAAAAGTGCCTTATAGACTTGCTAGCAACGCAAATAAGTCATTTCAAGGCTCAATTGTGCTGGGTATGGGTTTTGTCTTAGAACCCGATGAAGCGCAAACGCTCATTGCCAATGACCCACGCAACAAGGATGTGCTCTTTCCTTACCTCAATGGAGAAGATTTAAATTCTCATCCAGCTCAATCGCCTAGCCGCTGGGTCATTAACTTTCATGACTGGCCCTTGGACCAAGCAGAAACATACCATGATTGTATGAATATTGTAAAAGAAAAAGTTAAGCCAGAGAGGGAGCGTTTAGGACAAAAACCTGATTCATCGGCTAAAGGATATGCTAAATTGTGGTGGCAATTTGCAAGAAAGGGGATAGATCTCTACTCTACAATCGCAGATATGAAACAGGTATTAGTTCGTGCTCAAGTAAGTAAAACTTGGGGATGGATATTCGTTCCTAATGGTATAGTTTACGACCAAAAACTTGTTGTATTCGCATTTGACAGCAATATAAAGTTTGCGCTACTTCAATCCTCCATTCATTGGGAATGGGCTATTCAATACGGTGCAACTCTTCGTTTGGACATGTCATATACACCTACGAAGATTTTTGAAACATTCCCCTTCCCACTTAACGTGGATAGTCTCGACGACATCGGCGAACGTTACTACACCCACCGCCAATCCATCATGCTAGCCAATCAGGAAGGACTCACCAAAACCTACAACCACTTCCACGATCCCCATGAGCAATCCGCCGAGATCGTCAAGCTGCGCGAACTGCACAAAGAAATGGATGAGGCGGTCGCGCACGCCTATGGGTGGGATGATCTGGGGCTGGGGCATGGCTTCCATGAGACGAAGCAAGGGACGCGCTATACAATTAGTGAGGCGGCGAGGCGCGAGGTGCTGGATCGGTTGCTTTTGCTTAATCATGCGCGGCATGAGGAGGAGGTCGCGGCTGGATTGTTTGAGGCGAAGGGGGCGAAAAGCAAAGGCACCAAGGCGAAGAAGGGGAAGAGCACTGTGAGCGATGGGAAGGCAGGAATGGCTGATGGTGGGGTGGAGCAGGGGGCGCTGTTTTGATTGTCTTCCACCGGTATTGACACATGGAGAAAAATAGAGTAATATAAAAGCATGATACTCAATACTGATGCGCCAAAAATGTATACTCCCGAGCAAGTCGCTGATATGTTGCAATTAAGCAAAGATAGCGTCTATAATTTTATTAGAAGTGGTGAGATTATCGCCAAGAAGTTCGGGAATGTTTACAGAATACCAGCAACTTCGCTCTCTTTCGTATTCACTGGGCTGGATTATGACCTCTATCAAGCAGAACAGGAAGATCTGAAAGAGCTTAAGAAGGTGCAAGAAATTATCTCTCAGGTGAGGTCGGAGTCATAGCTGTGTCTTTGAATATCTTTGTCGATTCGGATGTGATCATCTCATCTCTGCTATCTTCTTCGGGTGCTGCCTATTTTCTTCTCCATCACATGGATGCTGTGCAACTCTACATCTCTAACCTCTCCCTGCAGGAAATACGCATTGTTGTTGATAGATTATCAATTGATAGCAAAAAGCTAGAGTCTTTTTTAGAAGGCAATATGGGGATTGTTCAATTGCAATATACGAAAGAAACTGTAAAAACTGTATATGGGCAATATGTTCTAGATGAAGACGACGCTCATATAGTTGCTGGAGCGGAGGAAGCAAAAGCAAAATTTCTTGTCTCTTACAATACAAAAGACTTTAAAGTAGAAAAGATTAAGCAGGATTTTGGTATTCTTCTCATAACGCCAGCGCATCTTCTTCAGTATCTTAGAAGTGTATGAAGCAATAAGCGTAAAATTATCCCCCCTCTAAATCACAAGCTCTAAATATATCCAATGGTAGAGCTAGTATAGAACATATCTCCAATCTTTTCAATACTCTCTTTCTTACTAGAAAGTCCTAAACCTTCTCCCCAGATAGTTTTGACCAGATTGTACGATAATCAGATCCAGACATTGGCGAATCTGATGGGGCAACGCATTGCCAATCAGCGTCACTTAAAGAACGGAGGAATGCTCTCGCTTTTGGCACTGTCTGATTTCTCATAGTATTCTTGTTTTCGCCTTCGAATACTTTCCCCAATGCTTCAGAAACGCTTCTTGGTACTCCATTCATACGCATAAGGATAGCTCCCTCAGTGTGAACGCCATGATAGAGCATTGCAGGTAAATTATTAATCATATGTTTAGTGTTATCTGGTAGTTGGTCAAAGTTAATCCCTGAAGTCGGCATTTTGCTTAAAGCTGACAATCCCCAGGTGCCTCCACTAGCCAGGGCTCAATAAATGCTTTTGCACGTACTTGTAATTGCATCTGTTAGATTACCCCCAGCGCCACTGAAGTATTGTTTTGCAATTTGCTCAATAGAGCTTCCCATGACCCAATCATAAGCAACATTTGCAATATTAGAGTTTCCTAATCCTTTTGAAATTAAATCATCAAAAGATTCTCTTAGCTGCGGCACTCTCATCATGACACCTATTAATTGTGGTAACATTGATTTTTCATGTCCGCCAAATATACTTGATGGCTCCCAATCAGAAAGAGACAATTTTTTTTCCAACTGATTCATGCCAATAATTGCAGCTCGAACACCTTCTGGCGCAAAGCCTGTCACATCTGAAAGAACTGCATTCTCAGGATGATTAGAAAGTTCACTAGCATATCGCTTCGTTGCATCGAGAAGAGCCTTAGCTTTTGTTCTTCCTCTCTCTCCTGATCGAGTTTGGAGTATTCCATACCCAAAAGTATTGCGTAATATTTGCTCCGTCTCAGCTAGTACAGCATCCAAATTTCTCTTGTCATTCCAAAGATGAGCAATATAACCTCGAAAATCTGCCCATTGATCCTGTTTAATAATGGATTGAAGATTATTTAGTTCACCCGCCATCTCAACGTCATCGAGTAGTTTTACTAGACGAGATATTAAGTTGTCTATAGCATCCTTTACATATTTTATAATTTCATTTGGATTTTCTCCAGCACAAAGCCCAACTACTCCAAGACTATCCTGATCTATTCGTCCCGCTCTTCCAGCTAAATTCCAGAAAGCGAGTTTGGACATCTCCTTCTTCCGATTCTTTATAGGAAAGTAGCGCGAAGCTAAAAACACCGATGAGACAGGAAAGTTAATACCTTGAGTTATTGTAGTTGTGGCACAAAGAACGCGTAACTTATTATTTTCTGCCAGCCATTCTATAAGTGACCTAGCTTCCTCTGAGAGTCCTGCATGATGCACTGCAACACCCGCGCTAAGTAATTTGATAAGTTCAAAATGAGGACTAATTTCGGTTGCTAAAAAGCGCTGTACAAGAGATATTTCATCAGAGTCACAAGAGGATAAATTTTTCTCAATGCTTCTTGCCATGGACCAAGTATCTGGAATGCTAGATGCTATTGCAATACTAGTTCCTCTTTCAGAAAAAACCTTTGCTATTGCTCCTGTCTGGTTAGTTTGAGACTTAGCCGTACTAAATGGTATATTAAGAGGTCTGTTGGATCCAACTTTATGCGTTCCTTGCAAATGAACTGTTTTCCGAGTTGTTGTCAGGGTTTCGAATTCTAAAGACCAGTCACCTCTTGCTTGCTCATGTTTTATTTTATACATGCCAATTATTCGTTCATTTGGCTGCCATATGCTTGTACCTAAACTGATTGTTTTGCCAGCTTCTGGAGATAACCAACGAACTAAATCAGATGCATTTGGCACATGCGGCATCAGGAGAAGGAAATTTGCATAAGGGCAGTCACGTTTAATAGTTGCTAGTAGGAGTTCAATACGTAGCCCTCGTTCCTCATCTTGAATATTGTGTGCCTCATCCATAACAACTAAGCTAAGAGGACGTGTTATCTTTTGATTTCGAATAACTAAGTGCAGCTTTTCTGGGGTAGAAATAAGTATATCAAAATGGTTTTCCTCATCTTCTGCGGTCAACAAAGCATCTTCAAAGCTATCTATCTCAACAGCCGCTGTTAAATGCTCAACTCTAACACCTATGGGTTCGAAATCTTCTCGTAATCTTCTAGTGAGTTGAGCGACAAGGGCACGCGTCGGAGCAACATAAGCAATCCATCCTTTATCAACATCAAATTGACTAATTGCTTGTAATATTCTAAATTGTGCTAAAAGGGTCTTTCCCCCAGAAGTTGGCATATCAATAACAATTGCTCTATTGGCTTGATCAAGTAGACCTTGTTCTTGCAGTGCAACCTTTTGAGGAGGGAGAAGTTCAAAGAGGCCACGAGACTTTGTGACATTTTTGACAAACTCCATAATGCGTGAATTAACAGACTGAGCAACATGCCATATAGAACCCATGACCATTCGCTTTGACGCAACGTGTAGCCAACGTAAAAGGACTTCAAGTGCTGGATCTTGTGATGATAAAGCGGCATCGATTGCAGCCTCAAAATGCTGATCTAGCTCCGTCGAAATGCTAATAGGTTCTCCTTGTAACATATATGTTGCTAACAACTCTGTAGCTTTCGCCCAATGATAAAGTGCAATGAGACGGAAGGCCAATAATCTTGCTCGGTGTCCTTTTTCTTTATTTAGCAGTTGTGGCTCATACTGACTTTGTTCTTCACGCAACCTTACAATAATATCTGCAATTTCGCTAAGATCATTCCACCTATTCTTTCGAAATAAACGTATCCAACAGTCATAAAGGTGAACTAGTATCCGATAATCCCAAGCGCCATCTACTGATCCTAAATCTTGATTCACTAGTGGGTGTTCTTTAAGCCAGCGTCGGATATCAGCCCAGCGATCTCCACAATATGCCAATGCGCAAAGGTGCAAAATATGAAAATAGCGACTTTCTTCGTCTTTTGGTACAGGCATTATTCTACGAATTTCGAAGGCACGGTATGCTCCTGCTTGTGCTTGACTACGCAGGAATTCCCCTTCTTCTGAGGATTGATAAAGCAATTCATTAATACCTTCAATTGCTGCAATTTCATAAGCAGTTGCAAGACGTTCAAGGGGTTCTGAATCTTCGTTGTGCCCCAATATCTCGATATCGAGTTGATTGCCAATAGCTTCCTTTATGAACCGAAGTTTAGCTAGCTCGAACGCCTCTTGACGATGATCTTCACCAAATGCTGTGACTGCCCAATGTTTATCCAAATTATCTAGAGCAATATTTGTTATTGTCATGATCAACTGCCCCTTTGACTCTTGACATGATTAACAAACATTTCCATTGATTCTTCTGGAATATATAACGCATGAAGTTCAATTAATGTTAATAGAGGACAATCTTTTGCTAACATTTTTGCCCTACCTTGGATATCTTCCTGCTTAGGCTCAACATCCCGTATAAGGATACCAAAAAGAGAGACATCTGTTGGGTCACTCATATATCGCTGAGCTGCTTTTTGATATGTTCCACGCCACTGTGCATTAGTAGCTCTATAAGCAAGATATCTCACAACATGATGCTTTATTTCTTTTACATCGCGTAAATCTTCTATTTGTTTTGCAAGACCATGTCGTCCTTTGACCACTGAGGGAGGCCATACCTTCTCTTGTGATGTTTTTACTTCCGCAAATGCGAAGCAAGGGTTTGTATCAACGTGGTGAAAGCCTACTAGATCAGTTCCAGGAAGACTGGAGTGGGGATTCTTCATGTCACGCCAACCGGGCCAAGGAAACTCACAATTTCTGTAATCAGTAAGATACGCTTCTGCCATTGCTTCTCCTATGCGCCAATCATCATCATCTGGATTATAGTTAAGAATTTCTTGCAGGGTATCCGTCTGAAACGAGGTTGTGGCGACCTGACTTAACACTTCACTTATATTTTGGCGTCCTGAAGTATCACAATAAATATCTGCTACGCGAGTTGCTAAAGTTGTAGTAATCTCGTCCATTGTATACAATATCCCGCGAGCCTTGACTTTCAAATGGTCGACACAGTAAACTTCTTTTTCCTCTGATATTATCATATTCCGTCCTTGGCTTGCTGAATGAAGCCACAATTTGCTGCATTGGGAAGATCGGATTGCCATGAGTAAAAGACAATATCTGGCCATTGTTCCATGAACCGCTCCGTCATCACCTAACCTGATACCCAATTTGTATCAACAGACAGGTCTATTCGTTGCAGAAAGCATAGCGTATATTGAGGAGTACTGTAAACAGAGATAGACAAAAGTACCTATATCTTGTATAAAACTGTCTTTGTAGTAAAATCTTTATTGACAAAGCAACGTCTCAAAAATAAGAAACAAAGGGGAGCAGTGCCATATAGTTAGTGAGGCGGCAAGGCGCGAGATGCTGGATCGGTTGATTAATCATGCGCGGCATGAGGAGGAGGTGACGGCGGGGTTGTTTGATGTGAAGGGGAAAGGGGCTAGAAAGGGTGGGAAGGAGGTGTCTGATGGTGGGGTGGAGCAGGGGGCGCTATTTTGATGATTAGCAATACAGTAATGGTGAAGGTTGAGCAGGAAACCTTGTTAACCTAAGCGAAGGGGGGGGCCTCCTTCGCTTAGGTTAACACAGTGAACGTGCTCAATTTCTAAAAGGAGGGCAATATGTTCTTTGCAGGATTTACTCGTATCAAGGATAATATAGAACTAAAAAGAATTAAGAATAGCCGTAAAGGTCTACTTCTTAACCCCTATTCAGATGTAAAAAATGGTAATAGACATGTACTCCATGTCCTTGCAAATCAAAAAGATAAGTGCAAAATTGATGGAATGAATACAGAAGAATCATACCCTAAATTCCATACACATGACAAAACAGTACTTGCAAATCTTGGATTAGAAGGAGAAACATGGAAATATTGTCAGTACTGTCATCCCTAAGCGTGTGCTCTTTGCTGTCCATTTTTCAACGTCGGTTCCACCAAAACTGATGTAATGTGATCTCAGACGGAGCCATGGTACTGGCTATTGCCGCCAACTTCCACTGTGAAGAGATTAGTGTACATGGGAAGGCTCGATGGAATTTAAGAGACGTACCTTAGCAGAAATCGCGGATATGATTTGCGGGAACTTCTCTGATGGCAAAACTAGATTTTTCCGCTATCGTAGCAGTAGTTATATAACACAGTTTTTTAGGGACTGCGACACCGACTACGAGCATGATGGATCAACAAGGGCGACATGGGTTGCTGGGGTTCTTACCGAAATTCTGGCAGGACCTCATGCTAACACAACTACGCCCCCAGAGACATTCTCGCGGGTCATCTGTACACTGATGGATCAAAGCGATGCGCTTAATGAGGAGCCAGACCGACCAAATGCACTGGCAATGCTCAACGCAACTCTAGCTCGTGAAGGCTTCGAGGCATTTTATGCGCCAGATAGAAAATGCTATTTGCGCCATATCGAGACGAACATAGTTGCAGCGCCTTCACCTAACCCGCATCGTCCATTTTCAGCAGCAGAACTCCAAAAACGTGAGCAACTTGTCATTTATCTCAATAACGCATCTGAAGATGAAATTATTGAAGAGGTATTATTACCTCTATTCCGTCAGCTTGGGTTCCATCGGGTAACTGCTTCCGGGCACGAAGATAAAGCTCTGGAATATGGCAAAGACGTTTGGATGAAATATACCCTGCCGACACAGCACGTCCTTTATTTTGGCATTCAAGCCAAAAAGGGAAAAATTGATGCGGCGGGGGTCAGCAAAGGAACGAATGCCAATGTCGCTGAGATTCTTAATCAGGTCACTATGCTGCTAGGGTGTGAAATTTTTGACCCTGAAATAGGCAAGCGCGTGTTTGTGGATCACGCCTACATTATAGCAGGCGGCGAGATAACGAAAGCGGCTCGAAACTGGTTAGGTAGCAAATTGGACGCCTCGAAACGGAGTCAGATTATGTTTATGGACCGGGACGATATTCTAAACCTGTTCATAGTTACAAATCTTCAGGTGCCAGGAATAAAATCTTTGGCAAACGATGATCCGCTCCTTTGGGGCTTCTAAAAATGTGTGGTCGCTGACGATCTCCTGACGCAAGTGGCGAGGGGGGTAGAGTAGTCGTCTCTGGCGTGTAGGCGGCTTTTTTTATGGGATGGAGGGAATAGAGACAATGTATTCCCTCATTACAGCGGTCGTCAGAAAGATTGATCCCTGTATCTTCCTGTGAGTTCCTTTGTTCTGAGGGATCAAGACTTTGGTCAACCGCTGTAAGATGCTAGCTACCCATGATTAGTTCAAAGTATTTCTTCTTTATCTGCTCTGTTGGGTGCATGCC
The DNA here is from genome assembly GCA_963727755.1 of uncultured Chloroflexia bacterium. Classification (GTDB taxonomy): domain Bacteria; phylum Chloroflexota; class Ktedonobacteria; order Ktedonobacterales; family Ktedonobacteraceae; genus DASYAN01. The sequence goes on from CAVSHN010000008.1 coordinate 461,191, forward strand.
ATTAGAAATCGCTAATAAGTCTACTTGATTTAATACTATGATAAACTTTCCATTTCTAAAAGTATTCCGAATAATATTACCAGCATCGCTACGCCTGTCTCCTGTTACTCCATTCTTGGTTAAGAGTATAACGAGTGAGATATTTTTATCATTCATTATACTCGTTAGTGTCCGTATTTCTTGGAACTCCAATAGGATTCCCCCAGTTCTTGCATTCAACTATAAAAGCTCCTGGCATACGTTGCCAAAAAGCATCTTTTGACTCATTAGCGATCCACAAATCGATTTCTTCAGATATTCCCCTCTCATCATGACCCATAATTGTTAAGCCATCAATTGCTCCTATAAGAAAAATAGCTAAATATTCATATGTAAGCTTTTTCTCATGATTAGTCTTTGCACTATCTGCTTTTTCAAGAAACACCTTAAATATGTTTCTTATTGTCTCATTCCAATCACTTGCTTTTTCAATTTTCATAGAGACTTCAGACTTCTCTCGCTCCCTCGCTTCTATCAATAGTTGTCTTTGGCTACGAATATAAGGATAAAAATTTTGCTTGTAAGGATATGCCCAACGGGGAAACAACTCTTTTGCCTTTTCATCGTTCGGCTTAAAAGGACTAGGTTGTGTTGGCACTTCAAGAAATTTTTTTATTTTAGCTGACCAAAAAGTTCCTTCATATTCAGAACGGAACTTATCTTTCAAATCTTGAGGTAAAACCGACAAACTTTGGCTTAGCCAAGTATGATACTCATTAGATAATTCATCTATTGCCTCTTGCGAGAGACCAACTTCCTCATCTTGCTGTATCTTACTAGCAACCTCCTCTAACCTTATGCTTTCATTTATCAGTACATCCCAATCAGTCATTATTTCCTCCAAAGAGTCGTACACAAACAACAGAAATCCTGTCTAATAGCCTCCCCCGTTCGCTAGTTCAATAAAGCCGACGCACAGGCCCGTTTGTTCGTGTGAAAATGGCGAATACGAGAGCCTTGGCAAGTGGATTTGACAAAAAATGAGCGAACTGTGGGTAATATATATGGAATTTACTAATGTAGCAACGTTCATAGTTCTATTGTCTTATCAGGTATATAGGTTTGAAAACTAAGTGTACGAGAGTAGCCAGTTTCTCTCCTTCCAAGCTCAATTGAAAAGACTGCAAGGAGAGAAGTATGATATAATAAGGTCTCAAGCCCTTTACACTTGCACTGAGGCGAGAAAGCCAATGGGAAAGGAGGTGATCTCAGATGGCGAGCGGCGATTGAGATCGCCTCACCCGATATAGAGCTTTGGCATAGTGGTGACAGAGATGAATGTTACGATCGGGTTGATGAGATAATCAAGAAGGCTAGCCTATCCCCCTAACGCATTAGCAGCACCCTCTGACTCTCAATAAATCTTCCGGGCATCCTGCCCACAGACAAAACAAGCCACTGACCTTTGCTGTACAACCTTTTAAGCTCAACCCAACCTCAGCCACAGAGCCAACAGAACTCGAAGTGACATTCCTCCTCAATCTAAAAAAATCTTGCGTCTACCCGCCAAAGACTCTTCGGTAACGTCATCACGTCATCCTACCCCTTTGTAAAATTATCACTTATATGATATAATATGCCTGTATGACGTGGAAGATAGAAACACTGAACCCTACTGTGGACAGCGAACTTGAAGCCCTGCCGGATGATATGAAGGCACGGTTCTTTTGGATAAGCGAGCTTATATGCTCTCATGGACTGGAAAAGGTAGGCGAACCGTACGTGAAGCACTTGCAAGGAATACTGTGGGAAATGCGACTCAAGGGCAGGGATGGCATATCACGCGCCCTGTATGTGGTCGCAAAACCAAAACGGGTGGTAGTGGTGCGAGTGTTCATCAAAAAGACACAGAAAACCCCACGCAAGGAAATAGAACTAGCATTGAAACGGGCAAAGGAGATTGAACCATGACGGACGTGAGAGAGCTACATGCAAAGTGGATGGAAAACCCATCTTACAGGGCGGAGTACGAAGCCATGAGGTCAGAGTTTGAGCTTGCAGCCGCTATTATTGATACGCGTAGCAAAGCAGGACTGACACAAGAACAGCTTGCCGAACTCATGGCTGCACCACAATCCCTTGTTGCCCGCATTGAAAGCGGAACGCATAACACAACGCTCAAGACACTTGAACGTTTTGCGCGAGCCACGGGAACACACCTGCGAATTGTTTTTGAACCTCTCCCCGAAGCATGTCCCTGATATGTTTGCGCCCTCGCTTGTGGCATAGCCAATTCTTTTGACGCATGCCCTACGTTATGAGGCTCGCAGGGATATATTTGCAAAAATGCTCCGCGCACCCTGTTAGCCCCTGTTAGGCGCAAACCCTTGCATAAAATGATCCATCATGTTATACTAGTAATGTAGCTGAAAAGGGACGAAGCCAATAGGCATGATCCAAACCTTCTCTTCTTTCAGTCAGATATTCTTTCGATAAAAATAGTAGAAATGTAAAGCTATTAACTTACTCAGGTTTACAATCATATGAGTAACAATTGCCCTATTAGTCCCATTGCCCTTACAAAAGTATCACTAGCTCATGATTGTCACAACAGTTACAATGGTTACAACTGTCACATTGAATTCACAAAAGTATCACTAGCTCACAGTTGTTACAACAGTTACAATGGTTACAACTGTCACATTGAATTCACAAAAGTATCACTAGCTCACGATTGGCACAACAGTTACAATGGTTACAACTGTCACATTGAATTCACAAAAGTATCACTAGCTCACAGTTGTTACAACAGTTACAATGGTTACAACTGTCACATTGAATTCACAAAAGTATCGCTAGCTCACGATTGGCACAACAGTTACAATGGTTACAACTGTCACATTGAATTCACAAAAGTACCACTAGCTAACAACAGTCCCAATGTAGGCAGTTCTTCCGCCTCGCCAAACGGCAATCACGCCGCCGTCCCCCCCTTGCCACAAGCGCATGGTTTTGTTAAAATCTTAGAAGAAACTATGCACCCATTCCCAAACATTCGGTCGACAATTCTCTTATTTCTCAAACGTTGCAGGTACTGACATTATTTCCTTTCCATATATAAGTAACGCCGATGGTCTCCAAGGTTGTGCATACCAATAAGATATAGAATATTTCCCGGTGGTTTAAAATTAACAATGCAACCTGTAAAGATCATCTAGCCCGGAGGTTCATTGTTGTATGGATTTAACCAGCTTCCTATTCTGGCTCTTCGCCACTGCAATGGTTATAGCTGCATTGCTAGTAGTGGGACTACGCAATATCGTGCATAGTGCTCTGGCGCTCATCGTCGTTTTTGCAATGGCTGCTGGCATATATGTACTACTGAATGCAGAATTCATCGCCATTGTACAGATCCTCATTTATGTTGGTGCGGTAACGGTCCTGATTTTGTTTGCGTTGATGCTAACGCAGATCGTAGGCCAGCCGAGGACAAATCCAACCAACAGGCAATGGCCAATTGCGCTCGTCATTTGCGCTCTAGTTGGCGCAATAATCGTTTTTGCAGAAATTACTAGCCATCTCGCAATTGCGCCTACTACTAAAACTGGAGTAAGCCAATTGCCCCCTGGAATCAGTAATGTGGTACGCTTGGGGCAACTGCTCTACAGTCCAACAAGCTATAGCTATGTACTCCCATTTGAAATCGCATCACTAGTCTTGCTAGTAGCAATTGTGGGCGCGATCGTCATCGGCAGAGAGGACTAAATAGTATGGGATTGACACTCAATCACTTCCTAGTACTGGGCGCAGTGTTATTCTGCATTGGCCTGTACGGCGCAATCTCCAAGCATAATGCTATTGCCGTATTGATGGGCATTGAAATCATGCTGAATGCTGTCAATGTCACCATGATTGGTTTTTCGTTTTTCAACACGGTCAACGTACACCGCCCTGATGGCTTCGGGAACTACAGTCAGTACCTGACTGGCCAGATTTTCGCTATTTTCATTATCACTGTTGCGGCGGCAGAGGCAGCGGTTGCCTTGGCGATGATTATTGCCATTTACCGCAAACGGAATACAGTGGATGTTAGCGAAATTGATATGATGAAGTGGTGAATACAATGTTGTATCAATATTCTTGGGCTATCCTGCTTGCGCCACTACTAGCGTTCGTAGTCATTATTTTTTTCACCCGAGTCTGGGATCTGCTCAGTCGTCCTCGTGTGCAAGCAATTCCAGCGCATGATGATGCCCACACAGATATACCTGAGTCTACAGACAATCCCCATGATGATCATGAACAAGAAGAGGACGCGATAAAAATGCATTCGGTTCCCATACAACCTTCAAGGATGGGGGAGCGAATGCATTTCAGGGTCCCTACAGATGGCGATAAATCGCTAGGTGATCCGGCGGGCAATTCATTGCCAATTGGTAGGGGCCCAATTCATTGCGCCCCTGCCCATGATGATCATCTGGACGATGATGAGGACCCTAAAGTGCCATCACTGTCGCCAGGAGCTAGGGCCAGTGCCTACGTCGCACTGGTTCTGATGGCATTTGCCTGTATCTATTCTTGGATGCTCCTCATCAATTCAATCGTAAGCCCTGATCCGACATTGGTGAAGACAGGATACACAGTTCTCCAATATACTTGGCTGAACTTGGGGAGTATCAACTATCAGATTGCTTTCCACATAGATCATCTGGCAATCGCTATGATGGTAGTAGTAACGACCATAACGCTGCTGGTGCAATTCTATTCGCAAGGCTATATGCAAAATTCGGCTGGCTATGCACGGTTCTACTCCTATCTCTCCCTTTTTGCCTTCTCGATGCTAGTGATTGTCTTTGCCCAGAACTTTCTGGTTATCTTCATTGGCTGGGAACTAGTTGGTCTCAGTTCGTACTTACTGATCGGCTTCTGGATCAACAAGAAAGCCAGGCCAGCGGAACAACGTCCATCTCCTGCCAGCGCATCTCTGCAAGCTTTTGTGGTGAACCGTATTGGTGATGTAGGTTTCATCATTGGGATCATGATCCTTTTTGTCAGCACAGGCACATTCGAGTTTAGCAAGTTGCAAACAGCTGTTATGGGCATGGATAAGACCGTACTGACCATTGCAATGATTTGTATCTTCTGTGGAGCTATTGGTAAGTCAGCGCAATTCCCACTGCATGTATGGTTACCTTCTGCTATGGAAGGCCCGACCCCTGTGAGTGCACTGATCCACGCTGCGACAATGGTTGCTGCTGGCGTCTACATGGTCGCACGTACTTTTCCTTTGTTCTACGCGGCAGATCCATTAGCATTTCAGGTTGTAGGCTGGATTGGTGCCTTTACTGCTTTCTTCGCAGCGACAATCGCGCTCGTGCAATCCGACTTCAAACGTGTGCTAGCTTTTTCGACGATTAGCCAGCTAGGCTACATGTTTGTCGGCCTAGCAGTAGCTGGTTCTGAGTATGGGACAGGTCCCGGCATGTTCCATCTCTTCACGCATGCCTTCTTTAAAGCGCTACTCTTCCTAGGAGCTGGTAGTGTACTCTACGCACTTCACCATGCGATGCACCGCGAAGTACAGGATATGCGTCTAATGGGTGGTCTAGCGACGAGAATGCCGATTACCGCTATCACTTGGTTGATTGCAACCCTAGCAATCTCTGGCTTCCCTGGTTTCTCAGGCTTTTTCAGTAAAGAAACCATTATCGGCCTAGCCTATGATCACCAGCAGTGGGGCCTTTACGCCTTGACCCTTGTGACAGCAGGCTTGACTGCGTTCTATATGCTACGAGCTTTTATCCTAGCTTTTGGAGGCAAGGGAGGCTACTTAGGTGGACTATGGGGCGGCACTTATCGCGGCGAGGGCGAGGTTCACGAGTCTCCACTGACAATGACAATCCCTCTGATATTGCTCGCTATCCCTTCCATCATCGCAGGCTACTGGGCAGGATTTTTCACCTACCTGAATCCAGCTGTAAAACCCTTAAATATTGTTCAGCTGCTGAGTTTGCCAGATACCTGGATTGGTGTAGCCATCTCACTGGCTGGCTTCATTGTAGCCTATGCTATTTATGCACGTGTTGAGCTAGCCAAAATCGAGGCTTTTGTGCAAAGCCGTCCTGTACTGCGCACAATGCATCGCATTCTGTATAACAGGTATTACATAGATGACCTCTACGATTGGATCACCGAGTATATTGTGCTGAAAGGCATCTGCTGGCTAGCGCAGGCTTTCGATACCTACATTGTGGATGGTCTCGTCAATGGTGTGGCAAGCCTGATTACGGACATTGGCAATGGAGCACGCCGAATTGAGACTGGTAAGGTTCAATCTTATATGATCGGATTCTTTGGTGGTGTTGCAGTGTTAGCTATACTGGCCTTTGTGCTGATCAATGCAGTGAGGTAAGGATAAACTATGGAGAACATACAAGCAATCTTCTCAAGCGATCTCACATGGATTATCCTGCTGCCGTTGATCGGCTCGCTGATAGTCTATGTATCTCCTACAAAACCGAGTCGCTGGCTAGCATTAGCATTCTCAGCTGCGACCTTTCTCTTATCACTAACAATCTTTTTCAGCATCCTGGGTACAGGCAAAGGATTTGGCGACCTGCAAAACTTGCCGGATGCGATCCACGTGAGCTGGATTAACTTTCAGGCTGGCTCAGTCAATTTCAAAATTGACTACTTCCTGGGCGTCGATGGCCTGAGTCTGCCAATGATCATTTTGAATGGCTTGCTGACTATGCTGGCAGTGATCGGGGGTTGGGAAAAGAAGCGTACCAAGGAATATCTGGCCCTCCTATTGTTCCTAGAAGCGGGCGTGATGGGTGTCTTCTTGGCGCTTGACCTATTCCTCTTCTTCCTGTTCTGGGAAGTCGAACTGGCTCCAATGTTCCTCCTAATCGGCTTCTGGGGAAGCGACGTAGTCAAGCATGGGATGCCTGGACGTATCTATTCGGCCTGGAAGTTCCTGCTATACACATTCTTTGGTAGCGTCTTCATGCTAATCGGCATCATCTTGCTCTACCTGCACAAACAGGGAGGTAGTGCAACCGCCAGCATGCAGTATCTAGCACTACCAGCAAATATGATCACAGGCACTATTCAGTTGCCGCTGTTCGGCGTAACGATGAGCCTACAATTACTGACGTTCCTGCTAATCTTTATCGCCTTCGCAGTCAAGATCCCGATGTTTCCCTTCCATACTTGGTTGCCGGACGCACATACCGATGCACCGACCGAAGTCAGTGTGATCCTGGCGGGCGTACTGTTGAAAATGGGGGCCTATGGGCTGATCCGTATCTGCCTGACACTTTTCCCCATCGGGGTTAATGCTTTTGCTGGCTGGCTGGCCGTCATTGCAGTCATCAACATTCTGTATGGCGCCGCGATCTGTCTGATCCAGAAGGATATGAAGAAGCTGATTGCCTACTCAAGTGTCAGCCATATGGGAATAATCCTGCTAGGTGTTGCTGCGGCAGCTGGTGCAGGCAATGGCATGTTTCAGGGTGCGGGAGACGAGGCTTTCCGCACAGCAGCACTTACGGGTGCAACGATCCAGATGTTCAGTCACGGCATTATCACCAGCTTGCTCTTCTTCTGTGTAGGTGTCATCTACGATCACGCTCATACACGCGAGATTGCAGTCTTCGGCGGCATAGCTAAGAGAATGCCAACGCTAGGTACGCTCTTTACCTTTGCCGCGCTAGCTTCGCTGGGCTTACCAGGTCTGGCTGGTTTTGTGGCAGAATATATGGTCTTTACCAGCAGCTTCCGCATCTGGACCATCCCAACACTAGTAGCCGTCTTTACAATGATCTTGACTGCGGCTTACCTGCTATGGATGATCAAACGTGTATTCTTCGGACCATTCAATCCCAAATGGAACTGGTTACCAGATGCAAATGTGCGTGAACTGATCCCATTAGTTGTACTAGCTGCACTAATCGTCTTCGTTGGAATTTACCCTGCGCCTTTGATCGGCGTGATTACCAATAGTATTGGAGCCATCATGACTAACTGGCATAGTGCGATGGCTACGGTTATGATCAAATAGGAGGTAACTATCCAGATAAAGCAGCTTCCCGCCTTGCTCGGATTGCTTGAACAAGATTGACGCCTCATCATACTTGTGCTATGCTTCTAATGAAGTAGCAAGGAAGGGCAGGCGATTTTCTACACAGGTGCGGCTCTCGAAAAGCAGCCTTATCAGGAGCAAGAACGCGTTCGTGCGAGAAAATCGAACATATCATGGAAAAAGAAAAGCAAAAAGAAAACGAAAAGAAGTACGACAATATGATGAGTGCGCTCATCGGTCGTAATCCGCAAGCATTTTTGGACTTACTGTACCCTGGAAGTCGGTTTGTAAAGCATCACCGCAATAAACTGGCCAACACCCAGCGGCAGCCAGATGCGGTTATCGAAGCTATACGTATCAAGACAGGAAAAGTCTTCCTGGCCCAACCGGAAATCCAGACTGAGCCAGACAACGAAATGGCAGAGCGCCTCGCACTCTATCAGGTCTTGCTACGGTGGGATCATAAAAAGCGGTCCAAGGTTTGGGTCCCGGTGTCATCCTCGGTGTTGCATCTGACCAAGGCCCATAAGGACTTGCAGATTCCATTGCATTGGACAGCTCCTGGCGAGGATGATGAAGATGAAAAGGTTCTCGATTTCTATTTTAAAAGCGTAGAAATGCGAGACAAGACACCAGAGGAAATCCTGCATCTGGATCATCTGGAACTGCTGCCATTGTTGCCAGCAACGCAAGGAGGTACGAACCACGAGATCATCGAGATGATGATGGAACGGCTGCTAGATTCAGATGACATAGAATTAGCATATTACGGCTATCTCATGGCAGGATTGATCTTTAAAGGGCAAACGAGAGAAATTGCATGGCTCGAAAGGAGATACAAGATGCTAGACGAGAAATTCAGTGCTTCGCCCGTTTATCAATGGACCATCGAAAAAGGCATCGCTATTGGCAAAGCCGAAGGCAAGGCCGAAGGCATCGCTATTGGCAAAGCTGAGGGCAAAGCTGAGGGCAAAGCTGAGGGCAAAGCTGAGGGCAAAGCTGAGGGCAAAGCTGAGGGCATTACTCTTGGCAAAACCGAGACCAAAGCCCAAATGCTCGCGCAAGTACAACGAAAAGTAATGAAGGAGGTTCTTAAACGTTTTCCTTCACTAGCTCTTCGCGCAATGGATATTCTGGCTATGATCGACAATGTTGACCCACTGCTCAACCTTGCCATTAGTCTAGCCCAAGCTCAGAGCACTGAGGAAGCGGAGCAAATCCTGCTCGAAGCTCAGCCCAGAGGATAGGAAAGTGGGGTCTCTTCCGAAGGAGAAAGGTACAAGATGCTAGACGAAAAATTCAGTGCTTCACCAGTTTACCAATGGACCATCGAAAAAGGCAAAGCCATTGGCGAAGAAAGAGGCAAAGCTGAAGAAATTGCTGAGATGCTCACACAAATACGACAATCCGTGCTTCAGACCATTTTCGACCAATTTCCTTCGCTAACTCGCTTTGCTAAAGAAGTGTTGGCGACATTCGATGATCCTGTTTCGCTATTCACTTTCGGTATCAACTTGGCTAAGGCTCAAAGCACTGAAGAAGCGCTGCGGATTTTGCTCACAAGACAGAAAAATGGAAAGTATAAAAATACGGATGATACTCTCAGTATCCCATCAGACTATCTGACATTAGATGAAGATGATGGAAATAATGAAAGTGAGGTGACAGACTTTGACCGGGGCAGAACTGAAGGCATCGCTCTAGGACAAGCTCTAGCCAAAGATGAAATGCTTGCACAATTGCAGTCTGCGGGAAAACGAATTGTTTTTGAGCGTTTTTCTTCACTCACCCGTATCACAAAAGAAGTCTTGGCTGCGATCACTGATCCTGGTTTGCTGCTCCTCATCGTGATCAAACTGGCCCAGATTCAGAGCGCAGAAGAAGCACAGGAGTTTCTGCTCTGCCTCCATCCTCAGTTCGTAAATAGAACACAACAGGAGAGTAGGGCTCTTTCGTAACCAATAACATAGCTACAAGCTAGAAATATTGCACAATGTTTAAAATGTACGATCTCTATCTGCTGGCACCAGAACTGAGCTTGACGTTCCTAGCACTGATAGTGATGGCCGTCGATCTCTTTGCCAAGCGGCGTCTTGCTACCGTGAGTACTGCGCTAGTCGGTCTGCTTGTGCCAGCCGCCTTTGCAATTTCGCAGGCTATCAATGGCACCAACGAGAAAGCCTTCTTTGGCATGTTGGTAGTCGATCCCTATGCAATCTTCTTCAAGATTGTTTTTCTGTTGATCGCAGCCATCATGATCCTATCATCCTACGACTACGTCAGGAAATATGTGCGAGCCGAAGGCGAGTTCTATGTGCTCATGCTTTTCTCCGTTGTTGGCATGATGATGATGGCAAGTTCCGGTGAACTGATCACCATCTATATTTCGTTGGAGCTGACAAGTATCCCCCTCTACGTGATGGCTGGTCTCATTCGCGGCCAGGACAAGTCAGCTGAGGCTGCGGTCAAATATGTCTTGCTCGGAGCCATGTCTTCGGCCATTCTGCTTTACGGTTTTGCGCTCCTCTACGGGCTAACTGGAACGACCGATCTAATTGGGATTGCCACAACCGTCAAGCAAAGCATTCAAACGGGCAATCTGGCAGTGTTAGTTGCAGACATCTTGGTTATAGCCGGTTTCGGCTTCAAAATCTCTGCCGTTCCCTTCCACATGTGGGCACCTGATATTTATGAAGGTGCACCGACTCCTTCGACGGCATTCTTCTCTGTTGGCTCTAAAGCGGCTGGTTTCGCAGCACTCGTTCGCGTCTTCATCTATGGGGGACTTAGCCTGACTGGATCTGCCAATCTAACATCGATCATCATAGTACTCTCGATTGTAGCTTTCTTGACCATGACATTGGGTAATATCGTTGCTGCTGTGCAATCGAATGTCAAACGCATGATGGCCTATTCCAGCATAGCGCAAGCTGGCTACATCTTAGTTGGCTTCATTGCCAGTCTAGCAACGGGCAAGCCAGATGGCACTGAAGCGTCATTGTTCTTTATTCTGGTCTATGTAGTCACGAACCTAGGTGCTTTCGCTGGAATCATTGCTCTGGCGGACTTGACTGGTGGGGAGCGGATTGCAGATTTCCGTGGTTTGTGGCAGCGTGCACCACTCCTGAGCCTATGTACAGCATTCTGCTTGCTCTCTCTGGGTGGCATTCCACCATTTGCAGGCTTTTTGAGTAAGATCTTCCTTTTCACCGCAGCGTGGGGACTAGGTCAGCAGTGGCTAGTAGTTGTCGCGTTACTCAACAGCATCGTCTCGCTGGTCTACTATGGGCGTATTGTCAAGGTCATGTTCTTTGACGAGCCAGCCAAGAAGGATCGTCTGATAACGCCAGTTGGCTTAGCAACGGCACTCGTCTTCGCCTCAGTTGCGCTGCTCGTGTTGCTGGTTGCTTCGCCGTGGATGCTCAACTTGACACACTTGGCAGCGGTAAGCTTGTAGGCCTTTCTCTCATTTGAGAGCAATGTGTGAGATAGCGCCTTTCTCTCATTTGAGAGCAATGCGTGAAATAGCGTCTTTCTCTCATTTGAGAGCAATGTGTGAAATAGCGTCTTTCTCTCATTTGAGAGCAATGTGTGAGATAGCGCCTTTCTCACCTACTGTCCACGTGCTAGTTGCAGGCTTCAAAGTGGCTCTCAGGAGATTTATTTGAGGGTGAGTGCAAAGTCAAAAGCATCACCAAGTCCATAATCATCATCAAGTTCTTTCCGCCAAACGGTAAACCTATTGATCCACGACTCGCGCTCCTCTTGGCTGAGATTGGCACAAAGGAACGCCTCTTCCCAAGCTGATGCCAAATCATAGAAGAAATCGCCAGTCTCACCACTCGAACCATCAAGGATTTCCCAGTCAGCCATGTATCCTTCAGTAATGGCTTTAAGTAAGGTCATAGCATTATGTCCATCTTTTGCCTCAATTAGCGCCCGGGCTTGATCTAAGATCTCTCCTATCATGTCAAGAACTTCCTTAACGCGTAGATAGGTCTCAGAAGACTGTATACGATCCAGACTATGAATGATGGATTGTATCTGACTACGTACAGCCTGCGGGTCTATCTCAATATGTTGAAGGACCACTGACGTTGAACACTGTATTTGCGGTGTCAGAAGAAGCATGAAAAAGAGATGCTACTTCGCTTTTGATAGATTGTACCAGAGTAGGTTCTTGTTCAGCTAATTTAAGCAGTAGCAACTGCAATTGGTCACGATTTAAGTTTGACAGCAAACTATTGAGGGGTAGCAATTCTTCAATCATTAGTTTTCCTCCATCTTTACCAAACAGAAAAATCGTCGTGTTTTATCCCGTATATGCACAGACACCTCTACCTTCTTAATAGCTGCCTCTACCTCCTTGATAGCTGCCTCCACCTCGTCTTGTTCATCGCTATCTTCTTCTTCTATTATCTCCTCTTCATCATCCTCATCGTACATCGAGTAGGACCAATCGTGTTTGGATTCATAATTGGCTATGCCAATTTTGAATTTGCTTAAATGACCACAGCACGATAGCCAAATAGTTACCTAATCAATGGACAACTGTTCCACAGAGTAGGTGTTCGGAGGGGAACAACTATCCTCTCAGGATGCACTACTAAAGACCTTGCGGTCTTATTCACATCCTCTATCCCATTGCCTGCAAAGACGTTTGGGAGTGCTTTTTGACCTGTTTTCTCATGTTAGGCTCTTTTCATTTACCTCGCTTAGAGACCACCTGCTATCGTTCTATAGAAGCATGCAAAGGCGCATTCGCCTTGCCGTCGCGCACCCGATTGGCTTTTCACCATAATCTCTAAGGTCTTTGGCAAGGCCCTAATGAGAAGCGTGTCTACTGCCTATAACGAAGCATTTTCGAATCAGTAACATCGTATCAGCATAGATGTCCTAGCTTGTCAAGGGATGTCCAAAGTTCTTAGCAACGTTACTTATACCACGGAGGAGAAGATCGAGATCTTCTAATGTGTCAGAAGCAGGTATTTTCAGATGTATCCAGTACTCGGGGTTATAGCGTCCTTCAGCTACAATATGAAACAGCTTGGTTGGCTGTAAGTCTAGATTATTTTGCGCTTTGGCTGCATTAGCAGCAAGGCGTTGTTTACAGCTTTTCAAGTGTTGGGTCATCTTAGATTTGGCAATCTCGCTCTGGCAAAAATGACAGATACCGTTTGAGATCGCTTTTTTTCAGATTTTGCTGTCATGCTTTACTCCTATGGGAATATGCATATGACAAGTCATTCTGCATTTCGTTTACAGACCTGCTTTCATCATTTCATCCCTCAAAGCTGGCAAATGTTTGTATTGCTGGCGCAATGATGAGATATATTTTGTCCAGGCCTCATGTTCTCCAAGCTCCTGATACAAGGATTTTACTTCTACAAGGTGTACACAAGCTCCCTGATAGCTTTTGCGGTTTTTCTCAGCAATCAGACGTTCAGCACGCTGTTGGTAGATTTTGATGGCCTCATAGGGATGTGTCTTTTTGGCTGCTCTTGCAACGGCGAGGTCGATTGCATAACCTGTATAGCCTGGAGTGTAGTAATAACTGTAGGTACCCTTTTCTTTGAACTTTTTCAGTAGCTCTAAAGCTTTGTCGATTTCTTCTTCGTCGATAGCGATTTCAATTAAGAGCGTTGTATTCCCCTTTTGCTCTACAAAAGTAAGTAATTCCTGTCGGAGCATCTCCCAGCGATCGAGCTTTTGGGCAACAGTGCGTAGTTCTTGGTAATGCATCAGTACAGGCCTCGTGCGAAACAAGGTCTGGGTCACTTGCAATTCAGCGACAAAGTTGTCTCTGGTACGATAGAACTTTTGGAGCCATGTAAGCAGGTTATAGGATGGTTCCTTCTCGTTCAAATGCTCCTTTACCACACGCTCAGCAATATCATCCTGCCCATGCTGGACAAAGAGATCCATATAAGTCAGGAGTGTATAATCCGTCATGTGCTGTGTTTCTGCGATAGCTTCGTCAACACGATCAAGCGTCAATAGTCGATCGATAAGTTCGGAGGTGTGCTCGGTCTCGCGGCAGATACGCAGGTATGTTTCATCATCAAGCGTGTCCTTCTCTAGTTCGAGCAAGAGATCACCATAGGCTTTCCGTTGGGAGCTTGTAGCTTCTTCCTCTTCATCGGCTAAGGCATCGTGGATCCAACTTGCGACAATTAAACGTTCCGGAGGCGTTGTCAGTTTGGTCATCTGATCCTCCACGCTTGTTGCGAAGCCGAGCTTCCTGTAGTTGTTGACATGCAAGTCTTGCCGATAAATAGTGAAGAGGATCTCTAAGATCTTCTCACGACTCTCGCTATCAGCTTGTTCTCCCGCTAAATAGCTGCCAAGGGTCTCAATACACTCTTTAACAAATTTATCTAATCCATATTCTTCTGGATAGTATTCTTCGTCGTCGTCATCATCATCGTATTCATCATATTCATCATCGTATTCCTCATCATCGTAGAGATGGGAGCGCTCAAAGATCTCCTCGATTAAGGCTCCATAGATCTCTGCTGCCGCGAGATAGTCTCCTTGTTGTGCTAGTCTATCAGCGTCCTCTTTGATTGGGCGGAGTCCATCCGTGACATATGACACATTGCGTTGAAAGGCCTTGTTGATCTGACTATAGGTGGTAGCAAGATTCTCGAAGATTATTGATTGAGTTGGACGTATGAGATAGCCGTCGGGATGGCGTACCCAGAACTGTCGTGCATGCTGGGAAGTCTTGGTGAGTTCATGAACGATATCTGCCTGTGCCCGTTTAGCTTTTGCATAAACAGCATCGACATCATCTACGGGTAGGATAAGTTCAATGCCGCTGCCACGTTGTCCCGGTGGGAGAAGGTGCGAACACTCAGCTCCCAAGTATGATGCATGCTCTGTTACTAACTGTATGAAATTATCTCCACAAGATAATTCTGCGTATTCGTTTGTTTTGCGAGTTACAACGCGGAAGCCTAGAACTTCTTCAAACCATTTGATTGACTGCTCAAAGTTGCTGACACATATTTCTACCCGACTCGTTTTAGCTATAGCCATTGAATAGCCTGCCTTTCATAAGCTTTGCTACTCTAAAATAAGAACTTTTCTCAACTCAGGGCTTTGAGCATTGGGACTAACGTACTCTTACGCCAATGAATGCTCAGAATCCCATTCAAATATGTTTGCCATTCCTCTTCACGATCTAGCGCTTGATAGGTCGTGTGAGCCTTTTCCAGCCAGTTAATAGCTCTACCATAGTACTTGGTCTGGCCTTTATTGATGATATATTCTGCTTGCCGTTGACAAGCCTGGATTGCCCAATCGGGTCGTGAAGTCAAAGCAGCAGCCACTACTCGCTCTATCAATTTATAGTCTGTAGATGACTCTAATACCGCAATAGCATCATCAATCAGCCCCTCGTGCAGAAATACCTCCACTTGCCCATCTTTATAGAGGGACTTTGTGTGACGGAGATAGTCCAGCAGGATTGCCCGTCGTTCTGGCCATTGCTCTTCAGCAATCTGAGCAACTTGCAGATAGTTTTGCAGGCTCAGTTCCTCATAGAAAGCTCTCTCAGCAGAAGTTAGTGCCAATTCTTTCTTACCCATCACTACAGCCTGATCCCGTAACCACTTCACGAGATCTACTTTGGAGCCCTCCAAAGTCAGACCATGTTGGGCAATTTGAATGCTTTGTTCACTCTTACTATGTTCATACAACGCTTGTGCTAGAGCGAGTACTTCCGAGGGCGTACTTACATAATTAAGTCCATAGTCCATAGCTTCCTGTACGCGACCAAGGTCTATAAGCATGATGTTATAGAGTTCAAGCTGTCCTTCTGCCTGAGCTAGATAGAGATACTCTTGCCAACGTCCATGTCGCTTTAAGATGTTAAGCCTTGCTAGTGCCAGTTCGTCCGCATAATCGGGAGCTTCGTCATCCCAGGCTCCTTTATCAGTGATATTTCCCTGTAAAACTCGCACAAGGGGAGGATAATCCCAGCCTTGGACGGCAGCGGTAATAGCCATCTCAAAACAACTATTATCAATAACAGCGTCACCAAGCTTCTTCCGCCAGCTCTTCAATTGATTAGCCCACCACTCGCGCTCTTGAGGATTGAGATCCACACTAAGTAGGGCTTCAGCTAACGCTGCTGTGAAATCAGAGAAGAATTGGCTGGCTTGACAATCAAAATCATCCAAGTGTTTCCACTCGACTATGCATCCTTCAATAATGGCTTGAAGCAAGGTTAGAGCACGACTTCCGTCCTCTGCCTTGATCAATGTCCAAGCAGGCTCTAAGATGTTGCCTAATTTCTTGACAATCGCCTCAATCTCCCAATAGGACTCAGAGGATTGACTGCGGATGACGGAGCGGATTTGGCGATGGATAGCCTTTGGGTCTATCTCACTATTATCTAGTGTGGCGGATATTGGCGCTGTAGCTGTGGACTCAAGAGAAGTGAGACCAAGCGAGGTTATTTCCCTTTCGATAGTCCCTACCAGCGCTGGTTCTTGCTCAGCTAGTTTCAGGAGTAGCAACTGCAACTGGTCACGACTCAAGCTTGCCAGTTGACTATCAAGAGGAGGACGTTCCTCTATCATTTCTGGCTGATGAATGCAGGCCAGATAGGTAGCGACGATATGTTTACACCATCCCCCCCAATCATATGGGCAAGTGCAGGTTGCCGAGAGATCCTCGCTGGAGTCAAAGGTACAACAGACAGGGTAGGGCAAAACTTCACTTCCCTCAACTTCTGCCTGTAAGAGAGTGCCACGGCGGATAAGCGAGGTGACTGCGCCCTGCTGGTAATAGTCATATCCACGCTGGAAAGATTGTGTGGAACTGTACTGCCGAATGGTTTTTTCAGTCAACTGAGACAAAGCCATGGGTTTTCCTTTGATACTGTATCTTTGGCTAAGGGTTGGCCTTCTGAAGCAAGAGTTTCAAGCTCAATTCCTGGCCACGAAAAACCGCACCCTTAGAGAAGGATACAATATCTCCTGCTACTCGACCAACATCGAAAGGAATCACAGATATTGACACAAACATCATTAAGCAACCTAGCCCCAGGATGGTATAAATTTCCCAAACTCCCATATTATGCACAATTTGCTAGCCCTGAACTGATTTACGCCTATATTCATGAAAATTTTGATGGAAGAAATGATCCACGTTGGCGCGATTATGGAACTGAGGATATTGAAGAGTACCTTTTCTGGCACAGGAGAGCATGTGCAATTGCTTGCTTAAAAATGTGCCTTGAAGCACTCACAACCCTGCCCCAAGTCCCTACTATGATAGAACTTATTCGCAAAGGCATTGATTTGGGAGGATACATTGTCCACAATGAGCAGGGAGAATTTGTTGATTTTGGATGGTACTATCAACCGTTGGTGAAATTGGGAGAAGCATATGGATTGCGCGGACACGTATGTAAAACCCTCTCTACTGATGAATTGTGTTCGTACCTTGCAGCAAAATCTCTAGTCATCGCTTCAGTAAGCCCTGAGATTGGCGAGCGCGATACCCCGATTAGCAAGCAGGGCGGGCATCTTGTCCTCATACACGGCTTTGAATGGTCACTGCAAGGATGTAAAGCATTCCTTCTTCACAACCCATCAGGAAGATTTTCCGAACTACAAGCAAATGCTATTATTCCATTTGATCGGTTTTCTAAAGCTTTTGCTGGCAGAGGATTGGTCTTTGAGTCTCCAAGCCAGCAGACGAATAGCTCTGGCAAGCTAAGCACAATAGGGTTGTTAGAGTAACTTTCAAGCAGATTTTGGAATACTGATCACAATTTGCCCAGGCTCACTCTCCGTTGGTTGGCAAAAAGTGGTCACATCTGCCCCCAACCTGATCACCATAGCGAGAAGACTCTCAAGCGGGAATTTGCTCATGCGAGCCTCAAGAAGATAGCGAACTTGCGCCAATAATATACCCAACAAGGAAGCAGCCTGCTGCCTAGAGAGACCACGCCGTTTGATCTCAATCACAATATAGCACAATAATTCTGCTCGCACTAAGCATTCCTCTGCATCAGGCAGACCAGCATCAGCAAAAGGATTATCGCTACTAATGAAATAGCCTTCCTCTACATCATTTATCATTCTCTTCTCCCTTTCTTTTCTCGTGCTATAAACTCTGCGTTGGCCTCACTAGCCAACCTACTACCTCTACACTCCTAAAACTATCCAAATTCGTATCAATGATAACAGTATATCAAAATGTATTATCCGTGTCAAGGAGGTAAGAAGGTCACATTGCTTGCACGAGGCATATCTCCGTGGTAGACTATTCAGGGAATGCAAACATAGTCATTCCATAAGCGCTTGCGTTAAGAAAAACAATTATTGTCAAACTTTATTTTCTGCAAGGAATACAGCGTGGATATCAACTCCGAAATCAGCCGAAGGAGAGACATCGTGCAAAGAAAACTTCGAACACAGGACCCATTTGCAGGACGGCGCGTTGTAACTATCGGCGGAGGATCAGGCACCTTCTCTCTTCTTTCGCACCTGAAGAAATACCCGCTTAGAATTAGTGCTGTCGTCAGTATGTCAGATAGTGGTGGTAGTTCGCGCCGATTGATGGACGAATTCCGCCGTCAGTTGCCATTAGGCGATCTGCGCATGTCGCTGGTTGCCCTAGCACGCAATGGAGCACTGTGGCGCGAAATTTTTATGCACCGTTTTGAACAGACTAATCGGGAAGACAATGTCTCTCCAGGCATTGGAGGACATAGCCTAGGCAATCTGATCTTGAAAGGTTTGCAAGATATTAATAACGACGATCTTCTATTAGCACTCGAAGATGCCCAGGAGCTTCTTGACACTGCAGGCAAAGTTGTCCCCGTCACACTAGCACAGACAACTATTTGTGCCGATCTAGAAGATGGCACAACTGTTTGTAGTGAAACAGATATCGATACACGAGGCAAAAAGCATCCAGAACCACTCTCGCCCATCAGACGCCTACGCCTCGTGCCAGAAGATGCACCTGCCTGTGCACAAGCAATCCGTGCTATTCGTCGTGCCGATATCATTATCATAGGCCCCGGCGACCTCTATACCAGCCTTTTGCCCAATCTGCTCATCTCAGATATTGCGAGTGCTGTGCGTGAGTCCGAAGCCGAGAAAGTCTATATTTGTAACATAATGACCAAACATGGCGAGACTGATGGCTATAAAGCATCCGATTTTGTCAATACAATTCACCACTACCTAGGAGCACGCGTAGATCGCGTCATGGTTAATGATGGTTCCTTCCCCCTCGACGTACTCAAGGTGTATGCAGAGGAACAAAGTGAACCAGTTGTGGTAGACCGCGCACATCTCAGCCAGCTCGTTCCCAACGTAGCCATCGAACCTCTCCAACTGGAAGATGATACTCTGGCTCGTCACGATCCTGAACGTCTGGTAAGCGCGATTTTTCGTACTACCGAGAATTACTAAACCATAGACATTGATCTAACACTCCCCGCCTTAAAAGACGGGGATTCTCTCTTTCTCATGTTAACCACGCCTGAAAAAGATCCACCCTTCACAAAAACCTGCCAGTGCCCCCACTAGCCAGAAGAAGGCCATATGCCTTTCCACACTCTGTCCCGCCATGAAGAGTCCACTTGTTAGCAAAATGTAGGCAAAGATTGCGAGCACAGCACCAATATATGGGCGAACAAACCAGACAATGACAACAAAAAGTGGGAGATGAGGAGTTCGCAAATGCCCTAGCGTGATAAGACTACTGATGCATCCTCCCAGTAAGCCATACGCCGTAACCAACCACGGTACCCCTAACAGAGTAAAACTATTCGTCAACACACTTTGACCAAACCCGATGCCCTGTAAGACCGCAAACGTCAGCACAATTACCAAGAGTATTGCCAGATAGATTGAAAAAACGGTCAGTGACCAACTTGTTGGCAACAGAGCTGGTGATTGACGCACCAGTGACACCGAGGCTTGCTGACCTTCCTTGATGGTTGGCAACGGATTCTGTATTCTGCTCACCTTGTAGCGGTGGCATCTCTGACGCTCCAGCTCTAGGATTAGTTGTAGGAAGAGTAGATGGAGGGATTTGCACAGTTGAAATGGTTTGCCTACCCCGACTTGCCTTTGAGCTTGCTGGAGCCTCTCGGGACTCTTGATTTGGAGGCAGGAGCTGCTGGTTTGTACTGTATTGGCTTATATAGCTATGCGGCAATTTGTGCCCACGAGCAATGTCAGCCAGACATTGGACAAACAGCGCATCAGCATTCGATTGCGCAGGTGAAACTAGCTGGAGTCCCTGGCAAGCAATATCAGTTGCAACATAGGTGATAGCAGAAATATCCTGATCATAATAGATCTCATGCACGACTACTTGTACTCCCTTGAAGAAATTTTGTGGCGTCCCCGCAGTATGAATAGTATCTAGCAACGATAGCTGCTTACCACTCCCCTCAGTCACGCGTTGTGGAATACGATAGACCACACCCCACACTTCGGCATCTGAATCGACACTCGGAATGATTGCCACCATTATTGACCCATTGTCTTTATGAATATGCCGCGTACCAAACATTAACGCATAGCCCTTCAACACCGCTGGCCCATAGATAAGCGCACAACCATCGAGCCGCTCATGGCCATTGAGAATAGCAGGGTCCATATCCAGCCCATATTCAAACAGCCAGATAAACTCCTGTGGCCCCTCAGATAGCATAAGCTGAGGAGTAGGAGGAACTGCCACTCTCGCATCCACTATGTGCTCATCTTCACACTCCCCCATCTCCTCTGGCAGAGGTGGTGCCGAAGGGGCTCGCTCAGGAAAAGCTGAGGGAACTCGGCTGCAGGCTCTGAAAGTAACCACTGTATGAAACCATCATGTCAAAAGAAAGTGGCCGTGGTGTACTGCTACGGATAACTGGCACACCCGGTACAATCTCTCCAGTCTGCTGGTTCTCCTCTCTCGCTAACGTTTTCATCAGGCTTTGTCCTTGCCGACTACTATCGGATTGATGCTGCTGCTCTTGATTTTTTTCCACAACTCCCTCCTTAACTATTTACGCGCCCACAATTTGTCTCCTACTATGTCAGGATACTCACATCCCATTTTTTAACAAATCAATAGGACCATTGGGCATAGAGAACGATAGGTGAGAGTAAATGACACCATCAATCATAGATAACGACGCATAAGCTCTCGCTCATTTGCTCGCGTTTTGACAGCAATCTCGCGAATTGTACGCCGATCAAGCATACCCTGTTCCGTCACTATACCACTGACCAGCCGATAGGGGGTGTGATCAAAGTAGAAGTTATGAACCACCACACCCGATATAGATTGCTCTAGGACCTCCTCAGCCTCCTTTTCTTCCAGCATGGCTAGGTTCTCTGCACGATGATGGTTAATCCAGCGGCGTGGGGAAATCTTCAATGTCTCACAAAGCACGTAAAAAGGGAGACCATGACCACGAGCTGCCCAGGCTAGCAAGGCCGTGCCCGCTTTGTTGAGTACGTCTCCATTGATCAAGACACTATCAGCTCCTACTACTACCCCTTGGCACTCTGGCAGAAAGATATCAGCCTGCGCATCTGTAATCAATGTTACCGCCAGTCCATGCTGACTTAATGCCCGTGCCATCTCACGACCCTCATAGCGCGGACGTCCCTCCAACACAATGACACGCTCAATCTGCTGACGATGAGCAACAAGCACATCCAATATAGTCCCAGAAATACTACACGTTAGGAGTTGACCATGCAGCAGAGGCTGCGCATGTGTCGCAATCTGCTCTATTGCAGTATCATATTCAGCCAGAAGTTGCTGCGCTTCCTGTACAATGCCATCCAGCCCTCCCTGTGCACAGACGACTCGGCTGACTGCACTGGCTAGTGCTCCCATAGCAGGTCTGGACTGAGCAATACAGCGTGCATAGTAAAATACTTGCTTCATCAGTACATCTTCTGATATTTTTGAAGATTGGGCGATATCACGTAAAATTAGTATAGCTTCCTTGACGAGCCAGCGCGATCCATGCTCACGATCGTTACATACTTGTGTTATACGTTGTTCTATATTTTCCATGATATCCTCAACAAACAAACTCCCTCATAGAGACCTACATGTCTAGTGTATCCTTATCCTTAAAGCCTAAACTGGAAGGTGGTTTTGAGCATCACACGTATCGGCTAAGTTGTCCGATCGCACAATCAGATACACATCAATGACGACTTTATCCGATGTAAATAGTTCTGTATACAGAGAATCAAAGTGAGATGCGACAGCAAACACGTCACCACGAGTAGCTAAGACATCTAAAACTCGGTATGTCTGATCAGCCAGGGAAATTCCCAGACTCCTATTATTGATATTATCTATCCCTCCATAGGCAATAGCCAGTCCCACTCGTCTTCCATGGAGAAACCTCACCGCATTGATCTGCGGCTCAAGTATCTCAATGGCAAAGGACAACTGATTTCTAAATGTATCAGGATTACCATCATTGAGGATAATCTTACAATAGGTGTGTTCCAAAACAGGCTGTTTAGAGGGCACAAGAGTAGGTGTCGGTGATGGTGGCGGATAGGTGCCCATTGTATTCGCTGCAAAGAAAAGCATCGCCAGCACTAGTAGTAAATCAGCGAACAGCCAACCAGCAGCAGATATAGCTGACGAGGTTCTAAGCGCTTCTCCAGATGTTCTCAATTTCATTGATTTTGCTCACTCTACCATGATAACAAGCTGACCGTTTTATGTGATCAGTATCTTCCTCTAAGGCAAATGCGGGGATAAGACTATCCTTATCCGAATAGCCACCGCCACCAAGGTTCCTTTTTGGCAGTTTGGCTCGATTGATTAGCAGCGTTGGGCAATGTCTGTGCTGATTGATTGACTTGCGCTAGTTGGATTGCAACTTTTTCTACCGCTTGATTCGCCTTGGTAATCTGGCTAATTGTCTTCTGCACCTCTGCGATTAATTTTTGGTTAGACTCTGCGACACTATCGGTCATATTCTGGAAATCAGTTCTGGTTAACTGTTCCAGTTTATTAGCAACTCCTTCCAGATTACTCGATACATCCCTGGTATCTTTGCTTGAGCGCTCTACAACATCTGCAACACCTTTCATCTCATTCACTACATCTTTTTGGCTTTCTATAATTGTCTGTACTGTTACCTGTTGAGCAATCATAACCTGCTGGATAACTTCCTTTTGGGTTTTCACAATCTCCTGGTAGACTTTCTCCTGAGTAGTATCCAGTTTCTGAGCCACATCTTCTTGCGATTGCTTAATTCTATCAGCCACTTCATGTTGGGTTATGACAATAGCTTGCTGCGTTACATTGAGATCACGTAGCTGATTGTTAATATTTCCGCAGACCGTAACATTCAAATTGGCACTACTTACCAGCGCTTTTGCGCTTTCAGCCAGCTCATCAGAAGAATGAGCCAAACACTTATTGACATCGGTTAAATCCTGAACCTGTTGATCAAAGTTCTCTAAGCTAGTTTTCATCGTTCCTAGATCAGCTGTCAGAAGCCGAACATCTGCATTGAATAACCCCAAATCCTTTTGAAAAGCTTCAACTAGGGTTCTAGTCTGCTCTTTTGTCTCCCTGATGTAGTCGCGGGCCTCATTGGCTACGCGATCATAATTTAACAGGACACTGGCTAGCGCAAGCTCAAAACGGATCAGGAAATCATTCATCGTCACAGCGACGACACTGGCAATTTTCTTCGTGTCCTGATCGGATAAAAAAGTATTGGCCCCATCTGTCCCAATCACCAATAGCAAATCGTTGATGATATTATCAAAACCAACCTTGTCCAGAGATTTATAAATTCTCGCTCAATGAAACCTTCTTGCCCCAGGAACAATAAAAATGAACATCGCAATTAGGAATGCTAACAAGACTGCATCCCAAAAGGCTGCCCACGAAAACTGAATTACAGTACCATGATTGCCGTGAAAGTTTTCTTGCCAGAGAAAAAGAAATGGTTTATAGAGGTCCTCCACCTTATAATTCGGATCTTTGAGATCCTTCTGGTAAGCGCTAGCTGCCCAGTGTAGAGCCCACCAAGTGAAGGCAATTGGGGCTATGCTAAGCAGATCACGAATTATAAATAGGACGCTTAACCACCAGACTCCTCTCTCTTCCAATTCCAAAATAATTTCATCTTTTTTAATGTATTGATATGCTCCTTCAACTGTGAAATCACTGAATTTCTGAGCAACGACAGCAAGGCGCTTGGCACTATCTTGTGCCTTTCGCTTTTCTAACTCGCTAATCAGCTTCCCAACACGTCCAGCCAGATCAGGCTCTTTAGCCTTCAGGCTAGTCAATGGATCATACACGATAATAACCCCCTTCGCAGATGCAATGGACCACTCATAGCTATGCTATCTCCAGCAGATGGCCCTTTATGTTCCCCAATTGATGTATAGCTAAACATTAACTCAAACTTTATCATAAGATGAGCAATACCCTAAGCGCAAGATACTTGTATGTATTAACTTACATATGTACCAGGTACCATACCACCTAAAAATATTGCGGGGTCACTCAAAAATATCCAATATGCCTGTTCATCTTACTTGACTTGAGTTGTCACTGCTTCTATGATAGACTAACAAATGCCAATATACGTCTTACCAGTACCAATTACCCATCTATTAGAGAATGTGAGCAAGTGCAATCATGCTATCAAGTGTAGGGAAGTATGACTTACAACGTCCTCCTCTCGGGCAAGGCACTTTTGCCTCCGTCTATCGAGGAAAACATCGTGATTTAAATAGAGAAGCCGCAATCAAAATTCTCCACATGACACTCTCTCTTCATGAAAAGCAAGGATTTCTCAGAGAAGCGCAAATAATTGCGTCACTCCAGCACCAGCATATTGTGCACATACTGGATTTTGAAATTCTCCCTAATAACATTCCTTGTTTGATTATGGAATATGCAGCTCGTGGATCTCTTCGAAATATTTACCCTCGTGGCACACTTCTCACACCAACCAATATTTTGCCCTATCTCGAGCAACTGGCAGAGGCACTGACCTACATCCATGAACAAAAGGTTGTTCACTGCGATATCAAACCAGAGAATATTCTTTTGGATGCGCAGAACCATCTGTTACTAGCAGATTTTGGGATCGCAAATCTGGCATGCCAGAGAGAACAGTACATCAGAGGTACTCCTCTTTATATGGCACCTGAGCAAATTCAAGGTCATCCTGAACCCGCAAGCGACCAGTATGCCCTTGCTATTGTGGTCTATGAATGGCTCTGCGGTCAGTGCCCATTTACAGGCCAAACTAGTGAAGAGATTCGAAACAAACATCTTCATATGCCACCCCCACCCTTACGCCAATTCGTGCCTATGCTTTCTCCAAAGGTTGAACAAGTAGTCTTGCAAGCATTAGCTAAAGAGCCATACAAACGTTTCCAAGATGTTCGGGAATTTGTGACAAAGTTTGCAGAGGCCGCACACACATCCTCGATTTCTGCCAACAAAACCCCTTTTCCTAAGCCTACAGGATTAAACCCCTCGCAGTCCAGCACCATCTATTCAACGTTGATTGCAGAAGGAGAACATGTCATTGATAGCACGTTACCTGCTCTGCCGAGGATAGACACCATCATATCCACCGATCTTGTTTCTCCAGACCAACCAGAGCATATCACTATGAGCACCTTGCCTACTATGCCAGGAATCGATACTATTATATCCACCAAGCCTGCCTCTCCTAGCCGAATAAAGCAGGGAGAGACGCTTTATGAACTGAATTTCGGTCAATACAATGAATTACGGGCTTTGGCTTGGTCTTCTGACGGACAAACATTAGCAGCAGGCTGTAACAATCACCAGATCTTCACATGGGATGCACTGACAGGACAAAGCCTGCGAGTGTATGTTCTGCATGAAACTCAAATACGCTCTCTTGCTTGGTCACCCAATGGCCGCTTACTTGCATCAGCCTGCGCCCATCAGTCCATTCATATTTGGAATTCAGATCAAGAGCAACCACAACCTATGGTGACTTTCCGTGGACATATGAACCAGACACCTAAATTGGGGCTAGCTTGTACATTGGCCTGGTCACCCAACGGTCAGCTTATAGGCTCGGGAGGTACCGACTATACAGCTCGGATTTGGAGAGCAAAGGATGGCACACAGCTTTCTCAATGTGTTGGCCATACCAATGATATTAATGCGCTTTGCTGGTCTCCTGATAACAGCCAAGTGGCGACAGCATCTGACGATGGCTCCATACGTCTCTGGGATATCCGCACAGGCCAACTATGTGTTATCTGGAAGCATCATCACCGGGCAGTCTATGCACTAGGATGGTCCCATGATGGTACATTATTGGCCTCGGGAGGTGAGGGGAAAACTGTTTATCTGTGGAATCCAACAGAGGCAAGTCAGCCACTCTATAAGACGTATGACAAACATGCACGTTCAATCTATACTTTGAGTTGGTCCCCTAACAATTTGTTACTAGCAACAGCAGGACGAGACTCCATAGTCCATATCTGGGATGCCAACAGTCAAACTCTTCGCTTGCCGTACCAAGGGCATAACAACCTCCGATTGGGGTTGAGCAGGTCCGTATTGACATTAGCTTGGTCACCTGATGGGAAATATATCGCTTCCTCGGATGATGATGGCATAGTTCAGGTTTGGAGAGCAGTCGATTGAACAATCTATAGGAGAACAGATATACTACAATTTTATTGGCTAAATATAAATAGAACAAAGGAAACCCCTGATCATGGCTGACACCTACTGCGATAATTGTGGTGCGGCTAACCAACCCCAGCATAGACACTGTTGGTCCTGCCAGCGCCCACTAGTGACGGTAGTGCTTTGCCAGCGTTACCGAGTTTTAGAGGAAATCGGACAGGGAGGTTTTGGCGTTGTTTACCGCGTCGAAGATATGCGTCTCAATAACCGGGTTCTCGCCGTCAAGCAATTACAAATAGACCCATCAATGTCCGTACACGATCAACAAACGGCGCAAAACAGCTTTGCCAACGAAGCTCGTTTGCTCTCTAGCTTGAAACATCCTAATTTACCAGGCATCTATGATTATTTTTCTGAAAATGGCTCTTCTTACCTAGTCATGGATTTCATCTCTGGAGAAACGTTGGAAGAGCGTTTACAAAAGATTGCGCCTGGACTGCTACCTATTGAAGATGCCCTCTGGCTTGGCATTGAGCTGACCACAGTACTCGATTATCTGCATACCCAACAACCACCTATCGTTTTTCGCGATCTCAAGCCATCAAATATTATGGTCTCTAATGATGGGCAACTTTACCTGATTGATTTTGGCATTGCACGCCACTTCAAGCCCGGCCAGAAGACAAACACGGAAAACCTGGGGACACAGGGATATGCCTCTCCAGAACACTACTCTCGCACATTACAGACAACCGCACTCTCAGATATCTACAGCCTTGGTGCAATCATGCATCAATTGCTTTCTGGCAAGAATCCAACAGACCACCCACTCTTTCAATTTCCCACATTACAGTTACAGGGAAATGCACAAGCCAAGCTAGCTGACCTAGTCATGCACATGTTAAAGAGTAATCCACAAGAACGCCCGAGCAGTGCTGCTGAGATCAGGCAAGAGTTTCAAAGCATACTTCAAGAGCTGAAACAACCAATCGGGATTTTATCTACTTCGACTGGATCCATCCAAATCCCAGTTGACAGTCACTCGGTGACTAGTCAACCCCAAATCTTGATACCAAGCTCGCAACAAACGCCCTCCCTACAATTGCCCAAAGCTGTGGGTGAGCATCTCTATAAACACGATCATACCTCACATGCTATCCACACACTGACTTGGTCACCTGATGGCCGTTATCTGGCAGCAGCAGGCGAAAGGCCAGCTCAAATCTATCTTTGGGAAGCATTGACTAACCAAACGATTTCTACCTTCAATGCACATGAGCGTTCAATCCGTGCTTTGGCTTGGTCTCCCGATAACCGTTTGCTTGCTTCTGCTAGCAACGACCGTAGTGTAAAAATCTGGGAGGTTACTACTGGAAAACATCTTGGCACATACCAGCAACATACGCACTGGGCACATGCACTGACTTGGTCACCCGATGGACAGATGATTGCTTCTGGAGATGCTAGTGGTTCCATACATATCTGGAATCCAGATAACATGCAACAAAAGCTCACTTATCAGAAGAAGCACAAAGGAGCAATTAGCAGTCTGGCATTCTCACCAAATGGTTCTCTGCTAGCATCTGGCGATGATGAAATGGAGATTCATGTTTGGAACAGAGTTAGTGGTGATTGCCAATACATCTACAACCAACACCCCAAAGGCGTGGTCGCTCTAAGTTGGTCACCTGACGGCACACTCCTAGCTTCAGCCTCTGCACAAAAAGACCGTCAAATTCATATCTGGCGTATAATCGATGGCGCACAAATCCAAATCTACAAAGCGCACGAACGCTTGCTGAGTGCTTTGGCTTGGTCACCTAATGGGCAACATATAGCCTCAGCAGATCGAAGAGCAATACATATCTGGAATCCCCAGCAAGGCAATACACTTTATACTTATCATGGCCACACAACTAGTATTAACACCCTAGCTTGGTCCCCCAACGGAACCTACCTAGCCTCAGCAGGAAATGATACCACTATCCATCTCTGGCGTGCGATTTGATACCTCACGGAGCCCAAATAAAATGCTCCCCAGAAACAGGGTAAGTAAAATTCACATATGATACAACACCTGCATAGGGCCAGTGCATATTGCTAGTAGTGACAGTCCCGTCACCATTTACCCTCTCAACTACGGCCACATGACCATAGGCGGAAGAGCCCTGAACATAAGGACCTAACACAAGAATAGAAGGCCCACTTGGATTGGGAGAACTTGACGTATGCCAGCCATAGTTAATGGCCTGCTGATACCACTCATAAGCATTTCCCAGCCAGGGGATCCAAACACCTGTCAATTGATGATAACGATAATTAGCCCAGTATGTACACTGTCCAGAGAAGAAACGATTGAGAGTACTCCCACTTGCACTTACCGGACCAACGTAAAAATTGGATGGATCATAGCCATCAGTTTTCGCAGCTGTCGCTTCCGCTTCCTGAATGGTAATAGTACGTCCATTATCAATATTCGACTTAACTACGTTCATCAATGGCTGAAGTAGCTTCGCCAGACCTTGCGTATGACCCTGATTATCAACTGGAGCGACAGCAGCTAAAGCAGTCACTGTAAGCAACACGCATAAACAAACTGCAGACACAGTGAGTACCAGACGTCCGTTTTTGGAGAGGTGGCGCGGACTCTGCATTTGACGCGCCTTCCCGGACCCACGGATCACCATCGGCTGTCGCAGAGATGTCGTTATATTTCTAGAATCAACGGGTGCTGCAATCGTCACAATGGACAAATTACCCGTCTGCGACTCTGCCAGTTGACCAGTCACATTTGGCAATCCAATACCATTCATTAAAGGACTCATAGCCCCAAATGAAGAAGAACTAGTTGGCATTTGCACTCCCGTAGGAGC
The DNA here is from genome assembly GCA_963727755.1 of uncultured Chloroflexia bacterium. Classification (GTDB taxonomy): domain Bacteria; phylum Chloroflexota; class Ktedonobacteria; order Ktedonobacterales; family Ktedonobacteraceae; genus DASYAN01. The sequence goes on from CAVSHN010000008.1 coordinate 490,789, forward strand.
ACCAAGCAAGGTTGACACTTGAGGCTGCACCTGAGACATAGCCTCACCTGACCACATAGGATTAGTCGGAAAGTCTACTTGCTCCTGTGAAAACCCTTGAACAGCATCTACTGGAGGTTGCAATGATGGGGTACTTTGTTCCTGTTCTTCCGTAGGAAGCTTACAACGACGATCAACAAACAGCATATCTAATCCTTCAATCCAACTGAGACTCCCCGTCATTTCTGACGGAGGCAGCATTCCCTGCCAAGTGTTGTAACACTGCATTCAGAATGATACCTTAGAACACATCCCTTGCAAAGGCATCTAGTGTTAACTTTACCCAATTTTAAGCTCTAAAGTCAATTGATTAGTTGGGTTTTTAGGACTATAGGACTATAGGACTATCGTCATTCTGTTAGGCGAGCCTCCAATAACCTAGCCCGTTGCATTCCGTAGTATTTTGTAGTAAAACTGCTATCGTCAGGACAAGCAAAAGGTACTATGGCTCTTTTCGCCTATTGGCACCTTTCTTTCCTCTCAATCATGAGATCTGGGCGGATCCCCAGAAAGGTTTTTATGGCAGAACATCACCTAACTACAATATCAAGAACCCAACCTTCTAAAGGAAATAACAGGAAATGTCGCGCTTCTATAACAGATCGCACTTGTATGCCGATTCTACTCCTCGCCACTTTCTTGCTCCTTACTAGCTGCACACCAACAACTACTAGGACAAGTGCAAACCATACTCCCACTGTCTCGACTATAAGCCCTTTATCCAGCCCATTAGCCACAAATCCCTGTCCATACCGGCTCCAAATCTGTCTCACACCACATGCTATGCGTGTCGCTTATGGAATAGACTCACTTATCCAGCAAGGCTTTACAGGTAAAGGACAGACGATTGTTGATCTTGTTTCCTTTGGTAGCCCCACGCTCCAACAGGATATGAAAGTCTTTGACCGGACATTTAATTTGCCTCCTGCTGACGTGCAAGTTATTTCACCACTTCATGTCCCCTCATACGATCCTCGTCATGATAAAATTGGGTGGGCACAGGAAACTGAGATGGATGTGCAAATTATTCATGCCCTTGCACCAGAAGCAAAAGTGATCGTCTTACAAAGTCCAGTAGCAGAAACGGAGGGCATCGTCGGCCTCCCACAGTACCGTCAACTGCAACACTACATCATAGATCACCAGCTTGGCTATATTGTCTCTATGAGTTGGGGAGCATCAGAACTGACACTACAAGATGCACAAGGACAGCAGGAATTACAGCTATGGAACGATCTTTTCCAGCAAGGGGCAACACAAGACCACATCACCTATGTCGCTGCTTCAGGCGATACCGGTGCTACAGATTACATAGATGAAAACAACAACCTCGGGCATGTTCGCACAATCGGTTTTGCCGCAGACTCACCATGGCTCACCAGCGTCGGTGGAACAACCCTACGGAGCAATAATGGCTCAACCTTCCAAGAAACGGCATGGAACAATAGCGAAGGTGGCTTCAGTAGCTTCTACCAAATGCCCTCTTATCAAAATTTGCTCCCTCCAGAGGTACAGCAGGAGTTCAACAACCGTCGCGGTGTTCCTGACGTTTCAGCAAATGGCGACCCCAATACAGGATTACCAGTTTACTTCAATGGTCAGTGGTCGGTTGCAGGCGGAACGAGTGCAAGTGCCCCGATCTGGGCAGCAGTTGCCGCCATCGCTAATCAGATAGCAGGACATCCTCTGGGCTTTATCAATCCCGGTCTGTATAAATTGGCAGCTTCCGCTACCTACCACCAAGACTTTCACGATATTACTCAGGGAAACAATAGCAACGTGCAGGCTGGTGTAACTGGCTATACTGCCGCTCCGGGCTGGGACCCAGTCACAGGTCTAGGCACACCCAACGTAGAACATCTGATCCCTGATTTGATAGCAGCCTTGAAGTGAACTATCCCCTCAGGGATAAAGGGGGCACAGAGGCAATTCATGCTCCCTCTATCAAGCAAAACGCCATTATGCCACTATGTGATAGACAAGACCATCAAAATGTCATTCCCCAACGAAGTTGTCCCTTTTTCCCCCTAGAAAAAACCTCTCCGATTCGCTATGCTTCATACAGCACATCTATAAGCCCAGAGATAGGAGTATTATATGCTACATAGCACTCGCATACTTATTCCACTACTTGTCATTTGTTTGCTCTTCACTGCTTGTGGATCTGCAAACAATCAGACAAACAAAGAGCCGCAACCTCCAGTTCAGAAGCTCTGCCCAGGCATAGAAGCGAGCAATCCAACCTGTCTCACACCGTATATCTGCGTGCCATTTATGGAATTGAGCCGCTTATCGACAAAGGCTTTACAGGCAAAGGACAAACTATCATCGATATCACTTCCTTTGACAGTCCCACCCTCCAGCAAGACATAAACGTCTTCGATCAGACCTTCAATTTACCCCCCGCCAATGTGCAAGTTATTTCACCGCTCCATAAGCCCCAGGCTGATCCTAATAACGATAAAGATTCATGGACAGAAGGAAGCATACAAGAAGTTGAATTCCCACGCTATTGCCCCAGAAGCAAAAATTGTTATTCTGGAAAGTCCAGTAGCAGAGACAGAAGGCACCTTTGGTTTACCAGAATTCCGTAAACTATTACAATATGCTACTACTCACCAGCTTGGCAACATCGTCTCTCTAAGATGGGAGACATCAGAACTGACACTACAAGATGCACAAGGACAGCACGAACTACAGCTATGGAATGACCTTTTCCAGCAAGGAACAACACAAGACCACATTACCTACTTCGCCACGACAGGTACTAGTGGTGCTACCGATATCGTTGCTGATGGCCAAGATCTGGCAACAGTTCCCGCAGTTAGTTTCCCAGCGGATTCCCCATGGGTTACCAGCGTTGGAGGTACAAGCCTAACCTTAACTAGTGCTGGCTCAACCTTATTTGAAAAGGCATGGAGTGGTCTATCTACAGACGGCAGTTTTGCTGGGAGTGGGGGCGGCCTCAGCTCCCTCTATACGATGCCCTCCTATCAGAAGTTGCTCCCTCCTGCAACACAACAACAGTTTAAGAACCAGCGAGGGATTCCTGATGTTTCAGCAGATGAGGATCCTAATACAGGCTTAGCTATTTATGTCAAAGGCCAGTGGAGGTTCGCTGGCGGCAATAACGCTACGCCTATCTGGGCAGGAATTCAGGCCATTGCCAATCAGGAAGCAGGACATCCTCTGGGCTTTATCAACCCAGGCCTCTACAAGTTAGCTATCGGCACTACCTACCAACAAAACTTTCATGATATTACTGAGGGGAACAATGACTACCTATCAAACGGTAAAGTTGTTGTAAAGGGCTATTCCGCCGCTCCAGGCTGGGACCCAGTCACAGGCCTGGGCACACCCAATGCACAACATTTGATCCCTGATTTGATAGCAGCCTTGAAGTGACAAATTCTTTGTCATAAGCAATGAGAGAGTAGCATTGAATTGCTACTCTCGATGCTATTACAGCCCTATCAGCCCCTTACTGAGACACAATTCCGCATTGAGCACGGAGCCGCCAGCAGCACCACGAATGGTGTTATGCGCAAACACAACAAATTTGTAGCCTAGAATAGGACAGCGACGCAGACGGCCAATAGTAGCTGCCATACCATTACCTGCCTCACGATCATGCAATGTCTGAGGACGATCGACCTCACTGCGGTAAATCAGGGCACGTACCGGTGCACTCGGTAATTTGAGCTGTTGAGATTCGGGAATGGAAGTCTCCCAAGCCAGAATAATCTCTTCCGGACTGGCATCGTGCTCCAATTCGATACTTACGCACTCTAGATGGCCTTCACGAGTCGCAACACGGTTACAGTGCGCACTCACGACCATTGGTGCATAGACAAAGCCCTGACCCTCTTTCCATGATCCCAGCATTTTGAGCAATTCACTCTCCAATTTCTCCTCTTCACCACCTATATACGGGATCACATTATCAAGAATATCAAATGATGAGAGTCCCGGATAACCTGCACCTGAAATAGCTTGCAAGGTTGTAATTAGGACCTTACGTATCCCAAATGCCTCCTGTAAAGGCTTCAATGCCATCACAAGCGGTGTTGCAGAGCAATTGGCATTGGTGACAATACAGCCAGACCAGCCACGTTGCTTGCGCTGCTGCGCTATCGCTGCAATGTGATCGGCATTAACTTCTGGTATGAGCAATGGTACATCTGCATCCATACGATAATTCTTGGCATTGCTGAAAACAGCCACACCTGCACGCGCAAAAGCTTCCTCAATCTCACCTGCAACCTCACCCGGCAAGGCAGAGAAAACAATTTTCACATCAGGCAGAGCCTCTGGCCGACATGGCACTACTGGCAATGAACTAACCTGAGCAGGCATTTCACTATTGGGAAGCCGCCAGCACGTCACTTCAGCATAGGTGCGCCCACCATGCTTCTCCGATGCTGCCAGCGCAACTAGCTCAAACCAGGGATGCCCCTGTAGCAATTCTATAAAACGTTGCCCAACCATTCCTGTGGCTCCCAGGATGGCAACGGGAATTTTTGTTTGGATTTTGATAATTCTTCCTTCCTTTCCTATGCTTCGCGTCGCTTCTCCCTTACCGGACTTACAGGCACATTCCTCACCAAAGGTATAACAGGGGCTATCAAGTCACGATGTAGACAACGTAGAGCACGTTCACTATCCTTATCTTCCACGATCAATGTAATACCCAGTTCTGAGGCTCCTTGGGTAATCACGGGTATACGCTCACTGGCCAAGGCACTAACTGCACGAGCAGGACTCATGGGGTCTGCCGTAAAACCAGAGCCAATGCATGCACAAGCAGCTAAACCTCGAAGACAACGCACACTCCATAAGGACTTATCCATATCGCGCTGTAAGAGCGAGACTACAGAAGCTGCAACCTGTTCTTCAACAACGAATGAAAGATGATGCCCAGATGATGAACAGATTGCAACAGGAGCCGCACCAGCTCGAGCAGCCAGGGCAAATACTTGCCCGGCGTTCTCAGGAGCCCCAAACAGATCTGTACTTTCGACCGTAATCAAAGCTAGCTTGCGCCAATCGAGATTGCGCCAGCTCCACTCCCATCAACTGATCCAATCAGCGTGCCACGAATATGTGGGCGGAAAGAATTGCGGACACGCACCGGGATGTTACGCGGAGCGATAGGGATCAGCGTACGCGGGTGCAACACCTTTGCGCCAAACCAGGAAAGACGGGCCGCTTCAGCATATGATAAAGCAGGAAGGAGCCGTGCATTGGCAACCAGACGCGGATCAGCTGTTAGCACACCATCCACATCTGTATAGATAGAAACCTCGGCACAGTCGAGCGCAGCTCCAATGACAGTCGCGGAGTAGTCTGAACCGTTGCGCCCCAAGGTCGTCACAAAACCAGTAACTGTACGCCCTAGAAAACCCGCTGCTATCGGTACAATACACTGCTGTACTAGAGGATCGATCAGCATATGCGCATTGGAGCGTGTCTCCTCAGACAGAGGATCAGCTCCAACAACAACACCAAAAGGTTGTGATGGATCATAAGGTGGATGACTGGTAATAATAATTTCCTGTTTCACCGACCTTGCCTGTACACCAATATCACAGGCGGTTGCGGCAACTAACAAGATGGAGAGACGTTCGCCCCAGGATGCCACTGCTGCTGTACGTAAATGCAATGCTTGCCCAGCTTTTTCCGCTTGGCGTAAAGCCTCTACATCTTGCACCAGACCGCACAATGCAAGCTCAATATCTTGGAGCAGTTGCTCACGTCCTGGACCTTCATGCGTGACTTGTTCAGCAGCCTGCAAGTGTTTTTGGCGCAAAGCAACAAGTTCTTCTGCGCAAGCTTCATCCTCATGTGAGCAAGCATAGCGAGCAATACGCAGTAACTGATCGGTAACCCCTGACATTGCCGAAACAACGACAATCGGAAAATCGAGCATCAGCATCCTGCAGAATATCAGCAATAATCGTAGCTACACGACGAATACGCTCTCCACTCCCCACAGATGTACCACCAAACTTTAAGACACTGACACGTTGTTTATGCTTCATATGCAATCACCAGCTTTGATTATCCTTTAGTAAAAACACTTAGTTACGCATCCACAGGTTGACCAACATGGACAACAGCCGCTCGCAGAGCCCGATCTAGATCCTCGATCAAATCCTCTACAGTTTCCAAACCGATGGAGAGACGAATGAAGTCAGGCGTCACACCTGTCTCAAATTGCTCATCAGGCGTCAATTGCGAGTGCGTTGTGCTAGCAGGATGGATGATCAATGACTTGAAATCACCAATGTTAGCTAGATGCGAGAATAGCTCAATATGACGAATTAATTGCTTACCGGCTTCCAGACCTCCCTTGATACCAAAACCAACAATAGCACCATAATAGCTATGGGTGAAGTACTTCTTCGCTAGTTCATACTGTGGATGGTCTTTTAAGCCCGGATAACTCACCCAACTCACAGATGGATGGCTTGCAAGAAACTCTGCAATACGTAGCGCGTTCTGACTATGACGCTCCATGCGTAAGGGCAATGTCTCCAATCCTTGCAAGAAGAGCCAGGAGTTGAAGGGCGACTGAGCAGGTCCAAGGTCACGCAATAATTGCACACGTGCTTTGATGATATAAGCTAGTTGACCAAGCGCCTCGACATAGCGCAAACCGTGATATGAAGGATCAGGTTCGGTCAAACAAGGGAAACGACCACTAGCTGCCCAGTCAAACTTACCCCCATCGACGATGACACCACCAATAGAAGTGCCATGCCCGCCCATAAACTTGGTTGCCGAGTGGACTACAATATCAGCTCCATGCTTCAAGGGCTGCACCAGATAGGGAGTAGGCACAGTATTATCAATAATCAGTGGAAGACCATTCTCGTGTGCAACGGCAGCCGCTGCACTGATATCCAGCGTGTCCAGACGCGGATTCCCCAGCGTTTCAGCATAGATAGCTTTGGTACGGTCATTAATCGCCGCTCGGAAGTTCTCAGGGTTGCGACCATCGACAAAACGAACAGTAACACCCAGTTTGGGCAACGTGTAATGGAAGAGATTATACGTACCACCATACAAACTGGCAGAAGAGACAATTTCGTCTCCTGAGTTAGCAATATTTAAAATAGCCAACGTTTCTGCAGACTGGCCCGAAGCCGTTGCCAGTGCACCAATACCACCCTCCAAAGCAGCTACCCGCCGCTCAAAGGCATCCTGCGTCGGGTTCATAATGCAAGTATAGATGTTGCCAAACTGCTTGAGTGCAAAAAGATTTGCCGCATGTTCTGGACTATCAAAAACAAAAGAGCTTGTTTGATAGATTGGAACAGCTCTAGCTCCCGTTGCACTATCTGCTGTCTCCTGACCCGCATGTAAAGCCAATGTTTCAAAACCGTAGCTGCGATTACTATTGAGTGCCATCAGATGATCCCTGCCTTTCAAAAACAGCTTGAACGTATCCCAACAATTCCCTAATCCTACAGTGGTAGTTATGCTCAGTCAACCCATCTATGCGCTGAGACTTACAACTATAGGACTAAATTTGACAAAGAGCCTCAGCCATTTGGTGCCATTCTTTGAGAAAGGCATCATGGCCGTGCGGAGAATCCAGTTCTACATAGGTCGCTTCCCCACCAACAGCACGCACCTTATCAGCTAGTGTGCGTATATGTACTGCTGGGAAGAGTATGTCCGAACGAATACCAATGAAAAGTGCTTTACTGCGTATGCGACGTAGTGCAGCATTCAAGGAAGAATAGCCTTCACTTACATCATATAAATCCATAGCCCGGCTGATATAGAGATAGCTATTAGCGTCAAAGCGATTAGCTAATTGCGCCCCTTGATAGTAGAGATAATTCTCAACATCAAAGCGCTCACCTAGATTGGGAGAAACAGTTGGTGAAAGACACTCGTCACGTTGAACGGAATTACGGGAAAAACGTAATTCCATCGTTTCCTCGCTCTGATACGTAATCATTGCTAACATCCGAGCAATTGCCAGACCAGTTGCAGGACCTTGTCCTGGAAGATAGTCACCACATAGCCAGTGAGGATCAGCCATAATCGCCTGCCTCTGCACCTCACTAAAAGCTATAGCCTGTGCGCTCTGAGACGCCGTTGCAGCAATTACCCCTACTTTTCTTACCAGCTCAGGATATTCTACAGCCCAATCTAGCGCCTGTTGACCGCCAATAGACCCTCCTACAACCATTGCCAACTCACGAACTCCCAGGTGTTCGATGAGCCTGCGCTGCGCATGCACCATATCACGAATGGTAATGACCGGAAAACGCATTCCATAGGGACACCTTGTACGCGGATTAACAGAGGACGGGCCAGTACTACCATAACATCCTCCCAGGACATTGGAGCAGATGACAAAGTAGCGCGATGTATCAAAGACCCGCCCAGGCCCAATGAGCAAGTTCCACCATCCCGCCTTCGGATCATCCGGATACTCGGGATCATAGGCATGAGAGCTACCCGTCAAAGCGTGCGTAATCAGAATTGCGTTATCACCCTGTGCATTGAGTGTTCCCCAAGTCTCATATGTTAATGTGATCGGGCCAAGCCGCCCTCCACGTTGCAATGGCAACTGATCGAATGTGTAGGTACACACTTGATTCTGCAAGATTGCACTCGTTACTTGGTTTTCCATCGTGCGAGAATATTCCAGTTGTGCTACCACAGCAGAACTCCTTCCTGGAAATTAGGGAACAAAAAACCCTCCCCCTGTGGGGTGAGGGGTAAACATTGTCACACTTCTCTCCCAAATGGGCCCTCTACAAGGGCTTCTTCATCCTGCGCTGCGGAAAAATGGTAGCAAAAAAGCCCCTATCCTAGGGGCTTGCACCATCGCTTTATTCCCCTCATCTTGCGGAGGCATAAAAGCACTCCACCGGAATTGGCACCCTGTTTGCAACATTGCAAACGGGTTGCCGGGCTTCACAGGGCCGTTTCCCTCCACCTCTCTGGATGAGTCTTCATTCCCAAATGGGCTTCAATTTTCTATTTCTAATAGTATACCCAAATAACCAAATGATTGTCAAGGGCATAATCTTCATACTTAGGTGTACAAACTATACACACCCTGCACAGCGCACTCACTACGTTCCCCTACTTGCCAGCATCCGTTTTCTCACAAGGCTCATTACCAAAGGATGATAGACATACTCATAGCCACCCAGAAACTGCACTACACGCCCACCCCAGCCACGCTTAAAGCGGTAGACTCCCTCCATAGCCTCATCCACGTCATCAGTATCAGGAATACCCCAGAAGTCGTACAAGCGTGCCCCCTGCTGCCTCACCCAGCGAATTGCCTCCCACTGCAATACATAGTTAGGCATGAGATGTCGCCCTTCGTTACTTGAAGCTCCATAGAGATAAATACCCTGCCCGGCAAACAATGCCACGAAGATACCCGCCAGCAGCCGACCATCATGCTCAGCTAAAAACAGGCGTAGTTCATCACGAGGAGCAAACAACTCCCATGCTCGTAAATAATAGTCAAAGGTGTGAATACCAAATTTATCCCGTGCGCTGGTCACCAGATATAACTTGTACCACTCACGCACTTCATCAGCCGAGGTAGCGATCCGAACGGTCACCCCTTTACGTGCACCCAAACCTATGTTATAGCGGCATTTGGGTTTCATCTGGGACAATAACATCTCTTCATCGGCAGACACATCTAACAGAATCGTACGCCTCGGTTGGATGGCACGCACCGGACGGAGGCCTGACTGCGTCAGGTACTGTATAACACAACTATCAGCGGGAGATTCGTGCTCCAACCCCAAGTCAATATGCACTGTCAGAGCACCCTGGCGACGCAGGTAAGGATGAAGCAAAGCAAAGAAGGTCTCCACTAACGCTGGCTGTGACCAATCAATGACTGGACCTTTGGGAATATAGGCCAGATGACCTAAGCGCAAAGGCACATGAGAAGCCGTACGACGCAATATCTGGGCAGCAGCAACCATCGTTTCTCCATCCCAGAGTCCAAGACGCAATGGGGACCAACCAGAGAATGCCTTCAGTTCACCCCAGCTCCAACTCTGGAATAAGTGACCCTGGGCATGCTCTGCGACAAACTGATCCCACTGCGCACGTTGCATCTCAGATACAGCACGGAGCACAGGCTTATTTGTAAAATATGAGTCACTCACGAAAATACACCTTCGTAGATAGATAGTTCCAAAACTCTAGCAAACGCTAGAGTTCTGGCTTCGGCGGGGAACGACAATCCTCTCAGGATGCACTACTAAAGACTCAATCGCCTTATTCACATCCTCTATCCCATTGTCGGTAAAAACGTTTGGGAGTGCTTGCTCTCTCAGGCTCTTTTCATTTACCTCGCTTATAGACCACAGGCTCTCGTTCTATAGGACCTTGCAGAAAAATCTGCCGCCGCGCACCCGCTTGGCTTTTCACCATCATCTATAAGGTCTTTGGCTTTGCCTTTTGTGAAAATCTCATCTTTATTATATCACGAACGTCAACACTTGCCAGGAAGTTCATAGCAAGAATTGTCAAGAAAAATCAAGAGTTCGCTGCATTTTCAGTGAACATTTCCGATGCAAGAGGAAGTTCCAGATCAACATGTTGGGGACCACCATAGTACCCTTGCTCTCTCTCTCCACATATGCGAGAATATTTACAGCAAAGCAAACTTGCCAACAACAAGTGGCAGGTAGAACTTTCCAAAATAACCAAGAGGAGGCTCTGTGAAAGTCGTTATCCTCGGCTGTGGCCGTGTTGGAGCAACTCTGGCCACACAGTTGGATCAAGCAGGACATACCGTCTCAATTATCGATAGTAGTAGTGATGCCTTTCAGCGTCTGCCTGCCAAATTTAAAGGAGATAAGATTGTCGGAAATGGTGCACAGCAAGATGTCCTCCGACAAGCTGGTATCGAGACAGCAAGTGCATTCGCTGCGGTTACTAATGGAGATAATCGCAACATCCTGGCCAGTCAGATAGCCAAAGAAATCTTCCATGTCAAAAAAGTCGTCTGTCGCATTTATGACCCTCTCCGACAACACACGTTTGACGAACTCGGACTAGAAGGGATCTGTCCTACGACCATTGTCTCAGATATGTTTCTCGATGCTTTGAGCGGAAACAGATAACTTACTAGAATAATAGGGGCACCAATATGTATATCATTGTTGGAGGTGGTGGCGACATAGGCTACTATCTTACACGCAGTTTGCTACACCGTGGACATGAGGTTCTTTTACTAGAAAAGGGCCAAAAACGCTATCAAGCGTTAAGTGATGAATTAGGGCAGTCAGTCTCAAAAGGAGATGCCTGTGAAGCAAGAATAATGGATGAAGCCGGGGCCAGACGTGCTGATGTAGTCATTGCAGTTACAGGTGAAGATGAAGATAATCTGGTTATTTGTCAAATGGCCAAGAAACGCTTCAACGTCGCACGCACTATTGCACGCTTAAATAACCCTAACCACGAAATCCTGTTCCAGAAATTGGGCATCGATGTAACTGTTAGCCCAACGAAAGCCATTCTCTCCTTGATCGAATCCGAGCTTCCCGGTCCACACTTTGTGCAACTCATGATGCTAAAGAAAGCAGGACTAGAAATTCTAGAGATGACTATTCCCCCCCTCTCACCAACCTCGGGTAAACAGCTTAGTCAGATAAACCTGCCGCGTCGTTGTAATCTGGCCCTGATTATTCGCGATAGCGAACCAATCTTTCCCACTGCTGATACCATGCTTCAACCCAATGATGATATTTATGCGCTAGTCACCCGTGAGGCGGAAGAAGAATTGCGGAGTATATTTGGCTCAGCATAGATCTACAGTATGAGGGAATGTGGACAAATATCCCATCCCTCTTTTATACGACGAGACGTATGGGGTGAACTGCTGCACCCTCTATCCCATTGTCGGTAAAGACGTTTGGGACTACTTTACGCATAATGTTGTAGCTTCCGTTGATATCCGCATTGATCTTACGTCCAGTGCTCAACCTATACATTCCTCTCTTTGTGCGCTTTCCACTAAAGACAGGCTCTTTCTCTTCTTTACCATAGGTTGGAATATCGTCTAGATCCAGAAAGCTAGCCTTGCTTGTATAGCTCTCTTCGGAAACAATTACCTGTATGCCCACAAGTTGAGCCTTATAGCCGAGCATATTGATGAAGCGGGCGTGCGGAATTTGCACAAATTGCTGAGCGTTCTTTCTGCTCATGTTGGGATCTTGCTTCCAGAATGGATTTTTGCCGATGACCAGCGTGCCTATTCCTTCTGCAACCAAGAGATCAATCAAGCATCTGGAGACCGTATGCAGGTAGTTATCCATGCATCTAGTGCGTTTGTTAGTGATGCGATCAAGCTTGTGCGAGTTGTATTGCTTTTTCATCTTCTTTTGAAGATGCTCTCTCTGCTTGTTATAGAATTGGTTCACATGCTTAATCGGACGCCCGTTGACCAGCCTAGGAGTAAATCCTGCTTTGTTTGATGTTAGCGCGACTAAGTTATTGACCCCAATATCTATTGATGCAAAAAGAGACTTATCAACTAGCTTCTGCACTTCTTCTCGCTCGTAAACAACTTCCATGACATAGTATCCATTGCGTGGTACTATGCGTGCCTGAGAAATGTTTGTTTGTTTTGTCGGAACGTTGATACCAAGCTGAGACGGCTTGACAATGCCTTTGCGCAATTCCTTCTTGCTAAGTGCCTGAATATCGTAGATGAGAATATTCCGCCCTTTCTGCTTGTCTTTGTACTTTGGTAGCTTAGGATGCCCCAAAAACTTGGATGAAGCTTCGTTGTAGGCTTTTACCGCCGCAAAGTAGGACTTCCAATTCTTGTGGAGCTGTCTAAGGATATCGTTGGACACTTTTGCAGGAAGAGCTTTATATGCTGGCGTGTGCTTGATAAGAGGGAAAACCTTCACATTGTCCAGATAGATATGATCGAAGATGAACGATTGACGTACCATATAGTTGGCAGCATTGTAGAGATTTTTAGAAGCAAAAGCAGCTTCATCAATCTTTCGCCAACGCGGATCGCCGCGCTTGATTACATGTTGCTCAACTAATTGCATGAGTCTTCTTCCTTTGATTTTAGTTCTTCGACTATTTTCTCAGTTTTGCGTTTAGCTCTTCGCTGCCCATACAGCCTTGCACAAAAGCTGTCGATTACCGACGAGAGATCAGCAAGTAGGTCCTCTTTATCGTTCTCAGCTACATTTACTACTTCGATTGTACGCCCAGCAATTTCAAAAAGCGTCTCGATATAGTTGAAGCCAAAGCGAGTAAGACGATCCTTATGCTCTACCACAATGCGGGTGATGCTTGTGTCCTTGAGCAATGTGACAAGCTTAGGACGGCTATCGTTGAGTCCTGATGCTATCTCCTTTACCACCTTAGTTACTTGATATCCTCTTGCCTCGCAATATTGAGAAAGATGTTCGGTCTGTCTTTCCAGATTTGCTTTATGCGCAGCCGTGGATACCCGTGCATAGATAGCGACTTTTTCAGCTTGTCTTGCTGGCTCATTCTCAGTGACAATGATGGTGCCTGATGCTGCTTGATAGCCCTTAATCTCACCAGCCTTCCACCAGCGGAAAGCCGTTTTGTAGCTGATCCCTTGTTGTTTGGCATACTGGCTTAACTTCATGGATACAGTATAGCATAAACGGGCATATCTGTCAACATTTGGGAATATTTCTTACGAACGTTTCCAACACCAAGCGTAAACTAAAGAGCCTGCAAGCCATACTACCAAGCAGGCTCTTTGCCTCTCACCAATTGCCTCTACCTGAGGCTGCTAATGGACCTAATGCTTTTTTATATCATCAGTCATGTCATATGTCGTTTTCATATCATCAATCATATCATATGGATCTTTCCCCAAAGTACCACTGGGGCGGCGAAATGCCCATGGGGCTCGTTTATGGGCAAGAATCTGATCAGAAGTTTCACCACGGGCAGAACGATAAATGCTCGCAACAACCACCCAAGCAGCCGCAACAAGGGGTGTCGCTATCAGCGCACCAAATACACCAAATAGCTTAGCCCCAACTAACAGAGCCATAATGGCCGCTACAGGATGCAAACCAACAGCATGCCCAACAATACGAGGACCCAGAACATTACTTTCAATTGCCTGAAGTATTATAAAGCATAGAGTAATGATAAAGGTACGTGGGAAAGGATCAGGTAAAAGTAATGAAAGCAACAATGGCAGAATGGAAGCAAGGGCAGGCCCAACCATAGGAATGGTCTCAAAGAGGAAAGCTAGCACCCCACAAATCAAAGCATAACCCTCCAGCCCAGTCGCCAGACAAATAAGACTGGTACAGACACCAACAACTAATGCCAGCGTCAACTGTCCACGTATGTAGTTTATCACCACCCGATTAAGGGCATCTTCAAAGAGCAGAAAATTTGGCAACCACCGCCGTGGTATAAGGCCTACTAAACTCTCCTGAATGCGTTTACCATCAATTGTCAGATAAAAACTGAGCACAACCACCAGCACAATGTTAAGCAAGGCATTCGTTATTACAAAAAACGCATTGACAGCATTAGATGCCAGCGATCTAGCAAAATCCGTTGCTTGCGCTTGGAGCTGACTGATAGCAGCATTAATATTCGCAGCAGGAATATCACTGTGTTTTTCAAGATATTGTATCGTTGTGTGAAACTTTTCTGGTAATGAACTAGCAACAGCAATTACTGTATTGGAGAAAGTGAGCGATTGCTGAATAAGAGAAAAACCCAACTGATAGGCTACCCAACCAATCAATCCTAACACAACAATATAGGTAATTATAGCAGCTAGCACACGAGGAATAGCATATTTTACTAGCAGGTTAACAATAGGAGTGAGCAAGAAAGCCACAGCCATAGATAACAAGAGAATCACAATAGCTTCAACAAACTGACCTAGTACCGACCACAAAGCCCAGAAAATTATTCCACCACAAATCACACACAGTAAGATATCACGCGTACGTTGCCAATTTCTTTGATCCATAACGCTCTTTCCTTTGCATTCATTAAGATCCCTTCTCCACATTTCTCTGATGGAGCCAAATGGCATCTTTCTAGTCTATTTTGGCAGGTTTCTGTGAAAAGAACAAGTCTTCATTCGTTGTCTGATTAGTGTACAATGTATTTCAATCTTTGGATCTATTAATTCCTCCACCAAGTCTCTGGGATAAATGGGATAATAGAACTTTCGAGCCTAAAAATTTGATTTCGAGAAGGAGGCGCATCTATATATCTATAAATGAAACTTTATTTTTGTCGATGTCGTCATTTGATTGAGTACCGCTCGACGAAGCCTTTGGCCCAGCAATATGTAGGCCAACAAACCCTATGAAAGACCCTTTAGCATCTTCGTCTCTGCCATGCAGAGCAACTGACACAGTGTCTTTATTGCGAATAACCCTGAAAGAGGAATACATCCCATGGAAGTACCAAACGCTATGACACCAATGCAACTGACCCTGATCTGTGTACTATCCAGTTTTCTCGTCGCCTGGACGGTTACTTCTCTGTGGCTAGCTCTGCGTCCTAATGCAAAGCAACAGATGCAAAGAGAAGAAATACGAGTTCCTCTGGCAAACTCACAGATATCCAACGCAACGCAACAATTGATGGCTCAGGTCCAATTACACGCTTCCACCCCAGTATCCGATGCTAGTCGTGAAATGGCTCTGGAGCGTTCGCAATGAACTTCGGGATGCCTCAATCTACTGGCATCAGACCCGTTGTTACCAGTGAGCTGGCCTGATGCCAATTTTTGTGTTCAGAAAGCTGCAACGGTAGCCTACCAAGTTCTTTCTTTCCAGCCTGCGTAGTCATCTGCCTATTCCTCCTCTGTTGGAAGCCAACAAGATTTCGACCAGCGATCTTGGCAATGGGAGCTATTGTCCTTCTATTGGTCTATGGGATCATTGTCACAACACTCGTAGGTTATAGACCTGATGATTATGCACGCTTCCATATTGTCTTTGACCCTCTTTTGATCCTTGCAATCTGGGGAGGCTTTTTCAAAGGTTTGCATTATCTCTTCACTACCAACCACTTGTATCCTGATGATCAACCTACTAAAACATCAATATCAGCAATAGATAGGACAAAAGTCCCAAATAATTGAACATTTGTCTTGGGCGTGATATACTAATAGTGGGTTAGTAGACACATCTGTCCAAGTCTGTCTCAATTCCAGGGGGCTGCTTTGAGCACAACTCTACGCCGACTGGCACAATACGAGTTACTGGACCAACTGGGCAAAGGGAATATTGGCGAAGTATGGAAAGCACGCGACCTTTCACTTCAGCGCGACATTGCTATTAAGCTATTTCATCCTGACTTGCAACGCTCCGAAGCACATTTCTTGACACGCCTGACCAATGAAGGACAGGCTCTGGTCACGCTTCGTCACCCTAACATTGTACCAGTACATGAGGTCAAAGTCTCTCGTCCAGCACAATCGCAGGAGACAACTGCCTACCTTGTCATGGATTATATCCAAGGACAGACATTCGCTAACTACTTGCGCAAAACCGCTCACACAAGCTCTTTTCCAGCTCTCACTGACATTATCTATCTTTTCACTAGTTTGGGGCAAGCCATTGACTATGCTCATCAGCAGGGCATAGTGCATGGTAACATTAAACCGGATAATATTCTCCTCAACAAGCACAATACCACCCACTTCAAGGCCGGAGAACCACTCCTCCCCGATTCTGGCCTCATGCAACTTGCAGGCACGACAGGAAATACCAGTAATCCGTTCTATATCTCTCCTGAACAAGCCCAGGGATTTCCAGCCACTAGCCGCAGCGATATCTATGCGTTGGGAGTTATCCTGTATGAACTCTGTACGGGCATTGTTCCATTCCGTGATGAAAATCCAGTTGCGGTCATGATGCAACACATACATCGATTGCCCACACCACCTATGTTGATCAATACCAAGAATTCCACCTGGGCTCTCAGAAGTCATTTTGCGTGCAATGGCCAAAGATCCTTTCATACGCTTTCCGAAGGCCTCTTTATTAGCAGCTGCAATTGCAGACGCCTCTTCTTCACAATCTGCCTTCTCCATCGGAAGAACATTTCCATTTGACAATGAGAATAGACTCAATACCTCACCAAAGATCTCTTCTCTGCCTGAAATAGCACAGCCTTGTCCACAAGCATCGGCCTCTCAACCACTTATGTCCGGACCAGCACAGGAGAAATCTCATAACGTGCAGGGCTTGGCTTTAAACTCCTCACCTTTCGCTTCAGGCCAAAGCGGTCCCTTGCCCACGACATCACGAGATATGGGAAAGCAACCTACACCCAAGCCCATACCTAGCCCTATATATACAACCAACTCCACGGACTCATCTCAACTCAAATCTTTGCCGTCGCTCCCCACAGTGCGATCACCTGCCGCCCCATCGCTACCGCCTACAGCACCAAGCCAAAAAGCCCAGCCATCTACCAATGCAAATACAGTAACGAGTATGTCAACAGTACGGATCTCAGTTCCGGTTTCCCAGACCAGACAACCAGAACAGGGACCAGCCATGACTTACTATCCACCACAGGTCAAAAACGAACAGCCCTCTCCTACACAACACCCACCACAATCCCCTCCGACACAATACCCACCGCAATCCCCGCCAGCACGAGCACGTCCATTCTCCCATAAAGCACCTGGATATATCATCTTTGCCTCCCTGCTTATTCTTGTCCTTGTGCTTGGTAGCGCCATAGGTATCAGTTTCTTGATCCATCAGGAACAGTCTCCTGCCAACACAAATGGACTAGGACAGATCTTCCTCCAGGACGATGCGCTCGGGCAAAATGATCAGCTACGCATTGATATGCAAAATATTCCAGATCCACCATCAGGAGAAAGCTACTTTGCATGGCTACAGAATACAAATGGAGATACCAGCCCCCTTGGTGCGCTGACCATACAAAACGGCCACATTGCATTTACCTATGCAGGCAATAGCACCCACACGAATTTACTCGCCACTATGCAAGGGCTCTTTATTACTACTGAAAATAAAGGAAACGAACCACAGATACCCAACGAGAGCAACAAAGTATATCAGGCCTCTTTCGACTCTAATATACTCGCAGCCTTAAAAAATATTCTCTATCAGACACCAGATTTGCCCGATAATGGCAACATTACAAATGAGATGTTAGATGTCATCAGGTCAATAAATG
Organism: uncultured Chloroflexia bacterium; assembly: GCA_963727755.1. Lineage (GTDB taxonomy): Bacteria > Chloroflexota > Ktedonobacteria > Ktedonobacterales > Ktedonobacteraceae > DASYAN01. Next base: position 509,044 of record CAVSHN010000008.1, read on the forward strand.
ACAAAGCTGCAAGCATCAACGACTCCCTCAATCACGACAACGGACTCGTGATCCGTCAGGCATCGCGCATCATTGATATGCTTGACAGCTCAGCATATGCCGCACAAAATGGCGATCGTCCAGTTACTATTCCAAGCGAACTCAATGCTCAGATTGGTTTGTTATCATCGCCAACACAACCTGGCTACCTCGATATCCTGGATCAGCAGTTACAGCATCTCCGGCAGGTCTGTGAAAATGCTCAGAATGCTGAAAACACTTCCCAGCAACTCCAACATATCCAAAACGTGGAGAACGCTGTTACAGACCTGCGTAACTGGCTACAAAACTTACGTACATACGACGTCAAACTATTGAAGGCCACGAATTTATCCAGTCCAACCATCCTGAGTACAGTGCTCCAGATCAAGCAAGCCGCCGCCGACTCCTACACAGGTCGCACCATTCCCCCCAATACAGCACCTCAGCCGACCCTCGGCTCAGCAGGAGCTAGTCAGGCTTATACAGAGGCTCAGTATCTGGCAACGCTGGCTATTCAACCCGTGTGAGTGAGGTCAAACTCGGCAACCACTGGCAAGTGGTCGCTAGCCCGATCGGCAGGCATTCCCTCACCTTCAGTGACAATGTAACAATTTGTCAATCCACCTGCCAACGCAGAACTGGCAAAGATGTAATCGATACGCCCAGCGGGGGCTCCAGCGGGACACGTAAAACCCCACTCATGAGGATGCAGGTGCCGATAGCAATCCATATAAAGTTTCCGCAAGGGACGAATAGGGGCACGGGGCGCGTAGAAGTAAGCAGCAGCATCAAAAAGCGCTGATAAGGCTGCGCTATTGGCCACTGTCTGAAACACTGATTTGAGGAAGCGTAAATGAGGAGGAACAATAGCTTTGAAGTTAGGATGGCCATCAGCTTGTCCATGAGCGTATTTCTCCTCGATTCCGAACACATAGCGCAAAAGGAAGCTAGCTTTGAAGGCATCACCAGGAGAAAGCGTATTGAAATCTCCCATTAATAGATGAGGTTTGCCATCTGCTCGTAGCGGTGCCATTATGTTCATTATCTCTTCCACCTCACGTTGCCGGAGATGATTGCCAGCCCAGCCACAATTGAAGGCAGATGATAAATGAGTCAGGAACACTGTTAACTCCCGACCCTCAGATCCGTCCTTCACACAAACTTCTAACAATGGCCTAGCAAGCAAGCCAGGACGAGGATGTACTTTGGTATACACAATTGGGAGACGAGTAAGCAACGCTATCGAGTACTCCTGGCAGCGGGTAAGTTCGTCATTATAGACGATCTGCATACCCAATATTTCCGCAATCTCTTCAAGCACTGTTGGCTTTTCTTTGATCTTTGGATTTTGCGCTTCTACCACCCCCACAATATCTGGCTGCACAGAAGAAATGATTTTGACCAGCTGGTGAGTCCGTCGGCTATCCTTTGCTCTCAGATTGTAGCCACCAGCCAGAATGTTATATGAAATGATACAAATCATTGGCCTCCACAACGAAAGTCCATGCAGAAGCATCTTACTCCTGCACGGACACTAAAAAGGTTCCCCTTTTACTTCTCGTTCACTTCCAAATTACGCGGTCCACGAGATACATCGGTAACTCGTTGATAGGAACACGAACTTGGCTCATTTGATCACGCTCACGCACTGTAACCGTCTGATCATCCAGCGTCTGGAAGTCAACTGTTACACAGTAGGGCGTGCCAATCTCATCTTGTCGACGATAGCGACGACCAATATTGCCGATATCATCATACTGCGAAACCATTAAGCGCTGCAAGTTTTTATGTATAGATTTTGCAGTGATGACTAATTCCTCTTTATTTTTTTGCAGTGGGAAGACTGCCACCTTGACCGGAGCTAGCCATGGATGGAGGTGCAGCACTGTACGCGGCTCTTTACCAGCTGGATCAGGCTCTTCTTCGTAAGCATCAAGCAGCAGATTGAGGAATGTCCGATCGACGCCTCCCGAGGTCTCGACGATCCAGGGAATATAACGCTCCTTGGTAATGGGGTCCACGTAGCTGAGATCCTGACCACTAAACTGCAAGTGCCGGGAGAGATCCCAGTCTTGCCGCCAGTGAATACCTTCCCATTCCTGCCAGCCCAAGATGGTTTGGTACTCTACATCAAAGGCCTGTTTGGCATAGTGGGCCAGCTCGTCGGCACCATGCGCACGAAGACGCAAGCGATCCTTATGGTTAACAATATTCTTGTACCAGTCGAGGCGATACTGCTTCCAATACTCAAACCACTGTTCCATTTCGCTGGGATGCACAAAAAACTGGAGATCCCACTGCTCGAATTCGCGTTGCCGGAACAAGAAGTTACCAGGCGTAACTTCATTGCGGTATGCCTTACCTATCTGACAGATCCCAAATGGTATTTGCATGCGCGAAGATTTGAGGACATTATCATAATCCAAGTATATATTCTGACAGGCCTCACCACGCAGGTAGGTTTTCAGACGATCGCCTTCAACCACACCCAGATAGGTCTCCATCAGCAGATTAAAGACACGCGGCTCTGCCAGCAGTTCGCCACCACAGTTAGGACACTTGTGCTGCTCAAGATTCTCTGGAGAGAGGTGATCGACACGGAAGCGTTGCTTACACTTCTTACAATCCACAAGGCGGTCAACGAAGTTCTCAACGTGCCCACTAGCCTCCCATACACGTGGATGGGTAATGTTCGCGCCCTCGATGCCTACCACATTGTCGTGAGTCTGGACCATTGACCACCACCAGTAGCGACGAATATTGTTACGAAGTCCAACCCCTAGCGGGCCAAAGTCATAGATGCCAGCAACACCACCATAAATTTCAGAATTAGGGTAGACAAAGCCACGGCGTTTGCATAGCGAGACAATCTTATCAATTGGAACTAGAGGGGTATCACTAACCACAAGTCTATTTTCTGTCTGTGTCATGAGCGGTTTCTCCTCCCAATAAAAAACCCCAGGCGTCGATTACAATACAATTCGCCCAGGGACGAATGTGCCGACATAGGCCTGGGGCCAAAATATACTCGCCGAGCACACACGCGGTTCCACCCTGCTTCTTCACTCTTCTAATAGTGAAGCCACTTATTTCTCATCAAACCAACTCCGAAGCGCCCTTCACCTGCTTTCGATTGCTGACCTCACACTATCTGTCAGCTCGCTGTTATCTCTAGCAAGTTACTCTTCTTCATCGCCATTGGCATACCTATTCTCTATCGGATTGTAGTATAGCGGAGATAGGTGACAGATTCAAGGGCAAATTCTTGCTTTCTTGCTTTGACAAATTGACACATTCTAAAGTGCACATTATACTGTGGACAAAGACTGGCAGTTTCTATGGAACAAATGCCATATTTACATACAGAGGAGAGTATGGTAAAATACTTGTTTGAATGGGATCCTGACAAAGACGCCATCAACCAGCAGCGTCACGGTGTGGCCTTCATAGATGCTCAGGAGGCATTCTATAACACAAATCGTATTATCATTCAGGATGAACAGCATTCCGAATCAGAGGGAACGATTGTTCTGTATCGGAAAAACCCCCACTGGCATTCTCACCGTACGCTTCACAATGCGAGGTCGAAACATCCGCATTATTGGAGCAGGTTACTGGAGAAAATGGAGAAAGTTCTATGAGAAGACGCGAAGATTTTGAAGATGCCCCAAAAGGCAAAGTGACCATTCTTGACGATTTTTTACCTCCGCCCTCACAACTGGTAAGAAAGGAAGAAACAGTAAAAATAACTTTAGAGTTTACCCGTTTGAGCATCGACTTTTTAAAGGAGGAAGCCAAGAAAGCACACGTGCCCTATCAACGGATGCTACGTGCCTTAGTGGATAAATATGTTGAGCAGCACATCCAAAAAAGCTGATCACGAAACTGTTAAGCTGGTTTGATGCATGCCATCCCTACCTCAGAATCAGGGATGGGTATCCCAGCCATGACATACAGGGATGGGTGTCACAAATGTCACTCTCCCATAGCACGGGGAAGTAACGTTTTGTTCTCGTGACCCAAGAATTCGCGTTCGTTTCCCGTGAACACCTCCATGCAACAATCCTCCACACACCCCTGCAAAGTCCCTTGTCAATAAAGTACCGATATGGTAAACTAAACTAAGTCTAGTTTATCTTCACAGGGAGAACTTATGCGCCAAGTCAATATCCACCAAGCCAAGACCCATCTCTCCCAACTCCTTGAAGATGTTGCACGAGGAGAGGAGATTGTCATTGCGAAGGCAGGCAAGCCCATAGCACGCTTGGTCGCAGTCACAACTACAAGCCAACCCCGCCAACGTGGACTCCTCAAAGGACGGATCACTATCGCAGCTGACTTCGATGCCCCTCTTCCAGAGGAGATCCTATCGCAATTGCCGCTTGACAACACACAACTCCACTTCTACAATACCCACAGATACAATTCCCATCAATAGGCACCTCATCGCGACAGAAAGGGCAAACGGTCATGATGATCGGCTACAGCGGTCAGCAAATCGGTAGCTATCGACTCGTGCGGCGTCTGGGCTTTGGCGGCTTTGCCAGCGTGTATTTAGGACAACATGTGCGTATTTCTACTCAGCAAGCCGCGATCAAACTGTTGCACATCCTCGATGTGGACACCAAGAAATTTCAGCAAGAGGCTGAGACAACAGCAGCCTTAGTGCATCCCCATATTATCCGTCTCTTCGATTATGATTTTCATGATCAGATGCCCTTTCTGGTGGTGGACTATGCCTCTGGCGGCTCATTGCGCAGTCGTCATCCCTGGGGAACGCGAGTCCCACTCTGCAACAGTCGTGCAGTATGTGCAAGAGATTGCTAAAGCTTTGGAATATGCCCATAGCAAGCACGTGATCCATCGCGACATCAAGCCAGATAATATTCTCATTGGTGCACAGGGAGAGTTGCGCCTGAGTGACTTTGGAATTGCTGTCCTCTCTCAGACGGGACGCACCTCGCTAGCTGCATCCCCTGGCGTAGGGGGAACGGCCTACTATATGGCCCCCGAGCAGAGCCTGATACTTATACACATTTTTGGAAAAGTCGCTCCAAAGGCGGGTTCACAATGCAGAAGCTTCAATAAAAGCTCCGCAGTGGCAATACGCTTGGAAAGCCGCTTCCTAAGCAAGCTCATCAGACTTGTGTATAAGTGTCAGAGCAGAGCCGAGGCAAGCCCGAAAAGGCGAGTGATCAATACGCTTTGGGAATCATGGTCTAATGAGTGGTTATGTGGTAAGCCTCCATTTAGCGAGGGCAACGCCATTAACATCCAATATCAGCATGCCTATGAACCTGTCCCACCCTTACGTGAGCAGTTGCCCACGCTGCCTCCAGCCGTGGAGCAGGTGATCATGCATGCACTAGCCAAGGACTCCAAAGGGCGTTTTGCTACCATCCTGGAGTTTGCAACAACCTTGGCTGAGGCTAGTATACCGCCCCGTGCCCAGAAGCAATCTAGTACAACAGGACCCGCTCCTGCCACTCTCTTGGCGGATACCTATATACCATCTCCAGCCCAGAAGAAATCTCTGGGAACGTTGCTCGCTACTTGCACAGGTCATACTAGTACGATATGGTCGGTAGCTTGGGCACCAGATGGAAGCCGTGTAGCCTCCGCTTGTATTGATAAGACGATCAAAGTGTGGGATGCTCACTCCGGTCAGCTCCTTTACACTTGCACGGGTCATGAAGGCGCTGTATTTGCAGCGGTATGGTCGCCTCATGGTAGTCATCTAGCTTCTGCTTCTCAGGATGGGATGGTGAAGGTGTGGGATACCCGCTCTGGTCAGTTAGTACATACTTGTACAGGTCATACTGATATTGTAAAGGGAGTGGTATGGTCGCCGGATGGAAGCTGTGTGGCCTCCGCTTCTTGGGATAAGACAGTGAGGCTGTGGAATGCCCGTTCTGGTCAGTCGCTCGCTATTTGCACAGGTCATAGCAGTGCAGTCTATAGTGTGACTTGGTCGCCAGATGGCAGTTGTCTGGCCTCCGCTTCAGGAGATAAGACAGTGCGACTCTGGGATGCTCACTCTGGTCAGTTACTACATACCTGCACAGGTCATACTGCTGGTGTAAATGCAGTAACTTGGTGGTCAGATGAAGATTGTTTAGCCTCAGCATCAGAAGATAAGACAGTGCGATTGTGGGATATCCACTCTGGTCAACTGTTGCACACTTACATAGGACATACCAGCGGTCTGGCAGATATAGCTTGGGCACCAGATGGAAGTTGTCTGGCCTCCGCTTCAGATGACAAGACAATGCGGGTCTGGGACGCCCATACTGGTCGGCTACTGCACACCTGCGTTGGTCATACCGGATTTCTATCAGAGGTGGCATGGTCACCAGATGGCAGATGCTTGGCCTCCGCTTCAGGAGATAAGACAGTGAGACTCTGGGATGCTCACTCTGGTCAGTTGTTGCACACCTGCACGGGCCATAACAATGAGGTATGGAGTGTAGAGTGGTCACCGGATGGCAGATGCTTGGCCTCCGCTTCAAGGGATGGGACAGTGCGGCTATGGCAAGGAATATGAGGAGTGCCACCTTGTTCCACTTCTACGATACTCTCAGGTACAACGCCCATCGATAGATAGCTCTGATGGTTAATTCTGTATGGACAATAGCATGGAAAAATGCGGGGTCTTGCCCACGGGATGCGGGCGAGATAAATCTCGCCCGTGGAGTTCGTCATGCACTAACCAAAGACATTGCTAAGATTCTCTCGTTCTGACATATAGACAAATTTTCCCAAAGGTTTCTCTGCAAGCATTCACAAACCCTGCAATAGATCTAATAATAGCTATATCGTTTGCTATTTCAAGTAGGCTTCGACTGCGTTAAGAAATAGCCTTGCGTTTTCAACCAGTTCTTTCGCATCGTCTAGACTAGTTTCAAAAAAATCCACATAGTCGCTGTTATTTCTCATCTCAAAGGCGTCTTCTATCATATCAGAGTAGACTTCATCAAAAATAGCAGTTTTTATATAGTTCTTGCGAAAATATGAAATTACTCCTGAATGTTTTTTAGAATCAAAATCATCCATAGCCAATATTGCTCTAATAGCTTGAAATATACAATAATATGCTCTATTAATAGCCATTGAAGCTTGCTGGTTTTCAAGGCCTATCATTGCACATGCTAAATTTTCTTTTGCCTTTTCTATCCTGTAACTAGAGTATTGCAACTTGTTTTTGTCCATATAGAGTAACCCCTTCTCTCTCCACATTTTTGTAAAATGGTATGCTATTGACACATTCGTAAAAATCATGCTCATTTTGTAATACACTACAAAGCAAAATATCATGTTCAAGGCCAATTTTTGATATTGCCCTACGAACAGACTTTCTGTATTTGCCATTCAAAGTTTGAGCCTCGTCGTCTATGAGAAACATAACATCAATGTCTGATTCTTCGTCATAATCACCTCTGGCATATGAGCCAAACAGTATGACTCTCTTCAGCTTTTCGCCAAATATTGGGATAACGTTCTTTATAAGCTCATCCAGTATTTGCTTTAGCTCAGCTTCTGTTTTAGCTGTTAGTTTAGTCATCGTGTAACTAACTCCCTTCTTTTTCCCTATTTTATCACGCTGCCTTTCAAGCGGTTATCCTCTAGCACATTATAGACACATATTTGGGTGGTCCCCTTTCTGATTATCCTTATTACATCGAATACAGTGAGGTTGGATCACCCATTTTCCGGTTGCCAAAGGCCCTCTACTACGCTTGCGGCGTTGGTGTAGTACTGAGCAGATCAATACTTGTATCATCAAATGATGCGAGATTGATCACCGTCCCGCCTGTACCAGTATAAGTTCCCGTGACCGTATCGCCTGCCTGCACTAGAGGTAACTTAGACGAAAGCTGGAGATTTGCTGTAAAGATCACATGTTGTCCCTCAATTTGCAGGTAGAAGATAGTATTACTCCCCTGCTGAACGGATGAAACACGTAAGACTTTACCATTTACCTTTTGCATCTTATTCGTGGGTCCACCAGATGTTGCGCTATTACCCTGTTGCGTGAGCCACTGCTGATAATCACTCAGAGCCGTAGGCAGATCCGCTTCAAACTGCACATTGCCCCCATTCAATTGCTTAGCATCAACGAGACCGACATCTTGGTAAATATCACCACTAGATGTACTTTGAACATAAATGGCAACCCAGGTAGGAGTATTGAAGATCTGATAGAGTTGCACCGAGGCAACACCATAGCCGCGAATATTGGCACGCGTGGACTGGAATGTATTGGTAACGTTGTCACCAATGCCTAGACCAGCCATTTGCGGATAGAACTTAGCACTGTTCGCATGTGTATCAAAGAGAAACATGCCCGTACTTGAATTATCATTAGCCGACGCAGACGTCATTGGCACCAGCCAGACAGGTTGATCAATGTTGTTATAGAGCAACTGGGGATCACTAGCTGGCTGCTGCTGACCCAAACCGGAGGGATTGAACCAGGGAGCGGCATGATAGAGACCCCACCATTGCAGATATTGCGTTACCGTACTTGCAGGCATAACACGATCTACCCAAGATGGTACACTCTGTGGCTTGTACTGTTTAATCTCGCCAGTATGGGCATCCACAAGCAGCACTGCACTCAAGACATCTCCGGTATAACCACGTGAGGGCTGTATGAGGGAAATTGTCCAGTAAGGATGCAAGCTATCATCTAATTCCAAGGTAGGATCAACCAGATTTCCATAGGTATATCCGCTCAGGTAGACGTGGCGAAGCAGATCCTGGTTTAAGAGTGCACCAGGCAAGTAAGCAATCTTTGCCCAATCTTCTGTATGTAATATTGCCGACTGCTGAGGATTTTCCGCATCCACCATTACAAAGCCAGGCGTCGTAGGATTAGTAAGATTGACAAAGATATTGTTGTAGCTCAGTGGAGCAACGTACCACAGGTGGTGTTTGATTGATTGCAATGTATAACTACCTTGGTCAAGATTGTATGCTGAACCCAGATTCTGCCCAGTCGAGCCAAGCACCTGCTGCCCTTTATAGGCTGCTACACTCTGACTGACCAGCACGATATGCGAGGCATCGGTAGGTGGCAATTGGGATGATTGTTCAACCTTCACATGAGGAATGCCAGCCAGAGCTTTGGCGTTCACATCGAACCAAGTCGTGAAAATCGATATAAGGAACGTGACCACGACTCCTACCACACCAACAAAGATTAAACCAAAAATGCCTGCCGCAACCTTGCGACGTGAAGAATTCACAGAGATCGCTTGTTGCCTTGACGAACTCACACTCCTTTCCAAGGGAGCTAGTAAGACCCGAGGCAATGCAAATAGATTGCCAAGGCTACTTACAAGCAGGGGCCAGAGCACCCATTGCCAACCCCAGAACGGACCCGTTAATGCCGGATGAGAGAAATAGAGAATGAGCAAACAAAACAGGTAGTTGAAAATAGAGTAACGCAGAAACCATCTCAAGAACCCATGCTTATCCAATATCTCACGTCGCCCAAACCATAACATGCCAACCGTGAGCACCATCATGACAATCAATGTCCCAACAAGCGCCAAAAGGAAGATGATCATAAGTTTGCTCCTTGCTTTGCAGAGACGCCCTCAAACACACTCAAAATGTGCTTTCAAGTATACTCTTTCCAGCAAGATCCTGCAAATATTGTCCTTCAAGGGCCAAAGGTACCCGTGTGCCCAAGCCCCTCCATTAAAAGGACGTGCCATTCACCCCCTCCTAATCAGTCTGAAGAAAGGGGTCTTCTGGCACGAGGTAGGATAACCGCCGTTGCAACTAAAGTGATGAAGAGCATGCTAATCCAGCCAGCCATAACTATCCACAAAATATGATCTTCACGTATTTCAACCTCTCGTAGGGATCTGCCAGCAAGAACAAAACCTGGATGAGGCCCTCGAAATTGTGTTACAACGACCGCGCTACGTACGCCGAGTTGAGGTTGCCAAGTAAATCTGTCCTCGCCATTTTTCCTCACACCGTCAAAAACGCTGGATGGGATTTTGGGGGTTCGACCATCTAATAACGCTGAAGAGGCAATAGGATTTCCAGTTGCATCAAATACCATCATGTATGGAGCTAAACTGTCGGCAATGTTAACTTTCTCTGGTGGTACAACAGTTTGAACTTGCACGCCATCTGTAAGCTTTGTCGCAGCATCTTCGGCCATTTGGATTTGTGGATCGTTGGCAGATTGCCTGAGATCCTGTTGGACTGCTGCATAAATTAGCCCAGATAGTCCAGTCACCATAATGGCTATAAGAAACCAACATTTGGCTATTCTCTTCAATGGGTGAGTATCCTCCCTGCTCTGTTTTTCATGAGGTCTTCCCAAACTGCTCTTTAGCTAGGATATCACCGCTGGCTACGCTCTGAGTGCTCTCAATGATGTACTTGTGTGTTCTCTTAGTCAGGTTTCACTGGATTATTCAATTTGATTTTGATAGCCACTCTCTTTTTTGACGAGCAAAAGCTGACAAACACTTACAAATTCCTTGGACGTTGCCAACCGTGTAACAAAGCAGTAATATGAGGTGGAAGTCCCTGGCGTTGAGCCACATAGCCGGGAGAGAATGACTTGAATGACAAACATCTCAGAGAGGCAAGCCGCTCTTAATTTTGTGCCGAGGAATCAAGACTTTGGCCAACCACTGTAGTCCTCTTTTTTAAAAGAGACTGCCAAATACCATTGACCCGCTCCTCTAATTCCTTATGCATAGCATCGATATTTTTACCTCTTTCATTATTCCAAGGCAAATGTTTAATTAAATACTCAACATACCTGTTATTACTATTATTCCATAATTTATTGATTTTTTCGCTATATATCTTTTTAAGCTTAAGCAGATCCCTCATACCAGCCATTTCATAGTTAGAAATTTCATCTATACTATCATAAAATAATTTAAACTTTTGGAATGCTTTCAATCGTTTTTTGTCTTCTGTCGAAATTGGTAATTCATCTATCACCTGCCCATGGATCTTCTCAAAAACCTGTCTCCATTCATCAAGCGGCTTGCATTTTGGATCACTACTATATCTTTGACATTGGGCTAATCCTTCTTCAAACAGTTTAGGCGGTTGACCATATTGCCAAAATGCTTCTTCTATCTCCTCGATTTGCCAATTAATTTGATTCTCAACAACCTTTTTTAATCGCCTAGTCTCTTTTTCAAGCCATTCAGTTGTCTCTCCAATATCCTTTCTGGCACGTACCAAATCACTTCCCTGCTGATCTTCTTGTAAGACTACCCGTCCATACCTCTTCATAGCAGAGTCAATTTTACGATCAGCAATCTCCCTGAGGGAGGGTTTGCAGCCTTGCCAAACGTAATTCAGTGCTTCCTTATACTTTTCTCGAGCTTCTTGGAATGGTTGCAGTATTTCCTGCGCTTCTCTTATATTCTCTTCCTCCTCCTTAAACATATTTAGACACTCTTTCATGTGCTCCTTACCCATTTTTCTTCTGATCTTGCTCCATTTATTTCTTTCAAAGTCTAAAGATAGACGACCATAGTCATGAAGAGATTCACCATACGCTTTTTCCAATTTTTCAACCAGGATATCTATCTTATTTTTAAATAGATTTTTTATTTCTATTTCATCTGGAATATAATTAAGATTCTCTTGAAGATTTGCCCGAATGTTACTATTAAAGTCTTCTATCATTATGTTCGCTTCAATTATATTTGATCTACTTTCTTTTATAATCCCGCAAGACATTTCTCTTATGAAATCTTTCACTTTAGTCTGACAAGATTTCACATTCTTAAGCTCGATCCGCTTGATCTCCCATTGGGATCTCTGCTCAGCATTATGATGATGACGAGAGCCTAGCGCATCAGCATGAGAGGATCTCCGGCTATCAGATCGCTCGCTTGGCGATCTTTCTCCTCCTTCGGGTCGACTTGACTGGGAGCTAGATCCCCCTTCGAATGAATGAAGACTTCTGGGCATAACTAATCCTTCCTTATCAAGTAAAGATCTTATCGTTTACACAAAGTATAAGAGCTTAGTAGACCCTTGTCTAGGAAAAAGGAGGGACAAAATGTTGAGACAAAAGTTGATCAGTCAGATGAACCTTCCTAAATGGATGGCACAATCTCCACATCTATATCACCATGCTGCTCATCCAGCATAACAACCTCATCCCAGCCTTCATGAGAAATTTCAAGCAAAGCCTGTTGCAAGATCTGCATGTGATAGGAGATAACCTTCTCACCCACCATACGTCCACGAGTCTGATGCTGATCACGAGCAAGACAGGTCTGCAGGGACATATTGAAGACTACAAGGCAACTGCGGTAGCGACAATAGCGGGCTATCTCAACTAAAGCCTGACGTGCATTAGCTTGGAGAGCAGTACTATCAGCAATCGTTAGGCGTCCCTGGAACAGGCGCTTACGAATAATATAGTAGAACAGGTCAAATGCATCTCGATTAACTTGCTGATTCGTTTCATCATCACAGACCAGAGCACGGCAGTAGTCGGAGGAGACAATAGAGGTCGATCGACAGCCTTGAACTTGGTGTTGTTCAACAAACTTGCGGGCAAAAGTACTCTTACCAGATCCTGCTGGTCCACAAAGCACAATCAATGTTCTCTGCGGAAGAACAATCGTAGAAATAGGTTCTTCTGTCACGGCCTGAGTGTCCAAATCCTTTCTACGCTCTTGCAACAAATCTTGTCCATGCTCAACACGCAATGATGCCCTTTCCATTGCTATACATTGCCTCCTTTGATATAATGCGCATGCGTACATACGCCGCAATCTCTAAGAAATGCGGGGTATCACTGGCCTTTCGATGTTAAGCTAGGTCAGGAACCCGATCCCCTATAAGGGGATGAGCTTGCGAGCAGCGCTAGCGTTGTTTCGTTAAGTTTACCTGACCAGACTCAGCAGAGAAATCTGCTACGTTATTGGCAAGTGTTCAAGTTCCTACCTGCGGGTGCGACGCCAGCCTGCTGCTCTAGAACTGATGGGTTAAACAGGTGTACAAGGGTTAAGCCAGTGCTCATCGGAAAGTACCGACCGATAACATTGTCGAGGCGAACATCACCTGGGTTTCCAGGGGCTCGAAAGAGCTGTTTACAAAAGAAGGCGCTGTTTGGCTCGCCTTGCGGCGCCTTTCTTTCCTCCCAACCCCGTAGAACGGGATGGGTCTCCAGAAAGGAAAATCTATGGTAAGCTGGGTCATACCGTTTGTTGATACCCCCTTAAACTTTTCAAGCTTAGAAATTAAGCCAAAAGGCATATAAAAACACCCTGATGGAATGCAATTTACTAGTTTATGCGTTCCTTAATTATATATCATACATGGGTATAAGGTTCGCCCATGCCCTACCCAGGAGGATGCTGTGTCTGTTGATACTATCTTAACAGGAACTGAAATACGTGCACGATTTCTGGATTTTTTTGCTAGCAAAGGGCATTTAAAGGTGCCCTCTTCGTCACTTATCCCGCGCAATGATCCAACAGTATTGCTAACAACAGCAGGGATGCAGCAGATGATACCCTACTTTTTGGGACGTGAAATTCCTCCCGCGGTACGGCTCACCTCCGCGCAGAAGTGTTTCCGCACAACCGATATCGACAAAGTAGGCAACCAGCGAACGCTCACCTTCTTTGAGATGCTAGGGAATTTCTCGGTTGGTGATTACTTTAAACGCGAGGCCATCAGCTTTGCCTGGGAATTTCTCACCCAGATCGTCAACTTGCCCGCTGACCGTCTCCACCCAACCATCCACCCAACTGACAATGAAGCCGCCAAATATTGGCATGAGGCCGCTGGTTTCGCTGATGAAGCTATCGTACGACTAGAAGATAACTGGTGGGGCCCGCCCGGCAATTCTGGTCCATGTGGCCCCGACTCGGAAATCTACTATGACCGTGGCCTCAAATATGGCTGTGGGAAAGCCGACTGCAAACCTGGCTGCGATTGTGAGCGTTTTCTGGAAATCTGGAATCTGGTCTTCATGCAGTTCTTCCAAGACCTTGACGGTCAGCGCACACCATTGCCACGTCAGAACATTGATACAGGTCTGGGCCTTGAACGTCTGACCATGGTCTTACAAGGAAAAGAATCAGTCTTTGACATCGACTTATTCCGCACAGTTATCGATCATATCGCCACTATCGCTGACACAGCTTACGGCCAGGATGCTGACGTCGACACATCACTGCGCGTCATCTCTGATCATACACGTGCCCTTGTCTTCATTGCCGCTGACGGTGTCCTACCGAGCAATGAGGGACGTGGTTATATCTTCCGGCGTATCCTGCGCCGAGCTGTTCGGCATGGCAAACTGCTAGGTCTGAACCGTCCGTTTTTAGCAGACATAGCTACAACCGTTATCAACCTGCTTGGCAGTTACTATACCGAATTGAAAACACAGCAAGAACGCATTCTCCAGATCCTAACGCTAGAAGAGAAAAAATTCAGCCAGACCTTGACAACCGGGCTGAACCTGCTCAACGAACTATTAACCAATCTGAAGCAGCAGAAATTGACGGTCATTCCCGGTGAGGAGGTCTTCAAACTCTACGATACACATGGCTTCCCGGTCGAATTGACGCAGGAAATTGCAGGAGAGCAAGGCTTCACCATCGATACAGCTAGCTTCGAACATTCGATGCAACACCAGCAGGAACGCAGCCGCGCCGCCACAGCCACTACCTTTACGCAGGGCCGCAATGATCACGCCCTCACAGACATTCTCAAGCGCGTTGGTCCCACCGAATTCACTGGCTATCAGGGATTGACGGGCAGTAGCAAGGTTGTTGCCCTTGTCGTCGATGGTACTGAAGTGGAGAGTATCAGTGCACCACAGCAGGCCCTCGTTATCCTCGATAAAACTCCCTTCTATGCCGAGAGCGGCGGTCAAATTGGCGACCATGGTGATCTCAGTAGCACCATGGGCAATTTCCAAGTTGAGGATACACGCCGCCCCATCAAAGGTCTCATCGTGCACTATGGTCAGCTCATCGAGGGGCACCTGCATGTTGGAGAGGATGTACAGGCCAGTGTCATTGAACAGCGCCGTGAGGATACCATACGCAACCATAGCGCCACCCATCTTCTGCACAAAGCACTACGTGATTGCCTAGGCACTCAGGTTGAACAGCGCGGCTCACTCGTCGAACCAGAGCGCCTCCGTTTCGACTTTACCAGCCCACACGCACTCACCACGTCAGATATCGCCCACATTGATGAGCAAATCAATCGTTGGATTCGTGCTGATCATCCCGTTCGTACAAAGATCATGCCGTTGCAGGATGCAATAGCTAGCGGAGCAATGGCTCTCTTCGGCGAAAAATACGACGATATGGTTCGTGTTGTCTCCATGGGCAACAGCACAGAACTTTGCGGAGGAACCCACTGCTCCTCCACTGGGCAAATCGGACTTTATATCACAATACAGGAATCCAGTATTGCCGCTGGCATCCGCCGTATCGAAGCACTAACGGGGCGAGCAGCTGAGGCCTACCTG
Organism: uncultured Chloroflexia bacterium; assembly: GCA_963727755.1. Lineage (GTDB taxonomy): Bacteria > Chloroflexota > Ktedonobacteria > Ktedonobacterales > Ktedonobacteraceae > DASYAN01. Next base: position 524,567 of record CAVSHN010000008.1, read on the forward strand.
CGCCAGCGTAACGCAACCATTGATACCTTGGCTCGCACGTTACAAGTACAACCAGACCAGATAGAAACACGGGTAGAACAACTGCTACAGGAACTAGCCACAGCACGTCGCCAAATAGCACAATTTTTACATGCCGAGGCACAGCGCCAAGCAGAGAGTATTGCCAAGCATGCCAGTAAGATTGCAGACATCGCGGTCGTAGCCACCGTAGTCAAGGTTCCAGAAGACAAAGTTCTGCGTCAGATGGGCAACATGGTACGTGATAAACTCAAGCAACCAAGTGTTGTCGCATTGGCAGCTGACCTCGGCGAACGCATCGCCATCCAGGTAAGTGTCGATCCAGCACTGACGAAGCGCGGCCTGCACGCAGGCAAAATTGCCGCAGCAATTGGCGAACGCTTGGGCGGGAAAGGTGGTGGACGTCCTGAATCAGCTCAAGGCGGAGGCAAAAACAAAGCCGCCCTCAGCGAAGCACTAGATCTCGTAACAACGTTCGTACAAACAAACCTAAAGTAGAAAAGGCCACACCGTTTGTGCTATACTTTTAGGCAGCCCAATAATGTATCATCTGATTTGTCCAATGCTTAAAGCATAACACAAAAATTGCGCAGAAGCAAGTAAAAGAAACGGAGGAGGTATGGCATTCAAAAAGTTTTTCTACGCCATAAATAGCCTATGAGGAATCTTTTGCAACATCTGCGTAACCTCGTACAGGGGGAACAGGATAAGCGCATCCACAACTCAGGAGTGTACGACGATCAGAACTCCGAAGAAGGAGGTAACCAGCAAGAAGTCTTCACAGCACTTGATATCGGTACAGCCTTCGCTAAAGCCATTATCGTTGAAGTTGTGGGAGAGCAAGCCAAGGTCCTAGGAGTAGGACGCCACCCACAAAGCTATTCTCATATGTCTAACGGCCTTGTGACAGATATTCCAGGCGTCATCGCCTGCTGTAACGAAGCCTTAACCCAGGCAGAGAAAGCTGCTGGGGGAACTATTGCCCCCTCTGCCATTATTGGTATTGCAGGCGAACTAGTCAAAGGCAGTTCCACAACGGTCAGTCGACAGCGTCAGCAACCAACCAATCCAATTACACCCGAAGAGTTAGACGCTCTGATCACTATAGCCCAACAGCGACTACTCAAAAACGCTAAGGAGCGCATCGCCGCTGAAACAGGCTATAGCAATATCGACGTACGTCTAACTAATACTGCTGTGATCTCCACCCGCATCGATGGGCAAACTGTCAATAACCCCATCGGTTTCCGTGGGCGTCACTTCTCACTAACACTTTTTAGTGCCTTTGCTCCGTTGACTCAGCTCGGGGCATTAGAAACTATCGCTCAAGGACTAGATTTGACACTAGCCACGATTGTTGCCGAGCCCTACGCCCTAGCCCGCTGCCTGAGCACAAATCCAGGAGCAGATAGTGGAGCAATCTTTATCGACATTGGTGGAGGCACCACCGATATAGCCCTGGTACGACAAGGTGGCATCGAAGAGACACGCATGTTTGCCTTGGGAGGACGAGCATTCACTCGTCGGATAGCCATGGCTAAGGGCATCTCGATCAAGGAGGCAGAACAACTCAAGATCAGCTATAGTAATGACGAGATCGAAAGCACCCATCGCGAGGAGCTTCAAGCGATTCTCGCACCTGAATGTCAAACCTGGTTGGACAGTGTAAAGCTATTAATCGAAGAGTTGTCCAAAGGAGAACTTCTCCCGCCAGTTATCTATATCGTAGGTGGAGGCTCCGCATTACCTGATATTCAACAGCGTTTGGAGACATTCCCTTGGACACCGTCACTGCCATTTTCACGCCAGCCAACTATACGCACAGTACGACCGGAAATGGTATTGAGCATTATCGATCGAGATAACTTACTCATCGATTCCCAGGACATTACACCGATGACCTTGGCATACCAAGCAGTAGAACTGCAAAATGAAAATAATATCATGGAAAGAGCGCTAGATCGCGTTATAAGTGCCATGCATATTTAATCAAAATAGACAGGCAAGCAAAAGAGCATTATACCAGGTATGGATACTCAATCTGTATTTGCAACAATAGAATCCATAAAGGGGGGTGAAAGACTTCATGAGTGATGAGTTAACTATCTATATCAATCCAGAAGACGACTTGACGACTGTCCGTGAGCGCCTAGAACAGATCCTAGCATCGCGCCTCACAATGGTAATTCCACCACAAACACAACTACGTAGTCACGTTGCCTGGAAACTACTCTATGCACGAGCACAAGAACTTGGCAAAGAAGTAGTCATTGTGACGTCTGACCCCCAGGTCCGTTCCATTGCGCACGCAGTAAAATTTAAAGTTGCCCACTCACTAGAGACACTACCTGCAACAGGCAAATATGGCCTTGGGCAGCCCGCAGGGCGTACCAACAGCGCTGGCAGTACAAGAACCAAAACATCTGCTACCACGTCACCACGTTCATCATCAGCTAAAGCTTCAAGTGAGCCACGTAGTGCACGCAATCGGCGAGGAGCATCCAACACACGTGCATCGCGTGCCCGCATGCCCGAGCCTGGATGGCACGAAGATTTAGAACACCACCCACAAGCAGAAGACACGATTAAGACCGATACTGGCTCGTTAGCATTTGACGATTTACAAAAACAACATAGTCCATCATACGACTTTCGCATCCACACTCTCCCTTCCATTCATCCACTCTCTGATCAGATCGAAGAACCAGATCTGTTAGTAGAGGACTACAAACAGACACAAGATATCCGTTTGGCCGCTCGTGAGGGACAAAAACACCCTCAAGAAACCGACAAACCATCAGAAACTCAACCTAAAAAAACAGGCATAGTACCAGATACAGGAGCAGAAGAGGCACTTCCATTATCTAGCCCGACCCAGCAACCACATGCCGCTGACAATCTGCTCACTGATATACCTGCTCAAACTGAACAGAATAGTGCAGTCTCTCTGGCAGGCTTCGATATCAACACTATTGAAGATGCTGAAGACTTGCCAGATAGCGTCATTGATAATATCATTGACAACCTCGTCGACAGCCCCATCGAATATCCAGGTGACAAAGATCATATGATCCCACCTCCAAGCAACAGACCGACTACGCCTACAGAAACAGAACAAGCGTCAAACGACGAGGAGCAGAGAAAATCTCCATTGCGCATACATGATATCCCTTCACGACGCAAGCACAGCAGCAAATTACCACCAACTTCAATGACGTCCTCAGAGACACCAAGATGGCAGCTTGAAGAGGACGCATTGCCTCCGATAGAAGAGCCTAGATCATCAACACCAAGGCAATCACGCATGTCTAGCACTCATTCGCCTAGCCCATTACCGCCCGATCCAGCAACAAATCCAACACTGCGTACAAGCAGAGGACACAGTCAACGGACACAAGCCAGACCTACGCCTCAGCCCGCTCAACGGCGTCTGGAACCAAAAGCAACACGCACCAGAACTGGAATTAGGTGGCAACATGCCATGCGTAGTAAAACCATGCCAGTAGCTATCATGATCGCTATCCTAGTACTCATTGCCGCTTGGCTCCTCATCTATTTTGGTCCCACAGCCAACATCGCAGTCGGCATTGCCACGCACAATTACTCAAACCAAGTTATTTTAAAAGCAAAAGTTGGTCAACAGGCACAAGAGTTCAGCAAGGTCTTCACAAATACTGGGAAGGGTACTGCCACTGGCAATCAGGCAATGGGCACTAACCCGGCCCAGGGCAAGGTTATATTCACCTACAACGGCTCCAATCCTAGCGGGATTGTCATTCCATTAGGAACTATCGTCACCACCGATGGAAGCAATCCCATTCAATTTGAAACGACAGCCGAAGTTCTTGTACAAGCTAATGTTTCACCTCCAGTTAGCGTTCAAGCAGTAAAACAGGGAGAAGATGGAGATGTTGAAGCTAATACAATTACAGTCATTCCCGACAATACGCTCAACAGCATTGCTCAGGCACAAACTCATCACATAGCCATCTCAGACTTAAACCTATCTGTCGTCAACGAGGCTTCTACTACAGGAGGTGGAACTAAACTAGTACCAGCTGTGACGGATCAGGACCTCACCACAGTCAAAAATGACCTGAGCCAGCAGCTACAGGGCAAGATCAATGCTTGGCAGCAACAGTTGTCCAGCACAGGAGCCGTTAGCAAACCACAAACGACTACCATCCTGATCAACGCACCCAAGGTGAATGAGACCGAAACCAATGGAACATTCCCGGCAACGATTAGAGTCACCGCAACCGTACTCGTCGTGCCCACTGCTGATCTGCAAAGGGAAGCCATCAAGCAGCTCAACGACCTCATCAAAAATGACGCGTCCCATGCAGGAGATGCCATCCTCACAGATATCAATCCTGCAGTAGTCATCAATCAACTGCAGCCGATCAGCGAGAGTGCAAACTTCGATCACCTTCACCTTCAACGCTACGGCCAAGACAGGTCCCAAACAGATTACCAAAGAGTTTATACAGCAACTTGCCATGGGAAAATCACTCTCTGATGCCAGAACGGCTCTTATTAAGATCCCTGGAGTGAAAATGGCGGACATCACCGTTTCGCCATCCTTCATACCATGGGTTGTCCATTGGGATAGTCATATCAATGTCACCATTTATCCTGCTACAGGATCAGAACCTCATAAAAAAGGATAACCATGAATAAAAGAACTAAATTCGCATTTATTGCGAATTTAACGCGATCACACACTTTTAGACATATATATAAATTTGCACATACTTTACTGACGAATCAGGGGAATGCAAGCGTATGCCTCGGTTAGTTGCGCTAGATGTAGGAGAAGCCAGAATTGGTATAGCAATATGTGATCCTACAGGAACTCTGGCATCACCCTATACTACATTGCACATCTCACGCGATGAGCAACAAATCTGGAGAGCAATCCAGCAAGTCATAGATGAAACCGAGGCTGAGGGACTCGTCGTTGGATTGCCAGTTAGCTTGGATGGACAACTGCATGCTCAGGGACAATGGGTACAATCCTTTGCCAAACGCCTGCAAGAGCATATCTCTATCCCACTCACTTTGTGGGATGAGCGCTTTTCAACAGTGGAGGCACAGCGCCTCTTGGCAGAACGCAGACAGGATGAGGGAGGAAAGCATCAGAAACGAGGTGGTCAGCGACGCACCCAGTCGAAACGACGAGGAATCCATGAAATTGACGCACTTGCTGCTACCGTCATTCTCCAAGATTACCTATTGCACCATCCCCACTTGCAATCTCCCCAAAACTTGCAGTATCCTCAAGACAGACCATAAAAGAAAGCGTGCCCTAGTTCTTCCTTTGCACCCCTGTGCGAGGATAAGAGACGTGAACGAATTGAAAGAACATAATTGACTATGCACAAGGTAGCATAACAAGGGAAAATAAGGTATGAGACGATCAAGCTCAGGAATAGCCAGAGCCATCCTGGCGGTAATGTTACTCGGTGCCCTCATCTTTGGCACCTCACTCTATCTCTGGAACACCGCCACCGATGTCTTTTTGCCTGCAAACCCTAACTCGCAGGCAACTATGAGCCTCGAAATCAAACCAGGTGAGAACACTGCCAATATCGCAGACGACTTGTACCACAAGGGGCTCATTCGCAATGTGCTCTGCCTTTCGCATCTGGTCACGTATTAAAGGCTTAGATACCAAGCTACAAGCTGGTCTCTATAAAGGCCTATCTCCCAAGATGAGTATCAACGATATTACCGAGCAATTGCTCAATGGACAGCCCGATGCCATTCCGGTGCTCATACCTGAAGGCTACCGTCTGGCGCAAATTGCCAACGCATTTGATCAGGCAACACCCAAACTAGTCAACTTCAACAAAAGCGAATTTCTTGATTATGTCAAGAACATTGGTCATTTCCCAGATAAGGCGAATCATCCTATTTTGCAGTTTGTACCAGATGGAGACAGTATGGAGGGCTTACTCTTCCCATCTACGTACGAAGTACCAGTCGGCAGTACTGCACGCGATGCTATCAATCAGCTACTAAAACAAACAGAAGATGTGATTCAACAGAATCATCTCGATACTCTCGCTCATCAACATCAATATCAGAATATTTATCAATTAATTAATCTGGCCTCAATCGTTGAACGAGAGACAGGCAAATCTATTAACCGTCCCAACATCGCCAGCGTATACTGGAATTGGCTGTTTCAACCAAACAATCAGACGGTAGGTTTACTACAAGCCGATCCAACTGTACAATACGCACGCGACGCGGCAAACCCACCACAGCAATATTGGGGACCATTAAATGATTATCCAATAAATATTGCTCCAGACAGTCCCTGGAATACTTATGTGAGTAAGGGATTACCACCAACGCCCATCTGTAGTCCGGGACTAGCTAGTCTGATGGCTGCGGCAAACCCGCCATCAACTGGCTACTATTACTTCTTTGCATCGAAAGATGGTAAGACCTACTTTGCAAAGACACTAGCGGATTTTCAACAACTTGAGAGTGAACACGCTCTCAATACCTAATTTGAAGAGAGTATATCGATGTTAAATTTAGGACAAATCATTTTTCTAGCTCTGTTACAAGGTGTCACAGAGCTGTTCCCGATCAGCAGCCTAGGCCATACCGTCATCTTTCCGGCCATCTTTGGCTGGGGAGACATTACGACCGACACAGCATGTAATGGGGCCAGTTGCTTCTTGCCAATGATTACAGCTCTCCACCTGGGTACCTGTATTGCCCTACTAATATACTTCTGGCGTGACTGGTTCCAAGTTGGCAAAACCTTGGTTGTGAGCATCAAAGACGGTGAAGTGCACCGTAACTCACAGGAATGGGTCAGTTGGTTAATCATCATTGGTACTGTTCCAGCAGCGATACTGGGCGTCTTTCTGGAAAGGCCGTTGAAGACGCTGTTTGCTAATCCTGTGCTCACTGCAACCTTCCTATTTGCCAATGGGTCATTACTCTTTTTGGCTGAAAGCTTACGCCGTCGTGCCGAGACAAATCTGAAAAATCTTTCGCCCAAAGAACGCGAAACATACTTCCGACCGCTAGCTGCCCTGACATGGAAAGAGGCTATTGTTGTTGGTTTAGCACAGGCTCTAGCCTTGATTCCTGGCTTCTCTCGCTCTGGCTCAACTATAGTAGCCGGTCTAGGTCTACGTCTTACGCACGAGGATGCTGCTCGCTACTCCTTCCTACTAGCTACGCCCGTTATTTTTGGGGCAGCGATCATAGAGATACCACAATTATTCAACCAGCATCAATTTCCACTCGATCTGATCTTTCTAGGCATAGTCCTAGCCGGAGTAGCAGCCTATTTCAGTACAAAATTCCTGACTAAGTATTTCGAAAAAGGACGTCTGGACCCCTTTGCCTACTATTGCTGGGCAGCTGGTCTGATCTCGCTGTTCCTGTTTATTTTCGTTCTACATGTACATTAACTCCCTATCAGATAGCCAGATCGGACTATTGTCTTTTGTCAGGAGCTATTTGAATGTTTCTAGACGTTACAGAGAGTGTAAAGTACTTTGGACAATCCAAAGTCAACGTTTTCATAAAGCGAGGTACTTTCCCATGAAAAATAACTCATCCATTTTCATCGGTGCGATCGTCGTTGCCATCATTTGCATCGCACTCGCAGTATTCTATGCCATTCCCGGCATTAATCATCCTTTGACATCGGCACCTGCAACAGCTTCACACTGGAAGCATGTTGCTCTGTTCGCTGCTCTGGCAGTATTGTGCGTTATAGGAGCGCTTGTCACACGCCCCAAGGCTTCTTCAGCAGCACAATAGACATCCCATCCATTCTATCCAAAAAATCCTTCCCATTCCATGCATAGAGTGAGAAGGGTTTTTGTTGCTCCTCAACAAAAACTAGCATTTGGCTACCGTACCCCCTTCATAAAAGTATCAAGCACATCTAACACCAAAGTGTTATCTAGTACGATAGTGGCAAAAATCCCTCTTTGGGACCATGCCAATTACTCAATATAGATGCATACTAAAAGAGAGATATACAAGAATTTAGAAACGGCCACTCTACACCTACCGTAGACGCACAGTGACACACTTCGTTAGGAGATGATGTCTAGAGGGAAAAATTACATGTAAACTAGCCTATCACGCCAAATACTAGCAACCAAGCAGTTGTAAGTTCTTAATATCGATGTACGTTAATATCCTACGAGAAAAGGGAAAGAAAGATGAATAGCAACAGCAATGTAGCACGACTCAAAAAACAAATTGATGCAGAGGCCGAAGCCGCACAGCTCGCGCTGTACGGACCCGCCCAAGGTATCTCAAGACATCAGTTCATTACTGCTCGTATGGAGCGTATGGGCATGTTACATGAGCAACTCAGAAATATCATCGGTGATGATGCTGACCACTATTTAATTGCAGCTATGGAGAGAAGAGACCCAGCCCAAGCCAGACAATAACAGTTTGAAAAGCCCTACTGCGACAAAAGCCCCTACTATCAGCTATATAGGGTGGAGCAGAAGTAATTGCAGATTTAATCGTTTTATCCTAATATCTCTCCCACAATTTGTGGGTAGCCACGTAGAAATTCTTCTGCTCCCATTGCTCTCTTTCCAGCCAGTTGCAAGTGTTTGATGATCAAGAAACCAGAAGCCTGTTGCCACCGCCAATACCTGATGTCCGGCGTCCTCACGCACAGACACCATTCCTGGTGTACTTGGTACAGGTAGTTCAGCATTTATTGGATGAGCTGTAATAATTTTCAGCAGCTTGTCACGCCAGTAAGTATAAGAACCGGGCCAGGGCATATAAGCCCGTACTTGACGTGCCAGCACAGTTGCAGAGAGGTCCCAACAAATCTTACCATTCTCCTTTGAGAGCATACGAGTATAGGATGCCTGCTGTTCATCCTGCGGTTCTGGAATAATTTTGTTTCCCACCCACAGCGGCAGGACTTCCAACAAGGCTTGTGCTCCCAGTTCTGCCAGTTTGAGAGTCAAGCTCCCAGTAGTATCATCTTCGCTAAGGGCAATGCTCCGCTTCAATAACACCGGGCCCGTATCAATTCCTGCATTGAGCAGCATAATTGAAACCCCTGTCTCCTTATCATTCTGCAGAATGGCTTCTGCAATTGGATCAGGACCACGATACTTCGGTAAGAGCGAAGCATGAATATTCAGCGTGCCGTAGCGTGGCTGGTCGAGCACTGTCTGCGGCAGAATCTGCCCAAATGCTGCCACGATATAGAGATCAGCCCCATAGGCCGCAAGTGCAGCGCTATTTTCTAGCTTCTTAAACGATCCTGGCTGCCAGACAGGCAGGCCATGCGACAGTGCCGCTTGTTTGACAGGAGAAAAGGCTATCTCGCGCCCGCGTCCCGCAGGCTTATCAGGGCGGGTAACAACCGCGACAACCTCATAGCCCTCGGGGAGGACAACTCCAGGAGCCGAACCCTGTACCAGAGCATTTAACGCCGGTACTGCAAAGTAGGGTGTTCCCATATAGATGATACGTAGCATACAGTGGTCCCTTCTACCTTCTTATTTTCTCTCAAGCAAGAATGATGATTCTTGTTCTATTTTTTCGACAGCATACCATAACATTACTCAGCTGTGCCTTCTCCATAAGACATAGTTCCTAGCAAACCTCACCAATCGCAAAAAAGTCCTATTGGTAGAACTTTCGGTATAATTTACCACATCAATTCGTCATATACTATATGATAGAGTGGCGCACGTAGGCAGAGGATCAGGACCTTTCAAAAGCCCTTATCTGGGACAAAACAGAGGAGAGCCCCTTAACCTCCACTTTCAAAAACCCGACCTAAACAAGAGGAAGGACCATTTTATATGCAGGCGGGGAGAACAACGAGAACACTATATGGAAGTAACAGCACAACGCCGCGCTGTCAGATCAGGAATATCTCCGCATTTGACTGCCTCGGAATCACCACTAGACGGTTTTGAACAAGCGAGAAAACCTATGCCAGATTCATCTGAAGTACAACCATCATCGCAGGCCATGTCCCGCATCTCCGCAACTATGCCACCACCTATCGATCCACAGATGACTATGCAACGCGCTGATGAGATTAATACAGTGCAAAACATGCTGACCGATGGACATACCAGCTCTGTCGTGCTCATCGGCAGCCCCGCAGCAGGAAAATCGACGTTAGCTGCACTCATCTATCAGCGTTTGCAGTTAGCCAAACAGCAAGGTTTGTTGGCACCACGCCATCTGGTCTGGTTAACCTTGAATAGCTACACCACTCTGCCTGACTTGATCGCGGCCATCCTTCATGGAGTAGGAACGCACGAACCTAGCCTGTTCCTGCTCAAGCCAGAGCAACAGATATCCACCCTTTTGCGCACACTACGTCGGCCCCAGGAAAACGCGCTGGTTGTGCTAGACCAGTTTGAGTCGTTGCTGTACCCAGAGGTAAACCAAGGGGTTGCTGGACGAGGTGCCCTTCCAGCTTTTCTTAACATGCTGCAAATGGATCTTGGAGCTAGTCGTATCCTGCTGACCAATTACGAGTCACCCTTTCAAGCTAAAGATACCGAAGAGATACGTGTCCGCTCGTACCTGATATCACGTATTAGTCTGCCTGAGGGTGTTGCTTTGCTCCAACAACGCGGCACTCGGTGTGCTCCAGAACAACTATCCTTAATTTGGCAACGCTGTACAGGCCATGTCTTCTCCCTCGTTCTTTTCAGTGCCTTGGTCCAGGTGAGCGAACTGCCTATTGATACGCTGCTCGATGGAGACGATTTTAAGCCAATGTGGGGTGGGGATGTGATTGCCAATTTGATTACAGGCATCTATCACTATCTTAATACAACTCAGCGCACCATCCTCTACATTCTCAGCCTCTTTAACGACCCAACACCACTGGAAGGTGTCATAACAACCATTGCGGCATACAATGCAGCTGACCAGACCCTGCTTCCAGCTGCATGCGAACGCGAACTGTTTCGCTTTGTCCAGCTTGGCCTTGTACAGCCTGTATTCGATACATCAGGAAATCTCCGCTATACAGTCCATTCTCTGCTGCGCCAGTCTATATCTGAGCACTTTACTGGAGAGGATCCGCTCCTTTCTCCTTTTGTAACCATACCCAACAACGAAATTCCTAATAACACCACTCCTCAGCAGACAATATTAGCCGCTGGACATAGACAAATTGCACAATATTATCAACAACTTATCCCCCAGCAGTGTCCCCCCCTCGGTCAACGTCAGAGCCCGCTCGATGTGGAACCAATTATCAAAGCCATTCGACATCACTGCCTTGGCTGGCAATGGCAACAGGCATGCGAATTGCTCTTTGAGGAAAGCCTACAGGAAAGCATGATTCAATGGGGCGCATGGAACACTCTGCTAGGACTCTACATTGCCATGTTGCCCCCCTTTGGTTCTCTAGCACATCGTGACGAAGCACTGGTCGCTAGCCATGTTGCTATGATCTATGGCCGATTTGGAGAACATCAACAGAGCAAGACTTACTTCGAGCAAGCATTGACTATACAACAACAGATTGGTGATCTGCCCGGTCAAGCTATGACACTCACCAATCAGGGCGAACTATTGCGTTTGCGAGGAGAACACCAGCAGGCACGCCAGCATTTTGAATATGCGTTATCACTGTTCAAAGAAAATCCAGATGAACAACTCCACTGCATTCTCTTGCATAACATGGGTCTGATTACCCAGTATGAAAAAGACTACCATCAGGCTTCTGCCTATTACACTGAGGCATTGCGGCTAGCTACAGCCACAAGTAAACAAGACTATGCAGGCGTGATTTTGACAAACCTGGGGATGTTACTCTACGAAAACAATGAGTACAAAGAGGCCTTAGCCCTGATGTTAGCTTCCCTACGTATGAGAGAAGTAGTCCATGACCCAACCGTACCGACACTCGAACGTTTTCTCGTTGCACTCGAACAAAAAATGGGTAGTGAGGCTTATACTACATTGTGTAAGGAGGCATTGGAGATACAGTCACAAGTCTTCGCCCGCTTCGCGCCAACGAGGACTCAACCATAAAGTTAAAAAGAAGAAGGTACAACAGACCAGTTGCCGATACCACTGAAGAGCCCGAACTTGCTATTCCGACCATCCCAAGGCTCCTCTAACCTGTTTGTCGCTCTGTTATTCAATCAACATGAAAGACGTCCTCTTGCGCTTATTCAAAAAGTATATCTTTTTTTAAGCAAGCATCACAAGAAAACAGAGCAGTAACGCTCTTGCTAAGTCCAGGCATTCATCTTAAAATGAGACGAGCAACTCTTAGCCAGAAAACAGCTCTGTTATATATACTAGACTAAAACTTTGTCTAGCTAGAAGTGTCATGAGAGGATCGCATGAATCAGAAAGACAACAACCAGCAGGGTTTACCCCCCAATTACTTTTATCACCAGTTACCCAATGGGATAGAGATAATTGGACAATATATGCCCAGTCTTAGCTCAATTAGCTTTGGTTTTCAATTAGATGCTGCAGTTATCCACGAACCAGAGGGCAAACAAGGTCTTGCACACCTCTTCGAATATATGCTCTTTCAGGGTACCAAACAGAAGGACGCACGCACACTCAATGAGGCCTTTGAATCATTGGGAGCCCGTAAAGGGGCTAGCACAAGCCTAGAAGCAGCTCTAATCTGGGCTCAGATTGTCAATACCAAATTCGACGCAACCCTGGAACTCTTCCATGAATTGTTGCTTACCTCGACTTTTCCTCGTAATGAGTTAGAGCAGATGCGCAATCTGGTACGCCAGGAAATTCGTCGCCGCGATGACGAACCAATGAGCCGGATCTTCGAACTTGTACGTTCCCGTTTCTGTCAAGGTACAGCCCTGAGCCGTCCTATACTGGGAACTGACGAGAGTGTTCTCAGCCTGCAACAGCAGGATTTCAAAGATTTCTGGCAATCTCGTTACCAGCCCAACAATACCTTATTCTCGATTGCAGGAAAATTCGACTGGGATCATGTGGTTGAACGGATGCAAACGCTCTTTGGTAGCTGGCAAGGTCAGGCAGCACCCACAGAAGCTCAGCAACCCAAACCCACCACAAGCGTTATACTAGAGCATCATGAAAGCAAACAGGAGCACCTTGCTTTGATGTGCCCATTCCCCAACTACGCTGATCCCGACTACTACGCTGCCATGGTACTTGCAGAAGCACTCGGTGGGAATATGGCCTCACGCCTCTTCGTCGAAGTACGCGAGAAGCGAGGTCTGGTCTACGGCGTCTCGGCCAACCAGAGCAGCAACAAAAATATTGGCGCACTGCGCATCTATGCTGGCACCACTCCCGAGCAGGGACACGAATGCTTAGAGGTCATTCTCAACGAACTACGCAAACTGGCACAAGAAGGCATCACAGCCGACGAGTTGGAACGTGCAAAAGTCCAATTGAAGAGTGAGAATGTGATGCACGGTGAAGGCTCAGGATCTCGTATGGGCGCTATTGCCCGCTCTTGGTGGTACGAGCGCAAACTCAAAACCATCCAGGAGGTCAAGGAGGCCATCGACGCCGTAACCCAGGAGCAAGTATTGAATGTATTACGACGCTTCTCGCCTGTCGAACCTTTGACTATTGCTGGCATTGGACCATTGGCAGAAGAAGAACTGGTTGGGGATACATTGTCAAACCTTTCCTAAACGCTCCTTCCGACCAAGAGAAAGCCATTGAAGATGGTTTGTCCTATCTCCAATGGCTCTTTCCTGCCTATTCTCATGTTAAAAATGATTCTCAAATCTGCCAAAATGTGAGATACTATAGCTAGCACGCAAACAGAACAGTAAAAAACTCCATTGTAATAATCAGTGCCGATACTACTGAGCAAGCAAAGGAACACGTGATGGCTGAAAAAAAGTCCCACACCCGCTATGAGCAAATCATGGCAACCATCAAACAGGAGCAAGTGACATTCGTCAATCTAGAGTTCACGGATATTGTAGGAGTCGTCAAGTGCGTTACCATTCCGGTAGCACAACTTCCCGACTGTATTGAACATGGCAGATGGTTTGATGGTTCCGCACTTGAGGGATTTGCACGAGTAGCCGAGAGTGATATGTACCTCTTCCCCGATCTCTCAACCTTCACTATCCTCCCCAGCAGGATAAGAAGACATTCACAGACAGTAAATACCCCACAAACCGAGCATGAAGTTACTGCACGCATCATCTGTGACGTACGCACACCTGATGGTGAACAATTCGATGGCGACCCTCGCTCCGCACTCTTACGGACTATGGAGCATGCACGTTTGATGGGCTTCAGATACCAAGTCGCCCCTGAACTAGAGTTTTTCCTATTGAGCATTGAAGACAACAAACCTGTCCCCCTCCCACATGACAAAGGTAGCTACTTTGACCTCTCTACAGATTTCACCGTCTCTCTTCGTAGCCAAATGGTCTCTGTACTGCAAAAGATGGGTATCAAGATCGATGCCAGCCACCATGAAGTAGCCCCTGGACAACATGAACTCGACTTTGAAATAGACGATGCCTTGCGTATCGCCGATGGACTGACCACAGCCAAATATGTTATCAAAACTCTCGCTGCACAGCATGAACTCTACGCGACCTTTCTTCCCAAGCCTTTCTATGGCATTAACGGATCAGGAATGCATATTCATCAACAATTGATTAATCTGCAAACAGGCAAAAATTCCTTTATGGATGGGCAAGATGAGTACAATCTCTCAGAAACTGGGCGCTACTTTATTGCAGGCCAACTTGCCCACGCCCGCTCGATGTGTGGAATCCTGGCACCTCTGGTCAACTCATATAAACGCTTGGTACGAGGCTACGAGGCCCCCGTCTTCATTAACTGGGGACGCGTCAATCGCCAAGGGCTGATCCGAGTTCCATGCCCAGGAACTGATCCTTCCACATCCCTACGTGTTGAATTACGCTGTGCCGACGCAACCTGTAACCCACATCTAGCCTTGGCAGTTATGCTACAGGCTGGTCTCGATGGCATCCAACGCAAACTGACACTCCAGCCCGCTATGGACGAGAATATTTTCTTGCAGGATGAAGGCGAACGACTGCGCCCACCACGTGCACGTCTCCTACCATCCACATTGGGCGAAGCCCTAGAAGCAATGAATGAAGATGCCTTGATACGCGAGACTCTGGGAGACATGATCTACGAAGGCTTTGTAGATGCCAAAAGCATTGAATGGACAGAGTATCGCCAGTATGTTCATCCGTGGGAGATCGAGCGCTATCTGCCAGTATTTTAATACCCTCGATGAGCCAAAGGCTTGTCCAGAAAAGTCAGCTCTGCTATAATGCACGAGACGGGCGTCCCCTAACCAAATTGGCAGCGTATAGCTATGGAAGACGAGACAACAAGCATTATGCAGAATAAGTAAGAAGTTTGTATTGAACGAATGAATGCAAGAACAGCATTATCTGGTACACTAAAGGATTTCGGGCTGGTAGAAATCTTGCAAGTCGTTGAATTGGGAACCATGACCGGGGCTCTCCATCTAAAGCAGGGCTCTGGACGCACAGGTATTCTCTATTTTAACGAAGGTAAGCTAGCAAATTGCTCCGAGATGGACCCTGGTGCTCTCACCCTCGGCGATGTGCTACAACAGCTTGGCATGACTATATATCAACATATCGAACAAGCGCAAGCACAGCAATTGCAGGACCCTCTGGGAAAGCGATTGGGAGAGCGCTTGGTCTTGATGGGAGCAATCAGCCAGGAGCAGTTGCATGAAGCATTACGCACCAGAGCTTTGTGGACAGCACGGGAACTGGCCCTATGGGTGGATGGTACGTACGAATTCTTGCCCACTCAAAATATTCAGAAACTCCTTGCCCATGGCGAGTCCCCACTTGACATCGAAGTTCTACGCTCAACTATGGAAATGGTTCGCTATACTGATGAATGGCAAGAATTGCGGAAATTCCTTCCTCAAGGAATGCGGACAAGTCTTCAATTAGCACCTGCTATTTCCTACCCCATGCTCTTTGACATCCATACCTTCGAACTCTTTACCCATACCAACCTCTATCGGAGAATACGACGTATTGCTACTGCCCTACGACGTCCAGAATTGGAAGTTGCTCGCGATCTGGCCCATCTGGTTGAGCAGCGGCTTCTCGTTCCTCTCTCTCACGATACACCACCACAAACCAATAGTCGCAAAGTACAGCTTCCCGAAGCTGCAGAAAAGCTCCGCCTGGAAAATTTTGCTTTCCTCGACCTGATCAGCCGCATGGAACAGGAATGGGAAAGACAGCATACGCCCACAGAACAACTCCCCACTCTTGTGAAATTTATCAACTGGACTATGGACGCTCTCGGTGGGACCTGTCGCACCAACGGAATTGCTCTTGATCCCAATACCCTTAAATCGTTAATGATCAATGAAAACCTCTGGTATTTGGGCAGCTACCAGTTCAGAGTTGAGCAGAACCATATCAATGTTGAGAACTTCACCACACTCTGCTACGATGTGCTCAATGGCAATGGCGATGGCGATATCAAACAAGCCGCTGGCTTCTACGACGAAGCCTCGATGCTCCTCCAGCGACTCCTATGCAGCATTTTCGAGCTAATCAATTCACGCGTCGTCCATCCACGTGAGCGGATTGAGAACCAAGAAGTGTGGGAAGCAATGTTCGATCAATTCGCCTTACAGCGCAGTGAGTCCTAATAGTTGCTCGTTTTTTTTAATCTGCATCAATCTTGCGTTGCTGAGCCTCTTCAATCAAACTGACAAGATACTGGAGCTTCTTGATGGTATGTTGGGCATTGCGCTTGTTACGCTCATAGCCATCGGGGGCAAGTTGCTGAAACCAGATATGAATATCGTCTTCAGAGATATCATACCACTTAGCATCAGCCTGTAATCGCAGATAGACCCGCATCTGTGGATCTTGCTTCTTGCGAGCCGACGTGGCAGACGAGGACTGACCAGCACTCTCGCTTTCGTCAGCGGCAACTGCGGCAGCCAACTCCACCGACGGATGTAATTCTTTATACAATGCCTCAACATCGCTAGCACGAAAGAAAGCTTCCCGCCCCACTCCTCGATGTGTCCTGATCCTGCCTTCTTTGACCCATAACTCAAGAGTCACCCGATCTATACCTAGGCGTCGAGCGGCCTCACCAGCATCTACAAAGGCAAAGCTCCCACCTCCAAGTTTACTGACCATCCCTCACCTCTCCTTCTCCTTGCTGTCCAACTTGCTGTTGATAGAACATCAACAGAGTACTTCCATAACGACGCTCATCCGTAAGTATGAGGTGCCGACACTCCACCGCTGCTACACCCGGGCGTTCCTTCGGATGAATTTGTACAATAACCAGCCCATTATCAGCTAGCAGGGTTGAACTATCGATGAGAGCAAGCGCACGAGCAGCCAGCTCTTCATATTGCGGAGGAGCCACGTAGAGTATATCATATATCCGTTGACGGCTAGTAACTAAAGAATTTGCTGGAACTTGCCCGTTTCGGGTAGAAGATAATATTTGATGAGATTGCAGAAACTTGAAGGCATCTGTATGCAAAATTTCGGCACGATCTGCAAGTTGAGTGATTTGCAAATTTTCACGTACCAATTTCAAAATCTTGCCATTCATCTCAATGAACGTGGCATGCCGAGCACCACGACTGAGTGCTTCAATGCCAACACTACCTGTACCAGCAAACAAGTCCAGGAAGCGAGCATCCTCAACCTGAGTCGAGAGAATATCAAAGAGTGCTGTCTTCACACGGTCCATGATGGGGCGTGTCCCAACAGTCTTAGGGGTCTTTAACTTGCGCCCCTTGGCCTGACCAGTCACCACACGCATAGAGATCCTCCTCTTCTGCCACAAATATTTCCTAGGTTCTCATTCTCATGCGTACATTATATCAAAAACACTCGGTGGAAGCACCCCTTGAAGTTGAGCCACCTTAACTGCTCACTTCGTTCTAACGCCAGAGTAATAACCGAAACTATTTGACACAATACATTATAGGTATGATATTATAATAAAACCACCGATTGATATACAGCGACGCAATTTTAGTCAAGATCAGAGCAACAGAACCGCAACAGAGAGATCTCTGTTGTATCCTTTTGCCATAAGCTAGTAGGCAATCCTGAGAAAGTCGAGACGTAGACCATGACCAGCCCGGCACCTACACAACCGCTATCAACCCAAACACCAGTACTCACATCGGAAAATAAAGTGACAACAATGGCACAACATAAATCAACACCAAATAAACCAGTACTAGCTACTCCTGCTAGAAGAAGAATAGGGGATACCCAAGGTGCACTCGTTACCAAAGCCATCTTGCGCCCTTTTTTCAAATTTTTGTATTACCTGAGCAGCTGGCTCAAAACTCATAAGCTGGCCAGCCTAGGTATTCTTCTCCTTCTGGGGATAAGCATCGGTGCAACTTATTATTACACAACACCAACACACGAACTACCCTTTGGCATCAACCACGATCCTTTCGACTTCCCTTACGACGGAGGCAAAGGTGAGGGAGTTATCGTAAAGGATTGGCTCTATGCCCTGAAGGATGGAGATACCACCCATCTTGCACTGCTTGGGCAAAATCTCCCACAGGGACAGACAACTGACCCTTCACAGTTAGTAAGTCAATATAGCGAAACAAAAGCTCACCTTACATGGGGGGACGTGGATGTCATATCCGTCCATCAGCAACCAGACTCGACTATAGATAGCCTTGTACAAATACCACTCTCAACTAAGGGGCCAGGAACCTCAGTAAAGGCAATCCTACTCATTCACTTTGTCACCGCCTCACTCAGCGGACAAGGTCCCACCATACTGGGTGTGGATATCATGCCTCTACGACCCTTACAATCGTAGCACTATAATGTTGAGAAACTGGGGTTTTTCCAAAAGAAGGGATACAGACAATGACACAAGAAGCTGCTACGAAACAAAAGAGCAGTCTGGATAAGTCGATTGATCTGGGGCTAGACCAGTTTGGGCGTTTTTTGAAAAGCTCTTGGCTCTGGCTCACAATCGTATTCGTACTCATCCTTTTCTTCACATCCATAATCAAGATACCTGGGGTCGATCCAGGTGTCATCCTCACATCGACGCTTGAGATTGGCTTCGCAATTTGTTACATCCTGATCCAGTTTATCGCTCTCTTCTGGTTCTTAGGACGTCCACGCCTGTATTGGGTCATGCCTGGAGAAACTGGAGTCACCTTTGACGATTATAAAGGCAATCCTGAAGTGCTCGAAACAGCCCGGCGCATGGTTGCATTATTGCGTGGCATTAAAGAATTCGAGCAAATGGGCGGCAAACCAGTCCGCGGTCTGCTACTCTCTGGCCCTCCAGGAACAGGTAAGAGCTACCTAGCACAGTGTATGAGCACTGAAGCTGGCGTCCCATTTGCCTATGCCAGTGCCGCCAGTTTCCGCGCTATGTTCATTGGCATGGACGTCCTTATGATTAGCAGGCTCTATCGCAAAGCTCGCAAACTGGCACGCGAGTATGGCGGTTGTGTTGTCTTCATGGACGAAATCGACGCTATCGCTACATCACGTACCGCCCGAGGCGGGGGAACTATGGCAATGGGAGGCGGTATCTTCGGTGGTATGGGGGGAACAGGTGGTCTCAATCAACTTCTGATGGAAATGGACCCACCGAACATTGAAACAGGCTGGTTTAAGAAAGTTCTCCGTATGCTCGGTCTCTACCATAGCCGAGCACAGAGTGAACCTGTCCTGACAGTTGGAGCAACCAACGTCCCTGAGTCCCTTGATCCAGCACTTCTACGTCCAGGCCGCTTCGATCGGAAGGTCCATGTTGCTCCACCAACAGATAAATACCGTCCAGAGGTGATAGAATTCTACCTGAATAAGGTGAAACATAAACCAAATATATCTCTTCCTGCACTTTCAGCTCGAATGGTTAACTATACACCAGTTGCCATTAAGCATGTAGTCAATGAAGCAACCATTGTCGCTCACTTCGATGGCCGCGATACAATCACTTACAAAGATCTTGTTGATGCACAGGATGTACATGAATACGGCCTGCGCCAGATAAGCGAACTGACACCCATCGAACGCCGTCGTTTGGCTTACCATGAAGCTGGCCATACCGTCGCTGCTTACTACCTGAAGGACCGCGAATACCCAGCATTCGTCACGTTACATGGCCACGGAGATGTGGAAGGAGCCGCTGCTTTTGCACATTCTCGACCAAAAAGAAACTGTCATTACGCAAAATCGAGAAGATCTTCTGGCTCAGATCCAAGTCTGCTTGGCATCTCGCGCCTCTGAAGAACTCTTCCTCAATACCCAACTGAGCGGCGTCACGTCAGACTTTGCGACAGCGACCCAACTGGCCACGTTATACATAGGCGCATTCGGCATGGATGGCACGATTACATCCTACCTAGGTTTTTCCGACGGGTTCATGGGAGCTAATCCACGCGGCTTGCCAAAAATGGAAGAACGTGTAGAAGCGTTGCTCCAATCGCAACTTAAGGCCGTCCGACAGCTCTTTATGGAACATCGAGAAGCTCTTATCGCCCTTGCTGAAGCCTTGATAGAGCGTGATGAACTGGTTGCAGAAGAAATCAAGGAGGTGATTGCCAGTGCGGATGCACGTAAGGCTATCCAAACTGTTCTCAGTGAATTCTCTCCACTGCTGGGAACAGGCAACAATGGACATAGAGAGGCTATAGCAAATGGCCATAGCAAGGAAACGCCCTCTCTGCCCAGCCCACGAAATAATCCTCCGCAGAACATGGACTGACCAGCGAGCAAGCAGCGCAGTAAGTTCTCGCACAGATGAGACAAACGCTCTCTAAGGATTAGAGGGCTTCCTAGAGCGATCAGGAAGCCCTCTAGCTGCCCTCTTGTTAATAGATAGGATATGCAACCTCTCCACTAATTCAAGCGTGCTAGTAGTGTACAATGTCGAGGCCAGACGGCCTGACATCTCACATAGGTACCAACACTCTAAGCAGGAGAGGTGAAATATGCCAGTTGTAGGGTTGATCCTTGGTGCAGCATTTCGACCCGATGGCCTTGTGATCTGGCTGATTATTGGTTTGATCGCGGGCTTCATAGCCAGTCGGATTATGCGTAGTGGTGGCTATGGAGTTATCGGTGACATCATTGTTGGTCTCATCGGAGCTTTCATCGGGGGCTTGCTCACCAATCTTCTCATTCCCAACGCTAACTTTGGGTTCATTGGGAGCATCATCGTATCCATCATCGGTGCTTGTATCCTAATCGCGATCATACATGCTTTTCGTGGTACTAGTAGCACAAGAGTCTAAAGATTTACTTCCGTGCCCAGGCCCCAAAGATTGGAGTGAGCTTATAGAGCAGGGGACAATTTGAAGGAAAAAAGCACATTTTCCTTCAAATTGTCCCCCTTTTTGACTTGAAAGACTCCTCACTGATCAGCTATCCTCTTACTCAAGAGTAGTTCTAGTTGGAAATATGCAAAGATAGAGAAAAGTTAAAGATGAAGAAACGCCTTCGACGACAACCACACCTTTCTTTAGTCGATATCACCATTCTCATTGGGCTGACCTTCGCAGCCCTACTCCCACGCATCATACTCGCTCTTCGACTTGATATAGTCTCTGACGAACTTGTCTATATCCAAGCAGCCAAGAAATATTTTCCGCTCTTAGAACATCTAAAAATAGGCGCAAAGGGATGGAGCTTCAACTACGAGCAGCCCCCACTTGTCAAACTATTCATCGGTCTAGCTCTCTACCTCAACACCATCCTTGCTCACCCTTTAGCTGAACTCCAAGCTGCACGCATCCCTAGCATTATCATGGGCACCGTGCTTGTCGTTGCAATCTATTGGCTGGGGCATGCTATTGTTGGACGTGTCGTAGCTTTGCTTGCTGCCCTTTGCCTTGCCTTCAGCCCCTGGCTCGCATTTTTTAGCGCCATTGCCTATCTCGATATACCAATGACAACGTTGATTACTCTCGCCTATCTTTTAATCTGGTATGCTCCTCGCCGACCTGTACTCTACCCGCTTGCAGCCGCTCTGCTAGGATTGGGAGCGGCGAGTAAATATCCTGCCGTGCTCATTATTCCATGTATGATTCTCTTTACTGCCCACTATTTTTTCCTGATTCGCCCACGCCTCCCCGTTGAGCAACGACCAAGCATACCTTGGGGCTGGTGGGCCAGTGCAATCATTGTAGCCCCTCTCACTTTTCTAGTCGCCAACCCGGCCATCTGGCCCTCCCCTTACCACCTGTTGATCCATAGTTTTACCTTTGAGTGGAAACATGCAGTTAATGGGCATTTAACCTTTATTGATGGACAAGCTAACTGGCATGCTCCTCATTGGGCCATCCCCTTTATCCTTCTTGTCAAGATGAGCCTACTTGTAACAATTCCTGCTGCTATTATTATATGCTACACACTAATACAATTAATACAGTTCCACCTGTACCATACCAAAATAGAGATAGCAGACGTCACAACTTTCTCCTTTCTGCTCATTTGGCTCGTTGGCATCATAGGGATGTTCTGTCTCTTTACCATTGTTGTTGGAACCAACTATGCACTCCCAGCAGTTCCTCCAGTAGCACTGGCAGGCGCTTATGGACTCACGAAGTTTCTAGGCTATCGTCGAGGGCAGTTGTTCTCATCATCCTCTCCAGAAATAGCACCCCTAAAATCGTCACCTCTCCGGCCACATAAGCTAGGACTGCAACCTTATACAGTAACATCAGTCACTTTATTGACTCTCATGCTAGCTGTCCCACATTTGATTGGGCTCATAAGCGTTTCTGATGCAGATGGATATAGCAACGAACTTTTTCGTGGTGAGAATAGAGTTCTGCAAGGGAGCTATATCGGCTATCATGATGCTTTGCAATGGCTGAACCAGCATACGCATGGCAAAGCAAGTGTCGGGTTTGTCACAATTTGGAATACGGGAATAGATCTCTGGTACCACTATAACAAGAACTTTTCTACCCACTATCGATTGGCTCCAGTTTATCCAGGTACCCTTATTCCATCTTATAAATACCTGATTTTCCCTATAAATCTTGTCCAGCGCGGGATAACTATACCCCCGCAATACCACATCATCCATGTTATTTCAGGAGGCAGTACCATTTACTGTTACGTTACTGCACACACCTGACTTAATCTATGAAGAAGGGCCAGAAAAAAAGTGCAAAACCTTGAACTAGACCCGTACATCTGTTATCCTAACCACAGGTTTGTGCATATCATCTACACCCTAGCATAGTTCTAGAAAACTTAGCATTCCATATCCCTCTCCCCAAATGCTACATTGATAGCATCTGAAGTGAAAAGTGATAAAATTGATGAAAACAGATACTTCACTGAGTCAACTTACTCATACCCTTTACTCCAGTATGCTTACCAGCTCTCGATCTAAGCAACACTGGCTAACCTTACTAACGTGGATAGCCGTGCTGATTTTCTTCACAGTCGCTATTTGGATGCGCCTACATTTACTTGACGTCCCTTTTGATCGCAATTCATACGACGAAGGCGTCTACTGGCAATCATTACGCTCAATGAGTACAGGTAGTTTGCTCTATCAACAAATTTTCTATTCTCAGCCCCCAGCTTTCTTGCTCTCTATCTATCCTTTCTACGTTCTTCTCGGTCAAACAATCTGGTCTGCCAGACTAGGTATTGCCATTATCTCATTATTTGGCTTTCTAGGTGCTCTGCTCCTAGGCAAAGCCTTAGCGGGACGATTGGGTTTGCTTTTTGCATTGCTGCTACTAACCATCAACCCACTCTACCTTACGGAATCACAGATACTACAGGCTGATGCCCCATCAGCAGCTCTGTCACTACTAACCATAGGACTAGCCTATCTCTGGTGGCAAAGGCCTAATGGGATTGCAGGATACTGTCTGGCAACTCTGACTGGAATGACACTCGCACTTAGTATCCTCACTAAACTTCTAGCAATTTCTGCTGTGATACCTGTCAGTCTGCTAGTACTTGCACACCTCGTGAGGACGAAAAAGCAAGCAGAGGTAATTTCCTCGCATTCTAAGAACGTACTCTTCCTCGGATGTGTAGCTATCGTGCTAACTACCATCTTGCTATTAGAGCCTTTCAGGCCTGCATTTCCACAGTTGTGGAAAATGGTTGTGACTTTCCACACTAAAGCCGAAAGGCCTTATCTAGCTACGCAAAAATGGAATAGCAGTGCCATTCGGCCTATCCTAGTATCCTTTCTTGGTGCTAGTGCCCTCTATGGCACTCTGATAGCACTATTCAGGCGTGATTGGCGCGTGATACCATTGTTAGCATGGTTGGTTGCAACAATCTACCTGTTATGGCAACAAGTCCCACTCTTTCCTCACCATCTGGTGGCCCTCACTCCTCCTCTGATCGCTTTAGCCATCATGGGCATTTCTCCCATCACCTCCGCAGAACAACGTCCCAGACTATTAGATGATCCCTTGTTCCCCCTGGCTACCACGAAAAATAGCTTCTTTCAGTAAAAGGATAACCTTTTTAAAAGGCACATCTACGACAACTCACGCACTAGTTACCTATACCACAACCGTACTAGCAATGATTTTAGCCATTTGTCAAATATCTATCAATATTCAAGCAATACGATTCTTTTATGACAATTCATATGTAATGGCCCGATCACCAAATGTGCAGCTTAGCCTGCATGCCGTGCAAGATTTACAGCAATTTACTAAACAAGGCCAGTTAGTCATCACAGATGCCCAGTTCATTGCCGCACAAGCAAACCGCAACACACCTGCCAGTCTGGTTGATACCTCAGAAGTGCGCATCATCGTAGGCTATTTGCCTACAAGACAACTAAGAGAGGAAGCTTCGCAACCCCAGGTGTACGCTATCCTTTTTTATACAGATCGTCTTGACAGATTTTTGCCGTCATTCTACAATTGGGTACAGTACCACTTTCACCTCGCCTATTACTATGGCGAAGGAAAGGAGCTATGGGTCAGAAACCCATAAAGGGGATTTTTTATGCAGAACAAAAAGACTTTTAGTACTATGGAGATCATCCTAGTTGGCGTCCTACTAGGTTCACTCCTACTCGGATTCTTACAGGCACGCCGCGAGGAAAAGGGAAGATAGGGCTGGGAGATTTTTATTCATCCCGCCATCCCTTTTTCAATTCACGTACAAAACCGATCATACCCTGACGCCAGGTCATTTTCTGTTCTCGCTTAGCCTTTTCTTGCTGGAGCCGAATCGTCTCCAGCATAATAGAGTCGCGCAAGCTTTCCAAGCGCTCGACATCATAGGCAATACGCTTCAGAGGATCACTCAACACCGCATAGGCCTGATTGAGCTGCTTGATACGGCTATTCTCGTTACCTTTATTGATGTCAGGATGATAGAGGCGCACAAGACGACGGTAAGATTGCTTGATTGCTCAAGAGAGGCATTTGTCGGAACTTCGAGAATTGCATAATAATCTGGCGGCTGCATAGCTATTCTCCTGTACTTCCAAAACCTCCACGGCCACAGCCCACCTGTCCCACTTCATCCCAGACAACACGGGTAACTGGAACAAATATTCCCTGAGCGATACGTTCGCCACGCAAAACAGAAACTGGTTCGTCACGAAAATTATAGACCGAGACGAGCACTTCATCACCTTCACCACAATAGTCTTGGTCAACAACTCCCACACCGTTTGGTATCAATAGCCCCTTACGCTTGGCTGTACTGCTTCGCATGGTCAGGAGCAACATATATCCTGGTGGCGTCTCGACGATAACATTGCCAGAAATGCGTGCTAACCTACCTGGTAGCACTTCGGTATCCTCACGGCAAATTAAGTCGAAACCCACTGACCCCGCTGTAGCATATCTGGGTAGTGGCAAGGCTGTATCGACTCTTTTGATTTTGACATTCAAACTGTAAGGAAAATGGTTCATCAAAATCTGGCAAGGATACCCCTGCCTTTAGGCATGGGGAGGAATTGCCCCCTGCACGCAATGGGATGTGGGGAAGGCAAGTGGAGGGCTGTCCTTGTGCGTAAGCACTCTCTTGCCTCTCCTTTCTGTTCTGTCCCCTTGCGGGGAGCCGTTTTTTGATAGGAACGGCTAAACCGACACTGGTCTCCCAGGTAATGTTCGCCTCGACGATGATATCAACCGGTACTTTCCGATGAGCACTGGCTTAACCCTTGTACACCTGTTTAACCCATCAGTTCTAGAGCAGCGGGCTGGCGTCGCACCCGCTGGTAGGAGCTTGAACACTTGTTGATATCGTAGCCCCGTCAGCCTTTCGGCTGGTGGCTGGGTCTGGTCAGGTGGGCTTGATGAAACAACGTTGCCGCTGCTCACAAGCCCCTAGCGAAAGCTTGCGGGTTCCTGACAGATGGGTTCTATTCTAGGGAGTGACATCTCCCCATGACTAATGAATGTTAAGAAATTAACAGGGTAAAGAGATAAGCATCGTATATACCCTCTTAATTTTTTAAAGTTCATAAGTCATGGGCTTCCCATCCTCACGAATGAGCTTTTCTGTTTCATCGGGGGTTGCCAGTCTGAGCTTTCGCCTTGAGCGGGTCTTATACTCCCTCCGCAAACCTAAATTCCCCTGAGCCCCAGGGTACTTACTCAGGAGCCACTTTGGGCTGCTGACAACGCTATTCTAGCAGATCTATCGAAAATTATACACTGGAATAGGCAAAAGGTACCCCGGTGCCCAACCCCCATTAAAGGACGCGTCATTCATCCCCATAGCTGAAGCAAGGGGTCTTCTGACGCAAGAAGAATAAGCGCCGACACGTCAAGGGTTTCCCACAAAACCCAAAACTGTCCCTCTTTTCTCCTATGAGAAAGTGCAAACTTCTGTTAAAATAAAATCAAAATGACAGGCACAAAAAAGCTAGAGATCCTGCCACCTCCGGTCCTACTAAAACGTATAAAGGGAAAGGCTGTTTAATTTGACTTACCAAATTATCCAAGAATTTCTAGAGAATCCGGCCCTCAGGGACTAGAATGAAAGGAGGACTTGCGTTATAATTGGAATAGGAATAATTTCCAACTTGATATTGTTGCTTTCTAGAAGAGACAGGATACATGTCATTGAATTCCTCTTACTCGGCGCCCGGACAGAACGGTCTGACGGAGGCCCGTTTTCCCTGAGTGTAGGACCATACAAATGAACAGATATCTTGCTGCTTAGGATATACTTACTTTTTCCTGGAGGGCGCACAATGATAAATACAAAGCGTGCCATGATGGGAACAACGCTTACATTAAATACAATGAAAGATCCCGATCCCGAGAAGCCGTTCGACATCGTTGGGCAATTGCTTGCGAAGGATATTGATTATACTCCAGAGGATGAAACGGGCTCAGCTAAAGATGAACAAGAGTTGGAGGAAGATTTGGGAGATCTCGAGCTCAGGGCCCCTTGAGATAGAAGAGATTAGCGATATACACGAAGAGCTTAGTCCCGTACCAGCCTCTGAGCTAGAGGTTGATACCTTGCTCCAGTTGCCAACAATTGCTACGGCTACAGAAGGAGAACACCCTGTTCGCCGTACTGCCATGCGCCGTCGGCGTTCAGAAGACCAAGATGAGAACACCATTAATCCTGCCGATGCAGGCGAGTCAGATGCAGTAATGACCTATCTACGTGAAATCGGGCGGGTTCCGATGATCACGCACGATCGTGAAATTGAACTAGCCCAAAACATAGAAGCTGGTGATCGCGAGGCAATGAAACAATTTATCCTCGCAAATCTTCGCTTGGTAGTTAGCATTGCTAAACGCTACGTTGGTCGTGGACTGACTCTGCTGGATTTGATCCAGGAAGGAAATATTGGCTTGATCAGGGCCGTTCAGCGCTATGATTGGCGTCGTGGCCATCGGTTCTCCACCCATGCAACTTGGTGGATTTGTCAAGCCATTAGCCGTGCAGTTGCCGATAAAGGGCGTACTATCCGTCTTCCCGTCTACGTCAATACCGCTCTTAATCGCATTCGCCGCGAACGCCAACGCCTGTTGCAGGAGTTAGGACGCGAGCCAACTGAGCAAGAACTGGCCGAGGCTACTGGCTTAGATCCTATCCGTATGGTCGAGTTGCAATCTGCACCCGGAGCACCTGTCTCGCTGGAATTGCCAGTTGGTGAGGATGAAGAGCAAGAGTTAGGTGATGTGCTCGCTGATACTGAATCAGCTTCACCAGAAGATCTCGCTACAACACAAACTCTCAAGGACGAAGTACAACGCGTTCTAGAATCGGTACTCACTCCACGTGAACAGCTTGTCTTACAACTTCGTTTCGGTCTAGGCAATGGTCAGGCTCACCCACTTGAGCAGGTTGGCCGAGAACTGGGTATCACTCGTGAACGAGTGCGTCAGATCGAGGCCGGAGCCCTAGCCAAACTGCGTCAGCCTCCTGTGCTCGATCGCTTACGCAGCTAATTCTGCCCTTACATGACATGGACAAAGACCTCCGGCAGGGTGTATTTCCTGGAAGTGCATCCTGCCGGGGGTCTTTGTGCGTGCATTGCCTTTCAAGCCATCAATAGATCGGGGTATTTCTCGGTTAGCAGGTCGTGCGCCTTGCGCAGTGCAACAACATAGTCTTTCATCTGGTAACGCCATAGTGCGCTCAAGGTTAGCCAATGCATGACTAAATTTTGCAAAAGCCTAAACTGGTCTAGCATCGCTCATAGGGGTAGCGCTACGCAAGCTGTCAGCTTACGTAGCGCTACCCCTCATACAGTGTCAGCCCTTCTTCCACGATGCTTTGTTGTAATAGCAGATCAGCATGCTCAAACTGCACTAGGCCGATTTTGAGGAGAGTAGGCACTCGATCGTCTTCCACATCTGCTAAGCGACAGATGTCTAGCCATTCCCTGCGATCTTTGACACCGACCACTGCCATATCAATGTCAGAAAAAAGTGGTATGTGTGCCCTTTGCTCGTGGACCGAAAAGAATGACTTTCTGCACGCTTGGGAATGTACTGATGTACTCCACCAGCTTGTTAATAGCCGGATGGAAGGTGTTGCTCTTCTGCGATGTATTCATCATGAGAAAATCCCTTTCGTATATCATATCACACTTCTTCTGTTATAGGAATGCTATGCAGGTCAGGTCATCACTTTGTGGATTAGCAGCCATTTCTTTTCTCCTTACTGTTCTCTAGAAGAGTATTCCTGAATAAGCTGTTCTATCTGCTTCTTAAGTATCGGCAATGCGTTTACTACTGTATCCCAAATTCTATTAAAATTTATGCCAAAATACTGATGAATGACAACATCCCTCAAACCTGCCATTTCTTTCCATGGAACATCTGAATGCTTCTTCCTGAATTCGTCGGGAAGGTTTTTCGTTGCCTCTCCGATAATTTCAAGTCTTCTGACAACAAGGTCTTGCTTCTCTACAGATGTATGAAAATACTCTTCTGTTACCCCTTGCACATACATCTCTATGAGATTAATCGATTCCAAAATGCGCGTGAGAAAAACGATTGGCTCTTTTTTCATAAAATTGGATACTGCGATGCTAGAATAGAGTCCTTCAAAAGTGGATGAATTCCCCCATACTCAACTACATCGACCTTCCTATGCAATATTTCCTCAATAGCTTGTTTTATCCCAATCAAATCAAAAAGCGTTTTGCCCCTAGGAAGATCAACAAGAACATCAATATCACTATTTTCGTTGTTATCTCCCCTTACATATGATCCAAAAAGTGCGGCTTTTTTCACTTCTGCCTGTTCAAGTACTGGTAGTATTTTTTGTACTATTTGTTCCAAAGTTAGCTGTTCCATTACACCTTCGCTGTACTCATTACGAATACTTTCACGTGCAAAGTTGAGTACCGCAACAATTTGCTCGCGTGTTAGTTGGGGATACTCATCAAGCAATTTCTCAATGGTATAGCCTAGAGCAAGCTGTTCAAGGACGAAATCCACACTGATGTATGTGCCTGCAATACAAGGCTTACCAGATGCGATGTTGGGATCAATACTAATATACTGGTTATCAATCATAATGAGCACCTCCTCATCTAAATGATTACACTATCGAATCATAACATGTCAATCATTCCTGTCCTTACTTCTTTCCACCAAGATCGCGTGCAACAGAAACCACGCCTTTGATTCTCTCCAAGCGCATGAATAGGCGATGTAATACCTCTAGCTCAGTAATCTGTACCGTCATAGTCACAATGGCAGTATCCCGATTGGCCCGACTACTGATCGAGAGCAAATCAGTTCCAATGTCACCAATGACAATCTTAATATCCCGTACCAGGTTTTTCTCGTTTCGCGCAACAACTACAATAGATGCAAGATAGTGCTGTTGACTTATTCCCGACCAATCTACATTAATTAGCCGTTCACCATCCTGAGTCCGAATATGAGTTATATTATGACAATCCGCACGGTGGACAGATTACCCCCTTGCCACGACTGACAAAACCAACAATGGCATCACCCGGCAAAGGACAACAACAACCCGCCAGCTTAGATAAAAGACCACTGACTCCAGCCACCTCCAACTGAGCTGTAGCCACTTTAGTGGTGACGGCAGGGAGTGGACGAGTGTCTTGATCTTCCTTCAGTTCTCTTGTTTCTTTCCCTTCGCGCTGCTGCCAGTATACAAGGAGTTTCACAACAACAGGATGAGGACGCATATCATCTGAACCAAGACTTGCCAGGATGTCCTCAAATGACTCGAGATGGAATTCGCTACAGAGCATATTCTCGGCATCTTCCGTGATAGCCTCTACACCACGAGGGCCCACAGCCTTGAGTTCACGATCTAACCGTTCACTCCCAATTTGGATATTTATAGGCCGTTCGTGAAGCTTAATGTAGCGCCGAATTTTGCTCTTGGCTGTAGCCGTACGGGCAAGACTCAGCCAATCCCGCGTCGGATGTGCCGTACGATTGGTGACGATATCAACAATTTCTCCGCTCTTCAATTCGTAATCAAGTGGCACCATACGCGCCACCAACCGCCCTCGATCCTCGCCTTCTTCTATCGTCGGTGTAATAATACGCGCACCAGCACATTTCTCACCAATTCCAGAATGAATGCGATAGGCAAAGTCAAGCGGAGTTCAGCCAACTGGTAGATCTTTCACTTCGCCTTTCGGCGTGAAGACAAAGATCTGCTCCTCAAAAGCATCATCCTTGCTGCCCACATCAACCAATTCGCTCTCGCTCGTATTGGCAGTACGCAGATCTTGCTGCCACTTGGCAAGTTGCCGCAACCAACCTAGTAACTCTCTCGCAGAGGCAGAAGCAGAGTCACCAACATCTTTGTAATGCCAGTGCATAGCAACACCATACTCTGCCATTTCGTGCATGGCATGAGTACGAACCTGAATTTCTACAAGTTGGTCATCCAGACAGAAAACAGTTGTGTGTAGAGCACTATACCCATTGGGTTTAGGATTGGCAATAAAATCTTTGATACGCCCATCCTTTGGCTTCCATAGGCTATGCACATGACTCAACACAACATAGCAATCAGTCGTCGTATCAACCAGGATACGAAAAGCGATCAGATCATGAATCTTGCTGATATCAGCCGCCGCCTTGAGCTGTTCAAAATCCTCAACCTCACTAATTTCGCGTGCAATTTTTCGATAGAAACTATAAGCATGTTTCACACGCCCAGAAACTTCCGCTTTGACTCCGATCGCAGCCATCTCTGAGCGCAAGAGACCACAGACATGCTCAACATACGACCTCCACTGCTTACTCTCTTCCTCGATGATATCGCGCACCCAGTTATACTTCTCGGGCTCTAGAACCTCAAAGGCTAGGTCCTCCAGCTCACACTCTACGCGTGACATACCCAGCCGTCCCGCCAGTGGAGCATAAATCTCTCGTGCTCCCTGCGCTGTGACAAGCACCTGTTGCTGATCACTTGGATATATTTTTTCACGTATAAGGCGCATAGTATACAAGCGATATGCAAGTTTGAGGAGCACAACTCTGGGGTCATCCGCCATTGCTACAAACATCTTGCGAACAGCCTCGGCTTGTTGGCGACGCATTGCCTCCCGTACACGCGGCTTTTTACTTTCCACATTTGAGGCTATGCCAGCATCATTTTGCTCATTATAAATCTTCTTATGGCTTGCAGCTTGCATATTCTTAATCGTCGCCATTGCACCAGTTGCTGCATTTTGCTTTTTACGTTCCAAAATATTGAGCCGAGCCATACTGTCAATCACACGTGCGGTAGCTCTTCCCAAGACACGCTCGACCTGCTCAATAGTCAAAAGTTCAGCATCTACCGCTTCAAAGATCAAGCCAGCAGAAATACCTATTGCATCGACATGCATCATTTGAGCTAGAATGGTTGTGACGGCCAGAGCACGTTCCACGCGAGGCAGGAGATGCATCTCTTCTACGCCCTGGCGACAGCTATCTAGCGATAACCGAAAAGCCGCAACTACCATATCTACCTCCTGGACATTCATGTATGGGGATACCAAGTCCAGGAGTTGCTCCATTGCACTCTGGTAAGGATCTTCTGTGATGTGTTGTTCTATCGATCTATCATCTATCATAGACTTTTTGGCTATGAAAAGGTATACCACCTCAAGGAGAGAACAGTTGACCTGTAAGGCCACCTCCAACATACAAATACAACGACTCTAAAGGATCTTGTTCAAGGCCTAAAGATTGCACAGCAACCAAAAATACATACGCCTACTTAGTATACGTTTCAAATCGGCTCTTGTTAGATCTAACTGACTCACCAGTAGGAAAAATGGGGACTCATTCTATTTGCTCGAAGCGCGTCCAACATCAAGCACCCCTTTCACCTGGCGTAAACGACCTTGGATGCGCTCGATTTGATCAAGAACTCCAGATTCAGAGGGAATCTCCAGGGTAGCTGTGATCACCGCTTTTTGGGTTGTAGTATTACTCGTCGAAGTTACTGATGTCATATTTACGCCAGCATCAGCCACAACCGATGCCACATCACGCAATAAACCTGCACGATCATAGGCTATAATACTGATCGGAGCAAGATAATACTCCGGCTGGATTTGTAACCAGTTAATCTCTACCAGGGCATGCGTATTACCTCGATTGCGATGTAGCTTTTGACAGCCATTGCGATGCACAACCATCCCACGATCGGGAGTGAGAAAACCTACAATCTCATCCCCAGGGAGAGGGCAACAGCATTGCGCTAGATGAACCAGGATAGTACTCTCACCATCTTTTTTATACAGGTTGCGCTCACTCCTCTTCACCCTATCCTTCTTATCTTCCTGTGTGCCCTGCTCAGTGCCAAATCGCTTAGGTAAAAGAGGCAATAAATGCTCCAGAACGGGCTCAACCTGGAGTTCCTCACGACCTAGCGCTAGATAAATATCTTCAACGGTTGCATATTTTTTGAAGATTGAGTCGGCAGCAATCTCTTCAGAGCACAAGCCAACAAGCAACTCCTCAACCATTTCATTAACACCTTCAGTCCCGGAAGCTTTTAGTGCCAGGGATAGCAGCTCACGACCCAGTTGGACATTAATCTGATGCTCATACGTTTTTAGATAGCGCCAAATCTTGGTGCGTGCCGCAGCCGTACGCGCGAATGAGAGCCAGTCTCGTGTTGGATGAACCTCGCGATTGATAATGATATCAACAATCTCCCCGCCTTTCAGCTTATAATCAAGCGGCACCAAACGCGTCACCAGACGACCACTGTCATCCATGTTTGAGATAATGCGTGCGCCCGCACAATGATCACCAAGGTCTGTATGAATGCGATAGGCCATATCCAGAGGAGTCGAGCCAACTGGCAGATCTTTCACTTCGCCTTTTGGTGTGAAGACAAAGATCTGCTCCTGGAAAATATCTCCTTTGACCGCTTCCACAAATTCGTCAGCCCCCTCCTGGGGTAAGGAACGCTGCCACTCACGCAACTGCTCAATCCAAGTAACCATCTCCCGATATGATAAACGCCAACTCGCTGGAACAATCTCCTCATCGGGCAATTCTTCTTCTTCCTGCCCCATACGATCCTTCAGGTACCAGTAACTAGCAATGCCATAGTCAGCTGTACGCTCCATATCATGGGTGCGAATTTGAATCTCAGCTAAGCAATTATCCAGGCAAAAGACCGTTGTATGCAATGATTGATAACCGTTGACCTTGGGAATGGCAATAAAATCCTTGATACAACCATCTTTAGGACGCCAGAGCGCATGGATATGCCCCAGAGCAAGATAGCACTCATAGTCTGTATCGACAAGGATACGAAATGAGACCAGATCATGGATCTGACTAAGATCACTGCCATCTTGCGATGATGGCAGATCCTCCAGTTTCCGATGAATACTAGCCAAATGTTTCTGCCAAGCCATGATCTCAGCATTAATACCCGCCCGCTTCATCTCTGTATGCAAGGTACGCTGAACTTCACGAATAAAAGGCAGACGCCTTTTCACTTCTTCTTCAATTTGACGAGCAAGACACTTATATTTCTCCGGTTCCAGATAACTGAAAGCAAGATCCTCCAGATCCGCCTGGACCAGGGACATCCCCAGACGACGCGCTAACGGAGCATAAATTTCGTTGGTTTCACGTGCCGTATTCTGTTGTTGGGCAGGAGACATCACTGCAAGCGTACGCATATTATGCAAACGGTCAGCTAGCTTCAGGACTACCACACGTGGATCTTCTGCCATCGCTAACAACATTTTACGTACAGTCTCTATGCGCAAACGACGTTTATCAACCAGTGAAGGGGGAGCAATTGGGCCATCTTGATCATCACCTGAAATTGGCTTATTGGATAAAGCTAGTGCATTGAACTTTGTGACACCATCTACAATATTGGCTACAGCTAAACCAAATTGGTCACGCAGATCATCTACTGAATAGTGGGTATCTTCAACAACATCATGCAAGAGAGCAGCTACAATACCTTCCGCATCGATACGCATGGCCGCTAGCAGCAAAGCAACCTCTAGAGGATGCTGGATATAGGGCTCTCCAGAACGTCGCAGAGCACCTTTGTGAGCCAAGAAGGCAAGATCATAAGCACGTTTGATCTGCTCAATATCCTGCTCTGCAAGATATTGCCTCGTTTCTGACAGCAAATCCTCTAAAGTCAGTTGAGAGGGCGTATCCCCTACTCCCAGATTCGTTGTTGTCCCGACTAGAGGTAACACTGCCTGAAACCGCTCGGCATTATCAACAACCTTATCAAAGTTGGTAGCCATCATCTATAACCTGCTGCTCCACTTTCCTGGGCCGAGTCTGGTCAGTGACACTCTACCTCAAATTATACAACAACGAGCACTCAGAATATGTCTATAAGAAAGGCCATTTATAGTCTACACAAAATAGACGAATAATGCAAAACAAATGTTACAGTTAACGACCCAAAAAGCCCCGTCCATCTATGGCGGGGACTGTCAAGACTGCCTTTCAATAGCAAATCAATGAGAAGCTATGGCAGAGCACACCAATTTCCTAATGTCAAGCAACTATCCCAAAGAAATATGCTTAACAATGATATAAAGGCAAAGCCAAGAACACACCTTGGCTTAGCCTCTTGGATCTTGATTGGGAAACGCCAGCAGATTGATAGCGTCAATTAATCACGGGCAACACGTACTTTATCATAGCAAGGGCTACAATAGACGGGGCGATCATTCTTAGGCAAGAACGGCACCTGCGTCTCTGTACCGCACTCTGCACACGTCACCGTGTACATTTGACGTGGGGCACGCTCACGACCTCCTGAACCGCCACTCGCCTTACGGCGGGCCTCCCGGCACTCAGGGCAACGGCTTGGCTGATTTATCAGGCCTTTTTGCTGGTAGAACTCTTGTTCGCCAGCTGTGAATACAAAATCATTTCCGCATTCACGACACTTTAGGGTTTTGTCTTCGAAGCTCAACTAGGGACCTCCTGTATGATATGTCGGTAATCCTCCAGGTCCATCATGACTCCTTTGTGGGTACCTCTGGATTTTATCCATAAGGGAGGAAAAGACATCTTAAGCAGCAGATGCCCCAGTTTTTTACTCCCCCTACCAGTATTGGGGTTCTTAGCACCCCAGATAAGCACTGTATCAGAGAGAGGACTCCTGTGCCCATCCCCCAAAAAGGGAAATTCTATTTCCCCGCATCTAATGATGGGAGTCTAGGCCGAGTTATATAAGACCGAGATGGGATACCGCATTAAAGCATACACTATCCTTTAGCGATTTGCAAGAGTTTTTTCAGGACAATTCGTTGTTTACCCCCTCATTTTTAGGTATTTGGTAGGATAGACCAGATTGCGAGATCTACATAATACACAATACGTGCAACAACAGGTAAATTTAGCAACGTTAGAGGCGATTAAGCATGCACATACCTCTCATCTCGCACACATTCAGCTTTCCTCTTCAGAAATGTCTGATAGTGGAATTTTTGACGGTACCAAGAGATCAGAACCAGCTTTTTTCCCTGCTACTCTGAAAACTTGTTTCCTTGTAATGTCAACCTGTAAGCCATTCTCTTATAATGTCAACCTGTAAGCACAAGGCTCTTGTCATGCCAACCGACATCTATTTTCCAATGAAAAGTTAAAAAAGTGTATAGTTTATACATTGACAAAGATAGATGATTTTATGTATACTTACCACGAGATACTCGATCTGCCAAACTTGGCAGCTAAGTAATAAATACTTTATAAAGGAGGAGGTACGCATACCAACTTTTGATTTTCCTCTTCTGAAATCTTTCACTGTTTCGTGTGCATGAGAGACGTTTAGACGTTGAGACATTTGAGCACATACCATTGAGATTTATTCTCCAGCAAAGGACAAACTCATGATACCAAGAGAAATATCAAGATCAAAAGATGTAGCTGCGAATTCAACAGGAAAATCAGGAAAATCAGGTCCAAGACCTTGGGAATTAGATCAGTACATATACAAAGAGTCGTCAAAAGACGATGGTGGGCCGTCACACGGTGACCCAAGGCTCGAGTTCGCACTGCAAAGTTACGATCGGCACCAAACTGACAGCGACTTCAGACCCTCTGATGACTACGGATATGGCTACCCTGTCTTCGGCACCATGCCCGACCTCTCTGCTCGCGCTTCCTCCGCTAGCGAGTTGGGGACTCTGGCAGGGGGGGAGAGGTGGGATGAACTGTGGAATAAGTCACTAAAAGGATTAGAATGGGAAGGCTCTGAGAAGTGGAATCGAAAGTGGGATGTTGGAATGCGCCACCGCTTGTCATCTAAAGACACAGATAGACAATGGAATGGCTCTAAGCAGTGGAAGCAAAAGTGGGATGATGCAACGAGTTGGGGACGCACATATGGGAAATAGAAATGCATCAGGGACAATGTGAAATCAAAAGTGGGATGCCGGAGCTAGTTATGGACGCTACAATTTGTCATCTGAAGACTTGAGTAGACAATGGAGTGGCACTAAGAGGCTGTGTGCAAAGGAAAGAGCAACGAGCCCAATCGTCCACGTTGCTTGATCAGGGAGCCGAAGCCTTCGTTTTCTGAAATTTTTCACTGTTTCGTGTGCATGAGAGACGTTTAGACGTTGAGACATTTGGGCACATACCGTTGAGATTTATTCTCCAGCAAAGGACAAACTCATGATGACAAGAGAAATATCAAGATCAAAAGATATAACTGCGAATTCGACAGAAAAATCAGGAAAAGCAGGCCCAAGACCTTGGGAATTAGATAAGTACATATACAAAGAGTCGTCAAAAGACGATGGTGGGCCGTCGCACTGTGACCCAAGGCTCGAGTTAGCGCTGCAAAGTCACGGTCAGCACCAAACTGACAGCGACTTCAGACCCTCTGATGACTACGGATATGGCTACCCTGTCTTCGGCACCATGCCCGACCTCAATGCTCGCGCTTCCAGAGCAAGCGATCAGGGGACTCTGGCAGGATGTTGGAAGAAACCAAAAGTCCATCAAATTATTCGTTTTCCTATTCCTGATACTGCTAATCCTACCCCTGATTCTACTGCTACTTCTACTCCTACTGCTGGTAATTAGGATGGAGGAGAGAGAGCATGTTTAAAGATTTGTGTGAGCAGTTTAGCGTAAAGAGTGAGCAGATCAACCATTAATGGCAGCGCAGGCCGCTTCTGGCGCGACTGACAAAGCAAGATTCTTGTAAAATGTTTCGTGTGCATGAGAGACGTTTAGACGTTGAGACATTTGAGCACATACCGTTGAGATTTATTCTTCAAGAAAGGACAAACTCATGGATCAAATACACCATAGAGA
Organism: uncultured Chloroflexia bacterium; assembly: GCA_963727755.1. GTDB lineage: Bacteria > Chloroflexota > Ktedonobacteria > Ktedonobacterales > Ktedonobacteraceae > DASYAN01. Next base: position 562,830 of record CAVSHN010000008.1, read on the forward strand.
TAAACCGCTAGAGAAAACGGCGAAGCTAACAGCAAAAGCAGGTCCAAAACCTTGGGATATAAAGCAGTACACATACCAGGAGCCAATAGATGATCAGAGGCCATTGCACGGTGACCCAAGGCTCGAGGTCGCACCGCAAAGTCACGGTCCGCACCAAGAGCAATTTGACAGCGACTTCTCATCCTCTGATGCTGACCACGAATATGGCTACCCTGTCTCCAGTAGCAGCTTCACGCCCGAATACTATGCTCGCACTTCCACCGCAAGCGATCTGGGGACTCTGGCAGGGAGTTTAAACGACAAAGAAATAGATGCAAAATACTATGGTCAGCATTCTCCAGACAACTCGCCGAATGGTCAGGGTTCATCGCGTGAAGCAACACGTAAAAAACATAGGCTGCTATATCCTCCTCGTAAATCACAACCAGCAGTTAGTCAGTGGCACAATCAACAACAACAACAAAAGGCTGCCGCCAGCAAACAGCGTGACAGTCAGGCTCAATCGAACAAAGGTCAGGCAAGCCACCGGAAAAGTAAGTGACACTTATATACAAGTCGAATTTTTCCAACGTTTCGTGTGCATGAGAGACGTTTAGACATTTAGACGTTTGCACACATACCATTGAGATTTATTCTTCAAGAAAGGACAAACTCATGGATCAAATACACCATAGAGATAAACCGCTAGAGAGAACGGCGAAGCTAACAGCAAAAGCAGGTCCAAAACCTTGGGATATAAAGCAGTACACATACCAGGAGCCAATAGATGATCAGAGGCCATTGCACGGTGACCCAAGGCTCGAGTTAGAGCTGCAAAGTCACGGTCCGCACCAAACTGACACCGACTTCAGACCCTCTGATGACTACGGATATGGCCACCCTGCCTTCGGTATCGGCTTCACACCCGAATTCGATGCTAGCGCTTCCACCGCAAGCGATCAAGGTACTCTGGCAGGGGGAGGATGTCTTGGTAAACCAAAGCCCCGCGATAGGTATCAGCAGCAGATGCAACGGGAGGCAAAGGCAACTATGGATTATAGGATAGCTCGAAGAGAGTGGGAGGTGAAGAAAACAGATACGATGAACAAGAGGATGGAACGGCTACGGCCACGGTAAGTGGTGGATAAAGGTCCTCCCGGCCTAGCAAAATGGGCATCCATTGGATTACCTTGTATCTATGAAAAAAAGAGATACGAGCACTCCACAAAAGATGGATGCCTGCGAACAATTTTGCCCGAACTTGGAGTGCGAGTCAAGAGAGCAAATTGGACAGGGAAATATTGTCGGTCATGGCAGTAAGGTACTTGACGGCTATGAGACAACGAGAAAAAGCTAGATCTTCCAGATAGGAAACCGTCAGGAACCCGCTGGCTAAAGCCCTGACAATTATACACAAGTCTGATGAGCTTGCTTAGAAAGCGGCTCTCCAAGCATATTGCCACTGTGGAGCTTTCATAGAAGCTTCTGCATTGTGGACTAGCTTTTGGAGCGACTTCTCCAAAAATGTGTATAAAAATCAGGGCTAAAGCCAGGGGCTTGTGAGCAGCTCAACCATTGGTGGCAGAGCAGACCGCTTCTGGCGCGACTGACAAATCAAGATTCTTGTAAAATGTTTAGTGTGCATGAGAGACATTTAGACGTTTGAAAACATACCATTGAGATTTATTCTCCAAGAAAGGACAAACTCATGGATCAAATACCCCATAGAGATAAACCGCTAGAGAGAACGGCGAAGCTAACAGCAAAAACAGGTCCAAAACCTTGGGATATAAAGCAGTACACATACCAGGAGCCAATAGATGATCAGAGGCCATCGCACTGTGACCCAAGGTTGGAGGTCGCACCACAAAGTCACGATCCGCACCAAACTGACAGCGACTTCATACCATCTGATGACTACGGATATGGCCACCCTGCCTTCGGTAGCAGCTTCACACCCGAACTCGGCGCTAGCGATCCCTCCGCAAGCAATCAGGGGACTCTGGCAGGGGGAGGATGTCTTGGTAAACCAAAGGAGAATACGACGGAGCTGCAACGCAGGAAGCAACAAGGGCAAGACCAGATTAGGCGGAACACGCAACAAAGGTTGCAGCAACATAACAAGACAATAGAACAATTAGGGCAGAGGCGGCAGGAATATCGTGCGAAACGGGGAGCGCGGTAGTAGCAGGTAAGTGGTTACAGGTGAACTACCGTTTTGAGATAAGTCTGGCCCAAGCACAATCATGTTGCTCAACATCTAGATCATTCTCTTGGTACTTGACGGCCATGAGACAATGAGAAAAAGCTAGATCTTCCAGATAGGGAACCATGACACCATTTTTCTTTACTATCGACGCTGAGTGTCCAAAAACATGGGCACGTGCTGGCACCATCCAGACACCTCACGGAACCATTCGTACACCAATTTTTATGCCTGTCGGCACACAGGCCACAGTCAAAAGTGTTTCGCCTGAAGAGTTACATGCGGCAGGAGCGCAGATCATCCTTGCCAATACCTATCACCTTATGCTCCGACCAGGTTCGCAACTCATCGCCGAGTTTGGTGGCTTACACTCTTTCATGCATTGGGATGGGCCTATCCTGACCGATAGTGGCGGCTTCCAAGTCTGGAGCCTGGGTCACCTGCGCAAACTGAATGAAGATGGTGTCACCTTCAAATCACATCTTGACGGTTCCCTTCATACACTCACACCCGAACGCGTCATGGAGATCGAAGCCGAGTTGGGTGCTGATATCATCCTGCCCCTTGATATCTGTGCACCATATCCCTGCCCTCCTGATGAGGCCAAGAAGGCTATGGAGTGGACTCATCGCTGGGAGGAACGCGCATTGGTTGCCAAGGAGCTGCATCGTCCAGAACAAACTCTTTTGGCATTGTCCAGGGAGCTTTTGAGCCCGAACTGCGTAGGGAGAGTGCTCGTATAATCGGGAATATGCCATTTCTGGGTCTCTCAATTGGTGGGCTATCGGTAGGCGAGCCAAAGACGCAGATGTGGGAAATGCTAAGATACGTCACGCCCGAATTGCCACGCAATAAGCCTCGCCATTTCCTAGGGATTGGCTCGCCAGAAGATTTAGTCATAGGCGTTGGATTGGGCATAGACATGTTCGATTGTGTTCTGCCAACACGGGTTGCCCGCCATGGAGGTCTCTTCACCAATAGCGGGCGTGTCAGCATCAAAACTTCCCGTTTCCGCAGTGCTCGTGGGCCAATCGAAGAAACGTGCGATTGCTACACATGTCAGCACTATAGCGCCGCATATGTCCATCATCTTGCGCGTACCGAAGAGCAGTTATATTATCGCCTAGGCTCGATCCACAATATCCGTTTCATGCTGCGCCTTGCCAACCAGTTACGCGAGTCAATTATTGCAGGCACCTATCCCACCTTCCGCGACGAATTTCTTGCCCGTTACGTCCCCGCCTCCGAAAAGGTACGCGAAGAGCAACGCGAGAAGTGGAAGCAAGCAGCACGAACACGGCAGGAATAATAAGCATTATTAGGGAATCAGCTATGCAAACTCCACCATATCGTTTCATTAATACAGGCATCTTGAATGCTGCGCTGAACATGGCCATCGACGAGGCTATTCTCATCCACCACCTCAAAGGAGAAGCGCCTCCAACATTGCGCGTCTTCCGCTGGTCGCAGCCATCGATTTCGCTGGGACGCTTCCAGAGCGTCGAGCGGGAGATCGAGTTAGATATCTGCCAACAAAGAGGTATTGCTCTGGTACGCCGTCCAACAGGTGGACGTGCAGTCTATCACCGAGATGAGTTCACCTATAGCATCGTTATGAGCAAACGGTATGGTGTGCCTTCAGGAATCGTTGCTGCCTACGCCTATCTTGCTCAGGGATTGCTGGCAGCACTTCGTCTACTTGGAGTTGAGGCCGAAATTAGCGATGAGCGTGTCAACAAACATCCTTCCGCAGCCTGTTTTGCCTCCTCAACCCAAGCCGATCTGACCAGTGATGGCTTCAAACTGATAGGAAGTGCCCAGATTTGGAAAGAGAACGCATTACTGCAACAGGGCTCGTTACCACTTGATGACCGGGCAGCCGAGTTCTTCGAAATGCTACGCTATCCTGATGATACTGCTCGCCAAGATGCATTAGCACTCTATCATCAAAAAATGCAGCCATTGCATGCATTCAATCCTACAGCAACATGGGATGAGGTAGCTCAGGCTTTCCACAGCGGCTTCAGCACGTTCTTCCAGAGAACTTTTGAGCCGGGAGATTTGAGTTCCTCAGAGTGGGAACTTGCGCAGCAACTGGTAGAGGAGAAGTATTCCAACCTCTAATTCGTAGAATAACGAGTCCCATCCAACCTATCAAGGAGTACATTCGTACATATACAGACCAAGTCAGGCTATTTTGCTATACAATTGAGAAACACAATCTCAATATCATCAACTATAGGCCATTCAGGAGTCCAAGCATGAGCCAGCAACAAGAGCTTATTACCATAACAAGCACGAGCAGAAAACAGCGACGAACACGTCAGCGTCGTAACCAGCCAGTGCTAGTTACTGACACCGAGATTGAGCATACGCCACCAGAGATGGATGGACTGACCATAGACACGGACAGTGAACAGGACACAGAAACCACAACTACGACCGAGTCCACTCTGGCAACGAAGGCTAAGCCTTTAGCATATCTTCCCAAGTTCTTCTCGCGAGTCGATAAGACTGAACAGAAAGAGGAAGAAGTCGTCAAAGCACGGCTTGCCCGTGCCAATCACGACACTCTTAGCCGGGGCAGCAAAACATCGGTTGCCAAGACAAATACGAAAAACGAGGCAAAATTACAGACGAAGACACCAGAACGCAAAGAACCTCTCTTTAAGATACGCCACTTCGTTGGCATGACTATCTATCTCTTTGGAGCAGAGTTTATCTTACCCTATCAATTCGCTCTAGCACATCAGCTAGGCATGGACCGTCCTTTCTTCACAACGATCATTTTCAATTTCCCAATACAGCTTAGCTCGGCCATCTTCTTGAATATCGCCACACTCATTCTCTTCCTCTATATCCTGGTCAAGCTCGATCTACTGCCAAACACCGCAAGTGCTAAACTTAGAGCCGAGCAGAAAGCGAGGGAACAGCAAGGCAAGCAAGGTCAGAACACAGCCTCAGCAGTGAAACATCTACCCCCACCGATGAAATTGGGCGTCCAGGGCCAGGATGATGATCTGTACAGGGCATACCGTGCTAATCAGCGCAGGGAGAAGAAACGTTAGTGCTTCTCCCACAAATGTTGGCTAAGTGAGCTTGCAAAACTCAAATAGTTCCCCGCCCCACTTGACAAGCTCGCTCCAACGACTTAAACTAAGAATATACAAAAGTGAGATAGCTGACGGTGCAGCTAAAAGTGTGCAGCTGTCTCTACCAGAAAGTAGCAATAACAACGTATGGAACATATGCTCAGTCATTATACCCTTACAGGGTCGAAGTTTTATTATTGGTTTAGCCCTCCAGCATGATGGTGGGCCCTTCGGGCTGAGCAAAATTTGTCCACCAGCATGCTGGGGAAGCAGAGGAAAAAGTCCTCTGCTTTTTTGTTTCTCTAAAAGTGTAGTGTCAAGAAAGGAAAAGACAAACATCATGATTATCACTATTCACAAGCAAGCAACAACTGAAGAACGTGCGCAATTAATGGCCCTTCTCTGCCGTATCACCGGCAGCCAATGTCCAATTACCACAACCACCATAGGTGATCGTGAAGTCATCGCCCTTGATGGACAACAAATCGATACTGCTACCACCATCGCTCTCGAGCAACAAAGCGCTGTAGCTCACCTCCTGCCTCTAAAAACCCCCTACCAACTTGTGAGCCGTGCATTTCAGGCAGAGACAAGTAGTATTCTGATCGGAGAAGCCCACGGAAGCTCTCTCGTCACCATTGGAAACGAAGCAGACCCAGTTATCATGGCTGGTCCCTGTGCCGTCGAAAACCATGAACAACTGCTCTCAATCGCACGAGCTGTCAAAAAAGCGGGAGCTACCGTACTACGAGGAGGAGCCTTCAAACCTCGTACTTCGCCCTATCAATTCCAGGGACTTGGTATTGAAGGATTGCACCTGCTAGCAGATGCACGTGCAGAAACTGGTCTGCCTATCATCACCGAAGTGATGGAACCAGCAATGGTTGAAGAGGTCTCCCAGTATGCAGACATCTTGCAAATTGGAGCACGCAATATGCAAAATTACGCACTTTTGCGCACTGTAGGGCAAAACAGCAAGAAATTGCCTGTACTGCTCAAACGAGGATTGTCAGCCACCATTGACGAATGGTTGCTAGCTGCCGAATACCTCGTCGCCTCAGGCAACCCCAACGTCATCCTCTGTGAACGTGGCATTCGTAGCTACAATTCACACACCCGCAACGTCCTCGACCTGACCTGCATTCCCCTCCTCCGCAACCTGACCCACCTACCTGTTATTGTTGATCCCAGCCATGCCACTGGACGCCGCGAACTCGTCCCAACCATGTCACGCGCCGCTATCGCAGCAGAAGCCGATGGACTGATCATCGAAACCCACTTAGACCCCGATAATGCTCTCTGCGACGGACGACAGTCCATCACACCGCAACAACTAGAAAAGATTGTCTATGAAACAAGAGCAGTAACATCAATTGTGAAAAGAGAATTGCAGGCGTTGAGTGTATGAATATGATATGATAAAATGATCTAAAATAGAAAGCTGTGAATGCTCTGTTTAGCTTATTAGCCTGCTTACAGTTAACAGCCCATTCATCCCCCGTCTTTCAAGCGGGAGATGAATGGGCCTACCTTTTATGGGGCTTGGGCACAGGGATACTTTTGGGTTTGCCCTTGACAGACGTGTCTACATATTCCATGTCTATAGACATGGAATACATTCATGATAACCACACAGTCCATTTGATTGTGTACCACATTATCTGGTGTCCAAGAAGAAGGAGGAAGATACTTCAATGGTCCAGTTGCTAGTCGGCTTGAGCAAATCATCCATGAAGTTGCAAATGAGCATGAGATGCCCAATCGGTATATAACCGATCCTTTGAGCTTGGCCGTATCCCCATTCTCAAAAAGCCCTTTGCGCAGTGGAATAACCAGAATTGGAAGCTGGAGATGAGTGAGACCCGATCCCACACAAAAGGAGGTTTGCTGGGCACACTCATCATTCCTATTTGGGACGGCACCAGAACCAGACAGATCAAAATTGCCTGTTGTGGTGAAATACCAGTAGGTGAGAAGGGCATCCTCCGTATCAAGAGGAAAAGCGAGAAATGGGTAGCGGATGCCACAACAACACTACCAGATGTTCAACCGTTGCCTCGTGAGATCGTCATGGGAGTGGACACAGGCATCAAGGTCCCAGCAGTGGCCTATATCGCTGGTCAATCCGCAAGCATCGCAACAAAGCAGATGATCGCACCTATGAATGTAGTGAGTGTGGATGGTTTGGCCATAGAGACATTGTGGGAGCAATCAACATCAGTCGCAGGACTGGCCTTGATGGTGATAGTCAAGGTGCCACGGGAGCCTCTGAGCTGCTCAACCCGTGGAAGGCCACCTGGGATGGCCTCATCTGGAAAGCGATGATCCTGAAGGTGAAAGCAGTTGAAGGGGAGCTGAACCGGAACCCCCGCTCTTTTAAGGCGGGGAGATCTCAGACAGACCACCTGCTAACGTTCTATAGGACCTATGCAGAAAATCTGCCGCCGCACCCGTTTGGCTTTTCACCATCGTCTGTAAAGTCATAGGCACTTGCGATAATCTCTGGTGTTATGATAACATGATTGCTAAGGAAAGACAAGAGAATAGGACAAAGTTCCAAAGAATTGTCAAGAGGAATCGAAGCTTCGCTACCTTTTCAGTGAACGTTTCCTATACTTTCTCTAAGGAAGAGTATTTCTTCTACGGCTGGATTTCTCCAACCACAACAGCCAATTGGTTGGAACAATTCCAAGGGCTTTGAGGAGGCGCTATGCCAACACGTATCATTATTGCAGACGATGAGGCCATTCAACGCATGGATCTCCGCGATGTGCTGACCAAGCAAGGCTATCTGGTCATTGGAGAAGCTGGAGATGGGCAGAGTGCTATCAATCTGGCACGGGAACTGCGACCAGACCTACGTAATCATGGATATCCGCATGCCAGACATGGATGGCATCACTGCTACCGAAACTCTCACACAAGAAAAAATTGCTCCTGTCTTGCTGCTCACAGCCTTTGGAGATCAACAATTAGTTGAGAGAGCCAAAGAGGCTGGTGTAGTCAACTATATCGTCAAGCCCCTGCGCGAGAGTGAGGTTGCACCAGCAATCGAAGTCACATTGGCACGCTACAGCAAGTTTCGTGCCCTTGAAGAAGAGGCAAAGTCACTGAGTGAAAAATTAGAGACCCGCAAGGTGGTTGAACGAGCCAAAGGGCTCCTGATGGAAAAACAAGGGCTTTCTGAGCAAGAAGCCTTTCGCAAGATCCAGAAGGCGAGCATGAATAATCGTAAATCCATGCGCGAAGTAGCCGAGGCCATCTTATTGGCGAATGAAATGTGACGATTATTAAACTATGAGAGGTTCATCCCTGCCTAATGCAGAACAGGGATGAACATTCTGTTGTTCTCTAAAGATAGAAAATAATGTCTTTGACGACGAGCGTAGAAAAAAACATTATTGTCGTCGGCGTACGCTTTCGGCCTGCTGGTCGTATTTATTATTTTGACCCACAGGACCAGTCTTTCACAAATGGCCAGTATGTTATTGTAGAGACGACACGAGGAGTTGAGGCAGGTCGCGTTGTAATTGCCTCAAAAAAGGTTGCCGAGAGCGATCTCAGCGATCCTCTTAAACCTGTGCTACATCTAGCCACAGAGGATGAATTGCGCACCATGCTCTCGTTTAAAAGCAAAGAGAAGGATGCACTGATACTCTGCCATGAACGTGTCCTACAACATAATCTTCCCATGAAACTGGTAGAATCCGAATACAACTTTGATGGCAGTCGACTCACCTTCTACTTTACTGCCGATGAACGCGTCGATTTCCGAGCACTGGTACGTGATCTGGCTGCTATTTTCCGTACCCGCATTGAATTGCGGCAGATAGGAGCACGCGATCAGGCCAAACTGCAAGGTGGTATCGGTTCTTGCGGCAAAACCCTTTGCTGTAGTTCCTGGATCACCGACTTCGGCATTGTTTCAATTAAAATGGCAAAAGAGCAGGGTCTTCCTCTTAATCCTACAAAAATATCTGGCGTGTGCGGTCGCCTAATGTGCTGCCTTTCTTACGAAAATGATAACTACATCCAGGCAAAACTGCTGATGCCCCAGATCGGCTCCTTGCTCAATACCCCCAGCGGTATGGGCAAAGTCGTTGGAATCAACGTACCACAAAACTCAGTGGAGGTTATGCTCAAAAGTGGCGTTACCATTCATGTGCCTGTTAATACACCAGAACGACAGAGCAATAGAGGCTCCTGCTGTAATAGCAAGAAAGGTAGCAGCGGTTGCGGGTCTTGCGATCTCAAGAAAAAACGGTAAAGCAAATAAGCACCCCATATGGCGTTGAGTTGAGCTGAGCTGAGCTGATAGGAAGGAAGGTATGCAATATATGTCACCAGACAATAAAGAACCAAAAACAGGAGGGCAAATTCCCACCAACGCCGACTCACTCGATCAACAACAAATGGGACTCTTTCCCAGTACTCTTACTTCTAGAGAGCTAACAAATAACGAAATCAACGCCTCTACTGAGTCTGATGATCTCCACAAAGAACTATGGTACATCATCAAACTCATCATCCTCCCATTACTCTTTGCTGGCATCTCATGCTTGCTAGTGCTTCCATCTATTGCCACCGGGCAGGCCAAATTCCCATCAGAAACGCTGTGGCCAATTGCCATCACTATCATCATTGTTGCCCTCTTGCAAGGAATTGCAGTCCACTACACCAAAGACGTATTCGGTGCATGGATACTGTGTACAGCAGGCAGCTTTGTGCTCCTGTTGTCAATTAGTACTTTTGCTCTGTTCGGGGCTGGACCAGGCATTTTTTTAGTGCTGGTACTGCTCGCTTCCACCTCTTATATGTTACTGCGCATCATCCATCCAGTACATGAAGAAGTGGTCGATATTGTGTTCTCTTCTGGGGAGTACAAACGCACACTCTACAGTGGTTTTAACCTCCTCTTTCCCTGGGAGAAAGTGACACATCAAATTAATGTGCAAGAGACCCATTGGAACTGTCCTCCACAAAGAATCCAACTATCGCAGGATGAAGACGTTATACTGCGAGCATTGATCTCATACCAAGTTATACCCCAAACGGCCCATTTGGCAGCAACCCAGGTCGGAAATTGGGAAGAAAGCCTACGAGACATATTCATAGCCACCTTGCAAACCGTCGCTACCGTCTTTACGCCAGACGATTTCGTGAACTGGCCCCGTAGCTTACACGAGTACCAGAGCCAGCCCCACCATCCTGTCTCTGGCTCACCAGCAGATGACTTTAGCGAAAGCGCAGATCGCCGTGAGAGCATCAACGACTATTTATGCCAGTTTACTCGTGCTAGGACAACACACTGGGGTGTGCAGATCAACTGGGTCAATATTCGCGATATTGAATTGGTACCACACAGTCTTGCTACAGACATCAATCCTCTTAGCCAGATAGTCACCAAGCAACAGCATCTGCCAGAAAGTTCTTCACTACCAGAACAAACTCCACAGCTGGTCCAGAAGATTGAAACGACTGAACCTATGCCGCAAGCCTTACCAGTCCTAGTCGAGGAAATGGAGCCAATCAAATCAACGCAGATTCCCACGGAAATTCTCAGTGAAGAGATATTGATTAGAGCCTACAAAGATGTCCAGCAAGGCAAGATCACTGACCCTGAAACAATTCGCATGATCGCAACAAGATTTGAGGCCGTGGCACGAGATACTCAAGCTCGCCTATCAGTCAGTTTCGACGCAGAGCGTGCAGCCCACAATCTGTATAAACAAGCTCATAAATACGAAGAAATCTACGCAAAAGAAACTTAAGCACATAGTAGGATCGCAGAATACACAGTTACCTTTTGGGGGATCAAACTGGAAACCTGTTGCGGAATGCGCTACAATGCCTATAGAGAAGGCTTAGAAGAAAGTCCTGCCTGCGGGCAGCCTTTCTTTCCTCCCATCTCCTCAACGAGACGGGCCCCTAGAAAGGATTTTTTTATGGCAGGCGATTGCTCCTTTGATATAGTTTCGCAATTTGACGAACAAGAACTGGTCAACACACTCGACCAGACACGGCGCGAAGTACAGACGCGCTATGATTTGAAAAACACAAAGACAGAAATTACGCATGATAAGAGTAGTATTACGATCGTTACTGATAGCATGCTGACATTGAAAAGTGTACGTGATGTCCTAGAGAGCAAAGCAGTACGTCGCAATCTATCACTCAAGATCTTCAAACCCGGCAAAGAAGAGAATGCAGCCGGAGGCCGGATTCGTCAGGTCATCCAGTTACAACAGGGCATCTCACAAGAACTGGCCAAGGAGATCGGTAAGTTTATTCGCGACAGCCACCCGAAAATGCGCACCCAGATACAGGGCGATGGCCTACGTGTACTAGGCAAAAGCCGAGATGAACTACAGGCGGCCATTGCCAGCGTCAAAGAAAAGGATTACCCAGTACCACTCCAGTTTATCAATTATCGTAGCTAACAGAGTACCAAAACAGCCATGAGAGTACTTTAGTACCAAATTGAGTATTCATCTAACAGATTTATAGTACCCTTACCTTTGACTAAGTCAGCACACCTAGTAGTCAAGAACCCCTGGCTAAAGCCTAGGGGCTTGCGAAACGGCTAGCGCAACGTAAGTTCTTGTCTAGTGGGCTCTCATTCAAGAGAGCAGCAGCGGTATGGGCTAAGAGATAGTGAAATCCCAGGCTCAAGTGCTAGGGAAAGTAACCGAAAGAGCGTTTGGATGCCACCCTAGTCTAAACCACCTCCTGCCACGCCGAAGCAGACGGTCTCGGACCTATGCCTGTACTGCAATCACGAAGGGTCATTGAACCTAGGCTTAGACCTAGCGTGCTCAACATCGAGCAAATGTTTTCTGGGCTTTCTCCTAAAAAGCCCGCCCCGCAAGGGAAAGGAACAAGCAAAGCAGAAAGGGGAGCAAGAGAGTGCTTACGCACAAGACAAGCTGGCCCATCGCCCGCCACTTGTCTTCCCCACATCCCCTTGCGTGCAGGGAGCCATTCCTCCCCTGCATGAATGACAGGGGTCTCTTGGCACATTTCTTATAATGCAATGTATTGTATCATTCTAGTATACGGGTACTCAAGAAAGCAAATCTGGCATGCCTGGGAATAAACAAGTCTTTAGTACAGCACTGAATGCTGCTGAGCGCCTCCTTTGGGCTTGCCAATGGATACAGGCTCTGCAAGAATACCAACAAGCACTTGCTGAGTTCCCAGAAGACTTAACAGCTCGCAGCGGTCTCGGCTTCTGCTATATGCAGACCAAACAATGGTCAAAAGCACTCGAGGAGTATGGATATGTCCTCAAGAGCGAGCCGAGTAATATTATCGCATTAAGTAAAATTGCCGAGTTGTATGGTATTTTGAATCAACGTGAGGACGCCTATCATGCGTACCTCCATCTGGCGAATCTCTACTCGCAAGCTGGCCAGGGAACACGCGCAGAGGCAGCGTGGCAGAAAGCTGTTCAACTGTCCCCCGGCAAACCAGAGCCCCATGAACGGCTCGCAAGCTACTATTTTGAGAAAAAAGATATCGCTCAGATGATTCAACAACGATTGGCAGCTGCGCAGGACTACCTTCTGTGCAATAAGATCTCATCAGCACAGAAACAATGTGAAGAAGTACTGCGTGCAGATGCAACAAACGCTCAAGCACAACAGATACTCGTGCAAATCCAGGATAAAGAAAATGAGGCATCCAATCCATTAGCACTGATAGCAGGAGTATCATCGGTTAACAATGCAGATAGCCCTGTGAATAGAATATCAGCAGCCAAAACTGATTCTATCCTATCTAGGGATAACTCTGCAAAAGAAACTTTTCCATTGGGAAATATAAGCGGAGGGAATACTGGCATGATGAATAATATGGGCGGCGCAGGTAATTATGGCAACGTTGGCAATTTAGGACCAACTGCAACCATGAACGGGAATGGTGGAGGCATAAATTCTGCCCCTCAGCAGAGGATCACTGCCAGCCAAGTCACAGAAGCATTGCAACAGGCGCAAATATATCAAGACCAGGGCCGTTTCAACGATGCTATCAACCTCTGCGAACAGATCCTGGCAAGTGGCTTTGACCGACCAGACGCACGATACTTCCTAGGTTGGCTTTATCAGGAACAACAGCGCTGGGACGAGGCCGTTGAACAGTTCCAGGCTTTACTCAACGACCCTGACTACGCACTCTCCTGCTACTACTCACTGGGGCAATGCTACCGAGCAGGCGGCGATTTACGCTCTGCCACCGTGCATTTCGACGAGGCCGTTGATCGCGTCAACCTCGACGCCCTGACGGTGGAAGAGTCCGATCAACTTGTTCAGCTCTGTCAAGAGGCCGCTGAGGCTCACCGCCTATTAGGCGAACAGGAACAAGCTTTCACGATCTATAATGCCTTACTTGGTTTCCTGCGCAGTCGTGGCTGGAATGATAAAGTTACGCAGGTCGAGTTCATGATTCAACAGGCACAGAATATTCTTCCTGCCGACGCTTCTTCAATGACGGGTATGGCACAGACTCAGTCGCCACAGATACCAGCCGATGAAGTCCTCGAAGCTCCCACAGTAGCTGTCAATACAGCTAACATAGCCAGTAACACACAGTCATCACCTGCTCCAGCCAGTTCTACCGGTGACTTACCTGATTGGCTCACAGGCATTTTGAATGATGAGGACAAAACACAAAGGGCCAATAAGCCTGCTACCCCTCCCCCTGCGGCCAAACCAGCACCAGCCATCGAGCAGCCAGCACCCATACAACCTCAGACTGCTACACCACAAGCATCGGTTGCCCCTCCTGTCGCACCAATAGAACCACCCACGACTACTACACCTGCAAAATCGACTTCCTGGTTAACAGACGATGCCAATGCCAACGCCACGCGTGTTCTTCCACCAGAACCCCCGGTTCCTGCTAAACTCAACCACCTGCCGCACCAATACCCGTGCCACAACCACCTGCTGCACCGCAGGCTGCTTCCACTGCCCCCATTCCAGAGCCAGCATTTCAGCCGCCTGCCGATGTATTCATACAACCAACATTTAGTGCTCCATCAATTCCTCCAGTAGATCAGCCTGCTTTTTCCATACTAAGCACTTCTTTCACCCCAATCCCTCCTACACAGCTAAACGGAGCTGCCGCCGCCGAAGATCTGCTTAACCAAATGGCTGGAGCACAAGCTAATGAGCTAAATAACGTTGCTGACGCCGTTCTAGCCAGCACAGCTTCATTGCCAGAAAATCTACGCCTGCAAGTCGTACGCTCCATGCAGAACATTCAGAAGTATATCAACCACGGACTACTGACCCCAGCAAAGGAAGAGTGCTTGCGCGTAATCAATATCGCACCACAATATCTAGATGTACACCAAGTACTATGCGAAATCTATGTCCGTGAGGGAAAGATCGATCAAGCCATCCCCAAATACGCTATTCTGGTCGATACCTACATCGCCAACGGGCGTATCGAAGATGCTACCGCAACTTACCGACGCATCCTAGAACTCGACCCCAATAACATTACGTATCGCATGCGCCTAATCAATATGCTCTCGGCCCAGGGCAACACAGAAGACTTACTGCGCGAGCGTACCTTGGCTGCCAGAGTCTTATCTCCGCCTTGGCTATATGGACCGCGCAATGACTGAGCTTGAACAGGCACTGCTGGAGAATCCGACCAATGTGCCAACTCGTCTGAACTATGCGCTGGCACTACAAAAGCTAGGACGTACCCAGGAGGCCATTGCAGAATACCAGCGCGTGTTACAAGTTGATCCGCGCAATACCACTGCCCTTGTCCGTTGGCATGTCGCGATGGTCACAAACCTAGGTACGCCCCGAGGCACATCGCTCGAGGTGCTGTCACGTATCCGCTGGCAATTGCGTGGTCCAGGACAGAAATATGCAGACTTTGTGACACGTGAGTATCTACAGGCATTAGATCTCTACCCCAACAATGCCGATGTGCATTATACATTAGGACAAATCTACCAGCAGAGTGGTCAATACGACCGTGCACTCGACTCATACCTCCTAGCCACACGCGATAATGCTGTCGAGATCCTGGCTCGCGTCAGCGCCGCTCAAACATTGTTTGCACAGGGCAGACCTGAACCAGCTATGCAGCACCTTGAACAGGTTTTACAACAAGTGCGACAATCTCCCACTGCAATTGACCTCGCTACATGGGCCGCACGTCCGCGTGAAGAAGGCGAAGAACACCAAGCTCCCGAAATGGAAATCTCCTTGCAGCTTGTACAGGCCTATAAACGCACAGGTCGTCAAGAGCAGATGCAAGCCCTTCTGCGCCAAGTGAAACAGCTTAAGACTGGACAGGACGAGGTAGTTTCCACCCTAGCCGATATATCAAACCTGAATAACGACCCTGAAACCACCATGCGCGAATACCTCAAGTTGGTCAAACACTATCGCCAGAGCCGACAGCATGATAACGCACTCAAGACATTGAATGAGATGATACGCTTTGCACCAGAGGACCCACGTACTCACGAAGAGCTGGCAGATATCTACATCAAGCGAGGCATGTTGGAAGAGGGGATGGCAGAATTACGCATCCTGGCAGATATCTATCTCCGCAACGGCAATCTAGAGCAATCTGCTACGAAAATTCAACACATTGGCAACATGTACGCCCAGATGGGCAACAACGATGAAGCACTATCTACCCTCTTCCGCGCCGCAGAGTTAGATAACAGCTCGATGGAACTGCTACGCGAGGTAGTTGGCCTGTGCCTGCAACTCGGCCGCAACCAAGATGCTGCTCGCTACCAGATTCAGATCGCCCGCCACTATGTTGCCACAGACCAGATCAAAGATGCTGTCGCAGCTCTCCAGCAATTGATTACCATCGACCGCAACAATTATGAAGCCTATGACTTGCTAGGCCAAACCTACCAGTCTGTGGGTGAATATGAACAAGCCAGTCGTGTTTATCGCAACCTCGCCAAAATGAACCCCAGCAGTTCCACTGCCCGTGAACGACTAGCAACACTGCAAGAGTTACGTGCAGCCCGTTAACTGAGGTGATTCCCAGCTCGCGAATTGCAAAAGATGAGGTACGTTGTCTATCTTTTGGATAATGATACGTGTTATAAGAGTACCAGAAAAATGCTTGGTGCCGCTCAGATGCTGAGTTATCCTTACGACATGAAGTTTGTAGCACCAAAGATTGTATTGCCACTGGAGATGAACATTCGTTCCAACTAAGGAGGTAATTGATCCATGCCAGTGCAAACTCAAAAAGACCTGTTTTTACATGAGCTGGGTGACATCTACGATGCTGAACAGCGCATAAAAAACATATTGCCTGAGATGGCTAAAGAGGCACAAGACCCCGATATCAAGAAAGCTTTTGAGCAGCATCTTACCGAGACCAACCAGCAGATTAATAATATCGAGCAATGTTTCAAGGTACTCGGCGTGCAGCCAAAAACTTCCCCCTGCCTGGCAATTGATGGCCTCAAGAAAGAGCATGACAATTTTATGCGTGAGCAGCCCTCTGCCGAAATTCTCTCGATGTATGACCTGGAAGCGGCAGTGAAAACTGAACATTATGAAATTGCATCCTATCAAGGCCTGATTGACTCAGCAACCACGTTGGGACAGTCACAATGTGCCCAACTGCTCAAACAAAACCTTGATCAAGAAGAGGTAATGGCCGAAAAGGTTGTGCTCTTCGCCCGCCAACTCAGCAAGCAGATAGCAGGACAGGTGAGCAAAGACATCGACGTTAGCGATATCGAATAGGAAAGTCTTCATTAAACCATGAGCTGCCCATATACGGGTAGCTCATGGTTCAGTCTATAGATGTCATTGCTCTGGATACATAGGATATTATTCCTAAACATATAGCAGAAAACGACGAAAAGCTGATATCATTATGTTCAAGGAAAGTCAATAGGCAAGGATACGTCAGAGACGAAACGGTTTTAGCAAGAACAAAACCAAAATGTGATTCCCCCCTTTGTCTTTGTTTCTTTCCCATCTGCAAAAAACATACAGCGCCATTACTTTTTTTATGGTACTGATTGGAAAAAGGAGTTCAAAAAACATGAGTCAATTATTAACTGTTTCAGAAGTTGCCGATATTTTGCGTGTTGATGCGACAACCGTCCGACGTTGGGTGAAGTATGGTGTGCTTGAAGCTATAAGTCTACCACATGCTCGTAAGCGGCGATCCTATCGGATTAAACGCGAAACGTTAGACAAGGTTTTTGAAAACAATACACACCTGCAACTTGCTCAAGCCTAAGTCAGGCCCTGACCTGATAGACCGTAATTGGTCCCAGTTTAGCCGTTCTGGCAAAACGGCTTCCCGAAAAGGTTTCGCTTAGCCAAAAACGGCAGCCTTCATCGCTGCGGCAACTTTGATGTTGGCAGGATAGGGCAAGTCATGAGTCAATCAGCATTGACTCATCTTTGATGTAGATGCTATAGTATCTTTTGAAGACACTATGCTCTCTACGTCAAAGTTGCATAGATGTATGCACATCTCTACGCTTAACAGGCCGTATAGGATAACTTTAAGTCCCTGTCCAACGGAAGATGTCTTCCTCAACTATCGAGGATGTTTGAATACAAGAAGGATTGCCGTGCGATATGACATTTGCGAAAACTTTGCTTAAGACGAGCCTATCCGTGGGTGGTATCCTCGGAACACTGGCGATTGTCAACAAAGTGACCGAAACCATGGCGGGCGAACTCGATACCGTATTAACTGGTGAAGAGCGTCGCTATCCCTGGAAATATGGTGATGTGTTTTATAAGGTGCAAGGGGCCCGGGATGCTAAGCCACTTGTGCTCATCCATAGTCTAAGTCTAGGAGCTTCTTCTTACGAGTGGCGCAAAAATGCCGATGCGTTGGCTCAACAGTTCCGTGTCTACACACCAGACTTGCTGGGGTTTGGTCTCTCCGATCACCCAACGATCGATTACGACGCTGAACTCTACGCAGACCTGATTAGTGATTTTCTGAAGGAAACTATCGGTCAACCTGCGATCGTCGTTGCTCATGGCCTTACCAGTGCCTACGTAATTGCGGCAGCCTATCGTCGTCCCCAATTATTTGAGCGGCTGGTACTAGTGGAACCATCACCTATCATATTGGAAGAGGCTTATCCAGGCCCTCTCAGCTCCGCATGGAAGCTTCTCCTGCGAACCCCAATTGTGGGCCAGTTTATCTATAATCGGCTAACCTCTCGTCAGGCTATTTGCAGCTACTATGATAAGCAAGGCTACCACAATCCCGGCTTAATCACTGACGAGCTAGTTGAGTATATCTATACCAGTGCTCATCAGCCCAATAGCCGTTTTGCGATCGCCTCTCTTCTCAGCAATCACTTGAATCTGGATGTGCAAGAACCTTTCAGTCATTTGAAAACCCCCGTGGTTGTCGTGTGGGGACGCGAAGGTACACTCGCCTCTTCCGAAGCGCGTGCTGCTTTCAAACGTGCCAATCCTGACATCGTCGTGGATATCATCGACAAAGCCAGACTGCACGTCCAGGATGAACAGGCTAATCAGTTCAACACTCTGATCCGCGAATTTGCTCCCACAACTGTGAGATGAATCCGAGAGTGACGAGATCGTGAGCATAAAGGGAGATCTCCACACCCTAGCTGAGTGTGGAGATCTCCCACAATCTGCATCTACGCCCCATCCGCAGTGCGATGAGCGACCTAGAAGATCTATGCCCATCCATCTCTCAGCGGGGATTCATTTTTCCCGATTCCCACATGGGTTCCTGCTATCAGTCACTCACTGAATATTACAACAGTCATCATCAATACAACAGTCACCACCACCACCACTGCCACCACCACTATTGTAATCCACGGCACCATCTACATATCCCTCCGTGTAGTTATCACGCCTTCGACGTTCAGCTCTAGAGGGCCTATTACTCTCGTCATCGCGACAACAGCAGTCCCAGCAAGACTTCAAAGTATCCTCAATCCTCTTAACAAGCTTCTTCCCATCCTCCTTAAAACCCTTCCAGTCTATACACCCCACTTCCACAGCTTCGCCACCTCTTCTATCGTGTTCAGGCTGTACACGCGCATTGCGCAACTCTCCCAATTCTCGCGAATATTGCAAATATTGCAGATACTGCGACTCTCGCTCAATCTGCTCGTTCAGCTGACTCATTTGTTCATACCGCTCGCGCCACTCTCTCGCCTGATCAGATTCGCTCAATTCATGCAAAGGTTGCATGTTCATCCTTGAAAGTCCGGGTAACTGCAAATATTCTCGATACGCCTCATGTTTCTCTCGTAATCTCTTCGGTTCTGAGGTGCCACCATCTGAGGAAACAGCTCTACCTACTTCCTGATAAGCAATAACGGCGGATAAGGTAAATGCCGCATTCCGAAAATCTGTGTTGCTGCCTTTACTAAAAATGAGCGCTGGCTTTTTCTTCAGCCGATCGATAAATTCCTTTACATAATCATTATTCGTCAATAGCGGCTCGAGTATACCTGCTACTACTGCTTGATCATACTTACCAGCTACTATGTCGTTAACATGTGGGCCAATCGACGGGTTACCCATGAAGTTTCTAATGTTCCTCTGAGCTTTCTCATCATTCAGCGCACTGCGAAATAGTTCGCCAACCGATTTATCAGACTTTAGAAGAATCTTCCGGAGAGTCTTCTCGAAGGACGTCAACGCTCGTGCTTCTGTCCCTTTGCTCTCGCTCGACTCTGGCCGAGACAAAGGAGAATCCTGCAAAGGCATCCCCTTGACGCCATCTCTTCTCATACGTTGAAGCCTGTTTTCACTAGATGAGCTACTTCCTACAGTCCCATTTACTCCATGATACGCTGATAATACAACTTTATCCATATGCCACTCCTTTTACTTCTTGATAGAGTTCAAACTCATCCAATCTCGCTCGTGTGAAACGCTTCACACCATTTTCCAAAATCAACACAACATGCAGGCTCAGAGCTGGCATGAGCAATGGCAGTCTCTCTCCGTGATGTTGACAGCTCACGATCCAGAGATTCCTCCTCCAGCCATTCCCTCAACTGGAGAACTGTTCGGCAGTGCCCTCGACTCTCATACTCAGCAATAGCCCTAGCTTTAACACTACCTTCATCACTGCATGCCCGTCAAGATGACAAAGAGGTGACAAATCCTACAGGACGAGATAAGCGTGCCAATCCTGACATCGTTATGCAGATCATTGACAAAGCCAGACTGCACATCCAAGATGAACAGACTGATCAGTTCAATCATCCGATCCGCGAACTTGCTCCCACAACGGTGAGATGAACCAGAGAGTGACGAGATCGTAAGCACAAAGAGAGACCTTCACACCCTAGCTGAGTGTGGAGATCTCCCACAGCATGCCTCTACGCATCAAACAATCTGTTGTACAACGAGCAGCTGGGAGAATCTATGCTCCTCCACTCCTTAGCGAGCTGCCATTCTATGGATTCTCGGGTGAGAAGTCCTCTAACGAGCTTGAACCGTTTGTGCGACGCGAAGGCCCAGGATCGTCATACTCACTTGGTTGTTGCGTTCCTCTCTCGTTGTCTACCATACTTCGTACCATTGCACGCCTGATTCCCTCATCGTTGCGGGGACCCATTCTTTCCGATGGTATGGGAAGCAACGGCGGGTTATCACTGTTTCTGCGATCGACCTGCCCAGAGCTAGAACCCTCTTCGAACAAAGATTGAGGCCTACCACCCGGATATCCCTCGATACCGCCCCGGCTTTCTAGCTGTTGTCTCTCAAGATCGCGTTCTAGAGATTTCCCATCGGGTTTAGGTTCATAAGGGACAGGTATAGCGGCAAGTATACGATTGGAGTCTATACGCTCGAGCAGATAACCAATGACCATTGGTATATCTCTTGGTTGCACTTCCCTATTTTGATTCCTCTGCTCACCTTGATTCCCCTGCCTATTTTGATTCCTCTGCTCATATCGATAGCAACACCATAACAAAACACACAACATAGCCACGCCTACCATACTAATACTCCAAGAAATCCGGTCAGAGGATTTATTTGGTGTATCATTTGTTGATGGTGTATCATCTGCTAATGGTATATTATCTGCTAATAGTACTTCCGCATGTTGCTGTACTTCTTGTATCATTCTCTTCGTCAGAGACAATTTTCGAATGTCTTCCAAAGAATAGAGATCATGCGCTCTAAGCTCATTATCCTGTATTAAATGTTTAAAGTTTTCCATATACTTCTTATTGTTGAACACCTTTTTGAGGACTTGCAGAGCCTTCGGATTCTCCCATAACAAGATGGCTCGTTCGACATTCTCCTTATTCTTCAGCTCAGAGATGACACACCTCCTAACCCCTTCATCCTGTATTAAATCGTTAATACCTCCCATAACCTCCTTATCATTCTGCACCATTTGCAAGCATTTGCGAGCCTCCGGATGCTCCTTGAGAAAAGCAGCGCAAGTTCTCAAGGTGTCAAACTCCTCCCTACTCAGCTTGAGAGACTCTGCCCTTTCGCTCTTGTCCTGCTTTAGCTGATCTGGATGAGCATCTGTTACGGATCGAGAAGTCTTCTCACCAAGCGTCACCTTCCTCGAACGAAAATCAAGAGCTGTCTCCCTGTCATCTTTTCTCTGACCCTCTCCTTGATGCAAGCCCTTGGAAGCTTGCTCACCTTCTCTGGCCCATTTATCAATATCTTCAGCCAAGTGAGGCCATAGCTTACGTAACGGCGAGTCCTCGTCGGGAACTCCCAAGTTTTTATTTGTCCCATCTGGATCAGATGACCCTGGGGTATCCTGGGATAATTTCCTCTCTGGCAGTCCCTCAATGCAGTTGGCTCGCTGCTCAGGCACTGCCAGAGAAGAAGATGGTCGATCCGTTAGCTCCTTGCCGCCCCCTAGAGCAAGAGCTGTATCAGAAGCTCCAGGCGGTGAGACACCCTCGGCACGACTTATCCCCGAAGCTCCTTGGACAGCCAGAACAGCCAAGCCAAGACGGTACGCTCCTGCAAATGCAACACCTACATACTTTCGCATTTTATCAGAAGCGGTACCGCTTCCATCTTTTGGCTCTCCTTTCTCGCTAGACTTTGATTCATTTTCACTATTTACGTCTCCTGACATCCTTGTTTCTTTG
Source organism: uncultured Chloroflexia bacterium (assembly GCA_963727755.1). Lineage (GTDB taxonomy): Bacteria > Chloroflexota > Ktedonobacteria > Ktedonobacterales > Ktedonobacteraceae > DASYAN01. The sequence continues at coordinate 585,217 of CAVSHN010000008.1, forward strand.
AAATCCCAATTTTATACTCCTTTTACTTTTAATAGGTGTTCAAACTTATTCAATCTCATTCAGGCGAGACGCTTGACACCGTTTTTCAAAATCAACACAACATGTAGGCTCAGAGCAGGCATGAGCAATGGCAGTCTCTCTCCGTGATGTTAACAGCTCACGATCCAGAGATTCCTCCTCCAGCCATTCCCTCAACTGGAGAACTGTTCGGCTGTGTCCTCGACTCTCATACTCAGCAATAGCCCTAGCTTTAACACTACCTTCATCACTATATGCCTGTCAAGATGACAAAGAGATGACAAGGTGACAGCTCATACAGACGAGATAAGCATGCCACTTCCTGACATCGTCGTGGATATCATCGACAAAGCCAGTCTCCAGCGGGGTTCTATGTTTTGCTACGAGAAGATCTCAACGAACCCCGCCGTGTGGCCTCCTCCAGACTAATTAGTTCGTCTTGGCCTTTTCCTTGTGCTTTCCTCCGCCGTGTCGTCTCCCCCAGAATGATTGGAGGACTCTGCTCGTCTTGGCCTTTTCCTCGCGCTTTCCACCTCCATGTCGTCTCCCCCAGAATGATTGGAGGACTCTGTTCGTCTTGGCCTTTCCTCCGTATCCCTCCTCGCCGTGTCGTCTCCCCCAGATGAGGACTTAGCATCCCCAACTCGCCTTTTCCTCGCGCTTTCCACCTCCGCGCCATCTCTCCCAGATGAGGACTCAGTATCCCCAACTCGCCTTTTCCTCGCGCTTTCCACCTCCATGTCGTCTCCTCCAGATGAGGACTTAGCATCCCCAACTCGCCTTTCACTCGCGCTTTCCACCTCCATATCGTCGCTCCCAGATGAGGACTTATTATCCCCAACTCGCCTTTTATTCGTTTCTCCCTGGGCTGATGATATATCACGTCTCTTCGCAATATTTCGGGAAGGCTCCACCGATGAGCTTGCGCCAAGACGCTTCTGCCCTGAAATTCACCGATGAATTAGCCTCGAGTTGTCGAGACGATGCCATTGGATTCAAACCTGCGTCCGGTACGTTGGAAGGAAGCATGTTCTCACCCATTTGGGACGATGGAGCCCAAGAGTAATCATGGAATTGAGAAGGCGCTTTTGCACGGGAGCAAGCCGGAACATCAGCTTTTTCCATCCTTAAGCTTTGAGATATTGTATCCGAATACATTTGATGAGGAGCAGTCATGCTGATCTCATCCCACTGTCTATTGCCATAGGGTCTTTGTCGCATTCCACCGCCGTATCTCCTCCCTCCATTGCCAAAGGGCATTTGTCGCATTTCATCGTTGTATCCCCTCCTCTGTTCACGGTCCCTTGCTTCAGATGCAATACGGGCGGCTCTTTGTACCTCACTGGAGGAAGCAGAGCCATCAGCTCGTCCCCACGATAAGCGTAGAGGCGCCGTGCAGAAATTTTTAATTGCAGTAACTCGTCTCCTGCAGGAGCTTGTAAGTCTCGCCAAATCGTCATATATAGGCTCTCTCAATGCCCATAATATAGTTCCACCTAATAATAATCCAATAGACGCGAATGACTTTGGCCAGTCTACATTTCTACCGTTTTCACAATGAGATATGCCCAATGCATCTTTACAACAATTGTAGTAATGGACCAGATATTCGCCTTTGCGATATGCCTCATAGGATCTATACGGCTTACAATACTCCTCAACTTGAGGGTATTGAGACTTTCCAACCTCCTTATTCTTTTCAAAACTCTTACTGTCTTCCACAACTCCCTCATCATCTATTAAATTTTTATTTTGCTTACTAATCTTTTTATCGTTAATCTCCCCTTTGAGGCGCTTCCAAGCCTCTGGATTTTCCTTGAGATAGTCAACTAAAGACTTAACAACCTCCCCTGGAACCTCTGTCCTTTTGCTCTCGCGATGCTCTTGTGATGGAGTCTCCATTGCGGATTCGAGCAGCCTTCTCACTAGGTGTTATCTTCTTTGAGTGGAGGTCAGGAGGGGTCTTTTCGCTAGGTGTTTCCTGACCCTCTCCTTGATGCAAGCCCTTGGAAGCTTGCTCACCTTCTCTGGCGGCCCATTTATCAATATCTTCAGCCAAGTGAGGCCATAGCTTACGTAACGGCGAGTCCTCGTTGGGAACTCCCAAGTTTTTATTTGTCCCATCTGGATCAGATGACCCTGCGGTATCCTGGGATAATTTCCTCTCTGGCAGTCCCTCAATGCAGTTGGCTCGCTGATCGGGCGCTACTTGAAAAGAAGGTCTTTGATCCGTTAGACCTTTGCTGTCCATCGGAACAAGAGCAGAGCCAGAAGCTTCAGGCGTTGAGACACCCTCGACACAACTTATCCCCGAAAAAGCTACTTGGACAGCCAGAGCAGCCACGCCAAGACGGTACGCTCCTGCGAATGCAACACCTATATACTTCTGCATTTTATCAAAATCGGTATCGCATCCATCTTTTGAATTTGCTTTCTCGCTAGACTTTGATTCATGTTCACTATTTACGTCTCCTGACATCCTTATTTCTTCGAATCCCATTTTTACGCTCCTTTTACTTTTAACAGATATTCAAACTCTTTCAAACTCATTCAATCTCGTTCAGGCGAGACGCTTCACACCGTTTTTCAAAATCAACACAATACATTGGCTCAGAGCTGGTATGGGCAATGGCAGTCTCTCTCCATGATGTTGACAACTCACGGTCAAGAGATCACGCCTCCTGCCATTCCCTCAACTGGAGAACTGTTCGGCTGTGCCCTCGACTCTCATACTCAGCAACAGCCCTAGCTTTCATCATACCTTCATCACTGCATGCTTGCCAAGATGACAAAGAGGTGACATTGTCATGTAGATCATCGACAAAGCCAGACAGGTGAGGTTGATCTTCTTGCGTGGAGATTGCCCACGGGAAGCGGGAACGATAAATGAAACTGATGGAAATTCTGAGGAGTATTGGTCAAAGCACCCGCTTGCCTAACGCCAGCGGGCGCAATAAATCGGGTATGCGCCGCAAATCTTATGCGCGTTTTCCCCCTGATCAATCATAGCTACGACGATTGTTGCTACGATTACTAAAGTTGCCAACGAGATGAGGTGCAACACCCCCTTTTTCCAGAGCATTACGCAATTCACGTAGATCTGTATCTCCATTGACGGCAAGCATACCGGGGGCAAGCTGGCGGATACCAAATTCCTGAAGCTTGGCAGATGCAGATAACTGAGCTATCGCCTCTTCACTCGACACTTTCGAGCAGCAGAACCTGCGAGATACGTGTCTCTTTGTATTGCCGAGCCCAATCTCGCAGCGTATAAACAACATTCTGGGGCAATTCCTTATGACTATTTTCCTCTAGAACCTGGATAATCCGCTCAACAGTGTAACCAGCGGCCATGCCACGCAAGAGGGATGCTTTCGTCAGTGTTAAACGGCTAGCTGCCGCAATCTGATTGACCTGAACAAAAGGCAGTACACTATATAACGTTGGCAGGTGAGAGTGCAAGAGTAGCAATTCGAAGCTAGGCTGGACAATTAGGAAGCGTTGTGTGCCATTTCCATTATCCGTCTGTTGGCTAACTTTAGTATGCTGTTCAGATGTTGGGAGCACGGTCGCGGCCAGTTCACTAAGCATAAAAGTATCAGGATTTCGATATTTTTCCTCAGTAGGAGCAATCTGATAACCTAGGCTCACGATCCCCAAGTCACGCAATGAGCTATCAAGCATACCAACATAAAATTGGCCATCGCTCTTCATCCATTTGTGGCGAGCATCTTTGTCATTGCGCAGGCGTTTTTTCGCTGACGACCCACGGCGCATCGCCTCAGGATTTTTCTCCCATAGTTCCTCTAGGAGAGAATCGACCCTATACCACTTGTCTGGTATACAAGTACACAACTGTTCTAGTAAGACCTGACGCCCTTTACGTATATCCAAGTCATAAAGGTAGGAATACGAGTCCCAGGGATCATATTCTGCTCTAGCTACGTCTATAATGTGCTTGTTATGGCTCCATTCTTTTAGTAACAGCTTCATCTGCCCAACTATATCCAGACGGGACCAAGATATCAATTGGGAACCAGGGTCAATGCATGGCTTCATATCGCTAAAGGGCGGCTCGGTACGTTGCAGGACATGCATATTGATCAGCAAATCAAAGAGCATGTCAGTATAATTATCTGTGCCATTATAGTCCAAACGAGGCTGTCCTTTAAGTTGTGGACGTAGCTTATTAACTATACGCTTGGGAATGTGCCCGGCCTGTGTCGGTTCAATCTTCTGCTGATAAACGGCATTGACTATTACTGCCACATCGTAAATTATTGCTGGCTCAGCAGCATACTCGACTGGTGGTGCTGTTTCAAGTATTTTTAACATCCTTCTCCTCAGGTTGGTATGTTTCAAGATAACGGATAACCTCACGTGTCAGTTGACTCGGTGTAGAGGCTCCAGCAGTCACCGCAACGCGCTTCTTACCCTTAAGCCATTGTGGATCTAATTGCGATAGATCCTCGATACGCTTTGCTGGCACATTAGCCAACTCTTCAGAGACTTGCACCAGACGATTGGTATTATTGCTACGTGGATCACCAACCACGATAGTCAAGTCAGCACCTCTGGCTTGCTCTGCCACAGCTTCCTGACGAATTTGAGTGGCAGGACAGATATCGATATGGATCTCAGCGTGTGGGTAGCACTGCTTGATATACTGAACCATGCGATGGGTATCCCATTGAGAGAGTGTGGTCTGGGTAGAGACTGCAATTTTCTGCTTCTGCTCGGTTGTCAATTGCAATGCATCGACATCAGCTTCATTCTCAATAAGGCTGATATGACCAGGAACCTCCCCAATCACCCCTTCCGGCTCAGGATGCCCCCTCTTGCCGATATAGAGAATATAATAACCCTGAGCAACGAGATGACTAACAAGTTCATGCGTTTTGGTGACATCGGGGCAAGTAGCGTCAATGCACATCAGACCACGTTCCTTAGCCCGGTGCCTAATCTCAGGAGAGACACCGTGCGCCGTAAAAATAACAGTGCCACTCTTGACCTCTTCAAGAATGGTTGCCCGGTTGAGACCATCCAGGGTAATAACGCCCAGACTGGTCAGTTCATTAATTGCATGACGATTATGGACAATCTGTCCAATAATATAAATCGGGCGAGGCAATGCTAGGTCCTTAGCCCCTTTACGGGCTATAGTGAGAGCATCAACAACGCCATAACAGTAACCACGCGGCGATATTCTAATGACTTCCATCTGAATCCTTGTTTTCCCTCGCCAGTTGCACTTTTCATATGATCATAAAGCCTATAGAACATGAATGTCAAGCATTTTTCAAGCCATACTGGCGTTCTGATATAAGCTTGGCCCGAGCACAATCATGTTGCTCAACATCTAGTAGCAATCAGCCCTACGCCTCGATCTTAAATGGGTCCCATCCCTTATATCAAAACATCAGTTTGGGCATACGCCAAGCTCCAGTGCTGTGGAAGTCACACTTGCAAGGACTTCCTAGATCGCTTTTGCCTTTTCCCACCATCTTTCTTAACTGGAGAGTCACTAAGCGCACGAAGTACCGCTTCAGGTTCGCGGTCAATCACCTTGAGGAAAGCCTGTGCAGGACCAGAAGGCACCGCTCGTCCTTGTTCCCATTCTTGCACAGTGCGAACACTTACACCAAAATGAGCCGCAAATTGGCTCTGGCTCATCCCAATTTTTTCACGAATGCGTGCTGTATCAATTTCAGGAGGGATATGGACGACACAGCCATTGTCCTCACCACGAGCGAAGGCTAGAGCTTCATTTACGCTATCGATCAAGCTTTGCCCAAAACTAGTCATGATTTATTTCTCCTTCGATATGTGTCAGCAAGCGCGGCAAGCGTTACCTTCAACTCATTCCGTTCCGCTTGTGTTATATCAGCTCTCTCGTTTTTTGCAATTACGCGCTCCCCCTGTTCCCTTAATCTCATCCCCAGCATCAGGGTTAGCTGCTACAAAATTCACAATTTCATCGTGCTCTTCATCGGACATCCCAAGCAATTTTACATCTCGCTGAAAGCGATCCGTTTCAACAACCGTTTGCATATTCTAACTATACGTATCTAACGTACATTTGTCAAGTGGAAATAGAGAAAATGGTATGCACTGTATTTTTTCCTGAGTGGATTGTTGACCTTTCATGCCTAGTCCCGTAGAATGAGAGAAAAAATCAAACCATGTGAGGATATCAATGCCATACGCGATCGGAGAATACTACGAGCATATCAGTGATTACGACCTACAATACCAGAGCCAATCGGAACAGGACCTACCTTTCTGGCGCGAACTAGTCATGCGCTACACACCTGGACGCGTGCTTGAACTAGCCTGTGGCAGCGGTCGCATCGGACTCGATCTGCTCAAAAGTCCCGGCAACTTCCACCTGGAAGGTCTGGACATCGAACCAGACATGCTTGCTGCCTACCAGAGTAAATTGGAGCGCGAGCCAGCACCATTACAACAACGAGTCACCCTTCACCAAAGTGACATGTGTTCCTATGAGCTTGAGCATAAAGGCAAGTTCGATCTGATCCTTTTACCATTTAACTCAATCTCACACCTCCACGAAATTGAGCAACAATTCGCAGCATTTCACGCGACCTATGACCATTTAGCGCACGGGGGCCGCTTCATCGTTGATACATTTCTACCCGACATCGATTATTTAAGTGATGCCTTAAATCGTCCATCACACGTCTATTTAGAGGACGAAATCGAGTCTCCAGATGGAGATTTTACTATGCTCATCTATACAACCCGCAAGTATGACCCTTTCGAGCAAACACAACATATTAGCTGGGTCCATGAGAAATTCTTCCAAAACGGAGCAAATGAGCGTTACCTGAGCAAGCTAGACATGCACAATTTCTTTCCACGCGAACTACAGCTGCTTTTCCTGGCAACTGGCTTCCGCATCGAAGCCATTTATGGTGACTATCAATGGCAGCCCTTTGGCCAAGGATTGCGGCAGATCGTCATTGGTCGTAAGCCAATCAATAATAGTTGACTCTAGCCTGCCTCAGTGCTAAAATATATCCTAGTTAATAGGTCGGATTAAATAAGTGTCAATTACGTACGTTTGCAGACAAACAAGAAGGCAGAGATCGAATGATGTTACGTGTATCTACAAAAGGCGAATATGGTGTTCGGATCATGGTTGATCTGGCTCGTCATTACGATGGCCGTCCTCGATCTCTCACAGATATTTCGCAGGCAGAGATGTTGCCGCTAGCATACCTAGAGCAGCTGATGAAACTGCTACGGGAGGCTGAGCCGCCTCTAGTCATCAGCACACGTGGTGCTCATGGTGGCTACAAGTTGAGCCGTAGCCCAGCACAAATTACAATGGGAGAAGTTATTCGTGCTCTGGAGGGCCCCATTTCTCCTATGATCTGTGCAACGGAAGGCGAGATGGTACAAACCTGCAACTTCCTTGACTCATGCAAAACAAAATATCTCTGGGCACGCGTACGTGACGCCGTTGCTCAAACTCTCGACTCTATTACACTAGCGGATTTGGCAGTAGTATCGGATGATCACCATCCTTCTACTCATTTCATCGCAGTTTCTACTATTCATGTCGCTACATCTCCTAAGGGAGAGCACCTACAGGCACAGCCAGCAACACTGCCAAATAGCAGTCCAGCAGAGGCTAGCTCTTTAAATTAAAGAGCGCTATTTACTCACAAAAGGGCGATCAGGACTTCGCTCTTGATCATCAAATCAAAAGGAAGGTATGTTTGGATAATGACATCTGAACTTGTAATTAAAAATCTTCATGCCAATATTGAAGGCAAACCGATTTTGCGCGGTGTGGACCTAACCGTCAAGCAGGGTGAAATTCATGCACTGATGGGTCCTAACGGCTCAGGCAAAAGCACATTAGCCAACGTCATCATGGGTAACCCCAAATATGAAGTTACCGAAGGTGAGATCTGGTTTAAGGGTGAGAATATTCTCGAATATGCACCAGATCGTCGTGCTCGTATGCGCCTGTTCCTAGCATTTCAGTACCCTATGTCTATCCCAGGTGTAAGCGTAGCCAACTTCCTACGCCGCTCTCTGGAGGCTGTACGCGAAGGAAACAAATCTCTTGAAGAGGGTGAGAACCCCTCCGGCAAGATGACCAAGCGTAAGACAGTTCCTCCCGGTGAGTTCCGTAAACTCTTGCAGGAGAAGATGCGCTTGCTCAAAGTCGACAACAGTTTCATTAACCGTTCCATCAATGATGGCTTCTCTGGTGGTGAGAAAAAGCGTGCGGAAATCTTGCAGATGGCACTCCTAGAGCCTGAAATCGCGCTAATGGACGAGACCGACTCTGGCCTAGATATTGACGCGCTACGTATCGTATCTGAAAGTGTCAATGCTTTGACTGGTCCTAACCTAGGTATTTTGCTGATCACTCACTACCAGCGCATGCTCAACTACATCACGCCTGATTACGTCCATGTGATGTTTAACGGTCGCGTTATCAAATCGGGAGGCAAAGAACTGGCCCTCGAGTTGGAAGAGAAAGGCTACGAATGGCTCAAGCCTGCAAACGAAGAGAGTGGAGTAAGTGCCGATGTCTGAATCTAAATCCCAATCCAACGTTTTGGCTCCAAGATTCTCGCGGGCTGCGGTAGAGGAACTCTCACGTCTAAAGGGAGAGCCCGATTGGATGTTGCAGTTGCGCTTACATGCCTGGGAGACCTATGAAAACACTCCAGCGCCACTAGGTCGGCGCGGTGACCTAGGTACCCAGCGCACTGTTGCCAACTTCAAGTTCGAAAACCTGAACGCATTGACCCCGTCGTCCAGCTCAGTTCTGCCTACTGCTATCGAGCAATCATTAGCATCTGCGCTAATCAACGAGCGTTCGGGTCTGCTCGTCCAACTCAATGCCAACGTCGTACGCAACGAATTGCGTGAAGATCTTAAGCAGCAAGGAGTGATCTTAGTCAACCTGGATACAGCTGTCCGTGAGTATCCCGAACTAGTGCAGAAATATTTTATGACCGAGTGTGTGCCCATAGCAACCAGCAAGTACACTGCATTACATGCAGCATTCTGGACTGATGGTTTCTTCCTCTATGTGCCACAGGGTGTCGAGATTGAAGAGCCGATCCTAGCCCAAGTCTGGCTAGACACACCTCTATCTGCTACATTCTCGCACACGCTGATCATTGCAGAACCGCAAAGTAGTGTGCGCTTCGTCCAAGAGTACAATTCGCTCGTTGCAGGCGACGACCCTGCTCTACTGAGCGATGTAGTTGAGATCTATGCTAACCGTGAGGCACGTGTTGAGTTCAGCAATATGCAGGATCTCGGCCAGAATATCTGGAACATTACTAATAAGAATGCCATTCACCAGAATGATGCCAGTGTAACCTTTGTGATCGCCGACCTAGGTAGCGCAGTTAATCTAGAAACCATCGGTGCTGATTTGCAAGGCAATGGTACAGCGGCAGAACTCGTCGGTATCTTTTTCACCGATCACAATCAGCGCTACGTGATCAAATCTCTCTCAGACCACATTGGCCTCTCTACCAACGCTGAGACGATGGTTAAAGGCGTGCTTACCGACGAGTCACGTGTAGAATTCGATGGTATGATCCGCATTCGTCCAAAAGCCCAGCAGACAGCCTCATTCTTATCAGCACACGGCCTATTGCTGAGCAAGAAGGCACGTGGTGAGTTCATCCCTGGCCTAGAGATCGCGGCCAACGAAGTCAGTGCCAGCCACGGTGCGACTTCGGGTCAGATTGACGAGGAGCAACTCTTCTACCTGATGGTACGTGGCATTCCACGTCCTGAGGCCGAGCGCATCATCGTACAAGGCTTCTTTCGAGCCAGTTCTACAGCGCATCCCATTGGAAAGTCTGCGAACTCGGTTGCGCCGTAGCATCGTACATCGCATGAGCGGTGGCTATGAGACCGAAGCCAACATCTGGATTGACGCCCAAGAACGCTGGGAAATTGAAGGAGTCGACGAGGGAGCAGTCCATCTGGACGATAGCACGAAAGCAAACGAAGAGATCAAACTCACAGAATATTAAGGAGCGCACTCTCCCTCTTAAATAGAGGGAGAAAAAGGGCATTATACCATTGCAGATGAATGTGGCTTATGCTATACTCCTCCTAAACCTACATCAATGCAAACAAATGGGGGAAGATGGCATTGGCAAATTCTACACACAATGATCCACAACCATACGATAGTCTCGTAAAGCATCTTTTTCGTAGTGAAGCAAAGGAGATCATTCCACTACTGCTGCAAGGAGCGGAAGTACTCAGCGATCAAAACATCGAAATTGACCGCAGCACCTTAAAAGTGGATCTAGCACTCAAAATTCTCTATTGGAGAGAATTAGCTATTCTCCATTTCGAGGCGCAAAGCGACGAGGATGAGGATATGGAGAAACGGATGAGCATCTATAATGCAGGCCTGCACAGCACATACGGCCTACCAGTCATCTCCATCCTGCTCTACCTGTTCAAATGTGCAACAGTGGAACCACCCTACCATGTGACATGCGCTGGCCGCAAATGCTCATCGTGCTACTATGAGGTGATTCGCCTTTGGGAGGTAGATCCACAGCCATATATCAATCGTCATACTGTTCCACTCTACGTGCTGCTACCCGGAATGAAGAAGCCATCGGTTGCTCTTCTCAAACAAGCAATCAAGGAAATTACCGAGTACTACGACGAGAGGCGTGCAGTAGAGCGACTCATCCAATTTGGCGTAATGCTCAAACGGACGACGACCGTCTCAGCATCAAATAAGAAAAAGATTCAGGAGGCACTCAACATGTATTCACCGTATCGAAATTTCATAAAACAAAATCCTGACGTTGAGCAGATTGCAAAGGAAAAAGAGATGGAAGGTGAGATCAAAGGCAAGGTTAATTCGATTTTAAAGATTCTAACCTTTCGTTTTCCGAATGACATGCTCATCGATCTCGCTAAACAAGCTCTAGGCGACATTCAAGACATCCAAGTCCTTGATCAACTTGAATTTGAGGCTCTTAGTTCTCCAGATAAACAATATATACACAAGCGGCTGGACAAGTATTTGCCTCAAAACAAAACTAAAAGCACTGTAGAAGGTGACTCAGAGAGTAGTACAGAAAGTGAGACTGAATAAGTAGAACAAACTATGGCTACATTTGACAACACATTACACATCGCACAAACCAAACCCATCATGCGCCCCACCGAGGAGATCCGCAAGGATTTCCCTATTCTCTCACATAAGGTGCATGGCAAGCCACTGGTGTACTTAGATAGTACGGCCAGTTCGCAGAAGCCCACAGTTGTGCTTGAAACGATGGAGCACTACTACCGAACCTACAATGCCAACATCCATCGCGGCGTCTACCACATAAGTGAAGAGGCGACAGCCGCAATGGACAAGGCGCGTGTGAAAATCGCTCGTTTCATCAAGGCACGCCAGAGCAAGCAAATCATCTTCACGCGCAACACGACCGAGAGTATCAACCTTGTGGCCTATAGCTGGGGGGATGCAAACATTCATGCTGGCGACTTGATTGTACTGACCGAGATGGAACATCACAGCAATCTTGTCCCCTGGCAACTGCTAGCTCAGCGTACAGGTGCCCATCTAGAATTTATCCCGGTAAGTGATGAGGGCCTATTGCGTCTAGACATCTATCAGGAAGTCTTGCAACGGCAGCCAAAATTGGTAGCGTTTACCCACATGTCCAATGTCCTGGGAACAATCAATCCCGCCAAAGAGATGATCGCACAGGCGCATGCAGCGGGAGCCACAGTACTGCTAGATGCAGCCCAGAGTGTGCCTCACTTACCAGTCAATGTAGAGGATCTCGACGTCGATTTCCTGGCTTTCAGTGGACATAAGATGCTTGGTCCTACAGGTATTGGTGTCCTTTATGGCAAACGAGCATTATTAGAAGCCATGCCTCCATTTATGGGCGGTGGCGACATGATCCGCACGGTACACCTGCGCGAATTCTACTTGGAACGATCTACCATGGAAATTTGAGGCCGGAACACCAGCCATTGCTGAGGCTATTGGTCTGGGAGTTGCGGTAGATTATTTGAATGAGTTATTGCAGTATCCTCCAACGGACCAAAGAGAAAACCCAACAGACATGGGCAATCCCAACGGAGCAAAGCTCAACATGTCAAGCAATCTTGTATCGAGCATGGCAGCGGTACAACAACACGAGAGTGAGATAACAGCCTATGCCATGGAGCAGTTACAAGCAATTGCTGGCTTGAAAATCTATGGACCCGATGCCAACCAACGTGGCGGAGTCATCTCTTTCACACTAGATGATATCCACCCACACGATCTGGCCTCGATCCTAGACCAAGAAGTGGGTGTAGCAATCCGTGCTGGCCATCATTGCGCCCAACCCTTGATGGACCGATTTGGGCTAGCCGCAACGGCCCGTGCCAGCTTCTATATCTACACACTTCCAGCAGAAATTGATATACTAGTACAGGGATTACGCAAGGCACAAGAAATCTTTCGTTTCTAGTGCTCATATCACATTAGCGAGGTCAATTTTGTCATGGCAATAGACTATCGAGAATATATACTGGACCATTATCGTGATCCACGCAACTATGGAGAGCTAGCACATCCTGATGTGCATTGCGAGGACTTCAACCCACTCTGTGGCGATCAACTTGCTATGGACTTACAAATCGAGAGCGACCGCGTCACAGATGTACGCTTCCACGGGCGAGGCTGTGCGATTAGTCAGGCAGCCGCCTCAATGCTCACTGAAATGATCGAAGGCAAGACCGTGCAGAGAGGTAATTGCTCTGGGGAAAGATGATGTTCTGGAAGCACTTGGTATTCCCATCAGCCCAGCTCGTACAAAATGTGCATTTCTCTCCCTACGAGTACTGCACCGTGGCCTCGCCCTTGCAGGCCTTGAGAAGCCTGCAGAAGACGATGAAGTATAATTTTTTCAAGAGAAGCGGATTTTATGGATAAATTTGTCAAAGTCGCAAATTTAAGTGATGTGCAGGAAAATTCGCTATTCACAGTAGAAGCGGACGGGGAACCTGTTTGCCTCACCAAGATCGATGGCATTATTTACGCCTTTACCGATAACTGTACCCACATCAGTGGTCCCCTCAACGAGGGTGAATTGGAAGAGAGCACCATTACCTGCCCTTGGCACGGTGCTCAATTCGACGTCCGTACCGGCAAAGTTCTCTGTGGCCCCGCACGTCAGGACCTCTTTACCTATCCAGTAAAGGTTGAAAATGGTGGGATTTATATTAGCCTACCCGAAGCCTAATTAAATCCCACTTGATCTGACATTTTTGGCTTGATTTCTGCACTTAAATATTTTCTATTCCCCTTGTGGCTGTGGCAATCGACCAAGTATCGTTTTCAGCAGTTGCCCATGCTTACGCTGATTTTCCTTAATCTCGCTTTGGGTGCGTTCAATCCTATCAAGACTTTTATCATGCCCATCAAGCACTTGTTCAATCCTGTCCAGGCGTTTATCATGCCCATCAAGCATTCGTTCAATCCTGTCAAAGCGCTTATCATGCCCATCAAGTATTCGTTCAATCCTGTCAAAGCGTTTACCATACCTCTCAAGCGCTTGTTCAACGCCATCAAAGCGCTCCCTTACATCGCCTATATCGAGCGTAAGGCCATTGACAGCACCGATGATCTGCTGAAGATTGAATTTATGACGTTGTGAGAGTTTTATAAGTGCCTCCTCGTTTTTGATGATATCACCGCAGAGCTGTTCAATATCTGTTACACGCTGTTCTAAGCTAGATTGATTGTCGTTGGGCAGGTTCATACAGGGTGTCCGTCCTTTCCTATGCAATTAGTCATTTGGGACTTCCTAACCGTCCCCTGACATCGTCTTGGCAGCGACAATAATATACTACAAGATGTAGTATATTATACGTGTCAATATATCTATATATGAGTAGCAAGAAATGAGTAGACCACATTGACAGACAGATATCCTCAGCAAATCCTCCGCACACCCGGTTAGTACTAGAACATAGCCTTAAAAGCTGAAGCTATGCTATAATGCCCCAAACTATCTCTTCTCTTTCGTTTTTGGATGAGCCAAGATTATCCAGGCTATAAGAAAGACAATCAAGCATGATTATTGGGAAGATCGCCAAATCAGACTCACACATCAACTACGTTTGCCAGATCTTTGGTCCACGCGAAGCTGAGGTCATGCCTACCTCACCTGATTATGCCTTCGGGCGCTTTGTACGAGTAGCTATTCGTGCCGCACAGGATGAGGATGACAAGGCATCAATGAGGCCTAGCCACAATCATAAGCCCATTACCTACGCTATCGGCGTGATCTACGATACTATTCTCGTCAATCCACAGTTCGGTGCACTAGGGCCACGCCTCTCCAACGAAACTCAGGTTGAGCTATTCTCTCCCGACTATATCTCTGAGAAGGCTGTCCTGATTTATATCATGATCTTGGGTGTCATGGTAATGCGTCAATCCTCCCAGAGCATACCCGAGGTTCTTTCAGTAATGCATGGTATTCCCCCCTTGTCCCTGGATCTGGATAGCGAGATTGAGACGATGACTGATCAAGAAGTACAAAGCTTCCACTTCTTTAAAGATGCCGTTGAAGACTCTGGTACTCTACATCCCTACCTGCACATGGGCTATCTACCCCATATCATTGCACAGCGTAACAGTCTGCTCCCCATGGTCACACTTCGCATTATCGACCAATTGGAGCGTCTGTTCCCACAGGATCTTGCCCTACTCTTAATTGTCAAACGTAACTTTGCTTGGCGACTTAAAGTGGAAACAACTGGTTAGCAGAGGTTAACATTCCATGCTCGATCAAAAGACATTCCAACTCGCCTCCTTGCGCAAACCCGTAGGGATTACCAAAGGACCAGGCGAGACCATTCACGAATATACCTTCGTTTCACGCGATGATCTGCAGATACTCAAAAATGGTGAGTATGTGTATTATGAACTCATCGATCCTGATCTAGCAACTATAAATGGCAATGCCGCTCCCACTCGCCGAGTACTTGGGCGTATCCTCAAACGCGTCCCTCTACAGCTCTACCCGGATACATTTTTAGGTGAACCAGAGATCTCACCTGCTCAGGTTGCAGCTATGGTGGGTTACAATACACATACAAATGAACTTTTCGAACTGCACGTTGCTATCATGGGCTACTACGACCCTGCAACTGCTTCATTTATCAATCCTTGGATTCCTCCCCAATCCGGCAAGCAGATCTTCCTGGCAGACAACCAGATGCTCGAAGAAGTTCTGAGCCGTAAGCGGGACCGCCAGTTCGGTTCCGCAACCATCGGCTCTCTGCTAACCCGACCGCTAGGCGCAGTTCCGATCGTATTATCAGTCAAGGACTTGGTCAGCACACACCTAGCCATCATTGCCAGTACTGGTGCCGGTAAAAGCTATCTAGCCAGCGTGATTATTGAGGAACTGATGCAGCCACATAATAAAGCCTGTATCTTGATTATCGATCCTCACGGTGAATATAGCACCCTTGATCAGATCGCTAACACTCCTCAGTTCGAAGAGCCCGGCGACGGTCGCGGTAGCGGCTACCGAGCAGAAGTGCGTATCTACAAGCCCGAACAAGTCAAGGTGCGAATTTCTTCACTGAACATGGGCGATATGCGCCAACTGCTGCCGGAGATGACTGAGAAGCAGCAATATTTGCTAAGCAGGGCACTACGCAAGGTTCGCGAGACCAAACGTGGTACCCCCTGGAGCGTGGCTGATCTTAAGCAGGCCATCAAGGCCGTCTCGCGCCAGAAAAACGATGAGGATAGCGAAGGGGCCGACAATTCTAGCACTGTCCATGCTCTGACATGGCGAGTGGAGCAGATTTTTGAGCATAGCTTTACCTTCGACGATACACAGCACCTAGACTTACCAGAAATTTTCAAACCGGGCCTGTGCACAGTCTTACAGCTCAACGAGATTGATGAGCGTGACCAGCAAGTGGTGGTAGCAACCTTGCTACGCCGCTTGAACCAAGCGCGTATGGATACCGAGCGAGGAAAAGTACATTCAGGCGAGTCCTATCTGCCCTATCCCGTCTTTGTACTACTGGAGGAGGCCCATCACTTTGCTCCTGGCGGCACCGAAGTTGTTTCGACAGCTATTCTCAAACAAGTGCTGGCCGAGGGACGTAAATTTGGTATTGGTGTTGGTCTAATCAGTCAGCGCCCCGGCAAATTGGATGCCGATGTACTCAGTCAGTGCCAGACGCAATGCATCATGCGTATAGTCAACGAGTTAGACCAGAAAAGCGTTGCCACCACTATTGAAGGAGTAGGACAAGATCTGCTAGGTAATTTGCCTGCACTTTCTAAAGGTCAAGTCATCGTTGCTGGAGCAGCCGTGAATACACCCATTATTTGTCGTGTACGACAGCGCTATACACAGCATGGAGGCGAAAGTAAAGACGCCCCTGATATGTGGCAAAAATATTTCAGCCGAGAGACGCAAGAAACCAGAAAACGTACTGAAGCGCCATTGAACGGCAATAGAGGCTTTAACTTGTTGAGGTGATATGTCTACACGGTCATCAATTCATAAACTATTCCTGATCGCTCTATTTGCTTGGAGTGGACTGCTTCTTTTCACCTATTTTGTAAAGCCACAATCTGCACTAGCCTTCATAATCTTCCTGCTGATTGTGAGTGTAGCACTGACCAGTACGCTCGCGATCATAGCTTATGGCATTAGTCGCTATCTATTTACATCCCGCGTTTACCGTGCAACTATTCGGCGAGCAATTCACCAAGGAGCGCTCTTATCTCTAGCAATTGTGCTAGACCTGATTTTGCGCATACTACATAGTGGGAATATTTTCACAGCGATTATGATTGTCGGGGCTACACTTGTACTAGAAGTGCTGACTTTAGCCAAGAAATAGCACTGATAAGAGTTATGCTACCTAGTCGCGCCAGAGTGCCCCTTGCAAGAGCCTTGGGGGTGAATGGCGCTTCCTTTCGGGGTGGGTTGGGATGTGTGGGCCGCGTAGGCGGCGTGTGCTTAAGCACACTGCTCACCGCTCTGATAGCTGTACCCGTCCATCTTATGCACTACTTTACAATATCTGTAGCCTGTATCGAAACGAGTACCATCCTTTCTATAGAGTTTGAAATTACCTGTTTCACGTGCTGCAATGCGTCCAATATGCACTCCAGCATTCTTGAGGTGTGATGGCCTCACAGCTTTCACAATATCCCCAGTCTGGAAGCCATAGAAGATCTTGGCTTGCTTCGCCCCGCCGACTGGAAAACCGTACTTATCGTGATTTTGGACTTGACGGCATCCATGTCCGTAAGCGCGAATTTGCAAGGGTTGCACACCTCTTATATTCAGAACTGCTGGTGTGCTCTTCCCCACGCACGCTGCGTCTAGCCAATGAGTCTTCGACAACTTGCGGTTGGTCCGGTTGAACTTGGTGAGCCCACCAGAACCGCACTCAATTGGTAAGCCAAAACCTTGCAAGCGCCTGAACAATTCCCATCGTGTTGCATTCACAGCAGCAGCATCTTTGAGAGGTGCTTTTGCGAAGGCTTCGATCTTCTTCAAGAGATCTGGCTTTTTCTTGAGGAACTCCTCTATGTTCTTGGTTCCCTTGGCTAGATTGCGTTTCTCGCATGAGAGGCACAAATTGCTCACTCTGTTTGAACCTCCTTTAGCACGAGGAACAATATGCTCAATTTGCAGAGGAATATTTTCCTTGCCGCAATATGTACACTTATGTTCCCACTTGTGCAAGAGATATTCACGGACTTCATATCCTGCCAAAGTACCTTGCTGATATTCAGTGCCGGATATCTCAGCATTTTCCATCAGTTGCATATCGAACTTCACCAGCTCCATGCTGATGTTCGTGATATGACACACTCGTGCCAAACGTTGGACCCAGGTGAGTATATTGCTGATCCGACTCTGGAGCGATGGTGGCAACCAGCCAGATGCTCGTCTTCTGTTTTGCCATCGTGGTTTGCGATTGCGGGTATGGCGTGCTCGTCTGCCTCTGCGTGAACCTCGCCGATCGTCTAAGCTCTTTTTGATGGCTTGCCCACGATGTGACAACTCCGCTGTGTAGACGACTCTGCCGCTAGCATCATCGACAATCGCTATGCCCGTGGTTCTTGAGCCTGGATCAAGCTTGACCCGCAAATCGGGAACTTTCGGACTCTCAACCGCATACTTCAGGATGATGGCGAATGGGAATTTGCGATATATGGCAGCTTTACCTGCATCCAGCAGTATCCTTGCTTTAGCCTCATGGCATGGAGCAAGCGGTACTTTGTTAGTGTCCATGACGAAAACTGACATGTGTAAAATTCCTTTCGGAACCTGGAAACCCAGGTGATGTGTGCCTCGACAATGTTATCGACCCGGTACTTTCTGATGAGCACTGGCTTAACCCTTGTACACCTGTTTAACCCATCAGTTCTAGAGCAGCACGCTGGCAACGCACGTGCAGGTAGGAACTTTAACTCTCATCGATAACGTAGCAGAGTCGCCTCTGCTGAGTCTGGTCATGTGAGCTTGTGAAACGATGCTAGCACCGCTCCACAAGCCCCTGCCCGCAAAGGCATGGGGTTCATGACCTTTCTTTATTGATACCTCGTTTCCTATACTTTCGGAATGGCTCAAAAGCGGGGAGAACAACTCTATCATAAATTTCTTCGACGGGAACAGTCAAGCCAATACTTTGTAATTCCACATTTTCACCTTGCTTAAACCATGTAGTCAGCCATTGCCCGCCTTGCCGTCTCTCTATTTGGACTAACGTGCATTCATAGTTAATAAGGACATACTCTTGAATGGAAGGACAATACGTATATTTAAGAAATTTTTCTCCTCTATCATCTTTTTCAGTAGAAGGAGATAATACTTCTATTACTAATTTTGGATACTCTATATAGGTTGGATTTTCATCTTCCGCCAAATCCTTTTCATCGCATGTTACCATCAAATCAGGCAATAAACACTCATCCTCTATTTTAAGAGTCATTTCTGTAAAAACAAAACAGGGACTTCCTTTTAGATGATTACCTAAAATGAGATGAAGATTAGATATAAGCATCCCATGGTGTTTAGAACCCCCCGCCATGGCTATCATACGACCATTTCTGTATTCGTATTTCTGGTCAAGAGATTCACGATCTAGGGCCAAGAAGTCCTCTACAGAGAACCAATCGTCTCTTTGTGCTACCATATTTCTACTCTCTTTCTACCTCTTAATACATGTGTCTATTCTATCTGACAGTATTGACCTTGCTCAAGCACAAAATTGTCAACTTGATTTGACGCATGCCGTCGAACGAACTATACAGTACCCACAGTATACCCGAGAGATTGTTGCATGTACATACTTAAATTTAACTATAGGCATAGTTCACCTTTTTGGTCATTCGCTTTCCTTCCCTACCTTATCCAGTCACGCGTACATGCCTACTGCCTGACATACCGACAACACTCAAATCTCAAGAAATTCCCCATTTTTTGGGCCTACATCCGACGCATATTTTGTTACTTTTTATGTTATACTCAGGATAGACACCCGTTGGGTCGTCTTTGATACACTCTCCCTCGTAGCTCGTCTCTGTTTTTGTACATTCGCCTATAATAATACGTTTTCGTATCACCGTCTCTGTATTGCTCCCCATACTACCATCACATATCCTAACAGTGCACATAACAAACAAATACTCTTTGCACTGAGCAGAAGAGTTAGGAAAGGACTAAATAAGAATTATGCAGTCAAGAGAAATCAAGCAATATAATGATGCAAAAAAAGCATCTGAGTCATCTAATCGTAGCGACGTAGGTAAAAAGTATACAACCCATGAAGACCGATGTTGGAACTTTAAACGGTTCTTAACGCCCCTTACCCTTGGGACGATGACGATGGCAGCAAGAATGGGTGGTGCCCAGTCTCATGCGCTCCAGAGTCTTTCTGACAGCTCAACGGGCCTAACTCCTGCTTTTCCCGATCAGCGAGCTGAGATCATTGGCAAAAGTCCAACAGAGCTGCATGTTCCTACTCAGCAGCCAGAAGCCTACCATGGCCCGACGGTAGAGCAGATATGGCCTCACGCGTTCGATAAGTACGTCAGAGAAATTGAGGAAGCTTCCAAGAACTCGCTTCAAGGAGAGGCTCAAGAAATATATGATGGGGAGACTTCATCAGAGCAGCGAGAGGGGAAAGAGGGCAAAGGAAAGGAGCCTCTTTCGTCGAATGAGAAGAAGATTGCGAGTTTGCCAGCTCGGAAGGAGGTGGTCAAAGCCAATCGAAAGGTACTGGAGCGCGTATGGAGCACTGTTCTCCGACGAGAACTAGCAGCGGACACTACGAGCGTTGTGTTCGTTCGCGGATTAAACGGTGGGCAAGGAGTTCCTAATGGAAGCGGTCTGGGCAACGATTGTAATAATTATTATTGGAAGGAAGCAAGGCAATTTTTAAGTAGTCATGGGATAACAGATTTGCGTACTATAGGAATTTATAATGGTGATTCTAATTGTGACGCATATCTCCATGCCAAGAACAAGCCATATGAGAGTAACTGTGCCAATTATCATGCAAATGCAAAGGCGGATGGTACAAATAATGAAAGCTTATACCATCTGAGTTGTTTATTCGCTCAATACTTGCATGATACCTTTGGTCAGTCTAACAAAGATGTTGTACTCGTTGGTCACTGTATGGGAGGAATAATCATTCGCGAAGCAATGGATCAGATGCAATATAATGCTGGTAAATCTCCTTTTCCAAAGACAATTGGCCATGTGACTAATGCTATTACGCTTAATACTCCTCATTCAGGCATAATTCCTTTAGATACTTGGCCTGGTATAAAGGATCAAATATGCGGTGGCTGTAACCAAGCGCAAGAGTTGGAAAAATCAGGTGCTTTAATGAGTAATCTGATAAATTATGGGCAAAACCCACAAATATCAGGAGGATTTACTACTTGGACAGTTTTTGGTAGCGAATGTGATGATACCCTGTACAAAGCAGGCATAGCAGGAACAGGAGTAGCAAGTGCTATAGATATGCATGCCAGCCACGCTGTAATGTATAGCCAAGATGGAAGAACCGCAGACTCTACGTGCTATAATCATGGGGGAATAATACATGCTTGGGAACCCAAAAAACTAGATGCTCATCTGTATCACTGTGATACAACCGATCCAGAGAAATCTCCGTGTGGTACAGATTACAAGGATCAAAATGGTCAAGCAGTAGGTCACTGGCAATATACGGAAAAAGGGCCTCATGGTCTATTAGCGATGTACGATGAAATGGTGGGTCAATCTCTGTAAATAGCGGATATTACATAAAAAGAGTAGTTTAACCCGCTCACGATGCTCAATGACACGAGCAAGAAGAGGGAGTCCTGTTTTTCGAGAAGAGGAGGATTCTCTCTTCCAAGTTAGTAAGCAGAAACATGTGTTTCACTGGTTGCAAGCAATGGCGTGAGACATCGAACGAGCTGTTGTTGCTCAGCCACAGAGGAGAAGAGACATGGATGCCAATGAGAACCTTGAGAAGAAGAGAAAATATGCCATAGCCATAGTTAAAATGGGAAGTGTTTGCATGAATATTGGTATAATCCTCCCTTTTTGCATCCTGCTCCTTCTCGGTTTTCAGGTGAACATTGTACGCTTCACTGACATAATAAATTATATAATAAATGATATACTATTTTTCATAATAGATCATCCTTTGATTGATATACTGCTTTTAGTGTCTGGTTTTATCCTGTTCCTTATTGGTCTGCTAAGCTTTGTCCTGTTCCTTATTGGTCTGCTTAAAAAAAACAATGAGAACCTTAAAAATGCCTTAGTTGAATTTGGATTTGTTTAATGAAGAGCAATATCATACCCCTTTTTTACTGCGCTCTTCATGGGAATGAGACGGTGGTAACCATCCCTTTCATAAGCTTAGTAGTTCCTTTTTACATTGGAACGCTGCCTTTTGTATCTGGTTTTCTCCTGTTCCTTATTGGTCTGCTTGTTGGTCTCATTGGTCGGCTAAAAAAATCCGCTCGCAAGGCTAATGAGAACCTTGAGAAGGTATCATCTCAAAAATCCGGGACTGATCCATTGGTGAATCCAGGACAGAGGCACCCTGACGAAAGCTCATCGGAAGATTTACCCCAAGATATTGATAGGATGCATGAGAAGAAGAAAAAAAACGCTAGAGTTCTAGTTGAAATAAGCGTCGCTTTAATGGGTGGCAGTATATTATTATTATTACACGATTTTTACAGCTACAAAGCGTCCTATGCTTTTGGCGATTATTTAGATGGCAAACTAGTAGTCGAGATGCTTCCTATTTTGATTGAAGAACTGATTTTTGTGCTTGGTTTTCTCCTGCTCCTTATTGTTCTGCTTGTTGGTCTCATTGGTCGGCTAAAAAAAATTCGCTTGCAAGGCCAATGATCTCGAAAGAGAAACAAATGCCATGATGAGAGATCCCAATCAGACAGGACAGAGCCAGTCACAAGAGAGTCACCCTTCCCGTAGAACTGTGATCGCTGGTCTGGTAGCCACAGGAGGAGTAGCAGCAGGTGGTGGAGCTATCTGGTGGGTCCTTACTCCTCATCCTCATCCACTTTACGTCTATAGAGGGCATTCTATGGGAGTGAATGCAGTAGCATGGTCGCCAGATGGCAAGCACATCGTCTCAGGTTCCGTTGATAATACGGTGCAGGTGTGGGATGCCGTGGATGGGAGCCATGTCCTCATCTATAAGGGGCATTCTGCTGATGTGAGGGCAGTAGCGTGGTCGCCGAGCAAGCGCATTGCCTCGGGCTCTGGTGATGATACGGTGCAGGTATGGGATGCCACCGATGGGGGTCACGTCTTCACGTATAGGGGGCATTCTGGTTCTGTGCAAGCAGTAGCGTGGTCGCCAGATGGCAAGCGCATCGCCTCTGCTGGTGGATTTGATGATAATACGGTGCAGGTATGGGATACCGTGGATGGGAGCCATGTTTTCACCTATAGGGGGCATTCTGATGCTGTAAATGCAGTAGCATGGTCGTCGGATGGCAAGCGCATTGCTTCGGGCTCTGGTGACAAGACGGTGCAGGTGTGGGATGCCGTGGATGGGAGCCATGTCTTCATCTATAAGGGGCTTTCTGCTGCTGTGAATGCAGTAGCGTGGTCGCCAGATGGCAAGCGTATTGCCTCTGGCTCTGGTGATAATACGGTGCAGGTGTGGGAGGCCGTGGATGGAGGCCATGTCTTCACATATAAGGGACATTCTGATTGGACGAGGACAGTTTTGGAGACAGTAGTTTCGGTGAATGCAGTAGCATGGTCACCGGATGGCAAGCGCATCGCCTCTGGCTCTGGTGATAATACGGTGCAGGTGTGGGATGCCGTGGATGGGAGCCAAGTCTTCATCTATAAGGGGCATTCTGCTGATGTGGGGGCAGTAGCGTGGTCGCCAGATGGCAAGCGCATTGCCTCTGGCTCTGAGGATTATACAGTGCAGGTGTGGGAGGCATCGTTAGGGTGGGTGAGTAGTTCCCATCATTCAATCATAAGGCATGCGTCAAATTGACTTGACAGTTTAACCATAGCCTTATTTGTAAAAAAAAGAACAAGAATAGAAGCCTTGCCATATGATGTGTGTAAACTGGCAAAACAGTGATAGAGATAATACATCATAAATAGGACTTTATGCGGCTATATCCTCTGATTCATGCTTATGGGAAAATATTGAGCATGGTTGTTGCTCGCAAGAGGGAGAAACAGATGAATAGCCCAAAGCAGCCAGCCAGTCGGTGGACTCTTTGGCCCAGCCACTGCGTATGAGAGGGCTGAGTCCTTTGTGCAAACCATGTGAAGCGAGCCGATGATTGTGCCAGACAGCCAAAATAGCGAGCATATCAGCAGAGAGACAGCAATGAACAGCAATGAAAGGGCGCAGGACACTGTGCCAGTTCTCAACAGTACTGCTGGATCGAACAGCTTGATCCCAAGCTCCAAACAGCTTTGCCACCACAGGTTGCCAAGCGGGGGCAAAATCAGCGGCCAGTTTCGCGGTCTGTGGCCCTAAGATCGCCTGACGTAGCCATGCCCAGCCAATCAGATGGCAAGCCTCCTGCCCAAGTTGCGCGATAGTCTCTTGCTGAACGGCATCTAAATCCGGGCAAAAGGCTAAAAGACTTGGAAGAGCTAAGGACACATGACGGAGCAGCTTTTTCACATGCTTGTTGAGGGGTGCTGGAGTTACTTCATATAGGTCATCTAATAATTCTAAAAGTGCGTGGATTTCTTCAGACCATACTTTCCTTGTAAGAATGCCATGATCTGTTAGCACGACAATCTCGAGCAACTGTTGGAGTTCAGTACAGAGATAGCGCAAGCTTGTCGCTATATACTCCATGTGTTGTACGTCCGAGGCATGCGCTTGCACATCTGTTTGGGGATTGCGACCCAGAGGTTTTTTACCTGCTTCCACACGCTTGGCATTGCGTTCTACCGCTGGAGTGCGTTGATGCAACGCCTTTACAGCCCTACCAATTTTTTCCTGTGCTTTTTCTCCCTCATGTAGAACATGCCAAACATCCCGCTGATGAAGGGCATCAGGGGCGATTTCGCGCACTGCACGCCCAATCACTTTTCCTCCATCGGAAACGATCACACGCCACTTGAGCCCGTTATCTTTCATTTGCAACAACATGAGATCCCAGCTTTCTCCATCCACTGCCACTGGAGGACTACTGGCATAGACAAAGGATGTCTGTGCGTCCACTATATTCAAATAGGCTTCCGCTCTTTGATTGCTATATTGCTCATCTATGGCTAGATCTCTCCTACCTTTCGGTATATGCTGATCCAGCCACTCTTGGGCTCGTTTACCGGCTTCATGAAGAGTGGATGATATTTTGCCCGTACTCACATGGACTTCTAGAAGTTCCTTCAGACAGTTCTGTATCCCCTCACGACTCGCATGGCCCTCTGTGAATAGGACTAAGACGGCTCTTTCTACTTGCATCATCCGTTCTATGGCTTCCTGCTTTGGTCTGAATACCCTTTCCATCGCCTCTTGCCCTCTCGACTTCAACGTGTAGAGCGATTGGCGCGAAATATTACTCTCTCTGCTTAACTGACTGACAAATCCATACTTTTCATGATGCACAATCATGCGGCTTGCGAGATCAACCCGTTGCGCTACTGGTATACAATTATTGGCGTGCATTGGTTCCTCCTTGCAAGGGATTTTGGTTTCTTTTACTTTACCTCGTCAAGGAGAATCTTTGCCACTTTTCACCGAACTGTCAAGTCAAGCCACGCTCAACTTGACGCTTGCCGCCTGTTTCGCCTTGTTCGTTCGCTGCGAGAACGCAGGAACAGACAATAGCATGGACTTTAGCCTGAGGCATTCCGCAGGGATTCGCAACCCTGCGAAGTGTTACGGCCCAAGTTTTGCCTCCAGCTCCTCAATCCTTCGCTCCAACTGCACAATGGAGTCAAGCTTGGCAGCCTTAGTATTGACCATAAGGAGTGTTCAAATACATGCCATCAAGAGAAACTAAACAATATACAGATGCAGACCCTCGCACAATTGTCCTCTATCCAGATAAGACAGAACTCTTCAAAAAGGCCTGGCCTTCGCTTCTTGGTGCGCTTCTCGCCCCTCCTATCCTCATCGCTTGGCACAGTGGAAACCCTTGGCTCCGCCTCGCCGCGCTGCTTGCAGGCCTGCCACTATTCCTCTGGGAATCGTTGTCTCTAATTGGATGGTTCCGTTTGCTGCGACCTAAGCCTATTGTCGTTGTCAACGAAGCAGGATTCACTTATGATGATCCAACTGCTAGTTGGCTTATGACCCTTGGATTGCAGATCCGCTGGGAAGAAATCGCAGCCATATTCCCCTGTGAGCTGACCATACGAGGGAAAAAAGGAACGAAAACATTCCCTCGTTTTCTCGCAATCATCCCAAAGGATCGCATAGACTTTGCGCTCCAGCATAAACTGTTCTACCCACGTCGATTCCTCCTTTCCATCATCATGTCACATCCCAGCATCAACACGCCTTTTATGGTATTTGAGACAGTAATCTCTCCCTGCTCCCTCGATGAGTTGCTTGCCCAAATACGTGCGAGATATCAACATGAGATCGAAGCCAATGGGATCGAAATTGGCGAAGAGCGCAAGCTCTCGATCGGATAAAGAAGCAGTATCGCTTTCCTGTGACGCTTCGTGCATAACAACCCCCTCCTTTTTTGGCTTGCATACTCCCTATGAGGAAGACTGTCGCTAAAGACAGAATTTCATGTGCTATAATACCCTCGATAGCAACTCAGAGCATGCACTTCCAATGTTTTATCAATGCGAGAATTGATCCAGCTCGCACACATTGGATAGTATTCCGAGCCATACTCTGAATTGCCGTCAGAGGCATATTTAGACGTTATTTGGGAAGGAAATATAGGAGATGCAGGTTGCTTTTTTAGGTGGTGCCAGCGTTGTAGGAGCCAGTTGTCTTGCCGTTGAGCTAGCCGAACAGTGGTTTATCGTTGATGCAGGAGTACGTGTAGATCACAAAGCGGACCCATTGCCTGACCTAGCCCAGCTTGAGGGGAAGGATATACGGGCAATTTTCGTTACTCATGCCCATGCCGACCACATTGGTGCCCTACCCTTGCTACACAGAGCCTTCCCCATGACACCTATCTTTGCCTCGCGGGGAACTGCCCTGCTAATGGAGGTCATGCTAGCCGACGCATTGAAGATCATGGCCAAACGAGCAGCTGAAGAAATGGAACTGCCGCTCTACCCAGAAGAATTAGTAGCAGGCATGCTCATGCAGGTACGTCCCATGCCCGTTGACAAACCATTTACCATCCCTATGCTCCCCGGAATCACCATTCATGCTAGCCGAGCTGGTCACATCGTTGGAGCTGTAAGCCTTGGCTTTCAGGCTGCCAATAAATCCATCAGTGAATCCATCGTTGTCTCTGGAGACATCAGCAGCACCCCACAACGTACAGTATTGGGAGCAGTGCCTCCGCCGCTCAAACACTGCGATCTACTAGTCCTAGAATCCACCTATGGCTCACGACTACATCCCAACCGCGAGGCCGAAGAGCAACGACTTTCTCAAGCCGTCGCCGAAGGCCTAACCCATGGTGGGCACGTGCTCATTCCCTGTTTTGGATTGGGTAGAGGGCAAGAAATCCTTTTAGTTTTGCAAGCAGCCCAAGAAAAGGGCCAGATCCCGGAATTCCCCATCTACGTCGATGGCCTAGTCAGGCGTGTTTGTACAACCTATCAACTGCTGCCTGAATTTCTACCTCCGCGCCTCCAGAGACAGATTCGCAAGGGATATCTACCTTTCAGCGGGCCAAACATCATCTTTGTACGTGATGAAAAAGAGCGCGAACGTATCCTAGCTGGTCCCCCTGCCTGTATTCTCTCCAGTAGTGGCATGCTCACGGGTGGGCCAAGTGCCTGGTATGCAGCCCGACTAGCCCCAAACCCCAACGCCTCTATTCTGATTACTGGCTATCAGGACGAGGAGTCGCCTGGCAAGAAGCTCCTTGATCTAGCTGAACATAAGCAAAACACGTTGGAGCTAGGAGGCCAGCAGGTACAGGTACAATGTTCGGTAGCTAAATATAGCCTGAGCGCACATGCCGATGGAAGTGAGCTTGCCAGTTATGCAGCTACGCTCAACCCTCGCAACGTGGCCCTTGTGCATGGCGATGAAGAGGCCCGTAAAGCCCTCCGTAGTCTGCTCACAGGGACAGAAGTGCTCTTACCCACCAATGGTACAAGCATACGAATTCGAGCGCAAAAGCACGCGAGCAAAGCATGGTACCTCACCTGAAGAATCACCCGTCCAATTGCCGACACTGCCAACCGGGATTGGAGGTGGACAACCATTTGAATATCCCGATGTCGAGAAACTTTGGCGTGCAGTAGCAGAAATCCCAACGCTGCGTATCATCACAGCTCGTGAACTCGCGCTCGTCTGGTACGGCGAAGCCACTGAGGAGAACACAGAGAGTATTCTAGATATCTTCGTGCAAGACTATGAGCAACGCTATTTCGTCCGGCAATCTGCCCTCGAAGAGGCCTATCGCATCCGTGGACAACACGAAGAGAGTCCCGGCGACTTCCTGAGTGATCTGCCAGGAAGTGTCCTTTTGCTGCTCGTCAGCTTTGAAAGTGCCAAGCCTGCTATCTGTCGCTCCATTGAGCCGGGTGCAGCCATTCGTGTCCAGTTGCCCAAAGGGGTCTCACAACAGCGCACGCGCTTTCCCTTCTCATCCATTCTAGAAGTATTGGGGCCTGCTCCATTCGATGTAGAACAATCCAATGCCAAAGCAGGGACGTATCTGAACGACCTAGTCAAAACCATGCGACGCATACGTCGCACCATCTCAGTACACGATCTAGCCCGCAGTTGCCAGGAAGACGTCACATATACACTGGGAGAACTCTGTGTTGCGGCAGGTCTGTCCCCTCAATCTCTAGAACATCGGTTAGCCCTAGCAAAAATCCTACACCAGCACGTGCGACTATTCACCCAATCGCGTGGCATTTTCGAGGGTGAGGGACTCACGCTCTATCAACTTGCGCCTGAGTGGCAAGAGGCGCTAGAGGAGGAAGAAGAGTACGAACGGCCTGATCAGAACTGGATTCTCTCTGTCATCGAAAACTACCTTGGCTCTCCTCCTGACCTCTATCGGCGCAGTGTCGATCCAGACACGGGTGCTGTTACTCTTTACTTCTACTTCCCTGCCGTAGCCGAGACGCGCTATGCGGAAGCTATCGCTGCTGCCTCAGAGGAAGCGGGTGTCTCCATTAGCCTTGCACCCAATGCCCATCAAGGTATCCTTGCTCAAACCGCTTGCCAGCGTACTCCCCAGGGCCTCACAGTGCAAGGCACACCCTCAATCTACATTGAGCGCAGGATGGTCTCACTCACCTGTATCGGGCAAGCCACCACAGAGGAGATTGCCTTAGCACAATCTCAGTTTTATGAAGGGACAGATTGGCAACTTGAGATAAAGGGAGCAATTATCTCTCAACCAGCACAAATTGACACAGCAGGTGTATCAAGTAAAATTAGTGCAACTCAACATGAGCCCACATTGCCTAATCCTCTAGGCACGTTTTCACAAACAATCACACCTATTGCGACAGTGCGAACTACGAACGTAGAGCCGATGAGCCAGCATGATGCCATTCAACTAGCTCAACGCATGCTAAGCAAGCTGCCAGGCTATACGAAAGCAGGGGCCGACATAGCAACGACAACATTACTCATTCGTTTCTCGTTTCCGCTAACCGCACAAACACGATACGCAGATGTATTTGCCGAACTTGAAGCACAAACTGGGTGGCAGGTGCGAATCCAGCAAACAACGAATTATCAAGCCCTAATCGATATGGCCCGCAGCCTATTGCCGTCCAGTCTAACCTGTGATGGAGTACCCTCGCTGTACCTAGATCGACAAATGGTGATGGTCAATTATAGGGGATACGCTCCGCCCGAAGCCTTGCAGGAGGCGCAACAGCAATTTTTAGCTGAGACAGGTTGGCACCTCCAACTGAGAATTCCCAGCCAGAAAACAGGGACATCTGGTCGCATGCCACAAGCAGAAGCCCAATCCCTAGCCAGTGAGACATTCAAAGAGATATCTGATATGTATCGGGTTGGAGTCGATGCAGACAAAGGAACACTCTGGATACACTTTCACTTCCCAGACACAGCCAAGGAACGCTATGCGCAACAAATTGCGGACCTTGCAAACAAGACTGGTTGGAAAGTGTACCTCTATCCCTATGTACATCAAAAGGCCTTGATCGAACTCGTACGTCGCCTCCTTCCTGCAGGAGTGAGAGTAGAAGGCAAGGCCTCGCTCTATCAAGATACCCGTACCCTTATGCTGACATGCACTGGCTCTCTCCTCGCAAAAGAGAGAGAATGCATCCAGCAACAGTTCTGCGTAGAAACAGGTTGGACTTTAGATCTCCACACATCTGTTGAGGAATTTTATATCACACCTGATCCATAACCGTTCCTAACTTAAAGCTAGAACATGCTCTTTTCTCTAGAGAAAGGCCTTTCATTTTTGGAAAAGGGATTATCGATCGATAGAAAATGGTCAGGATCAAGACTGGAGAGGAAATCTATGCTACTTGCCATTGACATCAGCAATACTAACATCAAATTGGGACTTTATCAGAGTGAGACAATGGAGCATCACTGGATCATATCGACCGTGCGCCAGCGCACCTGCGATGAATATGCCATGGTGATAAAAGATCTGCTTCAGCATATCAACTATACATTCGCCAATATCGATGATGTCATTATATCATGCGTTGTTCCTTCTTTATCACCCGTTTTTCAAGATCTGGCGCTGCGTTACTGTGATAAGGAAGCGCTTTTAATCAATCACAAACTCGATCTGGGAGTCAGAATGCTCGTAGATAATCCCTGGGAAGTTGGTGTAGATCGCATCATGACCGCTCTAGCAGCCCACCATCTCTATGGAGGACCAGCTATTGTGATTGCTTTCAGTACAGCAACCACCTTTGATGTTGTTTCAGCACAAGGAGATTTTCTGGGGGGAGCAATTGCGCCGGGATTATTCATTTCAGCCGAGGCGCTCAGCAGTGCAGCTGCACAATTATTCCGCGTGGAGATGAAGCCACCGCGCTCTGCTTCTTGGGCAAAAACACTATTGAGAATATGCAGTCGGGTATCATCTACGGTCATGTTGGTCTAGTGCAAGGCTTAATTGCTCGTTTGCGTATGGAGATACCAGATGTGACCTCCGAAAGCGATGTCAAAATCATTGCGCATGGTGGTCTAGCGCAGTTGATGGCCCCTATCATTCCCGAGATACAATATGTTGATCAGTTCTTGCCACTGGAGGGTTTGCGGCTGGCATATACCAGACTTACCGATGTAGGTGACATCTCCCCACGACTAAAGTCGGGGGCTTCTCATCCTCACAAATGAGCTTTCCTGCTTCGTTGGGGGTTGCCCGTTCGAGCTTTCGCCCGAGCAGGTCTGACACCTCCTCCACAGGCCGACACCGAGAGCCCCTCGGCCAGAATATTTCTACTTGCGTTGAGATCCCTGTCGTGCCAAACGCCACATTTCGGGCAGACCCATGCACGCACATCCAGTGGGAGGTCTTCTACCACATGATTGCAGTCATAGCACGTTTTACTCGATGGATACCAACGATCGATTTTGACGAGGGTTCGTCCGTACCACTGGCTCTTGTATTCCAGTTGGCGGACAAACTCACCCCATCCCACATCACTGATAGCTTTTGCCAAACAGTGGTTTTTGACCATGTTCTTGACGGCCAGACTCTCCACGCAGATCACTTGGTTTTCGTTGACGATGCGTGTCGAGAGTTTGTGCTGGTAGTCTCGCCTACGGTCATTGATACGGGCATGCACACGTGCGACCTTACGACGGGCTTTCTCTCTGTTGTTTCCGCCTTTTTTCTTTTTCGCATGCCGACGTTGGGCTTTGGCCAGCCTCTTCTCATCACGGGCATAGAACTTGGGATTGCCAACAGCCTCACCAGTGGAGAGGATCACCATCGCTTTCAAGCCCAGGTCCAGGCCTACTTGTGCACTCACAACTGGCAAAGGTGTGATCTCCTCTTCTACGAGCATCGAGACAAAGTAGCGGTTGGCACAATCCTTGGAGATGGTGACCGAGGACGGTTTCTTATCTTTGGGCAAGGCTCAATGAAAGGTGATAGCGAGAGGTTCATCCATTTTGGCAAGGGTGAGTTAACCATCTTCCCAGGTGAAGGCGTTAGAGGCATAGGTTGCTGATTGGGTATTTCGCCTTTTTTTGAAGGTGGGATACTTAGCACGTCCCTCGAAGAAGTTTTTGTAGGCACGGTCCAGATGACGAAGGGATTGCTGAACGGGCACAGAGGAGACATCGACGAGCCAGGGATACTCTTTCTTCAAGTTGGGAAGCATGGCCGAGAGGTCGTTGTAGGTCAGCTTTCGACCATGTTGGAAGTAGGCAGTTTTACGGGTGCTGAGGCCCCAATTGTACACAAAGCGACAACATCCGAACGTTTGCGCAAGGATACGCTTTTGTCCGTCGGTCGGATAGAACCGATACTTGTATGCCCGCTTTGTCTTACTCACTGCCTTCTTCCTTTGCAAGCATATAGGTATATTATATCGCATATGTCAATAGACAAATATTCATCATATAGGAGAAGAAAGTGAACATTCTTTCATACAGAAAGGGTACCCCGGTGCCCCAGCCCCAAACAAGGAACGCCTCTTGTATCCCCATGGCTAAAGCCAGGGGTTTTACGAGGCGGAGGCGATAAAAAGGTCACAGATCGGCTATGATACGTTCATACTCTGCATGTGGCCCTATCCAAAACCAGATAATCTCATTACCAACCATGCGCCCTAAGACACGGAACTGTCTGCCAACACGCGCAGAATAAACTGATTTTTGTTGATTTAGGCATTTAAAATATAACCCAGGATATCGTGTATCCTGCTTAAAATGTACGTAGGCAACCTAAGCTTGTTTTTGCACATGAGGAGGAAGTTGTGCAAAAAGCTTCCAAAACTTTTCGGTACAAGAACTATTCAATCTCTTCCAAAACCACCTCTTATTGTTTTACCTGCCAAGTGCTCTTCTAGTGCCTCATCCGCAAGATCAGAAATTTTCTGCATAACCTTGGGATGGCTGACAATCTCATCCCATTCCACCTCTTCAATTGTCTCTAAGATCTGTTTTGCTATCATATCTTGATCTTTGAGAGAAAGCTTTTTCGCTGCCTCATAGGCAGCCTTCAATTGATCGGTTACCACAAGTCCTACCTCGTTTCTTTTATCTATTGAGAGCCACATCCTCTTTGCATTATAACACACATAGTTGAGGTGGGTAAGAATTATCATGGTACAGGAAACAAGGGAGTCCACAAACACACAAAAGGCCCGCCCATACAGGCGGGTGGGTTGGCGACGTCCTATTTTCCCACAGGGCTGCCCCTGCAGTATCGTGAGAGCTGAAAGGCTTAACTTCCGTGTTCGGGATGGGAACGGGTGTACCCCTTCCGCTATAGTCACCAACCCACCTGCATGTACAAGCGGGCCAAGAATTTATGGATAAGAATTATTGCGGTACAGAAAACAAGAGAGTCCTCAGGCATACAGAAAGCCTGCCCATACAGGCGGGTGGGTTGGCGACGTCCTATTTTCCCACAGGGCTGCCCCTGCAGTATCGTGAGAGCTGAAAGGCTTAACTTCCGTGTTCGGGATGGGAACGGGTGTACCCCTTCCGCTATAGTCACCAACCCACCTGCATGTACAAGCGGGCCAGAATTCTCGGGTGGAGACGAGGGGATTCGAACCCCTGACCTCTGCCGTGCAAAGGCAGCGCTCTTCCAACTAAGCTACGTCCCCGTCTACGAGGTGGGCCTTCCTGGACTTCGAACCAGGGACCTCAGTCTTATCAGGACTGCGCTCTAACCACCTGAGCTAAAAGCCCTCGTGCCGACATATAGAATATATCTACTCAGATACCGACTGGACACACACCACACACATTTCGCAATTCATTGCCTGAATGTAGGGGCCCAATTCATTGCGCCCTCGTGCCGACATATTCTATCAACCTTTTCATAAAAACGCAAGTGTTTTCTGTTACAACTGAAGAGTGGGAAGGCTATTCATAAAGAACGCCAGCTCTTTAGATAAGCTTTTCAGGTTTAAATCACAAGTGTGATTACCGACCTAGGAGTAATACTCATGAGAGTATCAGAACTCCCTAGAAAGGAGGTGATCCAGCCGCAGCTTCCGGTACGGCTACCTTGTTACGACTTCACCCCAATCACGAATCCCACCCTCGACGCCGCCCCCCTAAAAGGGTTGGCTAACCGGCTTCAGGTGTTGCCCACTTTCGTGGTGTGACGGGCGGTGTGTACAAGACCCGGGAACGTATTCACCGCGGTGTGCTGACCTGCGGTTACTAGCAACTCCGACTTCATGCAGGCGAGTTGCAGCCTGCAATCTGAACTGAGGCCGGGTTTGTTGGGATTGGCTCCGCCTCGCGGGTTGGCAGCCCGTTGTACCGACCATTGTAGCGTGTGTGTTGCCCAGGACGTAAGGGCCGTGCTGACTTGACGTCATCCCCGCCTTCCTCCGCGTTCTTCGCGGCAGTCGCGCCAGATCATATCAACTAGCAGCAGGGGTTGCGCTCGTTACGGGACTTAACCCAACATCTCACGACACGAGCTGACGACAGCCATGCAGCACCGTGCTACCGCCCCTTGCGGGGACACCCCATTACAGGTGGTGCAATAGCATTCAAGCCCAGGTAAGGTTCTTCGCGTTGCATCGAATTAAACCACACGCTCCGCTGCTTGTGCGGGTCCCCGTCAATTCCTTTGAGTTTTAACCTTGCGGCCGTACTCCCCAGGCGGTCCACTTATTGCGTTAGCTCCGGCACGGAAGGGGTCGATACCCCGCACGCCTAGTGGTCATCGTTTACGGCTAGGACTACCAGGGTATCTAATCCTGTTTGCTCCCCAAGCTTTCGCACCTGAGCGTCAGATACTTGCCAGGAGACCGCCTTCGCCTCTGGTGTTCCTCCCGATCTCTACGCATTTCACCGCTCCACCGGGAATTCTGTCTCCCCCTCAAGCCCTCAAGTCGACCAGTATTCGTAGACCTTTCCCAGTTAAGCCGGAAACTGTCACTCCGAACTTGGTCGACCGCCTGCGCGCGCTTTACGCCCAATAAATCCGGACAACGCTCGCCTCCTACGTATTACCGCGGCTGCTGGCACGTAGTTAGCCGATGCTTCTTCCTCTGGTACCGTCCGTTCTCGTCCCAGAGAAAAGCAGTTTACGATCCGAAAACCTTCTTCCTGCACGCGGCGTTGCTCGTTCAGGCTTTCCCCCATTGACGAAGATTCCTCACTGCTGCCCCCCGTAGGAGTCTGGGCCGTTCTCAATCCCAGTGTGGCTGATCATCCTCTCAGACCAGCTACCGATCGTCGCCTTGGTAGGCCTTTACCCCACCAACTAGCTAATCGGCCGCAGGCCCTTCCCATGGCGCTCTTGCGAGCTTTCTCTTGCGAGCAAGATATGCGGTATTGCGGCGATTTCTCGCCGGTATTCCTCACCTTGGGGTAGGTACCCACGTGTTACTCACCCGTCCGCCACTCACACAGATTGCTCCGTGCGCGTTCGACTTGCATGTGTTAGGCACGCCGCCAGCGTTTATCCTGAGCCAGGATCAAACTCGCCATCCAATATTTATCTAAATCTCATCAAAGAGATTTACTTTTTCTGTTGGTGACAAGCTTATCAAAGTAATTGACTGGCTTGCTATTCTTTAATATGTCCTTACCACTCTTCAGTTGTTCAGGTACGCACTTAATGCTTTCACGTTTGCTGCGCCTTTTTGACTTTTCTGTCGGGCGCAAGAAAGATAATATCACTCTCCCTTCATTCTGTCAATAGGTTTCATGGCGAATTTTACAGATCTTGGAAAAATTCATCAGATTTGTGCAAGGATACCCCTGCCTTTAGGTATGGGGAGGAATTGCTCCCTAGATGCATGGGTGGAGGGGAAGGCTAGTGGCGGCTGAAGCCAGCTAGACTTGTGCGATAGCACTCTCTTGCTTTCCTTTCTGTTGCTGTCCCCTTGCGGGGAGCCGTTTTTGGTGGGAACGGCTAAACCAAGTGCCCTTTCGGGCTCCGGTTACCCGGCTGATGTGTGCCTCGACGATGTTATCAGGCGGTACTTTCCGATGAGCACTGACTTAACCCTTGTACATCTGTTTAACCCATCAGTTCTAGAGCAGCGGGCTGGCTCGCACCCGCAGGTAGGAACTTGAACACTTCCTGATAACGTAGCCCGATGACCTTACGGCCCTGGCTGGGTCTGGTCAGGTGGGCTTATGAAACGGCGTTAGAGCTGCTCACAAGCCCCTGGCTTTAGCCATGGGGTTCCTGACTCTATTGGGAAAATCAACCAGTCCCTTTTGGCGAAACGCTCCAACTTCTGCTGTGACATCTCCCCATGCCTCTCATGGCAGGGGCTTCTCATCCTCACGAACGAGCTTTCCTGTTTCACTGGGGATTGCTTGTTGCA
The DNA here is from genome assembly GCA_963727755.1 of uncultured Chloroflexia bacterium. Classification (GTDB taxonomy): domain Bacteria; phylum Chloroflexota; class Ktedonobacteria; order Ktedonobacterales; family Ktedonobacteraceae; genus DASYAN01. Next base: position 621,405 of record CAVSHN010000008.1, read on the forward strand.
TGCACAGCCAAGTCTGACATCGCCTCCACAGGCCTGAATTCCCCTGAGCCCCAGGGTACTAGTCTGCTGATCGGTACCGATGAGCTTTACGACACTCAGAGTATACCACAATGATATCTACGCACCAAATATCTCTACCGATATGGTACAATGGTGGTATGACAGAGAGACACAAAACATCAGCTAAAACTATTCGATTAGACAGAGCCGATTGGGAGGCTCTTGCATATATCAAAGAGCTGTATGGCTGTCCATCAGACAATGCAGCTATCAAACTAGCATTGCGCTTGGTTGCTAGGCAACAGTTTAGCTGTGAGACGTCGTCTCACCCGCCTACGCGGCCCAATCCCCCAAGCCCCGAAAGGTAGGCCCTTATATCCCCATAGCTAAAGGCCAGGGGTTTTACGGGCCGTTCGATAATGTGTCCTATCAAAAATGAGTGTGGTGTAGGATATATGATTTATAAGTACAATGATCATTTCAACGAAAGTAATCTGATACGCGCAGCAGATGTAAAAGAAGAAACAAAGGATTCCCTCTCCCAATCTGCAACATCTGACAAGCAAAGTAAAGATCTGGCAGACCAAGAGTCCACCTCCCACCAGCCCCTGAAATCTGCTCATGGTACAAAACGCCATCATAGCCAAAATATCATTCGCATCGATGCGATTGGCCTCAAAAGGTTGGGCAAGAACAAGGCTATTCTGCTCAATAATATCTCTTTATCTATTCCTGGCGGCGCACTAGTGGCAGTTGTTGGCGCCTCTGGTGCAGGAAAATCCACCTTACTCAATGCAATCAGTGGGTTTCAGCTGCCTCAAAAAGGCAAAGTTCTCTATGGAGGGCGAGACTACTACCGTGATCTCTCAATCTATCGCCAACAATTAGGTTATGTACCTCAAGAGAATATTGTCCATCAGAACCTGACTGTTGAGCGGGCCCTGTATTACGCAGCTCAGATGCGCCTACCTATTACTTATACCAAGAAGAACATCAAACATCGCATTAGCGAAGTACTTAATGCAGTAGACCTGACAGCGCAACGTCATATGCGGATCAGTAAGTTATCGGGCGGTCAGAAGAAACGGGTTTCTATTGCACTAGAGTTACTAGACAAACCCAAAGTATTCTTCCTTGATGAGCCTACTTCAGGTCTGGACGCAGGCCTGGACTATAAAATGATGCGTCTCCTGCGTCAATTAGCCGACAAGCAACAGACTATTTTGGTTACAACGCATAATATTAGTAATCTCACTTTATGCGACTATATCTGTTTCCTAGCTCCCGGCGGGCGTCTGGCCTATTTTGGCCCACCGGATAGAGCACTCAAGTTTTTCGGTACAGACAACTTTGCACAGATATATGCTCTGCTGGAACCCAATGCCAAATTTCCTAATGCGCCAGAAATAGCTGAGACTTGGTTCAAAGCTTCGGCTGACTATCAAACATATATTGGTTCACATCTCAAAGAAATAGATGCTACGGAAGTCTATTGGTCAAAGCGTCCTGCACCTGTACTACCCGAACGTTGTAGCGCGTGGAAGCAATTTCTGGCTACTCTCTCTACGCTACCTCGAGGTCCTCAAAAATGACCCCGGAAGCCTACTTATCCTGTTATTACAGGCCCCAGTGATCGCGCTCTTGCTCATCTTACTCATGAAATGTGAAATTGGGACTGGAATGTTCAACCAGACGAGCATTGCAACATGTCCAACGACCGCACACATCTTTACCAGCAATGGTCAACCTAATATTCCTAGTCCAAACAATCCAGTTGTCTCCTACAATTGTAACCGCGTACAAAATGTACTTGAGCACAATCCTATAGGACGAGCCTATGCCACAGAGCAAGGTGGCAAGATGCAGGCACTACAGAACTTCATTGCCATACATTCAGGTGTAGATGCTGAAAAAGTCCTATTTATTATGAGCTTTAGTGCTATGCTGTTCGGGTGTGTCAACGCTATACGCGAGATCGTCAAAGAGGCTCCTATCTACCGCCGTGAACGGGCGGTCAATTTAGGCATTATTCCCTATATCTTCTCGAAGATTGTGATACTAGGCCTCCTCTGTCTCCTACAGGATGCCATCTTGGTAGCAAGTGTCAATGCCATCGCTCCTTTCTCACAAGGAATTTTGCTGCCTGCCGTGTTCGAGATAGGGATCACATTGTGGCTGACTTCACTGTCTGGCTCAATGATTGGACTGACTGTTTCAGCAATTGCACCCACAATCGATCGTGCTATGAACCTTATCCCGATCGTACTGATCCCACAGGTGATCTTTGGAGGAACTATCTTCCCTTTCAAAAGTTGGTCAACACAAATACTCGCCCTGCTCTTTACCTGCCGCTGGTCTATAGGTGCACTGGGAACAACAATGGGTCTGCATAGCGATAAGCTAGGTGGAGACAAACTATTAGGCCTGTTAGACATTTATTACGGAACACTATTCTCGATCTACACACATGCAGATGCTGTACAACATCTGCTCTTAATATGGAAATTTTTAGGGATTATGCCTATTCTCCTCATCTGCACAATGGGCATTATCCTCAAATTGAAGGATAAGATGCTGATCTAGCTTGTTAGTCTTCCCGGCGTTCCCGCTCAAGATGCTCTTCAATCGAAATCACCTTGCCTTCATGCTCTTCTGGAAAAGACTGTGGACTCTGCTCCAAGTAATAGCTTCCTATGAGTCCGATACCTACGCCCAAGGGAATCAAACCCGGTAGAAGCCAGGGGCCGAGATGAAAAGGAGCTGTCGGAAACATTGGGGGCAGCAAAAAACTGATGGGGTACAGGCCAATCGTGAGAGAGAGCCCAACCATCATCGTGATGAGTCCGGCACGCAGCAAACCCTGGTTGCGGTGCTGCTTGTCTATACTATTAGGATTAATGCCATGAGTAATTAGAGCCATACGTTCACGATGCTTAAGATAGCGCAACAGTACGATGAACCCGAGAAAGATCGCAATGATCAGTACCCATCCTAGCAATACGATTGTAACGTTGTAAGACATTCAGATAGCCCTCTTTGTCTGTATTGTACCTGTATGATAAGATAACCAAAAGCAGGAAAATGTTTCGCTGAGTGGTGAAACTACCACTAATTGGCGAAACTTTTTCTTTTGATACTTTCTCTAATAGATCATGGTAAGTGAGTTTCGATTGCCCTCCTCACAAAACATTGGAGTGTCTATTCCTAATATCTTTTCGTCTTATGCTGAGCAAGATGATGTCGCACTTGTCTCTGCCTGTCAGGTCGGAGATCAGGATGCTTTTGCCCTCTTAGTTCAACGTCATCAGCGCTTTGTTTTCAACCTTGTCTTTCGCATGCTGAAGCAGTATGAAGAGGCCAATGAGGTCACGCAAGAGACTTTCTTGGCTGCCTGGCAAGGTCTATCTGGTTTTCGCAGAGAAGCACGCTTCTCGACTTGGCTTTATCGTATTGCTTATAATTGTGCACTCAAACAATTGGAACAACGTAACCGCGATCAAGCCTTACAATTAGCAATTCAGGTTAAGCAGGCTAATCAGCATATAGATAATGATGAACGCATTGGAGCTGAAATCGAAGCTTACGAACGTCAGGCAATTGTACGCGAACACCTCTCAAAATTGCCAGCGAAATACCGCATTGTGCTAGTTCTACGTCACTTGCAGGAAATGACCTATGAGGAGATGGCTGAAATCCTGACCATGCCCATTGGAACCATCAAGACACATCTATTTCGCGCACGCAATTTGCTCAAGGAACGCCTAGAAGCCTTAGAAAACGAGTGGAAAGCGAGAGATTAATCATGCATTGTGCTAAAGCAACTCGCCTGATCCAACTATATGTTGATAAGCAACTCAAGCCCAATCAGATATGTACTCTCAATGCCCACATATCTATCTGCCCAGCATGCCGCAAAGAGTTATCTTTATTTGAAGAAGTTATAAATGCTCTGGAAGGCATGGAAATAATCGCCGAACCAGCTGATCTGACTACTACTATCATGAAGCGTGTGGCTCTGAGCAAACATCAAATAGATATAATGCATCAGGGACGTCAAGAGGATAATACATATTTGACTCCATTCCAACTTTCATGGCAAGAATTAGCAACAGTTGTGCTACTAGCAACCTTTGCAATGTTGGGTATAACGCTAGGACAACCATCATTGCGTGCAGCATTACCAATTGCTAATGGCGATGATGGCTTATCGCTATTCTGTATCCACCTCTGGGATAAGATTATCAGTCTAAATAGCGGCACACTGATGCTGGCTTTCTGGATATTTGGTACATTACTAGGCATATGGATTACTCTAACGCTTGTGGGCACCGAAATGCGCAATTCTTGGTTCCGTGCAGTATTAGATCGTTTTCCCGGTTGGTGATATTACTCACACTCATCTCTCCGCCTGTTTTGCTCTCTCCTTTTGGTTGCTGTGGTTGCTCTTCTGCGTGGATATCTGGATTAGAACTGTTCTAGCAGTCGTCACTTTCGCAACACCTCAACTTTCATTTCAAACCTCTTCCACTCAGACATATCGAGTTTCCCAATTCCGATCTTCGTTCGTAAATCTCCCTCTGTTTTCACTTTAATGGACAGAGATAATCCATTAGTTGAGTAGCAATTTTCTGGTCATGCTCATCAGGAAGATGGTTAATCAATCTTTCCAACTCCAGTTTTCGTTCATCATTTGGCATGTCCTTTGTCGTTGCTATCATAGTTTTCACTTCTCGTAGTATCAATACAGCATTCATTCGCACAGTTTCTGCTAACCGATAATTCTCAGGAAGGTCTTTATTAATCCATCTCTCCCACTCAGGTCTTAGTTTGAGAATTGGTACGCCTCTCTTTGCTTTGTTCTCTAGATAATTCCTTTCTTTTGGTATCAAGAATTTATTCGCTATCGAACGTCCCCATTCTTTACGACTCTCAGGAAGAATATCAATCCATTCGTTCCATTTCTGCCTTCGTTCGGGAGCTGGCATGTACTTTGTACTTTCTTCTAATTCACGCTGTTCTATCGGTATCAATTCATCATTCATTATCTCAGTGGCAAATTCCTGCTCACCCTTAATTTGAAGACGTCCAATTGAGATTTCCAATGTCGATCTTCGCTCGTCAATTGGCATCTCATCGTTCTTTGTTAGTTGCGATATTTTTCTCTCTATCCAACTTTTTACCAAAAGTTTACGAGACCTCTCAATAATTGGGGGTAAAGTAGCCTGAGAGCGTTGGTCATCAGATGGAGAGGGCGTTTCTGTCCTGGATCCTGCCAAAGGATCAGTATTTCTCTTCTCGTATTTTTGATGTGATTCCCATGTGGTTGGATCAGTAGATGTAAATCTGAGGCTTTGTTTGCGTGCAGGATGTTCACTAGTGGAAGTTGTTGTATCCAATTTAGAGGAACTATCTACTCTGTTTGGCGTAACATCTCTACTTTTTTGTCTATTATCCTTCATGCTGAGTCCTTTCATAAAATACCCCCCCGTTCGCTAGTTCCTTGTGAAGCCAACCCACAAGCCAATTATCAATGTGAAAATGGCGAATAATCAGCAATAGCATTCGGCTTCGCAAATGGACTTGACAAAAAAATGTGCGAACCGTGGGTATGTTTACACTATTTGTAACTATTCAGGTACACTAGAATTTTTCATTCGGTCTCCCAGGCTAGATGAAAGGCAATATTCCACTATATATTGGCTATCAGTGTAACGCTATTGCAATACTGAAGCCGCTTGTAGACTAGCTTCTCAAAGGTACCTGAATAGTTACCAATATTTCAATATCTATCTTATATCAAACAAAACGAGAAATCAAGTAATAATATCGGCACAGCTACATTAAGTGGTGGAGGCCTCCTCTTTGATTGTCGTCTCTTTCGCAACACGACCTCATTTCCTCATTTCAAACCTCTTCCACTCAGACATTAATACATGCTATACTCCAAGAGCATATTTATTGCTGCATATCTATGGATGTACCATAATGTGTTTAATATGAGCTAGTACATATAAGTATGATTAATCGCATAATACAAGAAAAGACAGGAAGCGCTTTCATGCTGCAACTTCCTGTCTCCTGATTAGGTCGGGGTGAGAGGATTTGAACCTCCGACCACTACAACCCCATTGTAGTGCGCTACCAGACTGCGCTACACCCCGTCTCGCTACTATGCTAGTATAGCAGAAAGGGTATCAGCCCGTCAAGAGATTTTTGAGAATATTGAGAATGGCGCAATATTCTCATTCATCCCTTCAAATCATTCATCCCTCTGGATTTACGCTCCCGCCATGTTGCATACGATGCACGCATACAAAAAACAGTGATGTAAAGCACTCTTGCTATGGCGAGCACCAGTGCCCCTACAAAAAACAACAGTAGACTAATATTGCTCACAGAACTGTAGGGAATGTTGTTTACTGCTTGCACAATACTACCTGCTATACAGTGCTCAATAGCAAGATATACAGTAAGTACGAAAAAAGCTATGGGAACAACTAACACCCCAATGAGCGGAAATAGTACTGCATTACAAAGACATTTTTTAGGGCAAAGACATGCTCTCATGAAATCACCTCGTGAAAACCATGTGACTTACTCTACTAAACTCCATCTCTCTTCTAACTTTACCATAGGAAATCCTCTAAATGGGGGGGGATTGAGGGACAATTTCAAAAGTAGCTAACCATAAATGAACCTTACTATCCACATTAAAAGAATTATTCCACCTACCACCATCAAAAAAGGCAACTGTGACTTAAAGTTAGTGAAGATATCGTTTGGTTCATTCGCAACGTCATCACACCATTGCATAGCTGCTCGAAAAGCGTTTGCAACACTGTGTCCAATATGGGGCGAGTCAGCATAGTCTTCCTCCTCTTCCTTCTCTTCCTCCTCTTCAGGTAGCAAGCCTTTAGATAATTTGTCTCTGTCATCTTTAGAAGACAAGTCTTTGGGTAGTTTCTCTCCAACAGAGTTATCTGCAGATGAGAAATCTTGCGTTGGCTCTTCCTCAAGTGAGCCATATTCAAATGAGAAATCTTGCGTTGGCTCTTCCTCAAGTGAGCCATATTCAAATGAGAAATCTTGCGTTGGCTCTTCCTCAAGTGAGCCATATTCAAATGAGAAATCTTGAGGTAACATCTCTTGAGGAGAACTATCTCTAAATGGGAAATCTTCGAGAGGGGTTTGTGCAGCCAAGCCTTCCTCAAATGGGCAATCTTCGAGAGGGGTTTGTGCAGCCAAGCCTTCCTCAAATGGGCAATCCTCGAGTTGTGTTTTATGAGATAAAACATCTTCAGGCAACTCATCTTCTGATGAAAAAGATTCTGCAAACTCTTTCATTACAAAGACTCCTTTTTGCGCTCTTCACAAATTGCATTCATGCAAACAACAAGGTCAACATTCTCATGAGGCCAATGGAGTAGGGGTAGCCGAGAGACTTACTGATGATGTAGGGCTTGACGCACCGCCTGATAGTGGGGCAACGTTCCCACAAGCAATGGGATCAAAGCCTGTTTGATCACCCAAATCATCCACTGCCGAAGCCTGGTGAACATTTACATACCAGCCAGTACTAGGTATCGAAAAAACATCTGGTAGAAAAGTTGTAGAGGTACCCACGCCTAGTGAATCGACATGGACAGATTTCAATTGCTCGACGACAGGTCCTTGATCCTCACAGCTTCCGCTACGAATACGAGCCACATGAGTACTGCTTGGCACTAGATGGTACAAAGAGATTTTTACCCAGAGACCTACTTGACCATTATGCCGACGACGAGAGAGTTCAACTTCTCCTAACGTTATTGACTGATTATCGTCTGCAGATCCTCCCACAGCAACATTCACTGCTTGTTTACTATCAGCTGCTAAGCTACTAATTTTCAATAATGAAGCTTTTTTGCTAGTGAGTGATGTTTGTGTAGGATTTCCATCCAAGAGCATCCCACTGGTCATCTTAACCGATGGATTGGCATTAGGAGGTTGTGGAGTTTTGATCAACGCATGAGGATTGGTAATATTTGCACAAGCAATTCTTTCCCGCTGCAAGTTATCTACAGAGTGCTGGGCCATTACGCATTTCGATATACCAGCCATGAGCCGGGATACCTCGTAGCACATTTGAAAAGGTCGTCACAGAGCTTCCTTTTCCTGTGTTGTCGGCGTTAACAGGATTTAATCCCAAAACAACGGGACCGTAGGTATGACTGTTGCAGTTACCAATGTGAATAGCGCCCGGATGAGTACTATTTGGAGCTAAACCACTTAAGGCCACGGCCACAATTAATGTGTTCTTTGACTTGCTCCAGAACAAACCAGCAGATCCCCGCGGGGCATGATTTAGGACTGCAAGCGCCTGTGTCACATTGAGCGAGCGAGCATTAGCCGGTAAGGAATTGCTGCTAAAGTCACAAACTGTCATGAAAAGCATTGTAACTAGTGTAATAGCTACACTGATGCTCTTCTTAGGCGCCCAACGGGTTATGCCGTACATGCAAAAATCTCCTTGATAATAATCTCCCACTTTTTTCTCACAGGCCAAAATCTCTGCAAACTGCTATGATGGTCATAGATGAAAAAGCGTAAAGAGATGATACTTATATCAATAATATTTGAACATAGTGTTCAATCCAAGGGGGATAGAGGGACAATGTTTCCCGTGCGAAAAGATGTCCTTCCCTTGCGCCTCACTATGATACTATTGCCTGCAAAGATTCTGGGTAGGTGATATACTAGAGCTTATGAGCAATGCAAACGAAGAATTAATAAGAATCCAAAAGTTACAATTTGTTGATAAAGCAGCAGCGGAATCCATGGTTGGCGCTTGGTTTGAGCACTACCTGAACCTGAAAGTAGATAGTGTTCGGCTAGTACCCAAAGCTGTCTCTCTCAACTCCTTCAATGGTTTTTATACCATTAATGGGCAAGAGCATTTCTTCAAGACACATGTTGAGGAGATGGGGATTGGTCAGGAGTATTACGACGCTCAAATAATGCATCGGGCAGGTTATAATATTGTGCTACCCCTGCGTACCATTCAGAAGTATGGGCAGCAAATGGTGGTTTATCCAGTCATTCGCTGGTCAGAGATGTTCAACCTGATGCGATCCCACGAGACAGGCAACAATACTGACAGCACAACAGAGGAGCAGCTTGTAGCTGCTGAACGGCACGAGTGTCAACGCTTGTTAGAGATATACGATACAACCTTGCAGCTTAGCTCAGCACAGGAGAATGCCCAAGCTAAAATCTACCAACTCTTCTGGCACCGGTTGGCAGGGGAGCGTTTGCAAGACTTTTATATGGGCAAGCAGGTCTCGCTCCCTGGTCGGCAGAGAGGGGACATTCCCTTTGCAGATTTGCTGACCTATCATTGGGTCATTAATGGCAAACCAATCAGCATTGCTAGTAAGCAGCAAACATTGGCAATGTTGATCGAAAAAGGCAAGATGCTACTCAATCCAGAACGCAACCTTTGGACAGTAATAGGGCATGGCGATGCTCATTTCGGCAACGTCTTTCTGGAAGAGGGCAAGCGCTACCTGTACTTTGATCCAGCCTTTGCGGGTCGTCATTCTCCTCTGCTAGACATCGTCAAGCCTTTCTTCCACAATGTTTTTGCCATGTGGATGTACTTTGGACCAGACATAGCACGCCACCTTCAGATATCAGTAGAGCGGCGTAGTAAGACGATCTATATAGAGCACAACTATGATCTACCACCTATTCGTCAAGCTATGCTGGAAACCAAGCAGAAACTGCTACTCAAGCCGTTGATTGAACTGATGAGAGAGCGTAGAGCACTCCCTGAAGATTGGCGGGAGATCTTGCATTCGGCCTTGCTATGCTGTCCACTCCTGACAATCGATATGCTGAAGCGGTTACCTGCCTCAGTCTGCTGGCTAGGCTTATCACAAGCGATGCAAATGGGAATATTTGAGTTTGATTAGCATTTTGAACAAAGGACGGATTCCATGAATACTGAAGAATTAGGGGATATCATCCATTTAAATATTGACAAGAACAAGCCTACAAAGAAAAAATTTGTCTTTCGTGTGCTTACTACTTTTGCCGTAATATTAGTAATTTTAGCAATACTGATAGGTGCTATATCTGCATATAGTGATGAAATATTAACCCATCCTGAGCGCATACCGATAACCACCAATCCTGGACACTACGGGCTAAAATATGAAAATGTATCCTTCCCCAGTCGTATTGATCATATCCGTCTTAGTGGCTGGTTTATTCCTGCTATATCTTCTAGCAATCGTACAATCATCTTTGCTCATGGACATATTGCGAACCGTGTGCAGGCAGATGCGAATCTGATGTCCATGTTCCCCACATTTGTAAAGCATGGATACAACATACTTACATTTGATTTTCGCGACTCTGGAGAATCCGGTGGAACAATTGATACAGTTGGATATTTAGAGCAGCGAGATCTTGAGGGTGCTCTTGATTATATGAAGAGTCGCCCACAAGGCCAACACATCGGGTTTTTGGGATTCTCAATGGGGGCAGCCGTGAGTATACTAGTTGCCGCAAACGAGCCTAGCGTTGAAGGCGTCGTTGCAGACTCCAGTTTTGCCGATTTGCAGCAATACTTGGATGCAAATCTGAGCAAGTACTCACTCCTCCCTTACTTTCCTTTTACTCCCGTCATGGAATGGCTATGTGCGCCATTGACAGGCTTCGATCCTTCTATGGTTCAGCCGATCAAGAGCATCGCCCGCATTGCTCCTCGACCTATCTTACTTATCCATGGAGAAGCTGATACGCAGATCAGTGTTGATAATAGCAGACAGCTCTTTGCCGCCGCACATAATCCCAATGCCCAGCTCTGGACCGTCCCTAAGGCTAACCACACCCAAAGCTACAAAACACAGCCAGTAGCTTATCTTGACCACGTCCTGACCTTTTTTGGCAAGAGCCTTGGCAGAAAGTAGATAAGCAGTATTTATCACCTCCGCCGCATAAAAGCCTCTGCTTTAGCTGTGAGGAAATATCACTTTATATCAGGAGGTTCACGTAAATCGTACCGATGTAACATTTCTATCCCACGGAACACGTTGTGCAGCATGGCTCTATCGACCCGTAGGTCCAGCCCCCTATCCATGTATTGTGCTCGCACATGGTCTAGGCGCGACGCGAGACATGAAGCTCCCTGAATATGCCGAGCATTTCGCAGAGGCAGGGTTAGCAGCTTTCGTCTTCGACTATCGTCACTTTGGAGCGAGCGATGGTGAACCGCGCCAGCTGCTCAACATCCAATTCCAGCTTGCCGATTGGGCTGCTGCTATCGCCTATGTTCGGACACTCGAAAGTATCGATCCCGAGCGCATTGCTTTATGGGGCACATCTTTTTCGGGTGGTCATGCCATCGTTACCTCCGCTCGTGACCAGCGGATTGCAGCCGTGGCAACGCAGGTACCATTCACAGATGGGCTCACCACCATTGCCCCACAGGGATTTTTCGGCACGCTACGGTTCCTGCAAGCCAGTATCCGCGACATATGGCGTCAACTGCTGAACAAGCCTCCTTACTATATCAGGATAGTTGGCTTGCCCGGATCATTAGCTGTGCTTAAAACACCAGGAGCGCTGGAAAGCTTCCAAGAATTTGCTTCCCCGGAGCACTGGGACGACGGTATTCCAGCGCGTGTACTCTTGCATATCGGGTTCTACCGACCAATCCAATCAGCTCCGATGGTACAATGTCCTCTACTGATTTGTATTTGCGACGAGGATCAGCTCACTTCTCCTCCAGCCTCGCTCAAAACAGCGAAAGCGGCACCGCATGCGAAAGTGGTTCACTATCCGGGAGACCACTTCAACATCTACTTCGATCCTCTCTTCAAAAAGGCAGTAACCGCTCAACGTGAGTTCTTTGTTCGCCATCTGCTAGCAAGGAGCAAACCATGAAATGGGAACTCCAGCGGAAACTGAGGACAACGCCAGACCACATAGGGCCTCTGATTTGAGTGCATGATCTACCGTCCTCTTCCCCCTCTCCGTTCAGGGGATCTTGACTCATGTGCATTGTGAGATGATGAGGCTTCGCTGGATGATGTGGTTGGAACATTGTTTAAGATAATAATTGTGCGATCTATCAAGTTACGCACTTCTGCTTCGTCAAAGCTGATATCTATGCAATCCATCCAGCTACGCGCATTCTTGTCAATCCGCTGACGGGAGCGTATGCCCATTAGTATGGGAATAGTATCTTTGCCGCCTAATTTGCCAATAGCCTTAAGTACACCGCAAAGCGTGCTTTGGGATTCAATTCGTTCATCGCCAAACATGCCTATCAGCATGGAAACGTAGTTTTTGTTACATAGTGACCCTATTAAATTAGCTATATTACATCGTCTGTTAAAATCTATCCGCTTGTTATAAAGCAATTTCGTCAGTTTTGGAACATCGCTTCTATCGCATAGTGATTCTATTGATTTAACTAAAGCTGCCTATACTCTAAGATCATGATAATTTTCAAGTTCATTCATTATCCCAGATAGCGCGTTTTTATTACCTAATTTGTCAATAGCCTTAACTATGTTACGTTCCACATAACAATCTCTTCGCTCATTGTGAAGCATGTTCATCAGCTCAGGAACGATTTTTCTAGCACCTAATGATACAAGGGAACCAATTGCTTTAGCATGAGTATATGGGCTAATTTGATCATTGCGCAGCATATTCATTAACTCGGGAACGACAATTCTATCAGCTAACGATCCAATTGCTTTAAACGTATTATAACGTTTTGTAGAACCGATTTGCCGATTGCGCAGTATGTCCATCAGCTCGGGGGCAGTAGTTCTACCAACTAACAACCCAATTGCCTTAGCTAGGCCACAACGTAGACAAGGATCGATTTGATTATCATGAAACATAGTCATCAGTTCAGAGACGACGGTTCTATCACCTAACTTTCCAATTGTTGCAGCTACACTATAACGTAGGTAAGAATCAATTTGATCATTGCGAAGCATATTCATCAGCTCGGGGACAACATTTCGATCACCTAGTTTCCCAATAGCTTTAACTATACGCTTTTTTGCGAAATTAGAGATTTGCTCATTATGAAGCATATCCATCAACTCAGGAATGACTTTTTTATCACCTAATGATATAATTGCCTTAATTATAGGATCAAACCTTGAAGTCCAGCCACCATTACCTAGCTGATCGCGAAGCATGTTCATCAGCTCTGGAACAACAGATTTATCACCTGACGATCTAATTGCTTTTCCATTCTGATAGAACCAAGGTCCTAGGCACCTGCAAGAAGAACGGCCAGCATCAGGACTACTGCTCTTAGAAGATGATGCATCAAAACTCTCCGTTGATTTCCCTTTTTTATTGCCATCATGGCGTGGTATTCCCATGAAAATATCGCTTCCTTCTTTTATTTTGACAATTACTGGTATCTTCTCAATATTTTCTTATCATTATCCATATCTGCTGCAACGTTTTTGCAAACCATGGTAGCAAGCCCAGTTGCGTTGGAGAAGTAAGGCATGACCTCTACTTTGGTATCCTCCTCTACAGGCGATTCCAAAAACTTGTGGGTAATGATAAGAATATTTTGGGGTAACGTAGCCTGAGAGCATTGGTTATCAGGTAAAGAAGGCACTTCTGGCCATGGTTCACCTTTCGCCACTACTTCCTGTGACTCTACCTATTTGGAATCTCATAAAGGATATCGCTGGTGAATTAAAAGTGTTACTTGTTCGAGAGAAACCTCAAGGGCGCTCTCAGCATTGCCAACGTTGGTTGAAAATAGAGAGGGTATTCATGATTCCTCATCGTTTCTTCCTCCATGTCTGTAGTTATTCCTCATGTTACCAACATTTTAACTTATCCACAATTATGCTTAAAATATGTGGATAACCACAAGATTATGTGGATAAGTCAACTCTTTTAGACCAAAGTACGACATTCTCTCAAACACCGCCACTAGTAATCTACCCCTTGACCGTTAATGGTAAAATAGGAAAAAACTATTCTGAAGAAGGGAGTATTTTATGCGCTTCGCAGTGAAGAGTGTTGAAGCATATGGACTCTACAATCGCTTTGACCTCAAAGTGAACTTACGAGATGATATTAATGTTCTCTATGGCAGAAATGGTAGCGGCAAAACTACTTTGCTGCATATTCTAGCCAATATCCTGAATGGCTCTATCGATCGCTTCCTTCATTTGAATTTTAAGCATATCAAACTTATTACAAGCGAAAATAACACCATTGAGTTATATCAAGATCAGACCTCTCTTCCTGAAGTCCTGCGCATTCGTCTCCTTTTTAACAATCAACAAATTCATCAGATAGAACATACACCTAGACAATCTATCTTATTTGAAGATGAGTCTGAAGATGATATGACAACGGAATATAAAACCAGCGAAACTATAAAAAAAGAGTTAAAAACGGAGTCTCCTGCTTATTTTCCCGCATTTCGTACAATGATCGAAGCATGGGCCTCTTCACATGTAGGTACATCAATCTCTACAACAGGAAGCTTTACACCGAGCAATACTAGAAGGATCGATCCCTACAAACTCAATTTGCTTGCGCGTGAACTTTTTGGGAAGTTTATACCTGATATAAAGTATCCATCACTTTCTGATACTGCATCTAGAATTGCTCGTGTGGTGGAAAAAGCCACATATGAAGTCGCCAGAAACAGCCAGGAGATGCTCTCAGAAGCATTTGTGGAAGCATACCGAGCAATATTATCAAATTTTCCAGTAGAAGATGCAAATGACTCAATAAATAATATAGTAAGTGAAATTTATGATCTTCAAGATAAATTAGAAAAAAATGAAATTTTATCGAGTCACTCTTCGCAATCTCCTTCTAGTGATGTATACAAACGCATCGGAGAAATGCTTGCAACTGTAAGACCTCTGGGTAATCCTGCAGCTGTACGAGTGTTATCTGCCTACAGGAAATCACTACGAGAACAAAATGATATACAAAGCAAGATATACGCACCTATTGAAAAATACATTGACGGAGTCAATGAGTTTCTCGAAGGAAAAAAGATAGCTATCTTACCACAACAAAGCCCTACAAGTAGAGCAAGGGTAGCACTGGTTTTTGAGAATAACCAAACCGCAGGTTTACAATCACTTTCATCGGGTGAGCAACAAATTGTTAGCATGCTATATGCAGCCTCTCCTGCTTTAACAAAAGCTGGAAGTATCGTATTAATTGATGAGCCTGAAATATCTCTTCATATTGACTGGCAACGAAATTTATTACGCAAAATGCAACAGCAACTTGGAGAACGTCAAATTATTGTATGCACCCATTCACCCGAGATAGGCGGTGACCATTTAGAAGCATTTCAAGAGATAGAATTGATATCAAGATCATAGCAATGAATTGTCTACTTTGCAACTCATTGCTCGCTTTGTAGAGGTCTCAGTATCACTTTCGATACTTTGTGCCCACTTTTCCCGTGGGGTGAGCCATTGCAAAAACCCTCCGTGCCCCCTACACCCTTTTCTCTCCCCATAAACTGGCTATTGTACAGATCGGCGTAGAAGCCGTTGCCAGCGAGCAATTCCTGATGAGTCCCCTTCTCTATGATTGTCCCATGGTTCATTACCAAAATCAGATCCGCGTCGCGGATCGTGGAGAGTCGGTGGGCAATCACAAAGCTTGTCCGTCCTTTCATCAACTCAGCCATTGCCTTCTGGATCAGCATTTCCGTACGCGTATCAACGCTACTAGTCGCTTCATCCAAGATCAAAATCCCTGGATCAGCCAGAAACGCACGAGCAATCGTCAATAACTGCTTCTGACCCTGCGAGATATTGGTCGCATCTTCATTTAGAACAGTATTATAACTCTCTGGCAATGTCCTAATAAAGTGATGTGCATACGCCGCCTTAGCCGCCTGGACAATATCTGTCTCCGTCGCATTCTCCCATCCATAAGCAATATTCTCACGGATAGTTCCATTGAAGAGCCAAGTATCCTGGAGCACCATACCAAATGTGTGGCGCAGATCCCCACGTCTGATGTGCGTAATATCTACACCATCCACCAGAATGCGACCACCATTGACTTCATAGAAGCGCATCAGCAAATTGACCAAGGTCGTCTTGCCAGCACCAGTCGGACCAACAATGGCGATCATCTGCCCCGGCTTAACATCGATACTCATATCCTCCATCAAGATGGCATCTTCTTTATAGCCAAACTTGACATGCTCGAACTGGACCGCACCTTGTGGATGCACGAGTACTTTGGCATCAACAGCCTCTGGTACCTCTTCCTGCTCATCGAGCAGTTCAAAGATACGCTCCGCCGACGCCATAGCCGATTGAATCACATTGGCAAAATTGGCCAGTTGGATGATCGGCTGAGTAAACTGCTGGGCATATTGAATAAACGCTTGCACATCTCCAATGGTAATCGCACTCTGAGTAACAAGTATGCCACCAACCACAGCCACAAAGACATAGCCCAAGTTGCCAATAAATCTCATCAGCGGCATAATCATACTAGAAACAAATTGCGCTTTCCAGCCAGCATCATAGAGTTTCTCATTGCGCCCCATAAATTCAGCAATAGATTGTTTTTCGCGTCCAAATGCCTTAATGATCTTGTGGCCCGTATACATCTCCTCAACATGGCCATTGAGTTCGCCCAACGCACGCTGTTGTTGTCTGAAGTACTCTTGCGAACGTTTTGCAACTCCTATCGTGACAATCAGACTGAGTGGCAGGGTGAGCAGCACAATCAAGCTCAGCAGTGGACTAATAGTCAGCATCATCACAATCACACCCAGCAGAGTAATTGCTGAGGTAATCACCTGTGTGATGCTCTGCTGGAGAGTGGTGCTGAGGCTATCCATATCATTGACGGCGCGGCTAAGAATTTCGCCATGCGGACGTGAGTCAAAAAACTTGAGAGGCAGACGTGAAAGCTTTTCATCTACCTCTTTGCGCAGTTGGTACACTGTTTCTTGCGCCACACCTGCCATCACATACTGCTGAATATACATGAAAATGGCACTAATAATGTAGAGCCCAAGTAGAATCAGCAGAACCGTCCCGATATAGCCAAAATCGACGCCCGAGCTTGGCTGATGTCTGAGCAACGCTTGGTATTTCGCCAAGAGACCTTCGAAAAGTTTGGTAGTTGCTAGCCCAAGAATCTTCGGACCAATAATGTTGAATATTGTGCCAATAATCGCGGCTACAAGTAAGATCACCAAACGATATTTTTGTGGCAAGAAGTAGACAAGTAACCGCTTAGATGTACCTTTAAAATCCTTAGCTTTCTCGACAGGCCTACCCATTGCGCCCCAATTTCCTCCTCTGCCCATAGGCCCGCCACCCATACCCATATTACCGCCAGATCTCTGTCCTTTACGATCCTGACTCATACAATTCCCTCCGAGATTTCCTCCATCGAGAGCTGTGAGGAAACAATTTCATAATAGACCTTACAGGTCTTCATCAATGCCCGATGGGTACCGATGCCTGCAATATGACCTTCATCCAAAACAATAATCTGGTTCGCATCCATAACTGTGCTGACACGCTGGGAGACGATAAGGACCGTCAATTCACGTGTTTCCTTTTTCAGAGCAGACCGCAATCTGGCATCAGTTTTAAAGTCCAGAGCAGAGAAACTATCGTCAAACACGTAAATTTCTGGTTTCCTGACCAGAGCACGTGCAATAGAAAGACGCTGCTTCTGACCACCCGAAACGTTCGTCCCTCCCTGAGCAATGACCGTGTTAAACCCATCTATCTTTTCCGCAATGAATTCGCTGGCCTGTGCAACCTCAGCGGCGTGCCTAACTTCTTCTTCAGAAGCATCTTCTTTGCCATAGCGAACGTTCTCACTGATTGTTCCCGAGAACAGGACAGCCTTTTGTGGCACAAAACCAATTTTCGCCCGCAAATCGTCCTGCGCAATTTCGCGTACATCCACGCCATCAACTAGGATCTGACCATTATCGATATCATAAAAGCGCGGTATCAAGCTAACCAGCGTTGATTTGCCCGAGCCAGTGCCACCGATAATCGCTGTAACCTGACCTGGTTGAGCCATGAAGGAAATGTTGGTGAGTGCTGGCTCTTCTGCGCCAGGATAGCTGAAGGTCACATTGTGAAATTCTACATAGCCTTTCTTCTGATCGGCCCGCATTACTTGGTCAGCATCTTTGATTTCAGGCTGCATCGCGAGCACTTCATTGATTCTGGCCGCGGAAACTTCGGCACGGGGGAGCATAATAAACATCATCGAGACCATCAGCAAGGAGAAGAGAATCAACATAGAATATTGCAAGAAGGCAATGAGCGCTCCTACCTGCATATCTCCATTATCGATGCGAATAGCGCCAAACCAGAGGATAGCAATGCTAGAAAAATTCAGGCAAAGCATCATAATTGGCATGAGCGATGCCAAAAGCCTATTCACCCTGATAGCAACGTCGGTCAAATCCAGATTTGCCCCATCGAAACGCTGCTCCTCATACCGCTGCCGATCAAATGCTCGCACCACGCGTACCCCGGTCAGACCCTCATCTAGAATGAGATTGAGTCTATCTAGCTTGACCTGCATAACACGAAACATCGGGATGGCCTTGCTTGCCATGATAATGATGACGACAGCAAGAATGGGAATACCCACGACTAGAATCCAGGAGAGTCCTGCATCCTGATTGACTGCCAGAATAATGCCAGCAATCATAGTAAATGGAGCAGTAATCATGACATTGAGTATCATAATCAGGACTTGCTGTACCTGTGTAGTATCATTAGTAGTACGTGTAATCAGAGAAGCTGTACCCATCGTATCAAACTCATGGAGAGAAAATTGTCCCACATGGGTAAAAAGCGTGGCGCGAACAATCTTACCAAAGCCAGTTGCAACTCGGGAAGAGAAGAAAACGCCGACGATGGCGGCCACGATCCCCCCCAAGGCCACCAGCAGCATGATACCGCCCGTTCGCCAGATGTAGCCAGTATCGCCCTTGGTAATCCCATGATCGACAATATCTGCCATCAGATTTGGTAGATACAGGCTCGTCATAGCTTGTATAAAGGCAAGCACAATAATAAGCGCGAGTAATGCTCAATACGGTTTTAAAAACCGTAGCAACTTGATCATTTTCTGACCCCCATTAGATCTCTCTTTCCAGCCTAGAAAGGCCGCAGAGTTGGGACCGACAAAGGCCTTAAGGGTGGTTGGTGGTAATCTGGTTTTCCGTTATGCACCTGTGGCATTGAGACAGTTGGTTGCTTGTCAATGCGCTTGCTGCTCCTGCCCTCGACGATGACATAGAGCGTTGGCACAAGCAAGAGCGTGAGTATAGTGGACGTGGTCAGACCTCCAATGACGACAACGGCGAGCGGCTGTGAGATAAAGCCACCCGAGCCACCAAAGAGAGCCATTGGCAATAAAGCCAGAATTGTAGCGGTTGCCGTCATCAAAATTGGGCGTAAACGATGCTTGCCTCCCTCAATAACTGCTCTCCGTGCATCCATACCTTTTTCTCGATATTGCCGCACTAGATCTAGCAGGACGATGGCATTAGTGACAACTATACCTACCAGCATCAAGAACCCTATCAATGCTGCTGCGCCCAATGGAATTTGGGTCACCAGCAATAGAATAATTGAGCCTGTAGAGGCAAATGGGATCGCGACAAGCAGGATAACTGGTTGCAGCAGACTACGGAATGTGGCAACCATAATACAGTACACCAGCACTATTGCTGCAAGTACCGCCAAACCCAGATTCTGAAAGGTACTTGATAGGTCTGAGGACACTCCACCAAACGAAACGGATGCCCCATGCGGTAATTTCAGAGCATTGACTTGTTGTTGCACATTTGTATTTACCGCCCCAACATTGGTATCTGTGATCGTCCCACTAATCGTCGCGGTTCGGTTAGTATTAATATGGGTAATCTGCGTCGGACCATTAGTCTGCTCAACGGTCGCAAGACTACTGACCGGGACATTCCCAAACGACGTCTGGATCAGCAGATTATTGATCTGATCGACAGTCGTTCCCGGAGAGCCAATGAAGAGGTCGACATTTTGCTCTGTCCCATTGAGCGCGATCTTTGTAACTATTGAACCTGAATAGATCGAACGTACTTGTTGTGCAACCTGTGCCGATGTCATACCATACTTTAAGGCTAACTGGGGATTGACAAGTACATCAAATTCTGGTGTTGCCTCTGTCAGATTACTAGTAACATCAGTCAATCCACTTATATGAGAGAGTGCATTCTTGACCTGCTGCGCTGTCTGGCTTAGAACTTGACTATCGGAAGCTTGGACATTAATCTGAACTGTGGCATTACTGGGACCAGATTTGCCCGTCGAGACCGAAAGCGTACCCCCCAAGTTACTTAATGCATTAAGGCGACTCTGAATCGTGTTTTGAAATGCCGTCTGATCCGCATTTTCATTTGCGGTAATAGAAAAAGTTGCCGTATTAGAGCCACCTCCGCTTAGACTAGCAAATGCGCCTCCTGATCCTATGGTTACCTGATAAGTTGCAACATCCGGTAAATTGGCGATGACATTCTCTACTCGTTTGGCAACGCTATCGGCCTTATTCAAGCTAGTTGCGGGAGGAAGGGTCAGAGTAACTGCGTAAGTATTTCCCCCTGACGAGCCGAAGAGGTTAGTTTGGAGTACACTTGAGAGACTGAAAGAGATGATCAGGATCGCTACAGCTGATACAATCAGCACCATTCGCTGCCACCACTCGCCAGTCACCCAAAGCATCAAGGCTACATAGCCACGCTCAAGTGCTGTCTCCTTTTCTTCATGATGCACCTGCTGCCCCCCTGATTCCGGCGACTTCAGGAACCAGTAGGCCAGCACAGGAATAATTGTCAGAGAGACCAAGAGCGAGGCTACCAGAGCCACACTTACTGCAACTGAAAACGAGCTAAACAGTTCCCCGACGAGGCCTCCTGTAAAGGCAATCGGTAAGAAGACGGCAACGGTTGTCAGCGTCGAGGCAGTCACAGCTCTAGCAACTTCACGCACTGCCGCAGGAATCGCTATTCGTTTTTCTTCACCTCTTTGCAGATGACGAAAGATATTTTCAAGCACAACAATTGAGTCATCAACTACGCGTCCAACAGCAATCGTTAATCCACCCAGCGTTAGAAGATTCAACGTATAATTGCCAACATAGAGTCCAATAAGCGCGATAACAATTGAGAGTGGAATAGAAATAGCAGTGACCAATGTTGAACGCACAGAGAAGAGGAAAAATAAGATGACGACGATTGCAAAACCTGCACCGATCAATCCTTCGCGGGTCAGATCTTGAATAGATTTGGTAACAGTTGGAGCTTGATCAGAAACAACCGAAATCTGAGCATTATGACCAAGATCTTTCTCCAGCGATGGGATCTGGTCATGAACCGCTTGCGAAATAGAGACTGTATTCCCATCTGATGTTTTGACGATTGAGATACCCAAGCTAAGTTTGCCATTGGTACGTGTGAGTGAGGTTGATGGAGACAAGCTTTCCTGTACTGTTGCAACATCGCTGAGTTTGATAGGGGAAGTGGAAGCCAATGTCGTACCTCTGGAAAACCCAGTGCTAGTTCCAGCAAAACCCATTCCTGTTCTAGCTGTGCTTACCGCCGATGCCTGACCTGTAAGAACACCAACGACGATATTATTAAGATCATCTAGAGAGTTGAGTGTATTCCCAACTTTAATCGGAATCGTTTGTCCATTCGACGAGACATCACCCGCTGGTAGTGAGATATTATTAGCTTGCAGGGCTCCCTGCACCTGACTGACTGTCAGGCCATCGGCCTCAAGCTTATCAAGGTTCAGGGTGACCGTCACGATCTGATCGTGAATACCAGTTACGGTAACGTTGCCCACACCATTAATTTGCTCAAGTGACGGAATAGTATCATGCTTTAACAGGGATGCTAACGTTTGTTGATCCTCATCAGAGGTAACTGCTAGCTGGATGATGGGCATATCAGCGATACTAAATAACTGTACTTGTGGTGTCACACCGGAGGGCAGACTCGACTGGACGCGATTGATCGATTGGGACAAAGTTTGTTGAGCCTGATTTCAGATCGGTGCCATAATTGAAGGAAACGGTGATAACTGAAGCACCTTCATTCGAATAGGACGTAATATTTTGTAATCCATCTATCCCTTGAATGCTCTGCTCAATAGGATCGGTCACATCTTGTTCGACAATAGAAGGAGATGCGCCAGGGTATGGAGTAACCACTGAGAGCGTGGGATAAGTAATTGAAGGGAAAAGTTCTTCTTTGAGCGATGGGATAATCAACCCACCAAATAGGAGAATAGCAATTGTTGCTAGGGCAACAAGATTCCTGTTGGCTAGACTCAGCCTAGCTAAGAATGACATGTCCGAATTCCTTTCGCAGCGTGAGAGCAAATTGTCAATTGGAGTTCCTGACCTACGGCTTGACTCCCATATTTTAAAGATACTATAATTTGACTACGTAGTCAAATTATTACGAACGAGTCAAAATAACTCGGCCAATAGAACAGGTGACTAATTCTGGAAAAGGAAGGTGAGCATGCTCCATCAGCTTTCAACGTTGCAAGACGTAGAGGGATTATATAATTGGTTCAACGAAATGCGTGATACACAGCCTGTCTGGTTGGATGAAAGCAGTGGATGTTGGCATGTATTTCGTTATACAGACGTCAATACCGTTACAACAGACCATCATCTCTTCTCATCAGAACGGAGGCAGGGAGGCTTTGCACGCTCGCGCAACACCACGCCATCTGAAGACTCTGCTCATGATGGGAATAAACGGCGTCAAGGACGTAGTATCCTCGTGATGGACCCGCCTCAGCACCGCCAGTACCGTAACTTGGTCTCCCCTTCATTCACGCCTCATGCGCTATCGCAATTATCAGGTCGTATCACAAACATCACGCAGGAATTACTAGACCAACTGCGCTCTGCTGGCCATATGGATATTGTCACCGATATAGCTTACCCCTTACCAACTATTGTTGTTGCAGAGATGCTAGGAGTGCCAACCACCGATCGTCCCTTATTCAAGCAATGGGCCGATGGACTCCTCTCTCGCCAGCTCAGTGATGCTGAGTTCTTCAAGCCGGAGCAGGAACAGCGTAACAATCCCGAGATACAGCGATTGCAGCGTGTCTTCGATGAGATGTCCGATTACTTTGAGGCGATCCTAGAGGACCGACGTCGTCAGCCGCGAGACGATATGATGAGTGAATTGCTAGCCGCTGAGGTCGATGGAGAACACCTGAGTATGGAAGACACCATCAGTTTCTGTATCCTACTGTTATTAGCGGGTCATGTCACCACGACGAACCTGCTCAGCCAAGCCATCCGTTGTTTCGACGAGCATCCCGATGCGCTGGCGCAGGTACGCGAACAGCCCGAACTGATGCAGGGAGCGATCGAAGAGGTATTACGCTACGCATCACCTGTCTGGCGACTTCTACGTACAACGCTGGCTGACGTAACAATTGAAGGGACGACGATACCAGCAAATTCGCAAGTTTTTGCTTGGCTAGCATCAGCTAATCGCGACGAGCGGCAATTCTCCGATCCAGAACGCTTTGATATCATGCGCACCCCAAATCGCCATCTTGCATTCGGGCATGGTATCCACTTCTGTATTGGAGCGCCGCTTTCACGCCTTGAAACCTCTATCGCGCTTCCTATGATAGTCGAACAGCTACCGAACCTACAGGTCGTCCACGACCAGCCACTTGAACTCTTCGAGGGACGTATCCTATTCGGTTTTAAGCACTTGCCAGTCACTTTCGCGGCTTGAGAGCCAGGGGCTCCATCCATTCCTATGTGGCCTGTGGTAAGATGAAAATGAAGAATCTGCTTTCAGTATATAAACGCCAGTATAGTTGGGCGAAGCCGTAGTTCGATCAGCGACTGCGACTTGCCCATTAGGAGGATTTCATGAACGTTTTTAATCAGACAGTAATCACAGAGTTTCGTGCTAATAGCGGCAAAGTCGGCGGTCAATTCGCCAATATCCCTTTGCTACTCTTAACTACCACTGGGGCAAAGAGTGGTCTGCCCCGCATCAATCCTTTGGCATGCGCTACCGATGGTGACCGCATAATCATCCTTGCATCCAAAGCTGGTGCGCCTACCAATCCTGACTGGTATCACAATCTGATTGCCAACCCCACCGTCACAGTCGAGATAGGCAACGAACGTTTTCAAGCGCAAGCCAGCGTGGCTCAGGGACAGGAGCGTGAGCGCTTATATGCTCACGTCTTAGAGCGTCTGCCATGGTTTGCCGATTATCAGCAGAAGACCAGCCGCCAGATACCGATCATCATATTAGAGCGAAAGAAATAAGAGGAGATTTGCAAACGTGAGGGGCCATCATGCGGCGTCTGCCAAGGTCTCGTCGTCTTTCTCCATCGCTTGATATACCTGTTGGCGCTTTTCGATGGCCCAGGCATTCTTAGGATTGAGTAC
This sequence comes from uncultured Chloroflexia bacterium, assembly GCA_963727755.1. Lineage (GTDB taxonomy): Bacteria > Chloroflexota > Ktedonobacteria > Ktedonobacterales > Ktedonobacteraceae > DASYAN01. Next base: position 645,915 of record CAVSHN010000008.1, read on the forward strand.
AATCGCTCGATCAAAGTCTGCCAAGGCCTTGTTCCTTTCACCCATCTCTCTATACGTCTCACCACGACGTGCCAGAGCAAATACATCGTGAGACCTAAACTCAAGTTATGCTTCTTCAGCAAAGAGGATCGGTCTGAGAATCCATGTGATCATGGAGATCATGAGACCTCACTGGAGTCGATTGAGCCATGATCTTCTTTCCTACTTCCCTAGGACTGAGCCTTAAGCAGGATTTGCTCTGCCTCCTCTGTGCTCTGAGCTTGGGCGAGACTCATGCCAAGGTCGAACAGGAGGTCCGCATTGTCGATCATTGCCAGAACGTCATTTGCCAGAAGAGCGAGTGAAGGAAAACGTTCAAGGACCTTCGCCATCACTTTGCGTCTGGCTTGCACCAAGATTTGGGCTTGCACCAAGATTTGGGCTTCCGCTTTGCCTTCTGCTTTGCCTCTTTCTGCGCCGATAGCAATACCTTCCGCAATGCCTTCCGCTTTGCCTCTTTCTGCGCCGATCGCTTTGCCTCTTTCTTCGCCGATCGCGATGCCTTTCTCGATGGTCCACTGATAAACGGGTGAAGCACTGAATTTTTCGTCTAACATCTTATATCTCCTTTCGAGCCATGCGATCTCTTCTGATTGCCCTTTCAAGATCAACCCAGCCATCGTATAGCCGTAATAGGCTAATCCTGGGTCATCCGAATCTAGTAGCCGTTCCATCATCATCTCAATGATCTCGTGACTTGCCCCTCCTTGTGTGGCTGGCAACAACGGGAGCAGTTCCAGATGACCCAGACGCAGAATCTCCTCCGGCATCTTCTCTCGCATTTCTACGCTTTCAAAATAGAAATCGAGAGCCGCTTGCTCTCCCTTCACCCCTCTAGGAGCGGTCCAATGCAGCGGAACCTGCAAGTCCTTATGGGCCTTGGTCAGATGCAACACCGAGGATGACACCGGAAGCCACATCTTATAATCCCACCGCAGCAAGACCTGATAGAGTGCCAGACGCTCTGCCATTTCGTTATCGGGCTCCGTCTGAATTTCCGGTTGGGCCAGGAAGAGCTTCCCGGTCTGGATCTGGACTGCTTCGATCACCGCATCTGGCTGTCGCTGCGTATCGCTCAGTTTATTGCGGTGATGCTTCACAAAACGACTTCCTGGATACAAGAAGTCCAAAAATGCTTGCGGATTCCGACCGATGAGCGCACTCATCATATTGTCGTACTTCTTATCGTTCTCTTTTTGTTGCTCTTTTGCCATCAGATAAGATCTTCGATTTTCTCACACGAGCACATTCCTGCTCCCCATATGACAGCTTTCGAGAACCGCACCTGCCGAGAAAATCGCCTGCCCTTCATTGCTACTTCATGAGAAGCATAGCACAAACATGATGAAATGTCAATCTTATCCAGAAATGGCGCTTAAATCGCCTGTTCCAACCATATTGACGAAGAATGCCATATTACACTCTATCACACCTATCACTCAATAAATTGCCAGGATACAACCTCACGCGTCAGTTCTGTGCTACAATACGAAGAAAGTACGAAGTAGCAAAAGCAAAGGACAGTTAAATGAGACCTCACTGGAGTCGATTGAGCCATGATCTTCTTTCCTACTTCCCTAGGACTGAGCCTTAAGCAGGATTTGCTCTGCCTCCTCTGTGCTCTGAGCTTGGGCGAGACTCATGCCAAGATCGAACAGGAGGTCCGCATTGTCGATCATAGCCAGAACGTCATTTGCCAGAAGAGCGAGTGAAGGAAAACGTTCAAGGACCTTCGCCATCACTTTGCGTCGGGCTTGCACCAAGATTTGGGCTTGCAAGATTTGGGCTTGCACCAAGATTTGGGCTTCCGCTCTGCCTTCTGCTTTGCCTTCTGCTTTGCCTCTTTCTGCGCCGATAGCAATGCCTTCCGCAATGCCTTCCGCTTTGCCTCTTTCTTCGCCGATCGCGATGCCTTTCTCGATGGTCCACTGATAAACGGGTGAAGCACTGAATTTTTCGTCTAACATCTTATATCTCCTTTTCGAGCCATGCGATCTCTTCTGATTGCCCTTTCAAGATCAACCCAGCCATCGTATAGCCGTAATAGGCTAATCCTGGGTCATCCGAATCTAGTAGCCGTTCCATCATCATCTCAATGATCTCGTGGCTTGCCCCTCCTTGTGTGGCTGGCAACAACGGGAGCAGTTCCAGATGACCGAGACGCAGAATCTCCTCCGGCATCTTCTCTCGCATTTCTACGCTTTCAAAATAGAAATCGAGAGCCGCTTGCTCTCCCTTCACCCCTCTAGGAGCGGTCCAATGCAGCGGAACCTGCAAGTCCTTATGGGCCTTGGTCAGATGCAACACCGAGGATGACACCGGAAGCCACATCTTATACCGCTTTTTATAATCCCACCGCAGCAAGACCTGATAGAGTGCCAGACGCTCTGCCATTTCGTTATCGGGCTCCGTCTGAATTTCCGGTTGGGCCAGGAAGAGCTTCCCGGTCTGGATCTGGACTGCTTCGATCACCGCATCTGGCTGTCGCTGCGTATCGCTCAGTTTATTGCGGTGATGCTTCACAAAACGACTTCCTGGATACAAGAAGTCCAAAAATGCTTGCGGATTCCGACCGATGAGAGCACTCATCATATTGTCGTACTTCTTATCGTTCTCTTTTTGTTGCTCTTTTGCCATAAGATAAGATCTTCGATTTCCTCACACGGGCACCTTCCTGCTCCCCATATGACAGCTTTCGAGAACCGCACCTGCCGAGAAAATCGCCTGCCCTTCATTGCTACTTCATGAAAAGCATAGCACAAGCATGATGAAATGTCAATCTTATCCAGAAATGGCGCTTAAATCGCCTGTTCCAACCATATTGACGAAGAATGCCATATTACACTCTATCACACCTATCACTCAATAAATTGCCAGGATACTACCTCACTCGTCAGTTCTGTGCTACAATACGAAGAAAGTACGAAGTAGCAAAAGCAAAGGACAGTT